>NZ_PJJQ01000030.1:0-289052 GCF_002929575.1 Cryobacterium sp. N21 | reverse complement strand
CACGCTGTTGAGTTCTCAAGGATCGGACACACCCGACTTCAGGCCCTGTTCTGGGCTGTCGCTCCGGGGCAACTTGTCTAACTTACCCACCCAGCCAGTCGCTGTCAAATCGGCCAAACCGGGCAGTTTTCGGCATGCAAAGCACACCAAAACGCTCAGAAAACCCGACTCAACCAGCAACACACACTCGATGGGAGGCTTACTATCCTAGCCCAACTTCAACGCACTTGAAACAAGCACTCTCAGCTGATTTGGCTACGATCTGGTCCCACATGAGGCCGAAAAGCACTGCGGCTTTTCGCACCTTTGGGGTACGTATAGATACACTACGGCCACCACACCCACCCGTCAAAACGCACCCCACCCGGGCGTGTCGCCCGCGCCCGGGCCGGTCTGCACCCGCCACGCAGACCGACCAGCGTTGGCCGATGACGATCTCGACAAGCTGGATCAACGATCTATGGACCCGACTGCGCTCCGCGCCCCCCGGGCCCACTTTCTAACCCGGACCCAGTTCATAAACTGGGCCCACGGACGGGGCCTGGGCCCCGTCCTCAAAGCATGCGTAAACCGCGCGAGGAAAGCGGGCGAGGCAGCATCCGCTGGGCCGCACCCAGAACGACGACCGGGCCCACCTTCTAGCCCCGGGCCCAGTTTATAAACTGGGCCCGGGGACGGGGCCCGGGCCCCGTCCGGAATTGCACTGGTGGATGAGGGAGGTGTCGTGCGGGTTTGACCCGCACGGGGGAGACTGGGGAGGTGAGCCGATCCGGGAAGACGAAGCAGCAGCATCCGTTTGAGCATCGCGCGTGGATTCTGCGCCTGGGGTTTCGCCGGAGCCTGCTGCGGCCGGCCGATTCCGCCCGAAGTGACCGGGTCACCTACATCGAGCTGTTCTTCGACCTGATCTTCGTCTTTGCCCTCACCCAGCTGTCGCGCTACCTGTACGCCAACCAGTCCTGGGTCGGTGCGCTGGAATCGATCATCCTGGTGCTCGCGCTGTGGTGGCTCTGGGTATACACGACGTGGGTGACCAACTGGCTCGATCCGGCCAAGCTGCCGGTACGCGGCGTGGTGATCGGGCTGTCCCTCGTGGGTCTGGTGATCAGCACGTCGATCTACGAGTCCTTCGGCGATCAGGGGTTGGTCTTCGCCATCGCTTATGTCGTTCTGCAACTCGGCCGCACGGTGTTCATGGTGCTCGCCCTGGCCCGCCACGATCCGGCCCTGCACGCGACCTTTCTGCGCATTCTGCTCTGGCTGTCCGTGGCCAGCGTGTTCTGGATCATCGGTGGTCTCATGCCGCTGTCCGTGCGGCTTCCGGCCTGGCTGATCGCCCTGGCCATTGAGTATGGTTCGGCGAGCCTCGGATTTCGCATCCCCGGGCTGAAAGCGCCGGGCGTCGACGATTGGGATGTCTCCGGGCCGCACATCGCCGAGCGCAGCGCCCTGTTCGTGATCATCGCCGTCGGTGAGTCTTTTCTGGTGACCGGGTTTGCTTTCGTTGACCAGGAGGCATCCGCTCTGGGGATAACCGGGTTGTTTCTCGCCTTCGTCAACGGGCTGGCGATGTGGTGGCTGTATTTCGATCACGGCGAGCGAGCCGGCAGCAAGGCGATTGCGGCATCGAGCGAGCCGGGCCGCATTGCTCGGCTGGCATACACCTACGTGCATGCCATCATCATCGCGGGCATCGTGCTGACCTCGGTCGCCGACAAGTCGGTGCTGGAACACCCAGAGGATGCCATGACGCTGCCGGTGGCCGTGACCATCGTTGGCGGGCCGCTGTTCTACCTGGTGGGACTGTTGCTGTTTCGCTGGATCGTCACGCGCACCCTGCTCGTGTCGCACCTCGTGGGGATCGGGTTGCTCGCCCTGGCCGGTGCTGCGGGTGCTCTCTTGACCCCGCTCGGGTTGGGCGTCGTGACCTCGGTTATCTTGGTGATCGTCGCGGCCGGGGAGACGATCTCGCGCGTTCGCGCCGGCACGACCGACGACGACGCTGGCTGAGCGGATGCCGGGCCCACCTTGTGACCGCGGGCCCAGTATAGAAACTGGGCCCAGGGATGGGGCCCGGGCCCCGAACGTGGTGCGGACGGGGCAAGTGAGGACGTTGGACCCTACTAGTGCGGGCGCGCGAACGTAATACTGAGATGAGTTGCATCGCTGAAACGGACAGGAAAGCAATCATGGGTTCACTTACGTATGACCGCGTCGTCGTGGAGATCGATGATCGCACCCTGGCGCACCTTCAGCCCGTGATTGCGCAGAAGCTGCGCCGGAGCGAGAGTTTTCTCCTGTCCTGGCAGGACTCCGCCGCGGTCGGTTCCGGTCACAGCTCGATCTGGCTGAATCCGGCGATCCCGCTGTACTTCAAGTACGCCGGCGGACACGCGGCCAAGCTCAACCGACAGTGGATCGAAGACCTCAGCCGCTCAGCCAACAGCGCCCAGGGACTCGTCATCGTCACTGAGGCCGGTTCCTTGCCCGCGACGACCCCAACCTCGCGGCCGAAGACCACGATCGAGGCGCGCACGACAGCGCGCACCGACACCGTACTGGTGTAATCCGCGCTGCGCCCAGGTGCAAGCTGGATGACGAAAGCGGGCCCACGATCTTTGCGCGGGCCCGCTTTCGAATCCCTACCTAGTGCTTCGCGACCAGGGTCAGCACGTCGTAGGAGGCCACGAGCTCGTCGTTCTGGTTGGTCAGCACGGCATCCCAGCGCACATCGCCGTAGTCGTCGGTCTCGCGCGGGGTGATCTGCTTCGCGGTGAGCGCGACGCGGATGCTGTCGCCGGGCGACACCGGCGTGACGAACTTCAGGTTCTCGAGACCCGAGTTGGCCAGCACCGGCCCAGGCGCCGGATCGACGAACAGACCGGCGGCCCAGGAGACCAGCAGGTAGCCGTGCGCCACCCGGCCCGGGAAGAACGGGTTCGCGGCGGCGGCTTCCTCGTCCATGTGGGCGTAGAAGGTATCCCCGGTGAACTGGGCGAAGGTTTCGATGTCGTCGAGGGTGACCGTGCGGTAATCGGACACGATCTGGTCGCCGATCACGAGTTCGGCCAGGCTCTTTCGGAACGGATGCGTGTCGCCGGCTCGCGCAGACGCGCCCTGGTGCCAGATTCCGGTGATGGCCGTGAGCATCTCGGGCGAGCCCTGAATGGCGGTGCGCTGCATGTGGTGCAGCACTGCACGGATACCGCCGAGCTCTTCACCGCCGCCGGCCCGCCCGGGTCCGCCGTGCACGAGCTGCGGCACCGGCGAACCGTGCCCGGTGGAGGTGCGGGCGTCATCGCGGTCGAGCACCAGCACGCGGCCGTTGAAGGCCGAGATGCCGGTCATCAAGGCGACGGCCACTGACGGGTCGTGGGTGGCGATACTGGTCACGAGCGACCCGCCACCCCGGCGCACGAGGGCGATGGCCTCATCGAGGGTGTCGTAGCCGAGCACACTCGAGACCGGGCCGAAGGCCTCGACCTCGTGCACGGCGGCAGCGGAGGCGTCGTCGAAGCGCAGCAGCAGCGGCTCGACGAAGGCACCGTCGGGAGCGAGCGCGGTCGTGCCGTCTGCGTGGAGAACGAGCGGAGCATCCGTTTGGCCGACGACCAGCTTGCCGCCGGCCTCCTGCAGGCGGGCAACCTGCTTGAGCACCTCGAGGCGCTGCGCGGCGGAGGCGAGCGGGCCCATGGTGACTCCCTGGGCGCGCGGGTCGCCGAGGACGATGCGCTCGGTGATGCGCGCCTGCACGGCCGCGATGACGTCATCCATGGCCGCACGCGGCACGATGACGCGGCGGATAGCGGTGCACTTCTGGCCGGCCTTGACCGTCATCTCGGTGACTACCTGCTTGACGAAGGCGTCGAATTCGGGGGTTCCGGCGGCGGCATCTGTTCCGAGAATCGAGGCGTTGATCGAGTCGGTCTCGTTGGTGAAGCGCACTCCCCCGGTCTGCACGGAGTCGCTCGCGCGCAGCTTCTCGGCGGTGGAGGCCGACCCGGTAAAGGCAACAAGGTCGCCGAGGCGCACGTCGTCGAACAAACTGGGCACGCTGCCGGACACGAGCTGCAGCGAGCCCTCGGGCAGCAGGCCGGAGTCGGCGAGGATGCGTACGAAGGCCTCGGCGAGGTAGCCGGAGGGCGTCGCGGGCTTCACCAGAGTCGGCACCCCGGCGAGGAAGGCCGGTGCGAACTTCTCCAACGCGCCCCAGACCGGAAAGTTGAAGGCGTTGATCTGCACGGCCACTCCGGGCAGGCGTGAGTAGATGTGGCGGGCGATGAAAGAGCCGTCCTTGGAGAGCGGCTCAACCGGCCCGTCGACGTAGACGCGGGCGTTGGGCAGCTCGCGGCGTCCCTTGGAGGAGTAGCTGAACAGCACGCCGATGCCGCCGTCGATGTCGACCCAGGAGTCCACCTTGGTGGCGCCGGTACGGCTGGACAGCGCGTAGAGCTCCTGCTTGTGCTCGGTCAGCAGCAGCGCCATCTGCTTGAGCAGAACGGCACGCTGGTGAAAGGTGAGCTCGCCGAGCGATTTCTGGCCGACGGTGCGGGCGTACTCGAGGGCGGCGGCGAGGTCAAGGCCCCGGGTGCTGACGCGGGTGACGACCTCACCGGTCGAGGCGTCACAGACGTCGACGGCGGCGTCTGTGGAAGTCGGGGTCCACCAGGCGCCCTGAACGTAGCTGGGCAGGATGGTCATCATGGGGTCTCCTTCAATGCGCGTGCGGGGTGCGGTATCGGTGCGGGCGGGCATCAGGCTTCGTCCCAGCGGTAGAAGCCCTGGCCGGACTTGCGGCCGAGCTTGCCTTCGGCGACGAGCTTGCGCAGCAGCGCGGGCGGTTCGAAGCGGGCGCCGAGCTGCTGGTGCAGGTATTCGGCGATGCCGAGCCGCACGTCGAGCCCGACCAGGTCGGTCAGTTTCAACGGCCCCACCGGATGCTTGTAGCCCAGCATCATCGCGGCATCAATATCCGAGGCGCTCGCGACACCCTCCTCGAGCATGCGGATGGCTTCGAGCCCGAGGGCCACGCCGAGGCGCGACGAGGCGAATCCGGGGGCGTCACTGACGGTGATCGGAGTCTTGCCGAGCGCGGAAACCCAGCTCTGGGCATCCGCTACCAATTCGGGCGAGGTAGCGCTGCCGGTGACGAGTTCGACCAGGTTCGAGGCGGGTACCGGGTTGAAGAAGTGCAGGCCGAGAAAGCGGGCCGGGCGCTTGAGCTCGTCGGCGAGGTCGTCGATCGAGATCGACGAGGTGTTACTGGCGAGTGCGGCATCGGCGGGAAGGTGGGCCTCGACCTTCTGCAGGGCTTCCACCTTGAGTGCGCGTACCTCGGGAACGGCTTCGACGACGAGTTCGCGGTCGCTGAACAGGCCGAAATCGGCGCCAACGGCGAGGCGGGCCTCAAGCTCGGGGCGGGTCTCCCCGGTAGCGCCGCGGGTGATACTGGCGTCGACGGCGCGCAGCACTCGCTCGCGGGCGGCCGCAGCCTCGGTGTCGTCGCGCTCGACCAGAGCCACGTGGGCTCCCGCGAGCAGGAAGGCGTGGGCGATTCCGGCGCCCATGCGCCCGCCGCCGAGCACGCCGACGCGATCAGGCACGCCACTTTCGCCGCGGTCACCGAGTTCAAGTTCAGACACGCTCATCAGACACGCTCCAAAATGAGGGCCGAGCCCTGGCCGACGCCGACACACATGGTGGCGAGGCCGTGCTGGGCGTTTTCCCGCTCCATGCGGGCGAGCAGGGTGACGACCAGGCGTGCACCGCTTGACCCGAGCGGATGCCCGAGCGCGATCGCGCCGCCGTCGCGGTTGACAATTTCTTCGTCGAGGCCGAGGCGGCGGATGCACGCGATCGACTGGGTGGCGAAGGCTTCGTTGAGTTCGATGGCGCCGAGGTCGGCGAGGCTCAGGCCGCTGCGCTCAAGGGCTCGCTGAGTGGCGGCGACCGGCCCGAGGCCCATGATCTCCGGGGCCAGGCCCACGTTGGCACCGACCACGATGCGAGCGCGCGGCGTGAGGCCGTACTTTTTCACGGCCTCGCCGCTCGCCACGAGAACCGCGGAGGCGCCGTCATTGAGCGAGCTCGCGTTGCCGGCTGTAACGACGGAGCCACCGGCGACAATGGGCCGCAGGGCGGCGAGGCCCTCGAGGGTGGTCTCGCGGCGCAAGCCCTCATCGACGAGGACCTCGCCCTTTTTGGTAGGCACGCCGACGATCTCATCGATGAAATGGCCGGCGTCGATCGCGGCGGCGGCGCGCTGGTGGCTGCGAAGGGCGAAGGCATCCGCTTCTTCGCGGGTGATGCCGTCGAGGCGGGCGACCTCTTCGGCGGTCTCGGACATCGAGAAGGTGGCTTTGTCGCGGGCGGCGAGTTTGGGGTTCACGAAACGCCAGCCGATGGAGGTGTCGAACTGGGCACCGGGCTTGGCCCAGGCGCGGTCGGGTTTGGCCTGCACCCAGGGCGCGCGGGTCATCGACTCGACGCCGCCGGCGATCATGAGATCGGCGTCTCCGGCGCGGATTGCCTGCGCGGCCATGGTGATCGCCGACATGCCCGAGGCACACAGCCGGTTCACGGTGATCCCCGGCACGTGGTCGGGCAGCCCGGCCAACAGCCCGGCCATGCGGGCGACGTTGCGGTTGTCTTCGCCAGCCTGGGTGGCGGCGCCGAAGATGATCTCTTCGACCAGGCCCGGATCGATGCCGGCGCGGCGCACGGCCTCGCCGACGACGAGCGCGGCGAGGTCATCGGGGCGAACTGTGGCCAGCGCTCCGCCGTACCGACCTACGGGGGTGCGTGCTCCTCCAACGAGGTAGGCCTCAGCCATGTTTTCTCCTGACGACGGTGTCTGCGTGTGCGTGTGGAAACGAGTCGTAACTTACCGACCGTTCGGAAAGTAATTCTGGCAGACGGATGCTCGCGCGGCAACTCCCGAATTCTCAGTCGGTGCCGACGCGAGCGGTCACGCCGACTAAATGGTCTGCACCAGAATCGATGCCACCACGATCGACGCCGTCGTGACCGTGGTGAAGCCGCCCACGAGCATGGGAGTGATCAGCTCGTCAAAAATCGCCTTTTGCTCGTCTGCAGTGCGCCCCACGGAACGGCTGATTTCCTGGCAGAGAATGTAATCCCCCGGAAAGCCAAACATTGCCGTCAAAGCAACGGGAATGCCCTTCAGCGGGTCCCACTTGAAAATTTTCGAGGCGATCCACCCTCCGCCGATAATGCCGATTCCGCCAACGCCGAGGATCAGCAGCACGGGCCAGAATGCCTGAAGCATGTCGTTCCAGGTGACCGAGCTCATACTCGCGAGGACGACCACGATGACCGTCGCCATGGCGAGACCGAAAGCATTTGCCCGCTGCATTGCCTTGGGCGGGAAAATTCCGAGCACGTGGCCAATGATCCCGATTGCCAGCGCCCAGATTCCATAGTTGACACCGGTGATCGATCCCAGCAACGTGGCTAAACTTCCCGAAGCCAGCAACAGCATCAGGATGATGGTCGGTTCCTGAAAGCGTTCCGGCAGCAGCTGAATTTTTTTCGCTGTGGTGGTCGC
Source organism: Cryobacterium sp. N21 (assembly GCF_002929575.1). Lineage (NCBI taxonomy): Bacteria > Bacillati > Actinomycetota > Actinomycetes > Micrococcales > Microbacteriaceae > Cryobacterium > Cryobacterium sp. N21. Next base: position 281,485 of record NZ_PJJQ01000030.1, on the reverse strand, counting down.
GGGGCGCGCCTGCAGGTGGGTGGCAAGTGCGGTGCGCGCACCGGCGGCACTCACACGGTCGGTGCCGCCATCGGCACTTGATGCGATCGAGTCTGATGCGGAGGTCGGTTGCAGCTGTCCGCCGTCACGAAGTTTCACCGCGTACTTACGCAGAAGAATGTTCGCCAGCGGCATGCCGATGAGGCTTTGCACGCCCAGCACGAGTGCGGGGATGACGACGAGATGATTCAGGCCCAACTCGGTCAGTCGCTCAGCGGTGATGATGTAGGCAAGGATGCCCCCGGTCACCGGCCCGGCACCGGCCACGGCCGTGGCGTAACCGAGGATCGGCGACACGACCAGCAGGATCAGCCCCGCACCGAGAACGATTCCGAACAGTGCGATCAAGATCGCTTTGTATTGCGAGCGGAGCTGACTGATCGGTATCAGCGTGCCCATGTGCGTGATGACGGCCGCCACCAGAAGCGAGCCCACGGCCGCAAACGCCGAGTTCGGTATCAGGTCGGCCGGCAGGACGCCGGTCCAGATAAGCACGAGATAGCCGACGAAGATAATCAGGAGGGACGGTATCCAGGCCTTCGACAGAATGGAAATCACCTCGCCGACGGCGAGGAGCAGAATAATCACCGTAGCGACATAAATCGGTTGTTCTAACATCAATCCAGGCCTTTTCTTCTCAACACTGAGCGAAACGTTCCGACAGGCAACGGGGCGAAATCAGCTACGCGGGGAACTGGTTTCGGCCGTCCTTCCACACCTGGTCGATCATGGTGGGGAGTGAGGCGAGCTGGTCGACGGAGTCCAGGCGAGTGTTCAGAACCACGGCGTCCGCCAGGTACGACGGAGCCAATCGCCCAATGGATCCGATGGGAGTGATGAGCTCTCCGGCCACCGACGTCGTGGCTGCGAGCACCTGCTCGAGTGTCATGCCCACTCCGGCGAGCAGGGCCAGCTCCTGCAGGTTTTCGCCGTGCACGCCCACCCCGGAGTCGGTGCCCATGGCGATGCGCACACCGGCGGCGACTGCTCGCCGAATGGATTCGCGGTGAATGTCAATCACCTGGTGGGCTTTCGCGATGACCAGCGGCGAAAGTCCGCTCTGTCCCGATGCCGCCTTGCGGATGACAGCCTCCGGCGCGGCAAGGGTGGGAACGAGGTACGCGTTCTTTTCCAGAAACAGGGCGATGGCTTCGTCGTCGAGATAGATTCCGTGCTCAATGGTGCGCACGCCCATGCGCAGAGCGTTCTTGATTCCGGCAGCTCCCTGCGCGTGCGCCATGACGTATTTGCCCTGCGCTTCGGCCTCGTCCACGATGACCCGAATCTCGGCCTCGGTGAATTGCGAGTGGCGCGGGTCGTCCGTGGGCGAGAGCACACCGCCGGTCGAGCAGATCTTGATTTGGTCGGCGCCGGCCCGAAGCATGCGTCGAGTGACCTTGCGCACTTCTTCGACTCCGTCCGCGATTCCGCTTGGGCGGCCGGGGTGCGATCCCATGGTCGGGGACTCCACGCCGGACGGCTGCCAGAAGTCCGCGTGCCCGCCGGTTTGGGACATGATGCTGATGGCTAGCCGAAGGCGCGGACCCTTGATCAGTCCGCTGTCAACGGCAAGCTTGGTGCCCAGATCGGCGCCGCCAGCGTCGCGTGCCGAGGTGATTCCGGCGCGCAGGGTGGCTTCGAGATTACGCACCGATTCGTAAAACTGCAGGGAGAACGGTTCGGTGAAGGCTTGGAGTGAGCCCGGATTCGACGTTGTGGAGTGAATGTGCAGGTCGATCAGCCCGGGCAGCACCGTCTTGCCGCTGCAATCGATCACGCTGGCGTTCGCGAAGGCCGGGTCCGATCCTGCTTGCGGGCCAACCGCCGCGACAGTGGTTCCGGTGAACACGATGTCCGCCGGCTCGGGAAGGAACCGTTCGCCGTCAAAAACGTGGGCATTCTGAAAAACAGTGGTGGAGACAGTCATGAGGACCTTTCAGTGGGTGCCGGCGGGGCGACCGGGGAGCCCATCGGCTGCGTCAGTGCGGCCGATCCTCGTGCATTTCCCCCGGTTGCCTACAACTGATCGTGCCCCTAATGGGGAAGAAAACAAAATGAGCACCCACCGAACGGTGGATGCCCATCTTGTCTACAAACGAATCTTCAAGCGGATGCTAGATGCTCGCGAGTTCGCGCACGGCCGCGTCACCGGGGGTGGCGGAGGTGTAGCTCGCGTCGATCTCGGCACGGTCGAGCAGCTCGTCCATGCGGCGCTTGCGCTGCTTGGGAATGAGCGTCACGACGGTTCCGGTCTTGCCGGCGCGGCCGGTGCGTCCCGCGCGGTGGAGGTACGTCTTGTACTCGTCGGGGGCATCGGCCTGGATGACCAAGTCGATGTCGTCGACGTGGATTCCGCGAGCAGCGACATCCGTTGCGACGAGAACGTTGACCCGGCCGCTGGTGAGCATCTGCAGGTTGCGGGTGCGGCGGGCCTGGTTGAGGTCACCGTGCAGGCTGGTGGCCTTGACTCCGGCGTCTTCGAGCTGGTCAGCGAGCTGCTCGGCGTAGGCACGGGTGCGGCTGAAGATGAGCGTCTTGCCCTCGCGGTTGACGAGCTCTTCAATGATGCGGCCCTTGTCGCGGTGCTCGATGACGAGCACGCGGTGGTCGATCGTCGAGGAGGCCTGGTCTTCACCGGCAACCTCGTGCACGGCCGGGTTGGTCAGGAATTCCTTGACCAGCGAGGCAACGCCCTTGTCGAGGGTCGCGGAGAAGAGGAGCTTCTGGCCGCCGGCTTTGGTCTGGCGCAGGATGCGCTGCACCGGCTCCAGGAACCCGAGGTCGCACATGTAGTCGGCCTCGTCGAGCACGGTGACGACAACTTCGGAGAGGTCAAGACGACCCTGGTCGATGAGGTCTTCGATGCGACCGGCGGTGCCGATGATGATGTCCACGCCGCGCTGGAGGGCGCTGACCTGACGGTACTGGGGAACTCCGCCGTAGATCTGGGTGGTGAAGAGGCCGACGCTGCGGGCGATGGGCTGCACGGTGCGGTCGATCTGCAGGGCGAGTTCGCGGGTCGGGGCTAGGATGAGCGCGCGGGGCTTGCGGGCCATCTTGCGGTCCTTGGCTCCGTTGTTCTCCATGAGTTTCTCGACGAGGGGAGCACCGAAGGCAATGGTCTTGCCGGATCCGGTCTTGCCACGGCCAAGCACGTCGCGCCCGGCGAGCACGTCGGGGATGGTCGCGGCCTGGATCGGGAACGGTGACGGAGCACCAAGGGCGGCGAGCTCGCGCACGATGTTCTCGCCGAGGCCCAGGTCGCCGAAGGTCACACCGACGACATCGGATGCCGTCGTCGCGATGGCTTCGAGACGCTCGAGTACGACGTCGTCGCCGCCGGCGAAGCTCGGCTTGGCGCCGTGTTCGCTGCGCTTCGGGTAGAACTTGCTGTCGCCATCGCTCGGGCGGTCGTTACCGAAGTCGCGACGGGGCGCACGCTCGGCGCGATCACCGTAGGACGGACGCTCCGTGCGGGCCGGACGGTCGTTGTTATAGGCCGGACGATCTGTGCGCGGGGCACGGTCACCGTAGGACGGACGCTCCGTGCGGGCCGGACGGTCGTTGTTATAGGCCGGACGGTCGTTGTTATAGGCCGGACGATCGCTGCGCGGGGCACGGTCACCATAAGAAGGACGCTCGGTGCGCGGAGCACTGTTGCGGTCGCCATAGGCCGGACGGTCGTTGTTATAGGCCGGACGATCGCTGCGCGGGGCACGGTCACCATAAGAGGGACGCTCGGTGCGCGGAGCACTGTTGCGGTCGCCATAGGACGGACGGTCGTTATTATACGACGGACGGTCTGTGCGGGGGCGGTCGTTGTTGTATGCAGGGCGCTCGTTGCGCTCGCTGTTGGTACGGCCACCGTTTTCGGGGCGAACGGAACGCGAGCCGTAAGCCGGACGCTCGCTCGAGGGGCGCTCGTTCGAACGCGCGGCGCGCTCGTCAGCGTTCCAGCGCTGCTTCTTGGGGGCTCCCTCGTCAGCGCGGTAGCCGCGGTGTCCGGGGCTCTTGCTGCCGGCGTTGTTGGAACCGCCGTGGCCCGATCCGCCCTTGGAGTATTTGGGATCGAAGTTCTTACCATTACGACCGACGGTGGAGTTGTGCGAATTGCCTTGAGGCATAAAGATATCTCTGGGTTGTGTTCAGTACATGGCAGAACAACATCGCACATGCGACGTAACTGAGAACCCGAGCAATCTGTGGTCGGGGCCGTTCACATACAGTGATTTTTCACCAGCGGATTACTGGGAAACCGGCCCAACTTGACTTACAAACCCATCCGCGCACAGCGCGGTGTCAAGAGCCGACTTGTCTACGCTACCCGATACACCCGGAAAAGTCACGCGCAAGTGTGCACATTGTCTCGCTCTATTCTGATGACATGACCATTTCGATCAGTATTGAGCAGCCCCGGCAGGCTGACGTCGAGGCCCTACTGGCCGCCGGAACCGTCTTCGCATACTCGCTCTACCCCGTGGAGAACACATTCCTACTTAGTACTGACGAACTCGAGCGTCCGGGCGTCGCCGTGTATGTGGCCCGCGATGCGCACGGGGCTGCCTGCGGCATGGCGGCTCTGGTTCCGCTGGACTCCGCCGACACGGCCGAACTGAAGCGACTGTTTGTGCACGCCGAGGCTCGGGGCCGCGGTGTGGCCGGCCGCCTGCTCGACCGCATCGAAGCGGATGCCGCTGGCCGCGGCATCCGCTCGCTCGCGTTGGAGACCGGCACGCTGCAGGACGCGGCGGTGGCGCTCTACCGTCGTCGCGGCTACGAGCAGATCGACCTGTTCGGCCCGTATGTCGGCGAAGAGCTCAGCCTCTGCTTCGCCAAGAGCCTCTGACTCAGGCGGCACCTTGGAGCACCCAGGCCGGGAACGGGTCGGCCAGTGTGTTCCAGAACATGGGGCCGGCGAGAAACTCGGCGTCGGTGAGCAGGCAGTCGTCAAGGTTGGCACTGAGCAGGCGCGCGTCGAGGTCGCGGCCGAAGAAGGCGATCTCTTGGCCGAGCGGGGACTCGGGGTCGTGGCTCGCCATGCTGGTGGGTTCGAAGGTGATGGTGGGACCGGCGCTGCTCCAAGAGCCGACGGTGGCGGGCCGCGTGGCGAGACGAAACAGTCCGCGGGAGCGCAGGATCTCGCCGGCCTGCTCGGCGCGGTCGCGAAAGAAGTCGGCCAGGCGCGCTGGGTGGAACGGTCGCACGTCCCGGTAAACGACACAGGTGAGCCCCTGCGGACTGCGCGAGAGCAGGGCGTCGCCGTTGAGTTGGCGCACCCAGCCCGGGCTGCGCTGCAGCCAGGCGAACATGTCGCGGCGCGGAACGGGCCAGCCGTCGGCACTGCCCTGGCCGTGTTCGGCGAACACGATGTGGCTGGCCGGGTTCAGTAGGCGCACGAAATCGCGAATATCGGCGGAATCGCTCATGGGCACGAGGTCGGTCTTGTTGATCACGACGATACTCGCCCACTCGATCTGCTCGATCAACAGGTCACCGACGGTGCGCTCGGGGTCGTTGTGGGCGTGGCCATAGTTCACGTCGTGTTCGTCGGGAGTCGGCGCGAGGGTTTCGCGGTGGAGGTCGGACCAGAATCGCTCGGCATCCAGCACGGTGATGAGGTCGCCGAGACGCACGGCGTGGCCGTTGGCCAGTCGCTCGGGTGAGTCACCGGTTTCGACGAGGGAACTGGCAATCTCGAGCGGCCCGACCGCGGTCGGTGCCTCGACGAAAACGTCGAGAGCGGATGCCTCGCCCCTGCCCGTTGGAACACTGTCGGCCGCTTCGATGAGCACAGTGCGCAGGACGTCGGACGCCGATGTGGTCAGGGCGAACGGTTGGCGCCCGAGGTTGTGCGCCACCGACGTCTTGCCCGCGCCGGCCAGGCCGCTCACCACATTCACCCGAAGATACGTTTCTGTCTGCATGCCTGTTACTCTAATTGATATTTGTTCTCAATAAGAAATCTGAATCGGGGAAATATGAAGGTACGCAATTCGCTCAAGGCGCTCAAGGCGGTTCCGGGCTCGCAGATCGTGCGGCGACGCGGACGCACGTTCGTGATCAACAAGCTCAATCCGCGCGCCAAAGCACGCCAGGGCTAGCCGCGCGGCCCTCGCAGCGGTCGCGGCACGTGTTTGAGAAGTTGGCACTGGTTTGAACACGTGCCAACTTCCTGGAGGCGTACCACGACGCTCAGCGCGGCCAGGCTCACCGCAGGGGGCCTCACCGAGGCCGGCTCATCGCGGCCGGCCACCGATCCGACGGGACAGCTCCGCGGCCGTCGCCGCCACGGTTTCGGCGAGCGCCGGCCAATCCCCGGGCGCGAACCGGTCCTGCGCGAAGGTCACCGCAATGGCGGCGGCGGGCCAGCCGGCGTGGTCGTGCACGGCGAGCGCGACGGAGGCGATGCCGGGCGTGATCTCGCCGTTTTCGGTGGCATAGGCATCCGTTTTGACGCGGTCGAGCACCGCTCGCAGCTCGAGCCTCGTGTGCGGGCCACGGCCGTCGCGCTGTTCGAGCGCCGCCTGGTTCGGATAGAGCGCACGCAACTGGGCGGCGGGCAGGGCCGCGAGCAGGGCGCGTCCGCTGGCGGTGAGGTGGGCGGGCAGCCGCACCCCCACGTCGGAAACGAGGGACGGGCGGTGCGCGGCGCGTTCCTCGACCAGGTAGATCACGTCACGCCCGTGCAGCACCACGAGGTGCGCGCTCTCCCCCAGCCGGTCGACGAGCTGGGCGATCAGCGGGCGGCCGAGTCGGGAGAGCGGTTCCTGCCGGCTGAACCCCGAGCTCAGTTCGAAGGCGGCGATGCCGAGCCCGTAGCGGTGTTCTTCCGGCAGGTGCACGACGAACCCCTCCGCTACGAGCACGTCGAGCAGCTGGTATACGGTCGAGCGCGGCAGGCCGAGGGCGGTCGCCAGCGCTGCCGCGGGGATCGGTCCACGCTGGGCGGCGAGATGCGTCAAAACCCGCAAAGTGCTCTGCGCGGCCGGAACCTTCGAAGCCATCACGAATCCTTTCAGAGCGGATGCTCATGTCCGGTATCCCGGACACCGTCCAGCGTATCGCCCTGTTGCCCGGGCCCGCGAGGGTGTCCAATCGAAGTATGACCCTTGCAGCCACGCCCAGAACCGACCGGACCAACCCGAGCGGGGCATCCGCGTCGAGCGTCGTTGTGGGAGTCGGAGCGCTCTCGTTCGCCGACGTGATCGCCGTCGCCCGCCACAAAGCGCGCGTCACCCTCGACCCGGCGAGTCTGGAACAGGTCGGGGCGACCCGCACCATCATTGACGCCCTCGCAGCTGACACCGAGCCGCACTACGGCATCTCCACCGGCTTCGGGGCCCTCGCGACGACGTTCATCACCGCCGACCGGCGCGCCCAGCTGCAGGCGAGCCTCGTGCGCTCGCACGCGGCCGGAAGCGGACCGGAGGTGGAACGCGAGGTCGTGCGCGCCCTCATGCTGCTGCGGCTTTCGACGTTGATGACCGGGCGCACCGGCGTGCGGCCGGCCACCGCCGAGACCTACGCGGCCGTGTTGAACGCCCAGATCACCCCGGTCGTGCACGAATATGGATCGCTCGGCTGCTCCGGCGACCTCGCCCCACTCGCCCACTGCGCCCTCGTCGTGATGGGCGAAGGCCAGGCGCGCGACGCGGCCGGCGCCCTGCTCGGCGGCGACGAAGCCCTCAAAGCTGCCGGCATCAAGCCGGTCGTGCTCGCCGAAAAAGAGGGCCTCGCCCTGATCAACGGCACCGACGGCATGCTCGGCATGCTCGTGCTCGCCCTGGACGACCTCGCCCGCCTGCTCGTGACAGCCGATATCGCGGCGGCGATGAGCGTGGAGGCACTGCTTGGAACGGATGCCGTCTTCGCGGCCGATCTGCAGCAGCTGCGGCCCCAGCTCGGCCAGGCCGACAGTGCCGCGAATCTGCGCCGCCTGCTCCACGGCTCAGGCCTGCTGGCCAGCCACGCCGGCCCGGAAGACACGTCGGTGCAGGACGCCTACTCGCTGCGCTGCGCCCCACAGGTGCACGGTGCAGCGCGCGACACCGCCGCGCATGCCGCCCTCGTGGCCGGCCGCGAACTGGCCAGCGCCATCGACAACCCCGTCGTCACCGTCGGCGGGCGAGTCATGTCGAACGGCAACTTTCACGGCGCCCCGCTCGGCTACGTGCTCGACTTTCTCGCCATCGCCTCAGCGGATGTCGCGAGCATGAGTGAGCGCCGCACCGACCGTCACCTCGACGCGAGCCGCAGCAAGGGTCTGCCACCGTTTCTCGCGCACGAAGTTGGCGTCGACTCCGGACTCATGATCGCCCAGTACACCGCCGCCGGGATCGTGTCGGAGTTGAAGCGGCTGGCTGCACCGGCGTCCGTTGACTCGATTCCGTCGTCGGCCATGCAGGAGGACCACGTATCGATGGGCTGGCACGCCGCCCGCAAGCTGCGCCGCTCGCTCGACGGGCTCGGCCGGGTGCTGGCGATCGAGATCATGACCGCCGCCCGATCGCTCGACCTGAGGGCACCGCTCACTCCCGCCGCGGCAACCGGAGCGGTGCGCGACCTCGTGCGCACCGTCGCCGCCGGCCCCGGGCACGACCGCTTTCTCTCCCCCGAAATTGAGAGGGTCGTGGCGCTCGTGGCGTCGGGCGCGGTGCGCTTGGCTGCCGGCTCGGGACTGGTGTAGCGCTCGACCGACCTTGTATCGACCTTGTACGGTGAATTTGCCCCGTTGTGAGCGCAGCGGTGCCGTGCCATACTTGCGCCACGCTGGCCCGCCCGAGCCGCGTAAATCCATTACCCGAAATGGATCAGGTTCTGCAATGTTGCCACCCGCGAAGCGCCAACGCACCGTGCGGTTCGGGCGAGCGAAACCGCGGCATCGGGCCACTGTTAAGCGGATGCTGGTTCGTCGCGACGGCTGGCTCGCCGCGGTCGTTGTCACGGCCCTCGTACTCTTCGGCGCACCGATCGCGGCCAGCGCCGACGACCTGCCAGCGGGCTCGTCGGCCACGCCGACGCCCGTCGTGAGCGCCATGACGGAGCCGGTGCCCACGCCCACGCCTGAACCAACCGCGCCCGCGCCGGACCCCGTGTCGGCGCCTACTCCGGCGTCGACACCGACGCCGGAGCCCACGCCTGAACCGATCGTCGCGCCGACCCCTGAGCCCACCCCCGAACAGACCCCCGAACCGACCGCAGAGCCGACATCCACACCAACACCGACCGAGGCACCCGTTCCTGAACCCAGTGATGGTCCCGTCCCGCCGGTGACCGAAACTCCGCAGCCAACCCCCGACCCAACCGTCGCCCCCAACCTGGTTACACCGATTGATACCGCGGCAACCGCGGCACAAGCCGCGGCCACGGTATCCGCTCAGGCAACGGCGCGCGCGGCCGCAGCCCAGGCACTCGCGGCGCAGCGGACGGCCGCCGAACGGGTCGCTGCCGAGCGCTCCGCCGCCCAGGAACTGACCGTTCAGCGAGCCGCAGTATTGGCGACCGCGCTGACCCGCTCGCAGACCGCGCAGGTCGCCCTTGACACCGCGCGCCGCGAACTGGAATCAACACGCGCGAGCCAGTCGATCGCTCTCGGTCGTGCTTCCCTCGTGCACCGCCTTGCGCTGGAGGCGTCACAGCAATCCGCCGTCTCCCGGCGCAGCTTCGCGGTCCTCGCGCGCAAGCTGGCCCAGCAACAAAGCGGTGCCGGCGTCGCCGACGTCTTTCTCGGCGGGCATTCGCTGGGCAATGTGCTCGATCAGCTCAGCACCCTTGACCAACTGGACCGCGTCAGCGAGAACATTGAGACGATCCAGGCGCGCGCCGAGGCCGACTCAGCGCGCGCAGAGCGGCTAAACCAGCAAGATGCCGAGACGCGCGCCGCCGCGAGCACGGTGTCGGTCGACGCCAGCCAGGCCACACTCGACGCGGCCACGAGCGACTTCGAGCGGGCCGGCCTCGACCTGGTCGCCGCAGCAACGCAGGCCGCGACCGCCGCCGCGAGCCTGGCCGCCATCGACGTGCGCCCGATCGTGCGCACCGACGTCGGGCAGCTGAGCGACCAGGGCTGGGCCAACCCGGCACGCGGACCCATCACGGATGCCTACGGTCCGCGCCCGGTTCGCCCGCTCCCCGGAGTCGGCGCGTTCCACCACGGCACCGACATCGGGTCGAGCTGCGGAGCGCCCGTCTTCGCCGCCACCGCCGGAATCGTTCGCGCAGTGGGCTCCGTGGGAAGTTACGGCAACTGGATCCTGATCGACCACGGTGAGAGGGTGCAGACGGGCTACGCCCACCTCGCCACCGGTGAAACGCTCGTCACTGTCGGTGATCCCGTCGCCGCTGGCCAACGAATCGGCAGTGTCGGCAGCACCGGTCTGTCCACCGGCTGCCACACCCACGTCGAGGTGCGGGTCGACGGCGTGCGCATCGACCCGCAGCCCTTCTTCCTACTTCGCGGCGTCGTGCTCGGAGGCTGACGGCATCTGCACGTCGTGCTGGTTGCACCGCGACTGCGTCACCGGCAGCCGATCCTCGGGGGCCGCTATCGGCCATCCGCTGCGGCAGGTCACATTCAACGCAGGAGATGCCATTTCGGCCCCACGGGACCCGTCCACCACCCGTGAGATGCCATTTTCGGCCCCTTGGACCCCGGCCAAGGGGCCGAAAATGGCATCTCGCAAGAATCAAGGGGCCGAAGTTAGCCTCTCGCACCGAATTCAGGCGACCCGACGCACCGAACGCCGCTCGCGCGTGCCCTCGACCAGCAGGTAGAGCACCGGCAGCACGATCAGCGTCAGCACCGTCGACGACACCAGACCGCCGATGACGACGAGGGCGAGCGGCTGCGAGATGAATCCGCCGTGGCCGGTGAGGCCGATCGCCATCGGTAGCAGCGCGAAGATCGTCGCCAGGGCGGTCATCAGGATGGGCCGCAGCCGTCGGCTGGCACCGGCCACGAGGGCGTCGGGCACCGAGAGGCCGCGTCGACGGTACTGGTTGACCAGGTCAACGAGCACGATGGCGTTGGTGACCACGATTCCGATGAGCATGAGCACGCCGATCAGCGACGGCACCCCCAGCGGAATGCCGGTCACGACCTGCAGTGCGATGGCCCCCGTCGCCGCGAACGGCACCGACACGAGCAGCAGCAGCGGCTGCAGTAGCGAGCGGAACGTCGCCACCATCACGATGTAGACGATGAGAATGGCCACGAGCATCGCGATCCCGAGCTGCGAAAAGGCTTCGGCCTGATCGGCGCTGACCCCGCCGAGGGTTGCGGTTGCCCCGGTCGGCAGCGCCGTGTCGGCGAGCATCTGGCCCAGCTGCGCGTTCGCCGTGCCCAGGTCATCGCTCGCGGGGGTCGCCGATACGGTCGCCGTGCGCAGCCCCTTCGCCGTGGTGAGCGTGCTCGGACCGTCGACTTGTTCCACGGTCGCGAGGGTATCCAGGGCCACAGCTCCGGTGCGCGTGGGAATCTGCCGGGCCGCGAGATCGGCGACAGTCGTCGGCGGCGATTGCGCCGACAGGTAGACGGTGAGGTTGGTCTCGTCGATCACGATCGATCCGATCGCGCTCGGCTGCATGGCCTGCGACACGAGCGTTCCAAGAGCGAATTCGCTCAGACCGGCCGTGGCGGCCGCCTCCCGATCGATGGTGACGGCCAGATACGGCAGCGAGGCGGCGAGGGTGCTCGCGCTCTCCTTGATCGCACCAAGTTTCTGTACCGCGCTGAGAATGGCGGTGGTCGCGGTCTGCAGGTCGGCATCCGTTGCGGCCGTGATATCGACGGCGATGTCGGAGGACGCCCCGAAACCGCTCGCCGCGGCGACCGAGATCTCGCCCACGTCGCCCAGTTTGGCCAGGGCCGTGCGCGCGTGATTTTGCACCGTATCGGCGTTGGCGCCGTCGGCGGTGGTGATCGAATAGGTCACCGCGCTCGACGTGGGCGCCCCGCCGCGGAACGCGCTCGCGGCGCTTCCTCCGCCGATCGAGAGCTGCACGATGTCGATTCCGTCCAGGTCACGCAGCGCTTTTTCGACCGAAGCGGATGCCGCATCCTGCGCGGCCAGACTGCTGCCCACCGGCAGCGTCTGGGTCACCCGGAACGTGTCCTGCCCGGTCGACCCGAGAAAATTCACCTTCATGAACGGCACGAGCGCCGCCGTTCCTCCGAGCACGAGCACGGCGAGCAAAAGCGTCGCGACGGCGTGTTTCAGGGTGAACCGAATGACCGGCAGATAGCCCTTCTGCAGCCGCCCCGGGTTCTCGCCGGCCTCGGCCGCCGCCGACAGTCGCGTTGGCAGGTTTGGTGCCATGCCGGTCGAAGCGGATGCCGCGGCCGCGTGCCGCGAGTGCCCGCCGGTCTCCAGAATCGCCGGCTCCGGTTCGGCGGCGAGCGCGGTTTGGTCAGCCGTGACGGCCTTGGGCGCCCGCAGAAACCAGTACGCGAGCACGGGAACGATGGTGAGCGACACCAGCAGTGAGGCCAGCAGGGCGATCGTCACGGTGAGCGCGAACGGTCGAAACAGTTCGCCGGTCGACCCGCCGACAAAGGAGATCGGCAGGAAGACGGTGACCGTCGTGATGGTCGAGGCGGTGATCGCTCCGGCCACTTCGCGCACCGCGAAGACAATCGTGGCGGCGCGGTCCGCACCCGCCACGAGGTGCCGCTTGATGTTCTCGATCACCACGATGGAGTCGTCGACGACCCGGCCGATGGCGATTGTGAGCGCGCCGAGAGTGAGGATATTGAGCGAATAGCCCACGCTCTGCAACCCGATAAAGGTGATCAGGACCGAGGTCGGAATGGAGATGGCCGTGACGAGGGTGGCCCGCACCGACAACAGGAACAGTAAAATCACGATCACCGCGAAGCCGAGGCCGAGCAGGCCCTCCTGGGTGAGCGCGTCGATCGACTGCTGAATGAACGGCGCCTGGTCGAACACGACCGTGAACGTCGCGGGCGCGACCGCGGCTTCAAGCTGCGGCAAAATCGCGCGCACCGCCTTCGACACGTCGACCGTGTTCGCAGCGGGAACCTTGGTGACGGCGATGGTGAGGGCGGGTTCGCCGTTCACCCGGGAGATGCTCGTGATCGGGTTTTCGACGAGCGCGACCGTGGCGACGTCACCGATGGTCGCGGGGGCGGCATCCGCTACACCGGTGAGACCGGTGGAACCAGCAATCAACGGGAGCGCGCTGATGTCGTCGACCGAGCCGAGCTTGCCGCCGGCCTGCACCGACAGGGTCGTGTCGCCCTCGGTGATGGTGCCGGCCGGAATCAGCGACCCGTTCTGCTGCAGCGCATCGCGCAGGTTTTGGGTGCTGAAGCCGCGGGCGGCGAGTTCATCGGCGTTGGGCGTGATCGTGACGCGGCGGCCGATATCGCCGACCAACGCGGCATCGCGCACGCCGGCCACGTCGCGAATATCGCCGAGCACGCTGCGTTTCAGCTGGTCGGCAAGCGCCACGGTATCACTTGAGGCGACCGCGAGCGAGATCACCGGAAAGTCGTCGATGCTGCCGCTGATCACCTGCGGGTCGACGTCGGCCGGCAGCACGCTCTTGATGCGGTTGATGGCCTGGTCAATGCGGGATTCCGCCTTGACCAGGTCGGTGCCGTAGGTGAAGGTGGCGCTCACCAACGAGGAGTTCGTGCTGCTCGTCGTCGACGTCGTTTCGAGGCCGACCAGGCCCTGAATGGCCGTCTCGATCGGGGTCGATACGTCGTCGTTGACCACCTGCGGCGACGCACCCGGATAGCTCGTCGACACGAGCAGCTGCGGCAGCTGCAGCGACGGAATCAGCTCCTGTTTGAGCCCGGTCAGGGCCAGGCTGCCGAACACGGCCGCCACAATGGTGATGAGGGCGATCAACGCCCGATTCTTCATGCTCACTACCGCGAGAAAATGCACCCGCTCAGTATGCCAGTGCGCGCGGGTCAGACCACCTCGGCCAGGTACCCGGTATCAGTGAACGGATGCCGCAGCAGCGACCCCCAGGCGGCCTCCAGCGCGTCGACGGCCCGGTCGGTGTCCGGGGCGGAGTGTGAGAAAGGCAGTCGCAGGAACCGCTCGAAGGCGCCATCGAGGCCGAACCGCGGACCAGCAGGCACGAGCAGGCCGTGGCTGCGCGCGGCGAGCGTGAGCTGCGAACTCACGGGACGGCCGAGGTTGACCCAGGCGGTGATGCCGCCGTCGACGTGCGGCACCTGCCAGTCGGGGAAGGTCTCGGCCAGGCGGCGTTCCAGGTGGTCGCGGCCCACGCGCAGCAGCTCACGGCGGCCGGCCAGGATGGCGGGCATGTCGGCGAGAAGCCGCGTCACGATGAGCTGTTCGAGAATGGGGGTGCCAAGGTCATTGGTGCAGCGAGCGGCCACGAGCTTGCTAATGAGCGCCGGTTCGGCGCGAATCCAGCCGATGCGCATGCCGCCCCAGATGGTTTTACCCACCGAGCCGACACTCACCACTCGCGGTGCCGACCGCATGTCGGTGCAGGCCGCGAACGGCAGAAACTCGCCAGCTCGGTCAATGTCAAGTTCGGCGATGGTCTCGTCGATGATGAGGGTTGTGCACGCGTCCGCAGCGGCAGAGGCCACCCGTTCGCGTTGCTCGGCCGGCATGCTCTGGCCGGTGGGATTGTGAAAGTCGGGCATGAGATAGCCGACGACCGGACTGCTGCGCTGAAGCGTTTGCAGCAGGGCGGCTTCATCCCAGCCCCGTGTGCCCGGGTCGTCGCCCGGCCCGCCGGCCGACACGTTCACGGCGGCGAGGCGGGCGCCGGCCGCACGCAGGGCCTCGGCCGCGTGCGGATACGTCGGTGATTCGATCAGGGCGCGGTCTCCGCGGCCGACGAGCACGCGGGCCAGCAGGGCAATGGCGTGCTGGGCGCCGAGGGTCACCATGATCTGCTCCGGCGCGGTCGGCAGGCCGCGAGCGGTATAGCGGCCGGCAATCGCAGCCCGCAACTCAGGAATGCCCACGGGGTCGAACCCGGAGTCATCCAGGTGCCGCGGCAGCTCGGCGGCGGCGTGCGCTGCGGCATCCGCCAGGCCGGGCAGCGCCGGCATCGTGGCCTTGCTGAAGTCCAGGATTCCCTCCGTTTCCGGAGTGGGGCTGGGCGCGCCGGCCCCCGGCAACCGCACGATGCTGCCCGACCCGCGCACACTGCGCAGGTAGCCTGCGTCGCGCAGCTCACGATAGGCCGCCGTCACCGTGGTTCGACTGACACCGAGGCGCTCGCTCAGATCACGTTCGGCGGGCAGGCGGCTGTCGGTGGGGATACGCCCGTCGAGGGTCAGCAAGCGGATGCGATCGCTCAAGGCTCGATACGCGCTCGCTCCGCCGCGCCACTCGCCTAACAGGGTATCGAGGCCCCGAGCACTCAGGTGATTCTCGCTCATGAGGCCACCCTAGTCAGATTGGCATCTTGATAACAGGCCAGTTATGCAATTGGATTGGCAACTATGACCCGTCGAATCACGCAACTGCTTATTGGCCTCTTCCTCTACGGAATCGGCATTGCTCTGATCGTGCGTGGCGGCATCGGAGTGGCCCCCTGGGACGTGCTCACCCAGGGAATCGACAACCACACCCACCTGGGCTTCGGGCTGATCACGATTCTGACCAGTGCGGTCGTTCTGGTGCTGTGGATTCCGATCCGCCAGAAGCCGGGCTCCGGAACGCTGCTGAACGCCGTACTCGTGGGCCCGGCGGCCGACGTCGGCCTGTGGCTCATTCCGGCCGACCTCGACCTGTGGCTGCGGGTGCTCTTGTTCGCCGCCGGCCTGATGATGATTGCCGTCGCCACCGGCCTCTACATCGGGGCACACTTCGGCCCCGGCCCGCGAGACGGCCTGATGACCGGTCTGCACAAGCGCACCGGCTGGAAGATCTGGATCGTGCGCACCGGCATCGAGGTGACCGTGCTCGGCATCGGCTGGGCCCTGGGCGGCAACGTGGGAATCGGCACCGCGCTGTTCGCCGTGCTGATCGGCCCCCTCTGCCAGCGCACTCTCCCTCTCTTTGCGATCAAGCGCCCCGCGCCCGCCGCCCTCGTTCCCACGCCGTAGCAGGAGCCGCACCGAAGCCGAAGCGAGGCGAGGCCGAGCAATCTTGCGAAGCAAGGAGCGAGGCGGTTGGGTTTCCTGCGGGGTTGTGAGTTCTGAGCGAGGAGCGGGTGACCCACCCGGCGTCCCTGGAATGCCGCGCAACCACTCGAACTGCCGCTTGGCCGATCCGTGCGCCTCGTCACCAGCCGGGTCGATGCCCCGCGCCGCGGCTGCCTGGCGTCAAGGTCAAGCGGCAATGTCATGTTTCAGTGTCGGTGCCCCGGAGTACCGTTTATGGCATGGCAACGTGGCAGGAAGTTCAAGCGGATGCGCCGCAATTCGCTTCAAGGGTTCGCGCAATTTTCGACGCCGGCACCAACAAGACGATGGCCTCCCTGCGCCGGGACGGCTCCCCGCGCATCAGCGGCACCGAGCTCGTGTTCGAGCCCGAGCGCATCACCCTGGGCATGATGCCCGATTCGCAGAAGCTGCACGACGTGCTGCGCGACCGGCGGGTGGCCATCCACTCGCCCACCCTGGAACCCCCGGCAGGTCAGCCGTCGGACTGGGCCGGCGACGCGAAACTGGCCGGCGTGCTGGTAACCAAAGAGCCCAACCCGGCCGATCCGCCGGGGTCTTCGAGTTTCGAGCTGCGGGTGCACGAGGTCGTGCTCACCTACATCGATCCCGACAACACACACCTGATCATCGAGTCCTGGCACGAGGGCCGGGGGTGGAAGCGAATCAGCCGGCTGTAGGCCCGCAGAACTCGGTGATCGTGCCCTCGAGAATCTTCGCGAGTGCCCGCACCGACTCGGCGTCGGCCCACTCGGTATCGGCGTGCAGGCCCTCGCCGTCAGCGCCGAACACGACGCAGGGAATTCCGGCTTCGAGAATGAGCCCGGCATCGGTCCAGAACGGTTCGCCGCGCGTGACCGCCGGGCGTCCGAGCACCCGCTCGGCGTTGCCGGTCAGCGCCCGAACGATGGGCCAGTGTGGCTCGGCCTCGAAGGCCGCCCGCGCCACCAGCCGCGTCAGCGTGAACTGAAACTTCGGCTCCTCCACTGCCAAAGCAGTGAACAGCGCGCGCAGCTCGGACTCGACCTGCTCCGGGGACTGGCCCGGCAGCATCCGTCGTTCCAGGGTCAGCACACAGTGGGCCGCGACCGTGGCCGCATCGTCGCCGCCGGCGATCTTCGACACCCGCACGGCGCCGTGGCCGAGCGTGGGGTGGGCCGGTTCCGCGTGAAGTCGCTGCCGCAGGCCGTTGAGGGCGCCGAGCGCGAGGCCCGCATGCCAGATGGCGTCGACGCCCAGCTCGGGCTGCGAGCCGTGTGCGGCCAAGCCGGTCAGTTCGAGTTCGAACCAGGCGAAGCCGCGGTGGGCGGTAGTGAGTTCAAGGCTGCTCGGCTCGATCACCAGGGCGGCGTCGGCGCTCACTGTGCGCAGCACCTCCTCGGTGCCGATGCTGCCGAATTCCTCGTCGGCGACCAGCGTCACGATCACATCGCCGGCCAACTCGCCGGCGGATGCCCGCGCCGCTCCCACAAGAATCGCTGCGAGTCCGCTCTTGGTGTCGACGGCCCCGCGCCCGTGCACCCGGCCGTCCCGGAGCTCGCCGCTGAACGGGTCGCCGGCGTAGGTCGCGACGCCGACCGTGTCGAGGTGGGCGTTGAGCATGATCGAGCGGCCGGTGCCGGTGCCGCGCTTGACGCCGACGACCGACGGACGCCCGGGGGTCTGCTCCAGCACGGTGACCTCGAAACCCTGCTGGCGCAGCCACTGGCCGCACCAAGCCGCGATCCGGGCCTCCCCGGCGGCTCCCGGCACGAGGTCGGGGTTGACCGAATCGATGCGCACGAGCTGCTGCAAAATCGCGACCGGGTCGCTCTCGGAGGGTAAGCGGGACATCCTTCGAATCTAGGCCCTCTCGCGAGAGCGGGAAAATCGCCGCTTCCGGGGGCTGCTGCAACACTTTTTCCGCTCTCGCGGAACTGGGAACTGGGAACTGCGCTGGGTAGGGTGCAGCATGGGCACAACATCACGGTGGGGGCTGATTCCGGCGGCGCTGGTGAGCGCATCCGCTGTGCTGTTGTTTGCCGTGAGGATGCCGCTTGCCGGCTACTTCGTGCTCGCCGCGGCACTCGTGCTCGCGTTTCTGATCAACCGGGCCCTGTTTCGCGACCTGTTGCTCATTGCCGTGGGCCTCGGCATCATCAGCACGATCTCGGTCGAGGCGAACATCAGCTACCCGAACATCGCGTTGATGGGCACCGTCCTGAGTCTCTCGGTGCTCGTGCCGTACCTCCTCTCGCGGTACTACTTCAAGGATCACGCGATTCGGTTTCCGATTCGCACCGGGCAGCGCTGGACCACCCTCGAGAAGGCGTACCTGCCGATCGTGGTGTTGCTCGGGTACTTGATTCTGCCGAGCTACTTCATCGGAAGCGGCGCGTACCAGAATTGGCCGGCGGTAACCCAGCCCGATGAGATCGCCCGACTGTTCGTGGGCGTGGGCTTCGTGGGCATCTGGGATGAACTGTTCTTCATCTGCATCGCCTTCGCCCTGCTTCGACGGCATTTTGCCGACTGGCAGGCCAATATTCTGCAGGCGGTGATCTTCTCGTCGTTTCTCTGGGAGCTCGGATATCAGAGTTGGGGGCCGCTGCTCACCGTGCCGTTCGCGCTGCTGCAGGGCTATACGTTTGCCCGCACCCGGTCACTGACCTACGTGGTCTGTGTGCACCTTCTGTTCGACGTCGTGGTGTTCCTCGTGCTCGTGCACGCTCACAATCGCGACTGGTTGAACATTTTTCTGTACTGACCCTCTTGCGCCTCTCAGGAACGCGATATATCGTGTCCTTTAGAACACGCGATATAGCGCGAGTTTACCTCTGAAAGGACAACCCAGTGTCACTGGAAAAATGGCTGGTCGCCCCCGGGCAGACCAAGATTATCGATGTCGAACTGGTGCGCAAGCTCAAGGTCGGCCTCATCGCCGGCACGGTCGACATCATCGGCCATGACGAACCCGGCGCTCGCATTGAAGTGCACGGCGTTACCGGCAAAGACCTGAAGATCTCGATGGACGGCGACCGCCTCGAGATCGACCACCCGCAGCTGCGCTGGGACAACTTCATCGAGGTCTTCGCCTCGTTCCGCGGTACCGCACGCGCCGAGGTGAGCATCTCGGTTCCCCGCGACGTCGCGCTGCGCTTTGGCGTGGTCTCGGCCGACGCCCTTGTCTCGGGCCTCCGCAATGACGCCAAACTCAGTACCGTCTCCGGTGACCTGGTGATCGACGACGTGCTGGGCGACCTCGAACTCAACGCGGTGAACGGCGAAATCTCCGTGCGCAATCACGTGGGAGCGCTGACCGTGCACACGGTATCCGGCGATATCACGGCGAGCGGCAGCATCCGTCAGTTCACGCTCGACGGGGTCTCGAGCAACGTGTTCCTCGACGTCACCGGCACGCCAGACCAGATCGTCACGAACTCGGTCAGCGGTAACCTCACCGTGCGGCTCGAGCCGGGCGTCGCCGCGCGCTACCACCTGAACACCCTCTCCGGCACGCTGCAGCTCGACGACCACACCGTGCGCACCGCGTTCGGCAAGGGCTACGAGGGCTCCACCGGCGCCCTCGACGGCAGCTGGGTCGACGTGCGCTCCAACTCGGTGTCCGGCGACATCTCGGTCGTGCGCAGCGAGATCACGAGCCCCGCATCGACCACGCAAGCGGATGCCGCAGCGCCCGCCGCGGTCCACTCTCCCCAGGACCCGGCATGAGTGCCATGTTCGCCCACGGCAGCCTGCGCCTATACCTGCTGAGCCTGCTGGCCGAGCGACCCCGGCACGGCTACGAGCTGATCCAGGCACTCAGCGACCGCTTCGGCGGCACCTACAGCCCGAGCGCCGGCACGATCTACCCGCGGCTGGCCAAGCTCGAGGAGGAGGGCCTCGTCACCAAGCAAGCGGATGGCCGCAAGACCGTCTACGAGATCACCGACGCCGGCCGCGCCGAACTGCACGCCCGCGAAGGTGAACTCGGCGCAATCGAAGACGAGGTGACCGACTCGGTGCGGCGTCTGGCCGACCAGGTGCGCACCGGAGTCAACTCCGCCATGAAGACCCTGCGGGCTGACCTCGCCTCGGCCGCCCGACAGGCGCGCGACGCGTCGTCGCCCTCGGCCCCGCGTGGCTACGACGGCACGCCGGAATTGTGGGACCCCACGGGCTCGTCCACCTGGGAGGCCCCCACGCCCCCGTCCGCAGGCCCGCCCCCGTACGCGGCCCCAACGTCGCCCGACGGACCGCCCACATCACCGACCCCGACCTCCCCGGACGAGGACACGTCTGCTCGCCTGGACTCCCGCCGCGCCCTGAACGAAGCCGACATGGTGCTGAACGAGTTCCGGCAGCAGCTGCGCACGGACCTCCGAACGCAGGCCGCCCACTCCAATATCCCGTCGCAAACTGTGCCGTCGCTTCGTCGGCAGCTGGCCGACGTGCGCGCAAGCATCCTCGCCACCCTCCACCCCTAGCAGCGCCGGCGACGACCCCAGGAATCGCCCAAGAACAGAGGCGGATTTGACAGGGGCCGTCGTAGGTGTAGTGTCGTCCCTCGTGACACCCGAGGCGAACGCCCCAGTACCGGAAAGCCGTTCACCCAAGCGGTGGATCATCGGCGATCCGCTCCCAACCGAGCATTTGGACGGCCAACTGCTGCCCAAACACCTCGCCCTCCCCATCTTCGCGAGCGACCCACTGTCGAGCGTGGCCTACGCGCCGCAAGAACTCCTCATGATCCTGACCCTCGGCGGGCTCGCCTTTCTGAGCTTCGCGCCCTGGGTTGCCGCGGTCGTCGTCGTGCTGCTCGTCGTTGTCGTCGCCTCCTATCGCCAGCTGATCAAGGCCTACCCCTCGGGCGGCGGCGACTACGAAGTCGCGCACAAGAACCTGGGTGAGAAGGCCGGTCTGGTCGTCGCATCCGCTTTGCTGGTGGACTACGTGATGACCGTGGTCGTGTCGGTTGCCAGTGGTGTGGACAACATCATCTCGGCGATACCCGCGCTGGCCCCCCTGCGCGTCGAACTCGCCGTCGTGTTCATTATCCTGCTCGCGGCAGCCAACCTTCGCGGCGTACGGGAGTCAAGCAAGGCCTTCGCCGTTCCGACCTACCTGTTCATCGGCAGCGTACTGCTCATGATCGTCGTCGGCCTGGTTCGCGCGCTGCTCGGCGATGCGCCGGTGGCCGAATCGGCCGGCTATGACGTGAAGGGCGAGAACCTCGCGCAGGCCGCTTTCATCTTGCTTCTACTGCGTTCCTTCGCGAGCGGATGCTCCGCCCTCACCGGCGTCGAAGCCATCGCCAACGGCGTGCCCGCCTTCAAACACCCCAAGGTCAAGAACGCCCAGCGCACGCTCACCCTCATGGGCGGTATCGCCATCGTGCTGTTCGTCGGGCTAACGACCCTCGCGCTCATTTCCCAGGTGCACTACGCGGAACGCGCCTGCGACCTGATCGGCTGGGCCGAGTGCGCCACAGCTCCGCAGCGCAGCCTGATCGCCCAGGTCGCCGCGGCAACGTTCGGCGACTTCTCGATCATGTTCTTCGTGCTGCAGGCGGCCACAGCGGCCGTGCTGTTGCTCGCTGCGAACACGGCTTTCAACGGCTTTCCGCTGCTCGGATCAGTGCTCGCCCGCGACTCCTATGCGCCGAAGTCGCTCAGCACCCGCGGCGACCGCCTGATCTACTCGAACGGCGTGGTGCTGCTGGCCCTCGCGGCCTGCGTGATCATGGTGGTCTACCGGGCCAACCTCACCGTACTGATCCAGCTGTACATCATCGGTGTGTTCGTATCGTTCACGCTCGGCCAGACCGGCATGGTGCGGCACTGGATCAAACTGCTGAAGAAGAACCCGCCGAACCGGGGCTCGATCATCCTGAGCCTGTCGATCAACGGTTTTGGTGCCGCCCTGACCGGTGTGGTGCTCATCGTCGTCACCATCACCAAGTTCACCCACGGCGCCTGGCTCGTGTTCGTCATGATGCCGGTGCTGTTCTTTCTCATGATGGGCGTCAACCGGTACTACCGCGACGTCGCCAAGGAGATCGAGGTCGACCCGATCACCACCTTCGGCTCGCAGGGCGACCACGCCATCGTGCTCGTCGGCAAGATGCAGAAGCCGGTGCTCAAAGCACTCGACTACGCCATCGCCGCGCGGCATGTGAGCCTCGAGGCTGTGCACGTCTCGATCGACACCATTGAGACCAAGGAGCTCAAACGCGCCTGGGTGAAGCAGAACATCCAGGTTCCGCTGCGCATCGTCGCCTCGCCCTACCGCGACATCAGCTGGCCGCTGATCAACTACATTCGTGGCCGCCGCGACGATCACGGCTCCGAAGTCATCACCGTGTACACCCCCATCTACATCGTCGGCCACTGGTGGGAGGGCCTGCTGCACAACCACAAGGCTCGCCGCCTGCGCCAGAAGCTGATGCTCGTGCACGGCGTCACGATCGCCCTTGTGCCGTGGCTGCTCGACTCCTCCGAACTCATCTACGGCCGCAGATCCCGCCCCATTCCCGGTCAGGACCGTCGCGGCGAGCCGGTACGTTCGCGCCCGGTTTCCCGCCGGCCGCTCGCACCGCCAAACGGAGCGATCGACACTGCGACCAAGTCGACCACGACCAGCGGAACCGTTCCGCCGCAGTCGCGACCCTCGGCATCCCGTCGGCGCAAGCGCAAATAGCGCCTGTTACAGCTTGGCCATGATCTGGCGCGCAATGATGCGTCCGGCTCGGTTGGCGCCGACCGTGCTGGCTTGCGGACCGTACCCGGCGAAGAAGATGCGCGAATCGGTCCAGGACGCACCGGAACCAACCGAGACTCCGCCGGCCTTTTCCCGTAGTTTGAGCGGGGCCAGGTGCCGCAGCTCCGGCCGAAAACCGGATGCCCAGACGATCGCGTCGGCCTCGGTGAAGGTTCCGTCGCTCCAGCGCACCCCGGTCGGTTCGATGCTCGCAAACATGGGCCGGGCCACGAGCAGCCCACGGTCGATGCCGGCCGCGATGCGGCGGGTGACCGGCACTCCGGTGCCGCTGACGATGCTCGGGAGGGCCTTGCCGGCACGGGCCGCACGATCCTGTTGCATCACGGCCGCGACGGCGGTCACCTCGGCGAGCTCGTCGGTGTGACTGAAGTCGATCGGGCGACGTGACGCCCAGGTCAGGTCGCTGGCCACCCCCTCAAGCTCGAGCAGAAAGCCGATCGCCGACGTGCCGCCGCCCACCACGATCACCCGCTGGCCGGCGAACGCCTCACTCGAGACATAGCTCGCGGTGTGTACCTGCGTTCCTTCGAACGTGCTCGCGCCCGGGTAGTGCGGCACGAACGGCGCTCCCCAGGTGCCGGTCGCGTTGACGATCATGCGCGCGTTGGTCTTCTGGTCGCCGAAGAGGGGTGAGCTCGTGGCTACGACCAGGTCAGACTGCAGCGGTGCCACGCTGGTCACGGTGACCGGGCGCACCACGTTCAGCTCGTAGTGCTGCTCATAGTCGCGGTAATAGTCGCTGACGACGTCGCGGGCCGGCAGGTTTCGGTCGGCCGTGTCAAAGCTCAGGCCGAGGTCTTTCATGCCGGGAAGATCGTTGACGCGGTGCGCCGACCCGAGTTGCAGGGCCTGCCAGCGGTGCTGCCAGGCACCGCCGGTGCCCGGTCCGCGGTCGAAGATGATGAAGTCCCGGCCGGCCACGAGCTCGAACCGGCGCAGGTAGAAACCCACGGAGAGTCCGGCCTGGCCGGCGCCGATGATGACGATGGGCATGCTGACAGTGCCCGTCATATCGCCCCATTCCTACGGATTAGCCTTGCGAACGGCGTCCGCGGGGCGCAAGGCCCATCATGCTAAACTAAACTCTAGTTTTTACACATTCCGTTCGGCAAATCCCGAGGGTCTCGCGACTCGCTCGGCCTGGCATCGTAAGGGGGTCACGCATGGGGCGCGGCCGTCAAAAAGCAAAGCACACCAAGGTAGCTCGGGAGTTGAAGTATTTCAGCCCGGATACCAACTACAACGCGCTCGAACGCGAGCTCACCGGACATCCGTCCGACCCGCGTCTCGACGAGGATCTCGCCAAGTGGCCGGAGTACGAAGCGGACAAGGCCAAGAAGTCCGCTGACGCTGGCACCGCTGATTCCGCTGACGATGACGACGATCCCGACGGTGACGATGACCGTTACGTCGACCACTACGCCACCGAAGACGAGAAGAAGCGCGCCTGACGCCGCCCTCGTCGTTCGCAGCATCCGTTCGCGGCATCCGCTCGCGCTGCCGCGACTCGTAGTCGCCACGATTCGTTGATCACGGGTCGCGCAACCGTTCACTGCTTGCGCGCCTGGCCCGCCACGCGCGCAGTCAGACCGCTGCAGCGCGTGCACCAACCGGCCGCGCCGGGCGCTACCGGGCCCGGCGCAGCCCGCGCCCCCACTCGTGCGCTCGCACCGCCCGAGGCGCTGGGGCGCGGGGTTAGCTCGCGTAGGCCCCGACAAGACGCACAGCGCCACCGTTGACGCCCTTAGCGCCCTGTTCGAATCCGGTCAGGTCGTGAGCGGCGCGCGAGACCCGACCGGTGACCCAGGCGGGAATGCCGCTCGTGGCCAGCCGGGCGATGACCGACGAAGCGGATGCCGCATCCACGACCGCAAACATGCCCACTCCGAGGTTCCAGGTTCCCTCGGCGCTTTCCAGCGTGGAGCCGGCCATGTCACCGAGAACCCGGAACACCGGGGCCGGGGACCACGTGGAGCGGTCAACCTCGACCCAGGATCCGACGGGCAGCACGCGGGCGAGGTTCGCCGCTATGCCGCCGCCGGTGACGTGACTGAGCGAGTGGATAGCGCCTGCCAGCTCTGGATCGTTGATCACGTCGAGCAGCGGCCCGGTGTACAGCCGGGTCGGCTCGAGCAGAACCTCACCGACCATGCCGCCGAGGTCGGCCGAGGTGTCGCTGTAACCGATGCCGCGCTGCGCCAGGATGTGACGCACGAGCGAATAGCCGTTGGAGTGCAGGCCGCTCGAGGCCATGGCGATGACGACGTCGCCGGACACGACCCTGTCGGCGCCGAGAACCTGGTCGGCTTCGACCACGCCGGTGGCCGCGCCGGCCACGTCGTAGTCGTCAGGGCCGAGCAGGCCGGGATGTTCGGCGGTTTCGCCGCCGACGAGGGCGGTTCCGGTCTCGGAGCAGGCGCGGGCGATGCCGGCCACGATTGAGGCGATGCGCTCGGGGACGACCTTGCCGCAGGCGATGTAGTCGGTCATGAACAGCGGGCGTGCTCCGACGACGATGATGTCGTCGACGACCATGCCCACCAGGTCTTGACCGATGGTGTCGTGCTTGTCGATGGCCTGTGCGATAGCGACCTTGGTGCCGACACCGTCTGTTGACGTGGCCAGGAGGGGCTGACGGAACTTGGTGAGGAACGACACGTCGAACAATCCGGCGAAACCACCGACACCGCCCCAAACCTCGGGGCCGTGCGTCTTAGAGACGGCCGACTTCATGAGCTCGACCGCGAGGTCACCAGCCCGGGTGTCGACTCCGGCTGCTGCATATGAGGAGTTGCTCATTCTGGTCTTCCCGGGTCACCGAACGGCACCTGGCCCAGGCGGGCCAGGGCTTCTTCTTTGCGTGCGGCGGGTGCCAGCACGGCTTCCAGGTCGGAATCCGGACCGGGGTCGCATCCGTTTGCCGCTGCCGGTCGCTCCAGCAGGTTCTTGCCGAGGTGCTGCGCTTCGGGCAGCGCGATCGGGTAGACGCCGGTGAAGCAGGCGGTGCAGAGGCGTTCGCGCGGCTGCTCGGTGGCGGCGATCATGCCGTCTTCGGAGAGGTAGCCGAGGCTGTCGGCGCCGATCGACTGGCGCACCTCGTCGATCTCGAGGCCAGTCGCAATGAGTTCGGCACGGCTGGCGAAGTCGATGCCGTAGAAACACGGCCAGGTGATCGGCGGGCTCGAGATGCGCACGTGCACCTCGGCAGCGCCGGCCTCCCGCAGCATGCTGACGAGTGCACGCTGCGTGTTGCCGCGCACGATCGAGTCGTCGACCACGATGAGACGTTTGCCCTTGATCACGTTCTTGAGCGGGTTCAATTTCAAGCGGATACCACGCTGCCGGATGGTCTGCGACGGCGCGATGAAGGTACGCCCGACGTAGGAGTTCTTGACGAGGCCCTGGCCGAACGGAATGCCCGATGCCTGCGCGTAGCCGATGGCTGCCGGGGTGCCGGATTCCGGGGTGGGGATGACGAGGTCGGCCTCGACCGGGTACTCGGCGGCGAGCTTGCGGCCCATCTCGACCCGGGCCTCGTGCACGCCGCGACCCGCGATGGTGGTGTCGGGGCGGGCGAGGTAGACGTATTCGAAGACGCAGCCCTTGGGGTCGGCCTTAGCGAAGCGCTGCGTGCGCAGCCCGTTCTCGTCGATGGTGATGAGCTCACCCGGTTCAACCTCGCGCACGAAGCTGGCACCGACGATGTCGAGGGCTGCGGTCTCGGAGGCGACGACCCAGCCGCGTTCCAGGCGGCCGAGCACCAGCGGCCGCACACCCTGGGGGTCGCGGGCCGCGTAGAGGGTGGTTTCATCCATAAAGACGAGGCAATAGGCGCCGCGGAGCCGTGGCAACACCTCGAGCGCTGTGGCTTCGAGGGTGTGGTCGAGGTCGCCGGTGAGCAGCGCGGTGACCACGGCGGTGTCGGTGGTGTTGCCGCGGGCGAGTTCACCGTCAACCTGCGGGTAGCGTTCGTGCACGAGCTGCAGCAGCTCGGCGGTGTTGGTGAGGTTGCCGTTGTGGCCGAGGGCCACCGTTCCGCTCGCGGTACGCCCGAGCGTCGGCTGGGCGTTCTGCCAGCTCGACGATCCGGTCGTGGAATAGCGGGTGTGCCCGACGGCGATGTGCCCCAGCAGGGTGCTCAGCGAAGCCTCATTGAAGACCTGCGAGACGAGTCCCATGTCTTTGTAAATGAGAATTTTGGTGCCGTCGCTCGTGGCGATTCCGGCCGATTCCTGGCCTCGATGTTGCAGGGCATACAGGCCGAAGTAGCTGAGTTTCGCTACCTCTTCGCCGGGAGCCCACACTCCGAAGACACCACAAGCATCTTGTGGGCCCTTCTCATTGGGAAGAAGATCGTGATTTAACAGTCCGTCGCCACCGGGCAAGCCGCAGCCTCTTTACTTCTCGTTGAACGCTTGGGAATCATCGTTGGGGGTGCCGGAGCCAGGCTCAGCGGCACGGTCGTTGGTGCTGTGTTCGTTCGCGCCCAGTCTATCGGCGACCACCGTCATTCGCGATCGACCCACTATACGGTCGATCACCAGCGCCGCAGCGGCACCGAGGGTTGTGCCGACGGCTAGGCCTCCGAGCAGCAGAAAGCCGAAAATCTGTGCCCGGTCGTACTCATCATTCTCCGGAAAGGAGACCGTGAGAATGAGGGCGAGCAGCACACCGAGGACCGCTCCGAGCAGCATGAAGTTGCGGTAGCGCGGGGCCCGGTGCACGGTCACGGTCGCCTCAGCCAGCACGGTCTCGTCGGCGCTGCCAGGTGCCGTCGCACCGCCGTTGCTGGTCGAGGGGTCTTGGGGTTGTTCAGCGCTGGGCTGCTCGGAAGAACTCACCCGCTCATTGTCCCATGGGCAGATGCGAGACTGACTATATGAACACGATTGCGGTACTCGGAAGCGCCAACATGGATCTCGTCGTACGCCAGGCGCGACTCCCCCGTCCCGGCGAGACGATGTTCGGGGCCAGTTTCACGACGGTTCCGGGCGGTAAGGGGCTCAATCAGGCGGTCGCCGCCGCCCGGTTGGGAGCGGATGTGACTTTTCTGGGAGCGGTAGGAGCGGATGCCTACGGGACGCAACTGCGCGCGCTGCTGGCGACCGAGGGCATCCGTTCTACCGAACTGGCCACAGCGGATGCCCCCACCGGCACCGCCCACATCTCCGTCGTGGACAGCGGCGAGAATTCGATCGTCGTGGTGTCGGGCGCCAATGCCACCGTGACCACCTTGAGTGTGGAGCAGCGCGCGATCGTGGCCGACTCAGCCTTTCTCGTCATGCAGTGCGAGCTGCCGGTTTCTGTGCTGGTCGAGGGGATCCGGGTTGCCCGCGCGGCGGGTGTATTCACCGTGCTGACCCCGGCGCCGGTGGTGTCGCTGCCCGCCGGTTTTCTCGCCTCGGTCGACCTGGTCGTGCCGAACCAGATCGAAGCCGCCGCGCTCACCGGGGAAAGCGACCCGGTGCGTGCCGCCGAGGTGCTGAGCGCCGGGCAGACTTGGGCGATCGTGACCCTGGGCTCGGAAGGGTCGGTCGTGGCGTTTGACGGCGAGGCCCTCGGGCTCGCGCCGGCCCGCCCGGTGACGGCCGTCGATACGACGGCGGCGGGCGACACCTTCGTCGGAGCACTCGTAGCGCGCCTGGCGGTCGATTCCGGGCGCGGCACCGCCGTGACCCCCGATCAGATGATCGAGGCTGTGCGCTACGCCACGGTGGCGTCCTCAATCGCGGTGACCCGCGCCGGCGCCACCACCTCGATGCCGGTTTCGGCCGAAGTCGCGGCAATCCTCACCTGACAGCTGCGCAGCGCGCGCGAGATGCCACTTTCGGCCCCATGAGACGCCGCCAAGGGGCCGAAGATGGCAACTCGCGCCACACCGCCACATCCGCCCCACGAAACCTCGCGTGATGTCTCAGGACCGTGCTGACTCTTGGGCCCGTTAGCGGCGCGCGCGGATTGTCACCACGGCGATTGCGGCCGCAGCTACTGCGCCGAGCAGGATCAGCGCCAGGATCCAGATGTTGAACGGCACGACGTCATCGACGACGGTGACCTCCCCGGCGGCACCGATATCGTCGCTCGGGGTGTCGGCACCGGGGGCGGCGTATGGGGCGGTGGCGGCAGCATCCGTGTGTGCGGCGGCTATCTCGGCCGCGAGCGCTGCGCTGGCGGTGTCAGCGAGGGCCTGCGAGGCAGCCGTGAGCACGGCCGGAACCACGACCCGCGACGAAATGGACGTGCTGGGCCCAGGTTCCGCGGGTGGAACAACCTCGGGCACGATCGCCTCTGGCACGACCGGCGCGGCTACGGTCAGACGCCGCACCTCGGAGTAGGCGGCAGCTCCGTGAGGATCTTCGGAGTAGGCGAACCAGCCGTGGGTGCCGATGCCGGGGTTCCAGCTCGCGGTGACTGCGGTGCCGCTGGCCACGGCCTCGAAGGCGGCGATGGGGGTGGTCGTCAGGATGTCGACGGTGAAGGCATCCGTCGCGAGGGTTTTCTGCATCGATGTCATGCCGAATGCCGCGTAGGGAACCGTGAATTCCTGGTGCTCGAGGTCGAGAGTGGGATCGTCGGAGTTGTACGCGTTGAGGTAGGGCGAGTAGGTGCGCACGCTGATCTGTTCGGCGGCGTTGTCGAAGTGCAGCAGCCGCAGAAAGGACTGGCCGCCCTCCGGCAGGCCCTGATAGTCGAACAGCATCTGGTAGACCGAGCGGTCGGGGGTGCCGTCATCGTTGTCGTCGAACTGATCGATGCGCGTGAAGGCGTCGTGGTAGTGCCCGGAGAAGACCATGGCCACGTTGGCGTTGGGTGCGACGACCTCGTCGTAGATCTGCTGCGGCACCGCCCCGAGGCCGCCGGTGGTGAGCATGTACTCGTGCAGGTTGAGAATGGCCGTGCGCTCGGGATACTGGGCCAGCACCTCGTTGAGCCAGGCGATGCCCTCCGTGCTCGGCGCCCAGCCGAGGTAGAGCATGATGAAGTCGATTCCGCCGGCCGTGATCAGGTCGTAGTGGCCGCGGTTGTCTTCGAAAGTGCCGCCGTACCAGGGGTTGGCGTCGTAGCGTTCGGCCCCGAAATTGGTCTTGTACGCGGCGTAGTCGGCGTCTTTTTGGCCGACATCGTGGTTGCCGGCCAGTACACCGTAGGGCAACTGGGCGTCGTCGAGCATGCTGTAGGCCGCGTTGGCGTTGGTCCACTGGTGTTCGTCTTCGAAATTGTCGACGATGTCTCCAGTGTGGAACAGATACTGCAGGTTGACGGCGGCGCGCTGCTCGAGCAGGTAGTCGTGGATGTCGAGCTGGCGCTGGTAGAACGTGTCGTTGTAATACTGGGTGTCCGATTCAACGGCGAGGGTGAAGTCGTAGTTCGACCGTGCGGTGTCGTTCACATTGTTGACCGGCAAGGTGCTCGACCGATCGGAGAGGTCGGCGCCAGCGAAGCCCTCGGAGTGCTGGATCAGCACGGTCATGACCTGGTTCTGCACGTGGTCCACGGCGGGCACCATGGCGTCGAGAGTGAACTCGGTCGCGCCGGCCCCGATGGTCACGTGCCGGTCGAATTCTTCCCACACTCCCGTCGCCAGGTTCTGCACGTAGAGCAGCACCTTGGCGTCGGCGTTCGCCGTGCCGTCCCAGCGCACCCGCGCGGTGAAGTCGGCGCCGGCATCCGCTGGCACGTCCACCTCGAACAGTTGGTAGGGAAATTGCGAGTCCGAGGTGACCGGCTCGATCGCGCCATCCAGGCGCGCCATTGCAGTGACCTGGTCCCCGGTCAGCAGTGTTCTGGTGCCCCGATCGGTGCCGTTCGCAATGGCCGTGGTACCCGAATAGCCGCGCACACTGGCGTCAGCAGCGGATGCCACGAATCCCCGCCGAAAAGTGACGTCGAGCTGGTCACCGGTCGGGTCGGTTGCCCGTGCAGTAAGGCCGAGCGGCCCCTCATCGACGACGGCGCCGTCGAGTGGCGTGATCAGTTCGTTGCCGGGTTCCTCGACCGGAGTGGAGAAGACGGTGCTGAGCTCGCCGACGTTGCCGACCGTGTCCCGGGCGCTCAGCAGCAGGGTGTGTTCGCCGTCGGCCAGCTTGATCGACGAGGTCGCATAGGGCAGCTCGATGACTCGGCCGTCGAGGGTCGCGACGAGCGAGTCGAAGCCGGCACCGGCATCCGTCCCCGCACCGTTGAGCATGAACTCGCCCTGGTAGAGCTGGCCAGCCACAGCGGATGTCGTGACAACGGGAGCCGTGTTGTCGACGGTGATCGTGCGGGTCACCGCGTCGACGCCGTTGCTCGCGAGCACGGTGTGTGCACCGTCGGCGACGGCGGTGGTGTCCCAGGCGTGGGCAACGGCCATGTACGCGTCGTCCGGGATGGTGAAGCTCGCGTCGTAGAAGTCGAACCGGCCGGCGCTGTCGCCCATGTTGAGCACGGCGGTGGGATCGGTGTAGCCGTCGGGTTGAAGGCTGCGGCCGTCGGGCAGCACGAGGCGCGGGTTGCGAATTTGAAAGTCGTCGTTGTTTTCGTTCGGGTTGATCTCCGGGGCTACTTTCGAGCCGGCCCAGACGCTGACGACCAGGTCCTCGCCCTGCGTCACGTAGCTGAGCGGCACCGGGGTCCCGATGGTTTCCCAGCCCTCGGGGATTCCGTCGTCGAAGATGCGCAGCACGTCGGTGCCGACGAGCACGCCGTTTTGAAAGAAGGTGTTCACGGCGGTGACCTCGAACACGAACTGGGGTGCGAACTCCAGCTCGGGGTTCGTTATTACAGTCTGGCCGTCGATGTCCAGGGTCATACCGTCGGTGCTGCTGTCGCCGGCGGCCGACACCATCGTGCTGCCGGCGACGAATTGGCCGTCGGTGAGGTTGAGGCGCACCGGCGAGTTGTCGACCCCGGTGAGGTCTACGCGCTTTGTCGGAGAGATGGACTCCTTGCTGCCATCATTGGCCGTGAAGTAGTACTCGTACCACCGCTTGCCGGTGAGGTCGACCCGCTGCAAGTCGTACCGGTAGCCGTCGGCGCCGTCGGTGGACAGGTTTGTGGTCGCGTACTCAGCGTCGATATTGCTCTTGAGGTGCAGCTCGACGGTTCGTGCCTGCACAATGTCGGTGACGGTGGCCGACAGAGCGAAGTTGTACGCCGGGTCGATCTCCGTGAGCGTGTGATCGGTGATCACGGGCGCGGTCGTGTCGGCGGCGACGTTCTTGAGGTCGCTCGGCACCTGTGCCGCGAAAACGTTGCCCGGATTGGCTGCGGCCTTACCGAGGTTCAGCTGCCGCCCGGGATTGCTAGTGTCGATGCCGTATTGGATGCCGACGTTGGGGTCGACGTCGTCTGCGCCGGCGAGGTTGTAATAGGCCGTGTTGACGCTGAAACCCGTGTTGGTCAGAATTTCGATGCCGCGCGCCGAACCGTTGGCCATTCCGCCGCTGAAGACCTCGACCAGATCACGACCCATGGTGAGGTTGGAGCCGAATGCGGCGTTGAAATCAGAGTCGGTGAGGGCGTCGTTCTGGCCGTTCTTGATCCAGAAGACGAGGTTTCCGCCGGGCGCGATGACCACGTCGGTCGGGGTGCTTGGCCAGAGCACCGCTCCGCTGTTGGTGAGGTCGGCGAGCGGATACAGGTAGTTGAGCGTGTAGTCCCCGAAGTTGATGGTGGCATTCGTGGCGTTGTACACCTCGATGAACTCGCCGCCGTCGGCCGATCCGACGTTGGTCGTGTCGGGCGTGATCTCGGTGATCTGCAGCGGCGCGGTGTCGGCGTTGGAGGGAGCGGGAGTCGCCATGTCGGTGGCCGCCATGGCCGAACCAGCCGGGGCGATCACACCCGCTCCGCCGATCAACAGCACGAGGCCCAGCGCGGTCAGCGACGGACGGAAGGAACGGGAGAGAATGCGCACTGAGCAGGCCTTTGTTTCATGGGCGGTCTCGCTCAAGCTAGGGGCGTCGAAGGTCCGGCCTGTGACGTCCCGGTGAACGGACGGGGCCGCTCCGAATCAGTCCCGCGTACTGGGGATGCGATTCATAACCACGGAAATACCGAGCACGACGAGCGTTTCCAGCCTTATTCCACAGATATCGGCCGGAATCTCCGCAGTTCGGTACGCGCTAATTCAGGGGCAGCACCGGCACGTGCCCGGTCAGGTCGGCCCGGGCCCCGGAGGCATGGATGGCGCCCGACGCGACGCCGTCGGCGAAAGCGAGGGTGCCGGTCGCGAGGCCGAGCCAGGTGGCGACATCCATTTCGACCACATTGGGCGGCGTACCGCGAGTGTGCCGCGGTCCCTCAATGCACTGCGTGGCGCCGAACGGCGGCACCCGCACTTCGAGGGTGTTGCCCTCGGCCTGTTCCGCGAGCAGTTGCAGGGTGTAGCGCACGGCTTGGGCACGGATATCCCGGCTCGCGCTGGCGCCTTCGGCGAGCGCGGCCCGCACGGCCGCCCGGCCGGCTCCGTCGTCGATGCGCGCTCGTGCCATGGTCCCAGTCTGCCGGATCAGGCGGGCGCGAGGCATCGGGTAGCCTGAAACGGTGAAAATTCTGGTCCTTGGTTCCGGTGCCCGCGAGCACGCCATCATCACCGCGCTGCTTCGTGAGCAGCCGCGTCCGAGCGTGGAGTGCGCCCCCGGCAATGCCGGTATCGCCGCCGAGGTGCCGGTCGTGGCGCTCGACCCGAACGATCCGGTGGCCGTGACCGACTACGCGGTGCTGCACGGCGTTGAGCTCGTCGTGATCGGCCCGGAGGCTCCGCTCGTGGCCGGCGTGGCCGACGCCCTGCGCGAGCGCGGCATTGCCGTGTTTGGGCCGGACAAAGCCGCCGCCGCGCTCGAGGGCAGCAAAACCTTCGCCAAACGCATCATGGATGAGGCCGGCGTTCCCACCGGCCGGGCCGTGCGCGCCGGCACCCTCGCCGAGGCCGAATCCGCCCTCGACGAGTTCGGTGCCCCCTACGTCGTCAAAGCCGACGGACTCGCCGCCGGCAAGGGCGTGCTCGTAACCCCGGATCGGCCGGCAGCCCTCGCGCACGCGACGTACTGGCTCGAACACGGCAGCGTGCTCATCGAAGAGTTTCTCGACGGGCAGGAGATCTCGCTCTTTCTGCTCAGCGACGGCCAGAACGTGCTGCCGTTCTCCCCCGCCCAGGACTACAAGCGTGCCCTCGACCACGATGCCGGCCCCAACACCGGCGGCATGGGCGCCTACTCCCCGCTGCCCTGGCTCGACGCCTCATTCGGCAGCGAGACCGCGTTCATCGACGAGATCATCGAGACCGTCGCGCTTCCGACCGTTCGTCAGCTCGCCGCCGAGGGCACTCCCTTTGTCGGGCTGCTCTATTGTGGGCTCATTTTGACGGATGCCGGCATTCGCGTGATCGAATTCAACGCGCGCTTCGGAGACCCAGAGACGCAGGTCGTGCTGCCGCGCCTGGTCACGCCGCTGTCCGGCCTGCTGCTGGCCGCCGCGACCGGCGTGCTCGGCGACCTGCCCCGGCCCGAATTCTCCGCCGACGTGGCGGTGACCGTCGTGCTGGCGAGCGAGAACTACCCGGACACCCCGCTCATCGGCCGCGAAATCACCGGGCTCGAGGCCGCCCTGGCCGTGGACGGCGTCACGATCTCGCACGCCGCGACCCGGCTTGACGATGGCAGGCTCGTCTCGACGGGCGGGCGGGTGCTCAGCGTCGTCGCCGTCGGTGCCTCCTTCGCCGAGGCTCGGGCTCGCGCCTACGAGGCTCTCGGCCACGTATCCCTCGCCGGCGCCCATTTTCGCACGGATATTGCCGCCCGCGTGGCCTGACCGCTCTCCCTCATCGGCATCGGCATCGGCATTACTCCTGCAATCTGCTGACCGGCGCCCAAACTTGCCCGTCATTTCAGGGGTCCGATGTGTCGGGCAGATTTTCTGCAGGAGTTATGCCGCGTGGAGATGCGGGAGAATGAACGGGTGAGCCAATCTGAGCACGAGTCCCCCGCATCCGTTGCCGTCTTGGACGGGTGGACCCGCGTCTACTCGGGCAAGGTGCGCGACCTGTATCTCGAGAACGGCGAGACAACGGATACTCCCTCCCTCACGACCGCAGCCCGCGTGCTCGTGGTCGCAAGCGACCGGGTGAGCGCGTTCGACCACGTGCTCGAGCCCGGAATTCCGGGCAAGGGCGAGCTGCTCACCACCCTGAGCCTGTGGTGGTTCGACCGGCTGACCGGTGTGCCCAACCACCTCATCGCCGACCACGAGCAGGTCGGCAGCGCCGTGCGCGAGCTCATTCCCTCGAGCGTCGCTGGCCGGGCCATGCTCTGCCGCACCCTCGACATGTACCCGATCGAGTGCGTCGTGCGCGGCTACCTCACCGGCAGCGGCTGGAAGGAATATCTCGAAACCCAGTCGGTGTGCGGCATATCGCTTCCGGCCGGGCTGCAGAACGGCGACCGCCTGCCCGAACCCATCTACACCCCGGCCTGGAAGGCCCCGATGGGCCAGCACGACGAGAACATCTCGTTCGAGCGCACCGTCGAACTCGTCGGGCCCACCATTGCCGCCGAACTGCGCGACCTCTCGCTGGCCCTGTTTCAGGCCGCCGGAACGATCGCCGAGAAGGCCGGCGTCATTCTCGTCGACACCAAGTTCGAGTTCGGTGCCGACCGACACACCGGCGTGACCGTGCTCGCCGACGAGGTGCTCACCAGCGACTCCAGCCGCTATTGGGATGCCGCAGCCTGGCGAACCGGCACCACCTCCGAAACCCGCATGGCCAGTTTTGACAAGCAAATCGTGCGCAACTGGCTCGCGGCGAACTGGGACGGCACCGGCACTCCGCCCGAGCTGCCGACGGAGATCGTGCAGCAGACCGCGGCCCGCTATCGAGAACTTCTCGAACGCCTCACCGGCGCCTGAGCACACCAACACCGCGGCACACCAGCACCACAGCACAGCACAGCGGCACACCAGCACACCAACACCACTGCCGGCCCATCCCGTCGCAAACGGGGGAATCCGAACACTGCGAATCGCGGAATAGCCGGGGCGGCGCATCCGTTGAGCCTGCTGTGACCCTCACTGCGAAAGACCTGCTGGCCGCCGACACCGGAATGGGCGCGGTGACCCTGCGCGTGGGCAACCTCGACGCCATGATCGCCTATTACCGCGACATCGTGACGCTGGAGTTGCAAAGCCACGACGGCCCGGTAGCGGTACTCGGGCGCGGCCAGACCCCGCTCGTGATCCTGCAGCACGCCCCCGAGCTCAAGGCCGCCGAAGCACGCTCGGCCGGGCTCTACCACACAGCGATTCTGTTCGACACGCAGGCCGACCTCGCCGCCGCCGTGTACTCGATCGGCACGAAGGCCCCCGGAACGTTCACCGGCAGCGCCGATCACCTGGTCAGCCAGGCTTTCTACTTCACCGACCCCGAGGGCAACGGCATCGAGCTGTATTGGGACCGCGACCGCACCCTGTGGAGCTGGACCCACGGCCAGGTCGAAATGGCCTCGCTCTACCTCGACCCGAACGCATTCATTTCCGAGCATATGTCGGTTGAGCCGAGCGAGGGCCATGCCATCGTCGGCCATATCCACCTCTCGGTGGGCGACGTCGCGAGCGCCCGGGAGTTCTATGTGAACCGGCTCGGCTTCGAGGCGACCGCGAACTTCGGGCCCTCGGCGCTGTTCGTCTCGGCTGGAAGCTACCACCACCACATGGCCATGAACACCTGGGAAAGCTCGGGCAGCGGCAAGCGTCGCCTGGCCCTCGGCCTCGGCGAGGTCAGCATCATCGTGCCCAGCACCGACGACGTGGGCGCCTTGGGCGAACGGATGGCCCACTACAAAGTCGACACCACTCACGACGGCCAGACCCTCGCTTTCGACGACCCGTGGGCCAACCGCATCCGAGTGAGCGCAGCCGACCCAGCGACCGTCTAACCCTTACCGGGCGGCGCGGGCCGCCCGACGGGTCAGGCCGTGCACTGTGGCCTGATAGTCCTTCACGTCGAGCGGGCGGCCGGGCAGCTTGGGCCGAGGCGCGGCGGCGGCACGCAGGCCGTCGAGCACGATGGAGAGCTGACGGCGCCACTGGCCGGCGTAACCGTCGCCGAGGCCGCCGAGCGACCCGACCATGGTGACGAGCACGGCGAGGTCGACCGCGTCGACGTCGCGGCGCAAGGTGCCGTCCTTCTTGGCGCGGGCCACCAGGCTCGCGATGAAGCCGTCGAACTCGGCAGCGGGCCTGGCTGACGGGTCGAGCTGTGCCATGCGTCGCAGGATCGGCGGCAATGACGGGTCGGCGACGAGCCATTCGGCGACCCGTTCGGTGTAGACAACGAGCGCCTCCCACGGGGTGGCGGCAGCCTCGATCTCCCCGCGCACCGCGTGCAGTTCTGCCAGAGCCAGGTCGTAGAGCGCCCGAACCAGGTCGTCGCGCGTCGAAAAGTTGCGGTACAGCGTGGCAACACCGACCTCGGCCTGACGCGCGATCTCCTCGAGTGAGGCGTCGATCCCGTACTGGGCAAACTGGGCGCGAGCCGACACTACGAGACGGTCCCGGTTCAGCCGGGCGTCGCGGCGGCGGGGCGCACTCGCTGCGGTTCGCTCGGGTGCAGACGAGGCTGGCACGCCATCCTGGGGCTTTCGGGTCGGCGGGGTCATGCGCTCCAGTCTAGAACTTTGACGTGCACGGTTCGCTGTGGTGTTGCGCCGACAGCCGCAACCTGCGCACAATTTGAACAAGCCGAACGGAACCCGATGACTCTCAAGAACAACACCCGTGACTTCGACCCCGAGATCGTCACCGATTTTCGAGAGAAGATGAGCTACGGGGCCTACCTCGACCTACCGACCCTGCTCGACGCCCAGAAGCCGGTCAGCGTACCGGAACACCACGATGAGCTGCTGTTCATCATCCAGCACCAGACCACCGAGCTCTGGCTCAAGCTCGTGCTGCACGAACTGCAGGCTGCCATCGAGGCGCTGCGGCAGGACCAGCTCGCTCCGGCTCTCAAGGGCATCGCCCGGGTCAAGCACATTCAGCGAACCCTGACCGAGCAGTGGTCGGTGCTCGCGACCCTCACGCCCACCGAATACGCCCAGTTTCGGAATTTTCTCGGCTCTTCCAGTGGCTTTCAGTCGTATCAGTACCGCGCGGTCGAGTTCGCGCTCGGCAACAAGAACCGCCGCATGCTCACGGTTTTCGAAGCGGATGCCGCTGCCCACACCCTGCTGACCGCCACCTTTGAGTCCCCCAGCCTCTACGACGAGTTTCTGCGCTACCTTCACCGGGCCGGCTACGACATTCCCGCCGCTGTGCTCGAGCGCAACGTCACCGAGGCGTGGACCTTGCGCCCCGAACTCGTGCATACCTTTCGGGGAATATACGAGAACGCCTCCGAGCACTGGGCCGCCTATGAGGCCTGCGAAGAACTCGTCGACCTTGAGGACAACTTTCAACTCTGGCGCTTTCGCCACCTCAAGACGGTGCAACGCATCATCGGTATGAAGCACGGTACCGGCGGATCCAGTGGAGCGGCCTTTCTGCAGAAGGCCCTCGAACTCACTTTCTTTCCCGAGTTGTTCGCCGTGCGCACGGAGATCGGCGCGTGACCACTCACTTTCTGGTCGGCCGAGGTACCGTGCTGCCGGGCTTTCTCGACGCACACCTTCACCTGGCCCTGATCGACGGAACAGTTTTGCCGAGCGGTGGAATCGCACGGGCCATCGACCTCGGTGGCTGGCTGCCTGACGGCCTCCGGACATCTATGCCCGATCTGGCATATGCGCACCAGTTCATCAACTCTCCCGGCGGCTACCCCAGCCGGGCCAGCTGGGCCGAGCCCACCTGGAGCTGCGCGGTCGCCTCCATAGCGGATGCCACCACCGTGGTCGATTTGCAAGCCGCGGCTGGGGCATCCGTTCTGAAAATTACCCTCAACTCGGTCGCCGGCCCGGTGTTCGGCGCCGAGGTATTGGCCGCACTCGTGGGGCGGGCGCACGAACGTTCCCTGCCGGTCGTGGCGCACGCCGAGGGTGCGGGTCAAGCCGATCGCGCGTTTACCGCTGGAGTGGACGCGTTCGCCCACACCCCTTTTTCGGAGCGCCTCGCCGATGATCTCGTGACCGCGATGGCCGCCCGCATGTCCTGGATCAGCACCCTGGACATTCACGGCTGGGGTCGCCCCACTGCCGCGTTCGAGATTGCCAGCGACAATCTGCGTCGGTTCCACGCGGCCGGCGGGCGGGTGCTGTACGGCACCGACCTCGGCAACGGCCCGCTGCCGCTCGGGTTGAACTCGGGTGAGATCGCGGCGCTGCTCGACGCGGGGCTGACTCCCGGCGAGGTCTTGACCGCCCTCTGCTCGCCGGCACCGCTCGGCCTGACCCTGGCCGATAGCCGGGTGACCTTCATCCCGGGGGAACGGCCGCGCGATCCCCTGGACTTCACCGACTGGCTCTGCACCGCCCGCGCCCTCACCCGCCCCGAACTCGAGGTTCTCGCATGACTCCCAGCTTCACCAGCTCAACCGGCCGGGGCGCCCACCTCGCCTTCGCGCGACGGATGGACCGCATCGACGGCCTCGCCCACTACCGCGCCCGGTTCCTCGGCACCGACGCCGACCCCGCCACGGCCAATCCTCGCTCGTACCTCGACGGCAACTCGCTCGGCCGTCCGCTGCGGGCCAGCGCCGAACGCATCACCGACTTTCTCGCCAACGACTGGGGCACCCGACTCATTCGAGGCTGGGACGAGCAGTGGATGGAACTTCCCCTGCAGATCGGCGACGACCTCGGCCGCACCTGCCTCGGCGCCGCGGCCGGCCAGGTCTTCGTCGGCGATTCCACCACCGTGCTGCTCTATAAACTGGCCCGCGCCGCCGTGGATTCGCGGCCGCGCCGCACTGAAATCGTGGTCGACAGCGACAACTTTCCCACCGACCGGTACATTCTGGAGGGCATTGCGCGCGAGCGCGGTCTCACCCTGCGCTGGATCGAATCCGACACTGAGGGTGGGGTAACCGCCGACCAGGTGCGCAGCGTGGTCGGCCCGCAGACCTCGCTCGTGCTGCTCAGCCACGTGGCCTACCGTTCCGGCTACCTCGCCGATATGCAGGCCATCACCGCCGTCGCCCACGAACACGAGGCCCTCGTGCTCTGGGACCTCAGCCACTCGGTGGGGTCGGTTGCGGTCGATCTCGATGCCTGCGACGTCGACCTCGCGGTCGGCTGCTCCTACAAGTACCTGAGCGGTGGGCCGGGCGCACCCGCGTTCGGCTATGTGAAGAGTGATCTGCAGGAGGTGCTTTCCCAGCCAATCCAGGGTTGGATGGGCGCGCAGGCCATCTTCGAGATGGGGCCGGGGTATGTGCCGGCCACCGGCATCCGTCGTTTCATGAGCGGCACTCCCGCAGTCGTGGGCATGCTCGCCATGCAGGACACGATTGCCATGATCGATGAGGCCACGATCGGGTCGGTGCGGGCGAAGTCGGTGGCGCTGACCGAGTTCGCCATCACCCTCGTCGATGAGTGGCTGGCACCGATGGGCGTCACCGTGGCCTCGCCGCGGGAGCAGACGCATCGCGGCGGTCACGTGACAATCAACCATCCGCTCATGCGTCAGGTCACGAGAATTCTGTGGGATAACGATGTCATTCCCGATTTTCGCAGCCCCAACGGCCTGCGGCTCGGCCTCGCCCCGCTCAGCACGAGCTTTGTCGAAACCTACGACGGAGTGGCCGCCGTGCGTGACGTGTTGCGCGGCATTCTGCTCGGCCAGAACGGCATCTCCGAGTGACGCGCGCCGGGCCGCCCAAGCTGCGGCCTGTAGAATTGCAGTGATTTGCCACGACTATAAGCCCCATACTGTATGCGGAGTTCCCTGTGCCAACGATCGTCGTCGAAGTAATGCCCAAGGCTGAGTTGCTTGACCCCCAGGGTAAGGCCGTCGCCGGCGCCCTCGGTCGCCTCGGTCAGACCCAGTCAGCGCTGGCCACCGTCACCGGCGTGCGCGTCGGCAAGCGCTTCGAGATTTCCATTGACGGCGAAGCGGATGCGGCCACCCTCGCGGCAGTGCGCGAGCTCGCCGACACCGTGCTGTCGAACTCCGTGATCGAGGATGTCGTAGGCATCCACGTGCAGAACGCGCCCTCGGCTGCGGTCGTCTGATGCGCATCGGCGTCGTCACCTTTCCCGGCTCGCTCGATGATCGTGACGCTGCGCGCGCGATCCGTCTGGCCGGCGCCGACTCCGTAGCCCTCTGGCACGGCGACCACGACCTGCACGGTGTCGACGCGCTCGTGCTGCCCGGCGGGTTCAGCTACGGCGACTACCTGCGGGCCGGCGCCATCGCGAGCCTCTCCCCAATCATGACCGAGGTCATCGACGCGGCCAATAAGGGCATGCCCGTGCTCGGTATCTGCAACGGATTCCAGATGCTCACCGAAGCCCATCTGCTCGACGGCGGTCTCATTCGCAACGAAGCCGGCCGCTTCATCTGCCGCGACCAGGGCCTGCGCATCGAGAACAATGCGAGCGACTGGACCACCGGATTTTCGGCGAACGCCGAGATCGTCATTCCGCTGAAGAACGGCGAGGGCTCGTTTATGGCCAGCGCCGAGACCCTGAAAGCACTCGAGGGCAACGGCCGAATCGTGGCCCGCTATATCGGCGGCAACCCGAACGGCTCGCTGAATGACATCGCCGGCGTCACCAACGCCCGCGGCAACGTCGTCGGCCTCATGCCGCACCCCGAGCACGCCGTCGAGGCCGGCTTCGGCCCCGACACCGATACCGCCATGGCGAGCGGCGTCGACGGGCTCGTCTTCTTCACCTCGGTCATCGCCCAGGCACTCGTCTCGCGCTAACGTCCTCAGAAAAGTTTCTGCGGCTGTCCTATCCACGGGCGCTGGTTCGTTCCTAAGGTAGATCCATCAACGGATGGGTTCACCATAAAAAGGAGCGCACCATGACCAGCTATGTCGCATTGATCTACTCGCCCGACATCGATTGGAGCCAGCCCGAGTTCGCCGACGGTATGGCCGAATATCAGAAGTTCGGCGAGGACGCCGCGAGCGTCATCCGCGGCGGCGCCGCGCTGCACCACACCCCCACGGCCACGACCGTGCGGGTGACCGGAGGCAAGGGTGGCGACGTCGTGCTCAGCGACGGACCGTACGCCGAAACCAAGGAGGCCCTTACTGGCTTCTACCTGCTCGAATGCACCGACCTCGACGAGGCCATCAAGGTCGCGTCCATGATTCCGGGAGCGTGGAACGGTGCCGTCGAGATTCGTCCAGCGCTGCCGATGACCGTGAAGGTTCCCACGTTCAAGACGAGAGACACCGTCAGCCAGTGAGCACGGCATCGCCGAAGACGCCGTGCAGGACGCCTCGATCCGTGCCCTGCAGACCTGGCCCGGCACCGGCATTCCGCCAAACCCGCGCGCCTGGATGATCGTCACGGGCAAGCACCGAGCGATCGATTTGCTGCGCCGCGAGGGTTCGCGCTTTGCCAAAGAGAGGGAGGCCGCCCTGATGGAACTGCAGCAGGCTCCCGACGACTTTCCTATCGGCGTACTGCGCGACGACCAGCTGCGCCTCATTTTCACCTGCTGCCACCCGGCCCTGGCCGCGCAGGCGCAGGTTCTGGAAGCCCTCGTTGCCGTCGACGCGCTGCACGGTCTCGACGACTATTTCTGGCTGCACGCCACCCGGGCCGAACTGCTGCGCCGCCTCGGTCGGGAGTCCGAGGCAGCCGTTGCAGCGACTCGGGCGCGCGGCCTCACCGATTCGCCCGCGCAGCAGCGGTTGCTCGAGCATCGGTACCCGGGGCGTGCTACCCGTTGACCGCGATGGCGGCGACCGCGGCCAGGGCGAGGCCCATACCCGCCACTTGCAACCGGCCGACGCGCTCCTTGAGTACGAGCACCGCGAGCAGCACGGTCACGGCCGGATAGAGGGAAATAAGCACCGACACGAGCGACAGCAGGCCGCCCTGAAATGCGTAGAGCATCGTGACGACCCCGATCACGTCGAGCACCGCCACGAGAAACGCGAACCCGAGAATCGCCCGCGGCGGCCGCGCCAGCTGCCGCGCCCCGGTCGCCACCGCGATGACGATCACGGATGCCACGGTGCGCGACACCACCAGCGGCCACAGTCCGGTTCCGGTCTCGATCTCGTGGGTGAAGACGAAACTCAGGGCGAACGAGACGCCTGAACCCACGGTGAACCAGGCGACCCGGCGGGTGAATCGTGGCGCACGCGCGCCCGAAACGGTGTGGTCGGCGACTCCCGGCGGTTCCCGGCTCACCAGAATGACCGCGACGATGGCGAGGGCGATGCCGCCGTAGGAGATCACTGAGGGGCGCTCCCCGATGATCACCCCGACGATCACCGGAATTCCGGCGACGATCACGGCGGTCAGCGGCGACACCACGCTCATCGGCCCCTCAGCGAGGGCTATATAGAACCACCACATGGCCAGGGCCATCACAGCGCCCGACGCTGCGCCGAACAGCATCGACCGCCAGGAGAATTCCCCGCCGACGAACGCGGCGGCGATCGTGATGATCACCACCGAGATCGGATACGACATGAGCACAACCCGCAGCGCGGCCACCCGGCGCGACGCGATGCCGCCGAGAAAGTCGCTCATGCCGTAAGCGGCGGCCGAAACCAGGGCGAGGACGACGCTGATCATGCGTGGTGTCGGGGTGAACTGGTGCGCATGAGTTCACGCTAGCAGCGCGCCGATACGAGAGTGGCCCGGCGGGTCACGGGTGGCAGGGCACCCGTGACCCGGCGGGCCACTGTTCAGATCAGTTCAACGTTGGTCGAGCGGATGCTGCCTGCTCGGCCGGGGCGCCGGCTCCTGCCGAAGCTTCCAGGCGAACGTAGGTGGCGCCATCCGTTTCGAGGGTTTCGGGCAGGATGTCACGTTCGATCGTGGTGGCGAGCGGCTTCTCGGTCACGAAGCAGAGCAGGATGACAGCCACAATGACGAGCGGCACCATGTAGAGGAACACCGGGGTGAGCGCGTCGTTGTAACCGCTGATGATGATCTGGTGGGCGGCCTCGGGAAGGTCACGCACCATGGCCGGGGTGAAGGAGTTGGCGGCACCGGCGCCACCGGCGGGCATCCGCTCGGTGAGTAGTTCGGTCAGTCGGGCGGCGAACAGGCTGCCAACCACGGCGGAACCGATGGAAGCACCGATCTGGCGGAAGTAGTTGTTCGAGACGGTCGCCGTTCCGACCTGGGAGTTCGGGAAGGAGTTCTGCACGATCAGAATGAGAATCTGCATGCTCAGGCCGAGCCCGAGGCCCATGACGGGGAGGTAGCTGCACAGGATCCAGATTGGCAGGGTCGGGGTCATGGTGGAGAGCAGCACGAGGGCGACGCCGACGATGATCGTGCCCACGATCGGCATCCACTTGTAGCGGCCGAACTTGCTGACCAGCCAGCCGGAGCCGATCGAGCTGATCAGCAGCGCGGCCATCATCGGGATCATCAGGAAGCCGGCCTCGGTGGCGTTCGCGCCGGTGACCATCTGCAGGTAGGTGGGCAGGTAGGCGAGGGCGCCGAACATTGCGATGCCGGTGATGAGGCCGGCTACGGTCGTGAGGTTGAAGTTGCGGTCCTTGAACAGGTGCAGGGGCATGATCGGCTCGTTGGCGCGACGCTCGATCATGACGAAGGCCACGGCGGCGACGACGGTCGCGATGATGAGCGAGAGGACCAGCAGGGAATCCCAGTCGTAGGTCGTGCCGCCCCAGGTGGTGGTGAGCACGAGCCCGGTCGAGGCCAGGGCGAGCAGGCCCATGCCGGCGACGTCGAGCTTGGGGTTGGCATGGTCTTTCACCGGCAACCGCAGGAAGAAGACGGCGGTCACGATGGCGAGGGCGCCGAGGGGGATGTTCATCCAGAACGCCCAGCGCCAGCCGATGCCCTCGGTGAACCAGCCGCCGAGCAGCGGGCCGGCCACGGACGACAGCGCGAACACGCCGCCCATGATGCCCATGTATTTGCCGCGCTCGCGTGCCGGCACGACGTCGGCGATGATCGCCT
The DNA here is from genome assembly GCF_002929575.1 of Cryobacterium sp. N21. Taxonomy (NCBI): domain Bacteria; kingdom Bacillati; phylum Actinomycetota; class Actinomycetes; order Micrococcales; family Microbacteriaceae; genus Cryobacterium; species Cryobacterium sp. N21. The sequence continues at coordinate 236,515 of NZ_PJJQ01000030.1, read as the reverse complement.
GGGAGAGGATCATGAGCCCGCCGCCACCGAGGCCCTGAACGGCACGCCCGATGATGAGCCAGGTCATGTCGGGAGCGAGTCCGCCCACGATTGAGCCCAGGATGAAGATGCTGATTGCGCCGATGAACAGACCCTTGCGGCCGATCAGGTCGCCGAGCTTGCCGTAAACCGGCAACATGATGGTCGACGCGAGAATGTACGCGGTCGTCACCCAGAGCATGTGGTCGACGCCGTTGAGCTCGCCGACGATGGTCGGCAGCGCGGTGCTGAAGATGGTCTGGTCGAGCGAGGCGAGCAGCATGGTGACCATGAGCCCGGCGAAAACCAGCAGAATGTGACGCTTGCCGGGGTTGGCGGCGGCCTCGGCCGCATCGGGCTGCGGGGCAAGTGTGGTGGTCATGAAAGTTTTACGGATACCTCTCTGGCGAGCGAGATTGCTCGTGATTCAAGTTGTTCGGCCGCACCTTCGGCGTCGGTCGGGTTCATTTCGGCCCATTCCTTGACGGCCACGCGCACCGCCCCGCCGCACAGGGACAGCACCAGGTCAGCGGATGCCGCCTGCTCGGCTGGCGAGTCGCCCGCGAAGCGCGCGTCCCGCGCCACAAGGGCGGTGACCGCGCTGGCGACTTCGGTGGTCAGTTGGGTGAATTGGGCAAGCTGGGTGGTGAGTAGCTGCGGGTGCCGGCGCAGAATCTCTAGCCGGTCTTCCCGCATGGTCGGTCGGGTCGACGGCGGGCCGATGACGGTCAGCAGCAGGTGGATGACGGTGTCGAGCAGTCCGTTTTCGGCCACTCGGTCGCAGTGTTCGGCAAGCTCGGACTCTGCGATTTCGACCTGGCGGAGGCCGAGGATCGCGGCATCCTTGCTCTCGAAGTAGTTGAAGAAGGTGCGCGGCGACACATCGGCGAGCTCACTGATCACGTCGACCGTGGTGTGCTCGAGGCCGTCGCGGAGCACGAGGGTGACCGCGGCGTCTTCGAGCCGCAGGCGCGTTTCGAGGCGCTTGCGGTCACGCAGGCCGAGGTTCGGTTCAGTTATCACCTGGATAATTCTTGCGCTCAGTGCTTTTTTGCGCCACTGCACATTTACAGTGATGCAAGTTTCTCGGTGAATGCTCAGGTGGTTGTTCAGGTGCGGCTGCGACGATGGCAGCGCCCATGCCCCGCCATCACTGGAAAGTCTCGATGACCCCGCGCCTGCTGTTTCGTTCTATTGCCATTGCCGAAGCCGTCACCTGGGCGATGTTGATCACCGGGATGCTCCTGAAGTACGTGTTCGAGGTCAACGAGGTCGGGGTGCAGATCGGTGGTTTTGTGCACGGTCTCGTCTTCATCGCCTTTGGACTGATGGCCCTGCTCGTGGGCGTGAACCAGCACTGGGGCGTACGCCTCACTCTGATCGCCATGATCACTGCGATCGTTCCGTTCGGCACGATTCCCCTCGACCGAGGGCTCGAGAAGAACGGCCTGCTCGACGGCGGTTGGCGGCACACCCGCACCGACGACCCCCGCGATCACACCCGGGTGAGCGCTCTATTGCGGCAAATGCTGGCCCGCCCGGTGTTGCTGACGCTGGTCATGGGCATCGCCCTGGTCGGGGTCATGGCCACCCTGCTCCGGATCGGCCCGCCCGGCGGCGCCAGCTAGCCTCCCCTCAATACGGACGGGGCCCAGGCCCCATCCCTGGGCCCAGTCTATAAACTGGGCCCTTGGACGGGGCCTGGGCCCCGTCCAAGGAGACGGAGCGCGAAGCCGGCGGGTCAGCCAAGGGTCGCGGGCGGCTGCGGGGCGAGGCCCACGCGGGGGTGGCGGGCCGTCGCGGCCAGGGCGAGTGCGGCATCAGCTCGGGCGAGGGGGAAGGTCGTTCCAACCAGGGCCGAGAACGGATGCCGGTGCCAGGCTCCCCCGAGATAGGTCACCGCCTGCGCCAGGTCGCCCGGCGTGTAGTTGTGCACGCCGCGCACGGTGACCAGGCGGCGCACTATCAACTCCGGGTCGAGCAGCACCGGGTCATCGGGCGAGACACTGCCGACCAGCACGACCACTCCGCCGACGCCGATCAGGTCCAGCGCGGTTTGCACGGCCGGCCGGGCGCCGCTCAGCTCGAGGGCGATCGTCGGCTCGGCGGCAGCGGCATCCTGCATCGCGGCGAGTACGCTCGCCACCCCGGTCGGCGACTCGCGCGGCGCGCTCGGGTCGGCGACGGCGGCGGCCCCGAAGGCGAGCGCGAGCTGACGCCGGGCGGGGTCCGGGTCACTGACCACCACGAGAGCACCGGCATCCGTCGCCATCGCGCAGGCCGTCACCCCGAGCATCCCCGCGCCGGTCACCAGCACGGTCGCTCCGGCCAGCGGCACAAGAGCGGATGCCGCCCCCAGCGCCGCGACCACCGTCGCGGTCGCGCAGGAGGCCGGCGCCAGAACCGTGGCCGGCACGTGTTCGTCGACGACCACGACCGCTGTTCCGGCACGCACCTGCACGTGGGTGGCGAATCCGCCGCTGAGTTCCCAGCCGCGCTGCATACGCTCGTGGCCGTATTTAACCAGCTCGAGGCACTTGTGGGGCAGGCCGCGGCGGCAGCGCACGCAGGTTCCACAGCTCACGGCGACCGACCAGACCACCCGCTGCCCGACCCGCAGTGGCATTCCATTTGCGGCATATGACTGATCGGTGACGGCCACGATGCGGCCGACCTGCTCGTGCCCGAGCACGAGCGGCTTCGAAGCGAGGCGGTGGCCCAAAGCCGTGTGCACGTCGGAGCCGCAAATCGTGGCCAATTCGACCTCCACCAGCACGTCGCCGGGCCGAAGCAGCACCCCGGGTACCGCCACGCACTCCAGGGGCAGGCCGACACCCGACCAGACCATGGCTTCGGCGGCGCGCGGCAACACGACCTCCCGGCCGACGCCGAGAGTGAGGGCCGGCAGCGTCACCGGTTCAGCGATTGGATCGTGTTCGGGCATGGCTACTCGATCGTTTCCTCACGCAGGCCGAGCAGTTCGGCCAGGTCGGCGACGCTCGCGACGACGACGTCGGCCCCGGCATCCTCGAGGGTGTCGGTGTCGTGCGTGCCGGTCAGCACGCCCACGACCAGGCCGGCGCCAGCGCTCAGGCCGGAGAGCATGTCGCTCGCCGTGTCGCCGACGACGACCATGGCCGCGACGCTTGACGCGCCGGTACGGAGCAGCGCGGTGAGCGGCAAGTCGGGGTATGGGCGGCCACGGCCAGCTTCGGCCGGGCAGAGGCTCACATCGATGAGGTCGCTCCAACCGAGCGCATCGATGAGCGTGTCCTGCGTCGCACGGGAGAAACCGGTGACGAGGGCCACTTTCACGCCGGCGTCCCGCAGCTCCTGGAACAGGTCGGCCGCGCCCGGGATCGCGGTCACCCCGACCTGTTCAACGAGTTCGCCGTAGGCCTTTTCGAAGGCCGCCGTCGCAGCGACCGCCGCCTCTTCGGAGTCGGTCAGCTCACGAAACACATCGAGCTTGGACTGCCCCATGGTCTCGCGCACAAAAGCGACGGCCTCCTCGAGGTCCTCGGCGGTATCGACCAGTCCGCTGCGCTCGGCGGCGAGCACGAACGCCCGCTCGACCAGTCCGTCGTCGCTCACGGTCGTGCCGGCCATGTCGAAGACGACGAGCTCAACGTCCACGTCTTCGGTGTCGAAATCATCAAGGTCCAACTCAAGATCAAGGGGTGCGGTGCTCATGGGGTGCCTTTCAGGGTGAGGGAGGGAATGGCGAAATTGCAGACGGTCGAGATGACGTGTTCGGCCAGACCAAGCCCGGTGGTCATGCCGATTCCTGTGGTGGCCGCTACGAGGTAGACACCGGGTTCGGGCTGGTCGATGAGAAAGTCGGCACGCCCGGAGGCATAGACGCCCTGCCACCGCTCGAGCACCCGCGGGCGCCGCACGCCGAACAGTTCGGAGGTGAGCTGCAGCAGCTGTTCGAACGCATTCTCATTCTGGAATACAGAAACGGATGCCCCGCGATAGTGGGTGTCCCCCACGATCAGCGAGCCGTCCTGCAGTTGGGTATACATCTGGTTGAGGTCCAGTTCGGCCAGCAGCGGATACTCCCTCCGCAGCCGTTCGCCCAAAGTGGCTGCCGCCGGAAGGCTGGAAAATGCTCCGTAGCGCAGCAGCGACCAGCCGGTCAGCACCGGCGCGGGCAGCGGCGCGCGCAGGCCGGCGTCGACGCGCAGCATGTCGAGGCCGCACCGCACAATGCCGTCGCGCTCGGCGATCTCCGGGTAAAGCTGGTCGATGTCGTGGTTGACCGCCACGATGACCGTTCCGGCGTGGATCGGCCCGCGCGTGGTCGTGACCCGGCCTGGCCGTACGGCCGTCACCGCGGTGCGGTAGCGAAAGTCGACACCCCGGCTGGCCAGGTACGCGGCCAGACCGGCGGCGGCCTGGCGCGGATTGACCTGTAGGTCCCAGGGCAGGTGCGCGCCGCCCACCGCGGTGCCGTCGGCGAGCGGCAGACGCTCCGACACCTCCGTTGCGTCGAACAGCACGACGTCGGGCTCGCCGACGCCGAAGACCGACTCGGCTCCGCGCTGCGCCGCCAGCTCCCGCAGCACTGCCAGTTCGTCGTCGTGCCGGGCGAGCACGACCGTGCCCGACTCGCGCATCCAGACTCCGGCGTCCGCTTCGAGCCGCAGCCAGAGCGGGCGGGACCGCAGAGCGAATTCTCGGGCCGGCCCACTTTGCGGGGTGAAACACAGATGCCCGAAATTGCGAACGGATGCCCCGCCGATGGCCGCCGCGCGGTCCACGACGGCCACGGACAGACCTCGGTCGCTGGCGGCGAGGGCGTGCCCGAGGCCCACGATGCCGCTGCCAACGACGACCACGTCGAAGCTGGTCATCGAAACACCCGCCGCATCCACATGGCCAGTCCTTCGACCGCGACCACCGTCACGAGAATCATGAGCACGATCGTGGTGACCAGGTCGTAGCGAGACCCCTGGCCTGCGTTCAGCAGGTAGTAGCCGACCCCTCCACCGCCCACCAGGCCGAGGATGGTGGCCGCCCGAATATTGGTGTCGAGCATGTAGAAGCTGTGTCCGATCAGGGCTTTCATACCCTGGGGAGCCGTGGCGCCGGCGTAGACCTGCAGCCTCGTCGCGCCGGCCGCTCGGAGGGCCTGTTCCGGACCGGGTCTGACCTCTTCGAGCGAGTCGGCGAGCAGCTTGCCGAGCAGGCCCACGCCGCCGATGGCCAGGGCGATGGTGCCGGCCTGGGTACCAAGACCAGTCACGACGATGAGCACGATGGCCAGGATGATCTCCGGAATGCCGCGGATCGTCACGAGCACCAGCCGAAAGCCGGCCCGCACGCGTCTCGACGGCGCCACGTTGCGGGCGGCGAGCGAGCCGATCACGATCGAGGCGACGATCGTGAGAATCGTCGCGGCCAGGGCGATCGCGATGGTTTCGCCCATCGCCGCGAGCATTACCGGGGCGTCATAACTTCCGAAGCTCGGCGGCCAGAACTTGGCGGCGGTCTCGGGCAAATACGACCAGACGGTGAGAAAGTCGCCCCACTTAATATCGCAGATCCAGACGCTGCCGATCACGATGAACGCGGCGAGCAGGCCCCAGACCGCGTTGCGCAGGCGGGCGTAGGTCCAGGGATGGTGCGAGGCATCCGCTTTCTGGCCGGTCACTCCGAGACGGCGCAGCAGCCGGTCGCCGATCCCGTGGCGGGTGGGCGCGAGACCGAGCATGACGGTGCGCACGGCGCTCGACACGATCTCCATGACCACACAGAGTGCGAAAATGACCAGCGCGATGCCGAGTCCGAGCGAGTAGTTGAGCGATTTGAAGGCGTAGGACATCTCGAGACCGAGCCCGGCGACGCCGACGTAGCCGAGGATGACCGAACCGCGCAGGTTGATGTCGTTGCGGTGCAGCACGGTCGCTACCCACGACGGAAGCACCTGCGGCAGCACGCCGGAGAAGAATTCCTGCATTCGGGTCCCACCGGCGGCCCGAATTGCCAGCCGGGGGCCTTCATCGATCTGCTCGATCGCGTCAGCGAACATCTTGCTGATCATGCCGATCGAGTGGATGCCGATCGCCAGGATTCCGGGCAGGGTGCCGAGTGAGAACATCAGCACGAACACCATCGCGAGCACGACGTCGGGCACCGCCCGGGCCAGCACGCCGAGAAAGCGGGCGACGGCCATCCACCCACGACCGGGCGAGGTGTTCGCGGCGGCGAGCCAGGACAGCGGCACCGAGAAGAACGCGGCAAACAGGGTTCCGAGCAGCACGAGGCCCACCGTGAGCGCGGTCAGGTAGAGCAGCTCACCCGGCGCGGGAAAGCTTATGATTCCCACGCGGGCGAAAAAGTTCTGGGCATTCCCCCAGCTCGCTACCATCTGCGGCAGCGAGATATCCACGCTGATCAGCGAGAAAACGGATGCCGCCACCAGCGCCACGAGGGTGAGTGCGGCCGCGATTTTCTGCGGGTGAGCGCGGCGTTGCGGGGCCGGCGTGGCCGCATCCGCTTGGCTGGCTTGGGGGCGTTCGAGCGTGAGCGTCACCGGCGGTTGTCCCGCGCCGAGCTGAAGGTCGCCAGGTCGAGCTCGCCCTGTTCGTCGGGCTCGCCCGCTTCACCGGTGCCCAACTCGGTGCCCAACTCGGTCTCGATCGCGTCGAGCTCACCGGTCGAGGTCGTGACGCGGCCGTAGATCTCCATCACGTTCTGCTTCGACAGCCCCTGCGTTATGGTGTCGAGCACCACCTGGCCGTGGCGCAGGCCGACGATGCGATCGCCCCAGGACAGGGCCAGATCAACCTGATGCAGGCTGCACACCACGGTGAGACCACTGTCAATGGCGATCTCCCGGATCAGTGCCATGACCTGGGCGCTGGATTCCGGGTCGAGCGAGGCCACCGGTTCGTCGGCGAGCAGAATGCGCGGGTTCTGCATGAGTGCTCGCGCGATGCCGACCCGCTGCTGCTGGCCGCCCGACAGGGTGTCGGCGCGTTGGTAGGCCTGGGCGAGTAGTCCCACCCGGTCGAGATGGCCGAGCGCAGCCAGCTTGAGGTCGCGGCGGTACCCCCAGAGGCCCAGTCTTGGCCCACGCACCCGAAACAGGGCGCCGGTCAGCACATTTTCGAGCACGGTCAGCGACCCGACCAGTTCGAACTGCTGAAAGACGAAGCCGACCTGACCGCGCAGCGCACGCAGCGGCCGGCCCTTCAGTCTCGATACCGCGGCGCCGAGCACGGTCACCGAGCCCGAGTCGGGCCGGTCGAGGCCGTCGAGGTGTCGCAGCAGGGTGGATTTGCCCGAACCGGACAGCCCAAGCAATACGACAATTTCGCCGCGGCCGACCGTGAGCGACACGTCATTGAGGGCCGTCGTCTCGCCGAAGGTTTTGGTGATGTTGCTCACGTCGATCACCGGTTCCGCGCGCGAAGCGGAACCGGTGGTGACGCTGGACTTACTGGTTAGCCCTGGCACTGCGAGGCCGACGTCTTCACGCAGATGTCGCGAATGGTGTCGTAATACTTGTCGTCGACCGGCTCGGTCGCGTAGAACGTATCGCGAAAGGCCTGGGTGTCGGCGCTCGTCACGCCCGACGCGATGATGTCGTCGATGGTGACCTGGCCGAGCACCTCGGTGAGCTGGGTCTTCAGTTCGGTCGGCAGGGTGTCAGAGACGACGATCGGTGCACCGGGAACCATGGTCTCGGCGATGACCTTGACCTTGTCGCTCTTGGCGACCTCGCTGTCCTCGGCGAAACCGACCTCACACTCCTTGCCCTCGCCGACCTTCTGCACGCTCACGTCGTGCTTGCCGGCGAACACCGGGGTCACATCGGAGACCGGGTCGACGCCGGCTTCGAGCAGGTTGTAGGAGGGGAACAGGTATCCGCTCGTCGATGACGGGTCGACGAAGCAGACCTTCTTGCCGGCGAACTCGGCGAGGGAGGTGATGGCGCTGTCTGCCGGAACGATCGCCTGCGAGTAGTAGCCGGGCACCTCGCCCTCGGTCGTCACGATCGAGGAGATCGGAGTGATGGCCGCGCCGTTGTTGGTGGCGGTGATGTAAGTGAAGCCGGAGAACGAGGCCACGTCGATCTTGCCGGCGATTGCGGCTTCGATGAGGGCGGCGTAATCGGTGGACTCGTGGTATTCCACGGTCTTGCCGGTCTCCTGCTCGATGTAGTCCATCAGCGGCTGGTAGTTGGTCTGGGTATCGACCGAGTCGGGAACCACACCGAACACCAGGGTGTTCTCATCGGCGGCGTAGCTGACGCCGTCGATGCCAGTGCCGGCCGCGTCGGCGGTGTCCGCCGAGCAGGAGGCCAGGCTCAGGGTGAGCAGAACTGCGGCGCCGGCGGCGAGGGCCGTCTTGGCGCCGAGAGAAGTGGTGCGTGAAAAAGCGCTGTGGATTGCCACGTGAAACCTTCCTGAGTCGAGGGCATTACGTGTAGCCACGTTAGGCAGGCCGCGCCAACAGCACGGGAGCCCGGGGTAACCGGCAGGTGAACGCGCCGTGGCAAGTGCGCGAGCAGGAATCCGCTCACCCACGCGGATGCCCGCGCCCGCTCACTCAAACGGATGCCCCGCCCGGTCAAAGCCACTCGGGTCACATGCACAGTTTCGCGGCAGCCCCGAGCGGTACCGTGTGCATGCCACACCGATCGAAGGAGATCCTAAGTGTTCACGAGCCCCTACGGCCCCGTTGAGATTCCCACGCAAAGCATTTTCGACTACCTGTTCGGGGACCTGACCGAGGCCGAGCTGGATCGCACCGCCGTCATCGACGGTGCCAGCGGGGCCGCTCTCAGCTACCGCACCCTGGTCGATCAGATCACCCGGGTGGCCGGCGCTCTTGCCGCCGACGGCGTCGGTCCCGGCACGGTCGTGGGCCTGCTCTGCCCGAACACGCCGGAATTCACGGCCATCTTCCACGGGATTCTGCGCGCCGGAGCCACGGTCACCAGCATCAACTCGCTCTACACTCCCGACGACATCCAGCGCCAGCTCCACGATTCCGGTGCGACCTGGCTCGTGACCGTCACCCCGCTGCTGGCCGGCGCCAAGGCGGCAGCGCACGCGGCGGGCATCTCCGACGAGAACATCGTGGTGATCGATGGTGAGCCGGGGCATCCGTCGCTGGCTGATTTACTTGCAGTGGATGCCGCCGCCCCCGCCCTCAGCATCGACCCCGCCACGCACGTGGCTGTTCTCCCCTACTCTTCGGGCACCACGGCGGCGCCGAAGGGCGTCATGCTGAGCCACCGCAACCTCGTGGCGAACGTGCAACAGGCCCGCGATCTGATCGGGGTTATTCCAGACGACAAAGTGCTCGCGCTGCTGCCGTTTTACCACATCTACGGAATGACGGTGCTGCTGAACCTCGCCTTCAAACAGCGGGCCTCGCTGGTCACCATGGCCAAGTTCGACTTCGTCGAGTTTCTGCGCATGATCCAGGATCACCGCTGCAGCTACGTCTTTATCGCGCCGCCGATTGCGGTGGCCGTGGCGAAGCATCCGCTAGTAGAGGAGTATGACCTGTCGAGCGTGCACACCATCCTCTCGGGGGCAGCCCCGCTCGACGGTGCTCTCGCCGCGGCGGTGGCCACCCGGCTGGACTGCCGCATTCTGCAGGGCTACGGCATGACCGAGGTCAGCCCGGTGAGCCACCTGATTCCGATCGACGCGCCACACCTGTCGCGCGCGTCCGTGGGAGTGACCGTGCCGAACATGGACTGCAAGCTCGTGTCGACCGAAACCGGCGAAGAGATCGAGATTCCCGAAGACGGGGTCAGCGAGCCCGGTGAGCTGCTGGTGCGCGGCCCGAACGTGATGCTCGGCTACCTGAACAACGAGAAGGCCACCCGCGAGACCATCGACGCCGACGGATTTCTGCACACCGGCGACATCGCCACGGTCAGTGCGCTCGGCGAGGTGACCATCGTCGATCGCAGCAAGGAGCTGATCAAGTACAAGGGGTACCAGATCGCTCCGGCCGAGCTGGAAGCGCTGCTGCTCACCCACCCGCGCATCAAGGATGCCGCGGTGATCGGTGCAGCGGATGCCGACGGCCAGGAGATCCCGAAAGCCTTCGTCGTCGCCGTGGCTGAGTCGGCGGTCACGGCCGAGGAGATCATGGCCTACGTCACCGAGCGGGTCGCCCCGCACAAGAAGGTGCGCGCGGTGGAATTCATCGACGCGATCCCGAAGTCGGCGTCCGGCAAGATCCTGCGCAAGGACCTGCGCGCCAAGGAAAAGGCGGCCGCCGTCTAGCCGTGCGGGCGAGCCAGTACCCGCTGCCGGACATACGGTTCCAATCGGGCATGCGCGCGACGCGACTTTTCACTTCGGTCTGACTTGCCCTCTCACTGAGAGCGACAGTGAGGGCGCAGTGAAGACGTGTCAGGGATCGCTTTCACTTCTCACCTTTCGGAGGCGATGCCGCGAGATTCACGACGGCCTGCACCGCGGCGTGGTCCGACGGCCAGCCGCCGACATAGCGCTTCACGTTGATGGCGGCCTTGCGCACGGGGACGCCGGGCGTGACGAGGAGCCAGTCGATGCGTTTGAGATTGCGCTGCGGCGAGCGATAGTTCAAAAACGTTCCCCACTCTTCGGTGAGACGTTCGTCTGCTGTGTTCCAGGCATCCAGAAGCAGGCCCTGGCCGGTTAGGCGGTCATAGGGGGCGGTATTCGCATCCGTATTGAAATCGCCGGTCACCACAGTGGGAAGCTGCGACGCCAACACGATGCGTCGAATTACGTCGGCGGATCGCAGCCGCGAGGTACGGGAGCGGTGGTCGAAGTGCGTGTTCACGGCCTGGAAATCGACGCCCATGGCGAGATCGTGAAAGACCGCGTCAACGACGACGCGCGGAGTGTGATTGCCCCACGAGGTGGAGCCCGGCCGCAACGGAGTGTCAGAGAGGGCCGTCTGCTTCCATTCGAGCACGCGCAGTCGACGTGAATCGTAGAAGATCGGGCAGCCTTCCCCGCCCTTGTTGGCTTCCCGGCCATATCCGATCGAGCGGTAAGGATCGCCGAGCGCGTGGCGCACGAAGTTCGCCTGGTCGAACAGTGCTTCTTGCACGCCGATCAGTGCGGGCTGTTCCGCCGCGAGCAGACGTTTCAGTATTGGCCGGCGGCGCACCCACCGATCGGGGCTGCGCGGGTTGAGATGCGGCAGGCGGCGACGGATGTTGAAACTCATGACATGCAAATCCGGCGCGGCGACGGGGCCGATGAGTGCGCTGTCTGTCATGGGACCAGCCTATGGCGAGCGTTGTACTGCATTCCTCTGCAGATCCCCATCCGCTGTCGGTCGCGCGTCCGAGTGCGCCCGACTCTCATTCACAAACAGCACTTATGGCCGCCCGAGCCACGGCGACTCGGAAACCCACCGCTGGGCTGCCTGTTCCAACGCCACCGTTGGTGCCGTCGAACAAGCTGAATCAGGTGGATTGGTCCCGAATTTTGGATCTGGTGAATTCACCCAACTGGCTATTGACGGCCACCAGAGGCGTACGCTTCTCCCCCAAAACGGGGGGTATTAGCGGTCGTAATTTTTCCCGGCACTGACCGCCATTCAGGAACGTTCCTCACCTGTCAGTGAGGCGTTCTCCTGCTGTTTCCCAAGCATCCGGGCTCGGCGCGTCAAGAGAGTTGTCGTCATCCCGAGAGAGACGACGGCGAGGTTTACCAATCGCGACGGACATCAGCCGTGACACACTTCGGTAGTACGAATGTCCTGCACACGTTCACCCGCCAGACAAAAGGGACGAGCGTATGTGTACACACCAAAGACTGACTCAGCGTGGCGTCGGCGATCCTGACGCGCGCTTTCACTGCAGAAAGACACACTTTTGATCAAGTATTTGATTCGTCGCTTCGCCGGCTGGATGCTCATGATCGTGGTCGCGACGAATTTGACCTACTTCTTGGCCTGGAGTTTTCTAGATCCGCGCAACAACTACGTTGGACGTCGCCCACCACTGTCGGAGGAACAGATAGTCCAACTGCTCCAACCACGAAACCTCAGCGATACCGTTCCGCTCCTGGAGCGTTGGTGGAGCTGGTTCTCCAGCATCATCTTCCGCTGGGATTGGGGAGTAAGCCCGGTCGGCCAGTCGGTGAATGATCAAGTGGCGTATCGCATGTGGGTGAGCGCAGAGCTCGTACTTGGCGCCACGATACTCGCCACCGTCTTGGGCATTGCCCTCGGCGTGTACACCGCGTCCAGACAGTACAAGATTGCTGACCGCATCGGTCAGGCCACCTCGATCGTCACGATGAACATCAATATCGTCGTCGCGGCTCTCGGAATCGTGCTACTGGCGATCGGCTTCAACAAAATGGTCGGAACGACGGTGTTCTTCGTCACCGGCTCGGCGAGTCCCAATGTTACGGGGTTCTTTCCCATCATCATTGATGCCCTGCAACATCTCATACTGCCGACCATCGCACTCGTGATCATTGGTTACGCCGGCACCCATTTCCTTCAGCGTTCACTGCTGCTCGACAACATCAACGCCGACTACGTGCGCACCGCCCGCGCCAAGGGCCTGACGAAGGCGCAGGCCATTCGCAAGCACGCGCTGCGCACCTCGCTCATTCCGGTCGCAACACAGGTGGCCTTCACAATCCCCACCGTGTTTATGGGCGCGATCCTCACCGAGTCGATTTTCGGATGGAACGGCATGGGCCGCTACTTTCTCGAAACCATTTCAAAGAACGACATCCATGGAACCGTCGCGATTGCCGCGTTTGGCGCGGTGCTCACCGCGATCGGAGCGCTGCTCGCCGACATCGCCGTCGTTGTCCTCGATCCGAGAGTGCGGGTGAGCTGAGATGCCCAGGAATTCAATCCAACCGGCCGTCGGACCAGAGACCACTGCCATTCGGCTTCCCCGAAAACGGATGTCGAAATGGGAGCTCTACTCCAGGCGTTTTCGGCGCAATCGTCCGGCGGTCGCGGGCCTGGTGATCTTCGCCGTCCTCGTGCTGTTCGCGCTGGTTGCTCCCCTGCTCGCGCGCTACGACCACATTGAGCTCGATTTTCTCAACATCGGTGAGCCGCCGAGCGGCGAACACTGGTTTGGCACCACCAGCGCGGGCAACGATACCTTCGCTCAGGTGGCAATCGGCCTGCAGCGCTCACTCATGATTGCCGTCGCAGTCTCGGTGGGAACCACCGTGATCTCTGCCGTGGTCGGCACCGCGGCCGCATACTTCAGCGGCATGTTCGAGCGGCTCACCCTGCTGCTCATTCATTTTCTGATGGTCGTGCCCACATTCCTGCTTCTGGCGATGTTCTCCAACGACTCCGGCGGAGACTGGCGCATTATTTCGCTCATCATGATTCTCATCGGGTGGTTCTTCCCCGCTCGCGTGATCTGGACGATGGCGCTCTCGCTGCGGGAACGTGAGTATGTGCACGCCGCCCGCTACATGGGCGTTCCAGGCATGAAGATCGTGCTTCGCCATATGCTGCCCAACATTGGCTCGCTTCTGGTGATCAACTTCACTCTCGGTGTGGTCGCCGCGGTGATGATCGAGACCGGTCTTTCGTTCCTCGGTTTCGGCGTCAAAATCCCTGATGTCTCGCTCGGTTCACTGATTGGCTCCGGTGCAAACACCATAACCAGCGCGCCATGGTTGTTCTATTTTCCTGCCGCCGCTCTCACGCTACTCACGGTCTCGATGGCCCTGGTCGCTGACGGCCTGCGGGACGCACTCGATCCGACTTCGGCCGCTGGAGGGCGAGCATGACCAACCCCCTACTTTCTGTTCGCGACCTCAAGGTCAGCTTCCCGTCGGAGACGGGCACCATCGACGCTGTACGCGGCATCTCGTTCGACCTCAAGGCGGGTCGCACACTCGGCATTGTCGGCGAGTCCGGCTCGGGCAAGTCGGTCACGTCGCTGGCGATCATGGGGCTGCTAGACGAGAACGTCAGGGTCTCTGGCTCAATCACTTTCGACGGCCAGGAGCTCCTCGGCCAGTCTGACAAGCAACTTTCCGCGATCCGGGGCAACGGTTTGGCGATGATCTTTCAAGACCCGTTGTCGTCGCTCACCCCGGTCTTCAGCATTGGTGACCAACTTATTGAGGCGCTCACCGTTCATCGCAAGCTCTCGAAGCGTGCAGCGTGGGCTCGTGCCGTCGAACTACTCGAGACCGTGGGGCTACCCAATCCCGAACGGCGCATGAAGTCCTTCCCCCACGAGTTCTCTGGCGGGATGCGCCAACGAGTGGTGATCGCGATCGCGATGGCCAACAAGCCGAAACTTATCATCGCCGACGAGCCGACAACCGCCCTCGATGTGACGATCCAGGCCCAGATTCTCGACCTGATCGCCAAAGCCCAGAGCGAGACCGGTGCCGCCGTCATCATGATCACTCACGACATGGGGGTCGTCGCTAAGACCGCGGACGATGTGCTGGTGATGTATGCCGGCAGGCCGGTCGAGAAGGCCCCCGTGCACGAGCTCTTCCACCGCACGCGCATGCCGTACTCCATAGGTCTCCTTGGCGCGATCCCCCGGGTCGACAAGGCCGAGAAACAGCCCCTCGTACCGGTCAAGGGAAACCCGCCGCTGCTGATAAATCTTCCGGATGCGTGCCCATTCGCGGCGCGCTGTCCGATCGCTATCGATGCCTGTCATACGCGCGAACCCGATCTCGTGAACGTTGGCAACGACGAGGTGGGCGAACACCACGCTGCCTGTATCCGTTCACACGAAATTACCGATGGTGGCCTCATCGATGGGCACCCCGTGTTTCCCCTGCCAGACATCCCCGAGCGCGCGCTGGCGGGCATCCCCCGTGAGGATCGGCCGGTGACCCTCGAAGTACGCAATTTGACCAAGACCTTTCCACTGATGAAGGGGGCCTTCCTTAAACGCAAGGTTGGGGAAGTCCATGCAATCCGCGGAATATCCTTTGATATCCGTGAGGGCGAGACGATGGCGATCGTCGGCGAATCGGGTTGCGGCAAGACCACTACGCTGCTGCAAATCATGGATCTGGTCGAACAGGTCGATGGCGACATCCTCCTCGGCGGGACGAGCGTCGCCGATGTGCGCCCCGGACACGCCGAACGCACGCTGCGCCGGGACATCCAGATCGTGTTTCAAGACCCGATGGGCGCCCTAGACCCGCGTATGACGGTGGCCGATATCATCGCCGAGCCGTTACGGGCGATCGGAACCAAGAAAGCTGAGGGTGAAAGCCGGGTCGATGAGCTGATGGACTTGGTCGGCCTCGACCCAACGCACAGCAACCGTTTTCCGTCCGCGTTCTCGGGAGGCCAACGCCAACGCATCGGCATCGCCCGAGCCCTGGCTACCAACCCCAAAATAGTGGTGCTTGATGAACCTGTCTCGGCCCTCGATGTTTCCATCCAGGCTGGCGTGATCAACCTGCTTGATGAACTCAAGGCCAAGCTGGGCCTATCCTACCTCTTCGTCGCGCACGACCTCTCCGTCGTTCGGCACATTGCCGATCGAGTGGCCGTCATGTATCTGGGCGCTTTCGTTGAGCATGGCAGCGTCGACGAGATATTCGAGAACCCACAGCACCCCTATACGCAGGCTTTGCTCTCTGCGATTCCCATCCCGGACCCGGACATCGAGCGCACCCGCGAACGCATCGTGCTCAGCGGTGACCTGGCAAGCGCCACCGATCACATTGGTGGCTGCTCCTTCGCCAGCAGGTGCCAGCTCTTCAAAGTTCTGCCACCAGAGAAGCAGGCACGTTGTCTCGGCGATGTGCCGCCGTTGACCGGGCCAGAAAACGCCCATCGCAACGCTTGCCATTTCAGATAAAACGTCTCGACTCAGTGACCACTGGCACCACTCGGGTGTCACGGATCCTGGCCGGAGTTGATTTTCCTACATCCAGACCCACACAGTAAGGAACGGTATGAATCAGCACAGAAAACTCCTTGGAATTGTCGCGCTGGGAGGTGTTCTCACCCTCGGTATCAGCGGTTGCACCGCAGCAAGTGACTCCGGTGACAGTGGCGAAAGCATCATTGCGGTCTCGTCAGCCGACTACAATCCCCAACCACGCGAGAACCTTCAACAGGGTGGCGAGGTGGTCTTCCCGATCGTGGAGATCACCCCGCAGATGAACCCTCTCAACGGCGACGCGAGCGCGGACACCTCACGCCTCGCGTCATGGTACACGCCACAGATTCTGCTCATGGAAGAGGACGGCACGCCATACAAGAACGATTCCTACCTCGACGCCTGGGAATTCGGCACCACGGACGGCAAGACCTTCGTGAACTTCACAATCAACGACGACGCAGTCTGGAACGATGGCGCACCCATCGACTGGAAAGCGTTCGAAGCAACCTGGATCGCGAACCGCTCCTACGAAGAGGGCTACAGCCCCAATGCCACCGACGGTTACAAGGAGATCGAGTCGGTCACCAGGGGCGAGACAGATAAGCAGGCCGTCGTCACATTCAAGGGTGAATTCGCCTGGCCCCAGATGCTCTTCACCACTGTGCTCAACCCCAATGTGAACACGCCCGATATCTTCAACGAGGGCTTCATCGACGAACCGCATGCTGAGTGGGGCGCCGGGCCGTACAAGCTCAGCAACTTCGACATCAACGGCGGAACGGTGGTGTTTGAGCCAAACGAAAATTGGTGGGGCGAAAAGCCGCTGCTCGACAAGGTGACCTTTCGTCAGCTGGACCGCGCAGCATCGATCAACGCTTTTAAGAACGGCGAGATCGACATGGCCAATACCAACACCAAGGACCGCCTCGAGCAGGTTAAGGATATGGATGGGGTCGTGACCTACCGGGCTCAGCAGACGGCCAACACGCTTTTGCAGGTTGACTCCGACAAGCCACAGTTCCAGGACATCAATGTTCGTAAGGCATTCTTCATGGCTGTTGACGTGGAGCAGCAGAAGAAGGTCGTCTGGAACGGTCTGAACTACGAAGAGGACCCCGCTGGTTCGTTCACGCTGTACGCCTTCCAGCCCGACTACGTCAACGCGCTCGAAGAGGCCGGCTACAAGTTTGACCTCGAAGGCGCAAAGGGTCTGCTTGACGAGGCCGGCTGGGTCGAGGGCGAGGACGGAATTCGCGCGAAGGATGGCGTCGCCCTCGCGTTGACCTACCCCATCTTCAGCGACGACCCCGTGCAGGAGGCTGCCGCCAAGGCTTTGCAGCAGCAGCTGAAGGCCGCCGGTTTTGCTGTGACAATCGACACGCGTTCGCCTCAGGACTTCTCGACCGACTACTCCACGAAGAACTGGGACATCTTTTCACTACGCTTCAGTGCCTCTGACCCCTTCGGTGCGGCTTGGTTCTGCCAGATCTACTGTTCCGACAGTGGGCTCAACCTGTCAGGTACGGGAACTCCCGAGATCGACACGAAGATCCACGACCAGCTCGAGACGATCTCCGACCCCAAGGAGCAGACGGTCCAGGCTATGAAGCTCGAAGCCGAGATCCTCGCCGAGACCTGGGGCATCTTCCCGATGTATAACGGACCAGAAATTTGGACTGTCAAGGAAGGTCTCGCAAACCTCACGCCCGAGCCCTACGTTGGCTTGGACCTCTTCGGTGTGCAGCCCGTCGAGAACATGGGTTGGGAGAAGTAGGGACTGACCTTCTGAACCCAACAGGGCGGGTCGGGTGCTTCGGCATCCGACCCGCCCGTTTTTCGTTGGGGGCAGAGCAGAGCTGAGTAGTCCTCCCTGCGGGTCGAAGGCGCCCGATTCCCGTATGCCGCACCATGCCGATATAGGCATAACGAGGCGACCGGTAGACTTGCCGGGTCAAGCATCCGCTATCTCGGGGAGAATTCCACACGTGACCGCTGTTTCCAACACCTCTTCCCGCGGCGTCGCCGACACCGTTTCCAATGCCATTGCGACACCCGAGAAGGAGCAGCCCTACGGCGCGCTCGGGCTCAAGGCCGATGAGTACGCGAAGATTCGCGAGATTCTGGGCCGCCGCCCCACGAGTGGCGAGCTTGCGATGTACTCGGTGATGTGGAGCGAGCACTGCTCCTACAAGAGCTCGAAGATGTACCTGCGCCAGTTCGGCGACAAAGTCACCCCCGCCATGAAGAAGAACCTTATGGTCGGAATGGGCGAGAACGCCGGCGTGCTTGACGTCGGCGAGGGCTGGGCCGTCACCTTCAAGATCGAATCGCACAACCACCCCTCCTATATTGAGCCGTTCCAGGGCGCCGCCACCGGCGTCGGCGGCATCGTGCGCGACATTATCTCGATGGGCGCCCGCCCGGTCGCCGTGATGGATGCCCTGCGTTTCGGCGACATCACCGACCCCGACACAGCCCGTGTCGTACA
Source organism: Cryobacterium sp. N21 (assembly GCF_002929575.1). Classification (NCBI taxonomy): domain Bacteria; kingdom Bacillati; phylum Actinomycetota; class Actinomycetes; order Micrococcales; family Microbacteriaceae; genus Cryobacterium; species Cryobacterium sp. N21. The sequence continues at coordinate 218,168 of NZ_PJJQ01000030.1, read as the reverse complement.
CGGCGTGGTCTCCGGCATCAGCTTCTACGGCAACTGCCTCGGCCTGCCCAACATCGGCGGCGAAACCGTGTTCGACCGGGTCTACCAGGGCAACCCGCTGGTCAATGCGCTCTCGGTCGGCGTGCTGCGCCACGAAGACCTGCACCTGGCCAACGCCCGCGGCGTCGGCAACCAGGTCGTGCTGTTTGGAGCCCGCACCGGCGGCGACGGCATTGGCGGGGCATCCATTCTCGCCTCCGACACGTTCAGCGCCGGCGGCCCGACCAAGCGACCCGCCGTGCAGGTCGGCGACCCGTTCGCCGAGAAGGTACTCATCGAGTGCTGCCTCGAACTGTTTGCCGGCAAGCTCGTCGAGGGAATTCAAGACCTCGGCGCGGCCGGCATCAGCTGCGCCACTTCTGAGCTCGCCTCCAACGGCGACGGCGGCATGTTCATCGAACTCGAGAAGGTGCTGCTGCGCGACCCCACGCTCACCGCCGAAGAGATTCTGATGAGCGAGAGCCAGGAACGCATGATGGCGATCGTCACTCCCGAGAAGCTCGAGGGCTTTCTCGCCGTCACCACCAAGTGGGACGTGGAAACCAGCGTGCTCGGCGAGGTCACCGACACCGGCCGCCTCATCATCAACTGGCACGGCGAAGAAATCGTCAACGTGCTGCCACGCACCGTGGCCGTCGACGGCCCGGTCTACGAGCGTCCGCTCGCGTACCCGACCTGGATCGACGCCCTGCAGGCCGACACCGCCTCCGTACTTCCCCGCGCGCTCGACGGCGAGACCCTGCGCGAGCAGTTCCTTGACCTGCTCGGCTCGCCGAACCTGGCCGACCCGAGCTGGATCACCGACCAGTACGACCACTACGTGCAGGGCAACACGGCGCTCTCCTTTCCCGACGACGGCGGCATGATCCGCGTCGACGAAGAGAGCGGGCTCGGTTTCGCGATCGCGACCGACGCGAACGGCCGCTACTGCCAGCTCGACCCGTACCGCGGCGCGCAGCTGGCCCTCGCCGAGGCATACCGCAACGTCGCCGCGACCGGCGCCGTTCCGGCCGGCGTCAGTGACTGCCTCAACTTCGGCTCCCCCGAGAACCCCGAGGTCATGTGGCAGTTCCGTGAAGCCGTAACGGCCCTCGCCGACGGATGCCTGGAGCTCGAGATTCCCGTCACCGGCGGCAACGTGTCGTTCTACAACCAGACCGGCGACCAGCCCATTCACCCCACCCCGGTCGTGGCCGTGCTCGGCGTGATCGACGACGTCGCCCGCCGCATTCCGAGCGGCTGGCAGGACGACGGGCACAACATCTACCTGCTCGGCGAGACCCGCCTCGAGCTCGACGGTTCGGCCTGGGCCGGCGTCGTGCACAACCACCTTGGCGGAACGCCGCCGGTCGTGGATCTCGGCCGCGAGAAGGCCCTGGCCGGCCTGCTGCACGCCGCCTCGAAGGAAGCCCTCATCGACAGCGCCCACGACTTGAGCGAGGGCGGGCTCGCCCAGGCCCTCGCCGAAGCCGTCATGCGCTTTGGAGTGGGCGCGCGCGTCTGGCTGGGTGACATTCTGGATCGGGACGGGGTGGACGCATCCACTGCCCTGTTCTCCGAATCGGCCGGTCGCGTCATCGTTTCGGTGCCGCGCGAAGACGACGTGAAGTTCCTGGGCCTCTGCGCCGGCCGCTACATTCCGGTGCTGCGCATCGGCGTGACGGACAACACCCTGCACGCCCTCGAGGTACAGGACGTCTTCGCTGCGACTCTCTCCGAGATGCGCAATCGTCACCAATCCCCTCTCCCCGCCGCCTTCGCCTAACTCCCCAGCTCGCGAGAGCGCAAAAAGTGCCCGATTGAGAAGCCCAATCGGGCACTTTTTGCGCTCTCGCGAACCTGAACGAGCTTTGGGGTGTGGATAACTCATTTGACACCGAGACGGCGCGACACACTGTTGGCATGAATCGAGCTCGCAGGCTGCCGCTGGACTTCGAGGGGCGTCCATTCAGCACGGCCGAAGGCAGTGACGCGGGCCTGTCCAAGAAGCGGATGCGCGCGTCCGACCTAGCGCGCCCCTTTCCTGCAACGCGCACCCCGCGTGCAGATAGCAGCTCGGCAGACCTTCTCATCCGCGCCTACGCACAGCGGATGTCCGAATCAGACTTCTTCAGCCATGTGACGGCTGCGCGCGTGCACGGGCTCCCGATGCCTTTTGCCGTTGAACACACGCAAACTATTCATGTCTCGACGGAGGAACCCACCCTGCGCGACCGGGTACTCGGTGTCCGCGGCCACCATGTCGCACCCAAGACGGTCACCGTCGTTGCGGTGCGCGGCGTGCGCGTCACAAGTGCGGTGGACACCTGGTGCCAGCTGTCCACCATGCTTGGGCTCGACGACCTCATCCGGATTGGCGACACGCTCGTGCGCCGCAAGCATCCGTTCGCCGAGATGCGTGACCTGCTCGCCGCCGTTCGACGGTATTCGGGGCGACGGGGCGTCAAGCTGCTGCGCGAGGCGCTGATCTGGATACGACCCGGCGTCGATTCACCCCGCGAGACCGACCTGCGGCTGCTCATCGTGCGGGCCAGCCTGCCCGAACCGGAGGTCAATGCCATCATCATGAGTCGCACCGGGGTGAAGCTCGCCACCGGCGACCTGGTCTTTCGCCGATATCGTGTTCTGCTCGAGTACGACGGCGGGCAGCATCGCACCGACGAGAACCAGTTCCACTGGGATGTTGACCGCCTCGACGCGCTCATGGAGGAGAGGTGGCGGGTGATCCGCATCAACAAATCCCACCTCCACAATCCCCCAGAGGTGATCCGCAGAGTAACGGTGGCGCTCATGGCCGGTGGCTGGCGTCCTGTCGCGAAAGCGCAAAAAGTGCCCGATTGAGAGGCCCAATCGGGCACTTTTTGCGCCTTCGCGAGGAACGAGAGTCGCTACTCGCGACCGGCTGAGACCCACTGGGGGTTGAATGATCGGGCCGCGACGATGCGGTCCGCGAGCGCGTCCAAGCGCGCTACGTGTGCGGCATCGAGACGGATGTTCGTGGCCGCGAGATTTTCGTCCACTCGCTCGGTGAAACGCGACCCGGGGATCGGGGACAGAGCAAGCCCGAGGGTACGACCCTTGTCATAGAGCCAGGCAAGCGCGACCTGCGCTGGTGAAACTGCCGCCTCGCGAGCCACCGCGATCACCTCGTCGAGAATGGGCTGGTTGGCGGCGAGGGCATCCGGGGTGAACCGGGGAAACTTATGCCGCCCGTCTGCATCAGTGAGCGCGCTGCGGTCGAATCGCCCGGTGAGCCACTGGCGACCCAGAGGCGAATACGGGACGAACCCGACGCCCAACTCGATCGCGGTAGGGACAACGTGCCGCTCGACGTCTCGGCTGATAATGCTCCACTCGGACTGCACTGCGGCGATCGGGTGAATGGCGGCAGCGCGGCGCAGCTCGTCACCAGTCGGTTCGGAGAGACCGATGTGGCGAATCTTGCCCGCCTGAACCAGTTCGGCGAGGGCCCCGACGGTCTCTTCGATGGGCACGTCGGGGTCGACCCGGTGCTGGTAGTAGAGGTCCAGGTGGTCGGTGGCGAGGCGCGCGAGGCTCAGATCGATCTGCTCGAACACGTAGGCACGATCACCACGGATGCCGCGTGCACCGATTCCCCCGCCCGAAAGGATGCCGAACTTGCTCGCCAGCTGCACCTCATCGCGTCGGGTGGCGATCAATCGGGCAATGGTGCGTTCGCTCAACCCGTTGCCGTAGACGTTGGCCGTGTCGATGAAGGTGAGGCCCGAGTCAACGGCGTGCGTCAGCGTGCGCAGGGCATCGTCGGGATCGATCGGGCCGTAGACCGGCGTGAGCGACATGCCTCCATAGCCCTGCGGGCTGACGGTGAGTCCGTCTCCCAGTGTGACTGCGGTCTGGATGGCGGGCGATGAAGTCATCTTGTCAGGATAGCCGCGCGGTGCCTCGGGGTCCCTCGTGTTACGTGCCGTCTCACGAGAGCGCAAAAAATGCCCGATTGAGAGGTCCAATCGGGCACTTTTTGCGCTTTCGCGTGAACACCTAGAGGAACGGCTCGCCGATGAGGGTCTCAGCTCGCTCCCAGAGACGACTCGCGACCGCTCGGTCTCGGGAGGTGCGGGTCGCCGGCTGACGGGTTGGCGCACCGCGGGTGAGCAGGCGCGGGCCGAAGTAGTCGCCGCCGTGGGCATCCGGGTCGATCGCGGCACGCACTGTCGACCAGGCTCCGTGATGCTTGCCCTGCGCGCCGACCAGCGTTTGCAGGCCGTCGATGACCCGCTTGGCCGGGGTGATTTCGTTGACACCGGGAAGGGTGGGGGTCAACCCCGAAATCGAATATCCCGGATGCGCCACCAGCGACTGCACCATGCCCGCCCCATTGGCCCGCAACCGTCGATCGAGCTCGAACCCGAACACCTGCATTGCGATCTTGGACTGCGCGTACGCCTTCCACCCGTTATACGTGGTGGCCAGCTGCAAATCGTCAAGCGAGGAATCCATCAGCCGGGAGATCAGCGACCCGAGGGACACGACCCGGCTGCCGGGAGTACGCCGCAAGGCCATGAGCGACCCCGCAGTCAAAGCAAAATGCCCGAGAAAGTTCGTCGCAAAGACCAGCTCGTTGCCGTCGAGGCTCACGGCGCGATCCGTCGGCGGGTGCACGATTCCAGCGTTGAGAATCAGGCCGTCGAGGCGAGGAAAAGCGCGCAGGGTTTCGCTGACGTCGCGAACTGACTGCAGATCGGCGACATCGAGCTGCAACACCGAAACGGATGCCCCCGCCACGCGGGCGCGAATCGCCGAGGCCGCGGCATCCGCTTTCACCGGGTTACGGCAGGCGAGCACGACGTGGGCGCCCGCGCCGGCGAGCTGCTCGCTAGTGAAGTAGCCGAGGCCGGCGTTGGCACCGGTGACGACAAAGGTCTTGCCGGTCTGGTCGGGCAGAGCCCGCGGGTTCCAGTTCATGAGTCCTGCTCGGCGACGAGCTGACGCCCGAAAACGTCTGTCTCGACGGTCACAGCGCCGAGATCTCCGAGCCGGCGGGAGTCACGACGCCGAGCTCGGTACGTGCGCGGTCGGCGGGTGCGGAAGCGGGTGCGGCTGCGCGGGAGCGGCCTGCTCGGCGACAGCAGCGGAAGTCGGCGCAGAGCCGGCGGCCCGCCCCGGCTGCACAGCATCCCCACCGGCGATCTTCACGTGGTGGTGGATGACCTCGGCGATGATGAAATTGAGAAACTTCTCGGCGAAGGCCGGGTCGAGATGGGCCTCCTCGGCGAGGCCGCGCAGCCGATCGATCTGCATGAGTTCACGCGCCGGGTCGGCGGCCGGCAGCCCGTGCGCTGCCTTGAGCCGCCCAACTTGCTGGGTGAACTTGAATCGCTCGGCCAGCAGATGAATGAGCGCGGCGTCGATATTGTCGATGCTTTCGCGAATGCTGTGCAGCTGCGCAATCGCAGCAGCGTCAGCGTCGCCGGGTAACTCCTCGTGTACGACCATACTTTTACGATAATGCATGGCCTAAGCGGATGCCGCCGCCTCCCGGCCGCCGGGCCGCAGCCAGCTGAATCGCAAGCGTTTCTGCGTCAGCAGGATGCCGAGCAGCACCAACAGCGCCCCGGTCGGCTCGTGCCAGGAGAATGTTTCGGCCAGCACGAGCACCCCCAGCACCACGCCAACGACGGGCGTCACGTAGGTAACCGTGGACGCGTTGGTCGGCCCCCAGGCGCGCAGAACGTTGATGTTCCAGATGTAGGCCAGGCCGGTGCCGAGCGCGCCGAGGGCCAGCAGGCACAGCACGATCGGCAGCGTCAGGTGCACCGGGCTCGAGGCCAGAACTGGGGTGAGCAGCAGCATGATCCCGCCAGCGATGCCGATATTGAGAAAAGCAAACGTGCTCGCGGCAATTGGGCGCCCACTCAGAAACCGGCGGGTGTAGCCGAAGGTGAAGCCGTAGCAGACCGCAGCGCCGAGGCAGGCGAGCTGGCCCCAGAGGTCGCCGGTGAGCGAGGAATATTGCCAGGGCCCGATGATCACGACGACACCGATGATGCCGAGCACGACACCGGCCACCTGCGCACGCACGAGCTTCTCCACCCGAAACGCGAGTGTCGCCATGAGCGCGGTCATGATCGGAGTGACGGCGTTGTAGATGCTCGCGAGGCTCGAGGAGACGTACTGCTCGGCCCAGGCGAAGAGCAGGTGTGGAATCACGCATCCGCTAATTGCAATCACCAGAAAGTGCAGCCACACCACGCCTTCCCGCGGCAGTACCGGCCCGTTGCCTATGCGCGGACGGTTCACCAGCACGATCAGCCCCAGGGTCAGCCCACCGAGCACGAGCCTCGACCAGGCGATCTGCCCGAAGCTGACCCCGTCGAGAGCGATTTTCATGAACAGAAAGCTAGAGCCCCAGATCAGCCCCATACCGAGAAATTGCAGCAGGATGAGGCTCTTGCTGGCGGGAGGGGTCGGGGACACGTTCCGAGCCTATAGCTGGCGTCGGCGCACCAGTGCCGGCGCCAGAGCACAAGGTCGGAAAAGCGCCGAAGAATGGCAGCGGATGCTGCACGCCCCCCGCCTGACGTCCACCCCGGTCAAGGCGACGAAACCCGGTCTCGCCGGGTCGTCGCCGCATAACTCCTGCAATCTGTCGCCGGCGGCAGTACCGTGCCCCTGATTATGCGGAACTGAAAGTCCGCCATGAGCAATTTGCAGGAATTATGACGGATGGCTCGGGCTGCCTCGGTGGCTAAGCCAGGAAGTCCTCGCCAGGACCGGCCGAAACGGCCTCGAATCGGCCGTCGCGTCCCAGATTTTCTGAATTCGCCACCAGCCAGGTGCCGAACACAACACCTACTGGGACGTGTCGGCCCCGGCGCTCTGCTCCGCATCGCTTCCAGATTCCGGGACCGGACCGGCCGCACCCGAAGCAGCCTCAGGAGCACTTCCCGCGCTCGGACCAAAGCCGCCCCGCGGCCCGCCGCCGCTGATGGTGCCGCTTGGACCGGCCGGTCGCAGGCTGCGGTAGGTGACGAACCGGCCCTCGAACGCATCAAGGCGTGCCTCGAGCCCGGCGCGCACGGCCGGCCACTCGTCGGCGAGGATCGAGTAGACGGCGCTGTCTCGCCAGGTTCCGTCGGCGCGCGGGCGGTCGCGGCGCAGGATGCCCTCGAATGTGGCCCCGATGCCGAGGATGGCGGCGCGGGAACGCTCGTTGATGGCATCCGCTTGAATCTTGACCCGGCCGAAGCCGTTCTCGAAGGCGGTGCCGAGCACGAGCAGTTTGGTTTCGGCGTTGACAGCGGTGCCCCAGACCCGCGGGTCGTAGGCGGTCCAGCCGAGGTGGATCGACTCGTTTACCTCGTCGATGTCGGCGAGGGTCGTGGTGCCGACGACGTCGCCATCGTTGGGGCCGCCGAGCAGACGCACCACGTAGGGCAGGCTTTCCCACTGAAAGTAGTCGTGTGCCCATTTGATGAAGCTGTCGACATCGCGGTGCAGCGTGGCCGGGCCGCCGCCATAGCCCGCGGCGAAGACTTCGGGGTGCGCGATGGCGCGCGCCAAGTCGGGCAGCACCGCACTTCCGAGCGGTTGCAGCTGCACAAAACGACCGGTCAAGGTCAGGGAATGGGGTCTCACGGCGTTCACTCGCCTAGTGTGACAGGTCAAAGTGAGGAATTGTGCCCTGATTGTGCCAACCGGGCAGATTGGGGGCCCGGTTGGCGATTACTTCTAGTCGATCAGGTCGTGCCGCACCACGATGGCTTCACGGTCGGGGCCGACGCCGATCGCGGAAATGCGCGATCCGCTCATGCCCTCGAGGGCGAGTACGTAGTTCTGCGCGGCCTGCGGCAGGTCGTCGAAGGTGCGCACGCCGGTGATGTCCTCGGTCCAGCCGGGGAAGTTCTCGTAGATCGGAACGGCGTGGTGAAAGTCGCTCTGCGAGACCGGAACTTCTTCAACGCGCACGCCATCGACCGAGTAGGCCACACAGACGGGAATCTCGGCCAGACCAGTGAGTACGTCGAGCTTGGTCAGCACGAAGTCGGTGACGCCGTTGATGCGCGCGGTGTAGCGGGCGATCGGGGCGTCGTACCAGCCACAGCGGCGCGGGCGCCCGGTGGTGGTGCCGAACTCGAAGCCGTTGGAGCGCAGGTATTCGCCCGACTCGTCGAACAGTTCGGTGGGAAACGGGCCGCTGCCGACGCGGGTCGTGTACGCCTTGACCACGGCGATGACGCGGTCGATGCGGTTCGGGGCGATGCCGCTGCCGGTCACCGCGCCGCCGGAGGTGGCGTTCGACGACGTGACGAACGGGTAGGTGCCGTGGTCGACGTCGAGCATGGTGGCCTGGCCGCCCTCGAACAATACGGTCTTGCCGGCGTTCAGGGCCTGGTGCAACAGCAGGGCGGTGTCGGTAACCATGGGACGTAAGCGTTCGGCGTAACCGAGCAGTTCGCTCACGATCTCCTCGGCCTCGATGGCACGGCGGTTGTAGACCTTGACCAGCATATGGTTCTTCTGGTCGAGGGCTCCCTCGACCTTCTGGCGCAGAATGTTCTCATCGAACAGGTCCTGCACGCGAATGCCGACCCGGTTGATCTTGTCGGCGTAGGCCGGGCCGATGCCGCGCCCGGTGGTGCCGATCTGGCGCTTGCCGAGAAAACGCTCGGTGACCTTGTCGAGGGTGCGGTGATACGCGGTGATGACGTGGGCGTTCAGGCTTACCTTGAGCCGGGAGACATCGACGCCGCGTTCCGAGAGAGCGTCGAGCTCTTCAAAGAGCACCTCGACGTCGACGACAACGCCGTTGGCGATGACCGGGGTAACACCAGGACTCAGGATGCCCGACGGCAGCAGGTGCAGCGCATACTTCTCGTCGCCGACGACGACGGTGTGCCCAGCGTTGTTGCCGCCGTTGAACTTGACGACATAGTCGACCCGGCTGCCGAGCAGGTCGGTGGCCTTACCCTTGCCCTCGTCGCCCCACTGGGCTCCGATGAGTACGATCGCGGGCATTTAGTCTTCTCCTCGAATAACGAAAGCTTCGGTGGGCGGCGCCGGGTCGAAACCCGGGCTGCCGGTGTAAAGGGCCCCGATAATGTCGATGGCGTCCACGTCAGCATCCGTCAAAAAAGCCGTCAGGCGGGAGACCTCCTCGGCCTCACCGATCTCCTCGGCACCGCGGCGCAGCGCGAACAGGGCGCGGAGCACACCGCGGTTGGGTTCGTGGCGCCACGGAATGGGGCCGTGGCCGCGCCAGCCAGCCTTACGCAGGGCGTCGAGTCCGCGGTGGTACCCGACGCGGGCGTAGGCATACGACTCGAGGATGCGCCCCTCAGAGTGGGTCGCATCGGCCAGTTCAGCCCAGGCGAGCGGAGAGGTCGGATGCACCTGCACGACGCCGGCGATCTCGCTCCTCGCGGTTCGCCGCAGGGCTTCGAGCACCTCCGGTTCCGCGGGAAGAAGGGTCTCGGGCTCTGAAATCAAATTGTCGCCGGTCACACTGAATGCTATCAAGCCCGGGGCCGGTCTCCCCGGCGACGGGCCAGACGAGCCTGAAACGCCAGTCCCTAAATGGTTAGGCCTGGCTCTGCTGCCGCGCCGCGACCCGCCAGCCACCGTTGACGAACAGGTAGGTCGTCGACATGTTCAGCTCGGCGACGACCTCGCCGCGACGGGCGATCGCCTTGTAGACGACGACACCGGCGTGCTCGCCGAGGCGAATGATGGCGGGTTCGTGAATGCCGTAGCTCTCCCACGGAGCCGCCTGGTCGAAGTAGGCGGTGACCTGGTCGCGCGTAATGACGGCCCCCGGCACAATCATCAGACCGTCGTCGGTCATTTCGCGCTGGTAGTAGGCGCCGCCGTTCCCGCCCAGAATGGCCTCCCATCCGGCGTTTTCTTCGTGGAGGAGTCGGGCCGGAAGATCGTCAGTGATCGCAGTCATACCGTCACGCTAGCCCGTATTCAGCCCGCAAACCAGTAAAGATCAGAACCGGTGCTGAACCACCCAGGCATGCATGGTCACGGCGGCGGCCGCCGAGGCGTTGATCGACCGGGTCGAGCCGAACTGGCTTATTTCGACGATGGAATCGGCGGCGGCGATGGCCGCTTCCGACAGGCCGGGGCCTTCCTGACCGAACAGAAGCACGCAGCGTTCGGGAAATATAAACGTCTCGATGATGACGCTGCCGGGCACATTGTCGATGGCGATAATCGGCAAGTCACCCTTCAAACACCACTCGACGAACGCGGCGACATCCACGTGGTGCAGCACGTGCTGGTAACGGTCGGTGACCATGGCGCCGCGCTTATTCCAACGCTTGCGGCCGATGATATGCACCGTGTCGGCGCCGAACGCATTGGCGCTGCGCACGATCGAGCCAATATTCATGTCGTGCTGCCAGTTCTCGATGGCCACGTGAAACGGATGCCGATGCTCGTCCAGGTCAGCCACGATCGCGGCCATATTCCAGTAGCGGTAGCGGTCGATCACGTTGCGGGTGTCGCCGTGCTCGAGCAGGTCGGCGTCGTAACGGTCTTCGCTCGGCCGTTCCCCCGGCCAGGGACCGACGCCGTAGGTTGAGCGCTCTGGCGTGGAGTTGTCGACTGCAGATTCTGGCACTACCCAACCGTATCCTGCCAACTCCGCCCAGAATTGGGGTTTCGGTGCGCCTAAATTCTGGCTAGGGTTTCGGTATGTCTAAAACGGATGCCCCCGCCCCTGACCGCGTGCTCGCCAAGGCTCCCACCACGGTCGCCTCCAGCCGCCTGCTCTGGCTGCTCGGACCGGCCCTCGTCGCCGGGGTCGCCTACCTCGACCCGGGCAATGTCGCGAGCAATATGACCGCCGGTGCCCGCTACGGCTACCTGCTGGTCTGGGTGGTGGTCGCCGGCAACGTCATGGCCTGGCTCATCCAATACCTCTCGGCGAAGCTCGGCATCGTCACCGGGGCGAGCCTGCCCGAGATCCTCGGCGTGCGCATGAAGCGGCCCACCGCGCGCAGGCTGTACTGGATCCAGGCCGAACTCGTTGCCATGGCCACCGACCTGGCCGAGATCATCGGCGGCGCGGTCGCCCTCAACCTTCTGTTCGACCTGCCGCTCATCTGGGGCGGCGTGATCACCGGCACCATCTCCATGGTCGTGCTCATGGTGCATTCTCGACGGGGGCCGCGCATCTTCGAGCGCGTCATCATCGCGCTCATGCTCATTATCACGATCGGTTTCACGGCCGGCGTCTTTATCTCCCCGCCGGATGGCGGTGGCGTGCTCGCCGGAATGGTGCCCCGCTTCGAGGGGTCGAACTCGGTGCTCCTCGCCGCATCCATCCTGGGTGCCACGATCATGCCGCACGCCATCTACGCGCATTCGTCGCTCACCCGTGACCGGTTTCCGGAGTGGCAGGGCATCGTGGCCACGCGTCGCCTGCTCTGGGCCACGAAGTGGGACGTCACCATTGCCATGGCGATCGCCGGAACGGTGAACCTGGCGATTCTGCTGCTCGCGGCATCCGCATTGCAGGGTGTGGATGGAACCGACACGCTCGAGGGCGCTTACGCGGCGCTGAAGGACACGCTCGGGCCGATCGTTGCGACCCTGTTCGCCGTCGGGCTGCTCGCGTCGGGGCTCGCCTCGACCTCGGTCGGGGCTTATGCGGGGGCCGAGATCATGCACGGCCTGTTGCACGTGCGCATTCCGCTGCTGCTGCGCCGACTGGTCACGCTGATTCCGGCGCTGTTCATTCTCGGGGTGGGGTTCGACCCCACGCAGGCGCTCGTGCTCAGCCAGGTTGTGTTGTCGTTCGGCATTCCGTTCGCGCTGATTCCGCTGGTCTGGCTCACCGCCCAGCGCGGCCTGCTGGGAACCTTCACCAATCGCTGGTTCACGACCGCTGCCGGGGTCGTCTGCGCGTTGGCGCTGGTGGCGTTGAACGTGGTACTGCTCGTACTGGTGTTCACCGGCGCGTGACCCGGATACCCTGAGAGGGTTATGACGCACACGACCGGCGCGGCCGAGGACTACCTCAAGACCATCTATGCCCACACCGAGTGGCAGACCGATTTGATCACCCCGTCGGCGCTCGCGGTGCGACTGGGCGTGGCACCGTCATCCGTCACCGAAATGGTCAAAAAGCTTGCCGCGAGCGGGCTCATCACCCACGTTCCCTACGGCCCACTGGCGCTGACGGATGCCGGCCGGCTGCGTGCGACCGCCGTCGTGCGGCGGCATCGCCTGATCGAGACCTGGCTGGTCGGCGAGATGGGCTATGGCTGGGACCAGGTACACGACGAAGCCGAGATTCTCGAGCACTCCATCTCGGATCGCCTGCTCGAAGCCATCAACGCGCGGCTCGGTTTTCCGGCGCACGATCCGCACGGCGACCCGATTCCGGCCGCCGATGGCACCGTGCTGCGGCCGCCGGCCGTGCTGCTGGCCGACGCCACGGTCGGGCACCGGGCTGCCGTGCTGCGAATCAGTGACCGCGACCCGTCCGTGCTGCGCGAGCTCGCCGCCGACCTGATCGGGCCGGGCACCGAGTTCACACTCAGCGCGCCCTTGACCATCGTTCTAGCGGATGGCCAGAGTCGCCTGGTCACGCCCGCTGCGGCCGCGTCAATCTGGGTGACTGCCTGAGGCTGGGCAGCTTTCACGGACCGAGCAGCCCCAAGGGAATTACCGCAATTCCGTCAGTGCGCCGATAGGCGACTTTTCCGGTCGTGATAACCGCCGAATCCACGAGGTCCGGGCCGATCTCATCGGCCAGCCATCTCAGATGCCGCGTGTCCTTATCGTCTACGGTTCCGGACAGCTTTACTTCCAACGCCACCACCCGGCCGTCCGGTCGCTCGATAATGAGATCCACTTCGTGCTCGCCGCCGTGGGTTCGCAAATGATGCACAGATGCCCCCGCAGCTTGTGCATAGACGCGCACGCTCAGAGTCACCAGGGATTCAAACAGAGCGCCCAGCATCGGACCGTTGCGAAGTTCAGCCGGGCCGATATCTGCCTTATTGATGAGCGTCTCCGCTGAAACACGGAGGAGGCGCGCGGCCAGCGCAGGGTCGGCGAGGTGGTGCTTGGGCGCCTGCCCCAATCCTTTGAGGCGATTTCTGCTCGGCAGCCAGCCGGGAACCTGGTCCAAGAGCCACAGCTTGGTGAGCATTTCCCGGTAGTCCTGCGCGGTGGCTTTTGAGGGTTTGACTGCATCGCCCGGAGTCGCCGCGCGGATAATGCTGTCGTAACTCGCCGTCGTCGAGCTGGCTGCAGCGTAGGCCGCCAGCCACGCTCTGAGCGTTGCCGGACGCCTGACCGCATACCCCGCCTCGGGAAAATCGTGCTCAACGATTGCCGAGAGATAGCCGTCGAGCGTTGCCGATCTATATTCCTTCGTTTGGAGTCGGATCGCCGGAAACCCCGACCGCGTCACCTCGGAGGCATAGTCCTCCAAAGCCAGTGGGCTTGCGCCTTCTATTGCTGCAGGCGGGCCGGCAAGAAGAGTCGCTAGTGAGACTGTAGGCGGGGTGAGCTGCCGCTCGGAGAAGGCCATCGGTCGCATCCGCAGGTGCACAATACGGCCGGCACCGGAATGCGCAGGCGCCTTCGTCGGGCTTGCGCTGCCGGCCAGGATGTACTGACCTGGCCGTGCATCGTGGTCGACGCTGCGGCGAACGGTATCCCAAATCGCTGGAAACGTCTGCCATTCATCAAGCAAAACCGGGCGCGACAACCTCGTTATCCGCTCGCGGTCTGCCTGCAGCAATGCGAGCTGATCCGGATCGTCGAGCTGAATGATGGACCCAGCCCTCCGCGACGCTGTGGCAGTCTTTCCGACAGCCTTTGGCCCGTCGAGGGCGATGGCCGGCAACCCGGCGAGCATGGCTGTCAATTCGGCATCGACGATGCGCGGCGAGTAGTCCATAGGGCTAAGTTACCATTTCTGGGGCTCATACTTTACTGTTTCAAGTCCCTGTGCGTTACCGTTTCCGGAGGCCGTACTTTACTATTTCCGAAATTGGTGGCTGAGGCCCGTCGAGCGGCGACGTGGGAGCACGCGGCGGCATCCGCTTATTTGAGCGATACCCGTAACCGCGGGGAAACGTCGCGCAGCTAGGCTGAGAGTCGACGAAAAGGAGCGCCTGATGGCACGACGCGACGAGATCGAATGCTGGCTCACCGACATGGACGGTGTGCTCGTGCACGAGAACCAGGCCCTTCCGGGGGCGGCCGAGCTGCTGCAGCAGTGGACCGACTCGGGCACGCCGTTTCTGGTGCTCACCAACAACTCCATTTTCACCCCGCGCGACCTGAGCGCCCGGCTGCGTTCGAGCGGGCTGAATGTGCCGGAGGACCGCATCTGGACCTCCGCCCTCGCGACGGCGGATTTTCTGAAGTCGCAGGTTTCCGGCGGCACCGCCTTCGTGATCGGTGAGGTCGGCATCACGACCGCGCTGCACGAGGCCGGGTTCATCATGACCGAGACCGACCCCGACTACGTGGTCGTCGGCGAGACGCGCAACTACTCGTTCGAGGCGATTACCAAGGCGATCCGGCTGATTCTGGGCGGCGCGCGATTCATCGCGACCAACCCCGATGCGACCGGGCCCAGCAAGGACGGCCCGATGCCGGCGACCGGCGCGATCTCGGCGCTGATCTCCAAGGCCACCGGCATGGAACCCTACGTCGTCGGCAAGCCCAACCCCATGATGTTCCGCTCGGCGATGAACAAGATCGGCGCGCACTCGGAGAACACCGGCATGATCGGCGACCGCATGGACACCGACATCGTCGCGGGCATTGAGGCCGGGCTGCACACCATTCTCGTAATGACCGGCATCAGCGACGAAGCCGAAATCAACCGCTACCCGTTTCGGCCCGATGAGATCGTGGCCGGCGTGCACGAGCTGCTCTCGCCGGAGCTCATCGAGAGTGACGAGATCTAGGCGCCTCCTCCACAGGCGCCGGCCTACGGCGTTGCCCCGCCTGAGATCGCCACGGAACAGCCACCACCGAACGCCCCGGGTACCACCCTCCGCTGGTCGAGGATGGTCGAGCAGCCACGGGATCGCCGCGCCGATCTCGGGAACGCCATCATCCCCGGGTCGAGCGGGCCAAGGCAACCCCGCATCCGATCTCGGGAACACCCCCGTTGGTCGAACCGGCCAGAGCCCCGTATCTGATCGCGAGAACCGCAGCAACCCCTGGTCGAGCCTATCGAGACCGCCACAGTCCTGCGATGGCTGGCTGCGCCGCCCAGCCATTCCGTCGGTCGAGTGCAGTTCGGGCTACTTGTCCCAGTTGGGTTTCTCGGCTGGTGTGGCGGCGCGGTTTTGGCCGGCGGGGCGCCAGGTTTGGGTGGGGTCGAACAGGAGCGGGCCGCGGATCCAGGGGCGGCCGTCTCGCATGTCGATGTCCCAGCCGGAGGTGTCGATGCTGGCATGGCCGGCGTTGCAGAGCAGGACGGCGTTGTCGATGTCGGTCAGGCCGCCTTTCTGCCAGGGAACGACGTGGTGAACCTGGGTGAGGTGGGGTGGCACGGTGCAGCCGGGGATGACGCAGCCGCCATCGCGGGCGGCCAATGCTCGGCGGTGACTGGCGGTGAAGAACCGGTTGCTGGTGCCGAGGTGCAGGATTGTGCCGGTGTGGCCGAACAGGATGGGTTGGTAGCCGCCGGCGCAGATGAGTTCGTCGACTTGGTGGGGGGTGAGGGGGCCGTCGATGCCGTCGATCCAGCCGGCGCCGCGGCCGGCGAGGAGGTCGGTGATGTTGATGTGTACGAGCACGGTGGGGGCGGCGCCGCCCATGGTGGGGGTGTCGGGGTGCCGGGCTGCGGCTTCGAACGCGGCGCGGAGGATGCTGGCTTGCTTTTCACTACGGGAGCGGGTGTCGTCGGGTTGCTACGGACACGGACTGAGCGCAGCGGGACTGATCCTGTCGGGGCTGAGCGGGTCGGGTGGGTCGGTGCCGAGCGTGTCGCTGCCCTCCATTTTCGCACCCGCCTCGCCCGCCTGGCCAATTTCGGTGGCTTGGCCCGCCGCGGTGGCGTTCCGCGCCTCGCTGGTTGCTTCTTGTGCCGCTTCGTTGTCGCAGTTCTGGTTGTTCTGGCGGTTCTGGCCGTCGATACCCATCTGCGCGCCGTCGACCCCAGCTTCGGTCTCGCCGTTCTCGTCATTGTCGTTTGTGGTGTCGGGTTCGGGTTCGGTCTCACGGAACGCGACCAGCGCGCGCGGAGTGGCGTCGGAAACTCGACTCGTACCGGACGCCGCGCCGGAAGCCGTGCCAGAGGCGGTGCCGGACGCCGGGGTCGCAGTGCCTCCGGCACCGGGAACGGGGTTGGCCGCCGCGGCGGACAGGTACGCATCAAAAACGTTGCCAACGATGGCGCGGTCGAGGGTGGTGAACCAGCCGCTGAGGCTGTAGCCGCCGTTGCTGAGGGTGCCGAAGGTGAGCCAGCTGCGCCGTTCGGTCGGGGTCTCGCCGGGCGCGGTGCCGTCGGGGGCGAGGCGTGCCTTCCACTGGATGCCCTGCTGCCGCAGCAACTCCGGCGCGAAGGCGATGCCGGCACCGGGGAGCCCCTCGGTTTCGGGAGTGATCGCCCCGGAGCCGCTGGCCACCAGAGAGCGTTCGACCCGGTCGAGGTCCTCCACCAGCACGGAGGAGCGCAGGCCGTCGAGCACCTGCACGATCACCCGGGCCTGCTCCAACCCGAGCTCCCCGCCCTGCAGGGCCTCCCCGAGCACCGGGTAGATGGGGGCCAGCGGGCGGCCGAGCAGCATTCGCTGGCCGGCTTTCTCACCGAGCGCGGACCGCTGACGCACCTCGCTGCGGGACAGTCGGGCGAGGGTGCAGACGAGTTCGACGCCGCTGCGGCAGCCGAGCCGACGGGCCAGCGTCGGCGCAGCCAGAGCCGCCGCCGCACCCTCACCCGCCACGCTCGGAGAAGCCGCAGCACCCTCCGGGATCACGGATTCCGCAGCAGCCTTGCCCGAACCAGCCTTCTCCCGGGCGGCATTCTGCGCGGCGGCGGCACTCTGATCAACAGCAGCCTTCGCGGCGGCTTTCGCTGCGGCAGCATCAAAGTACTGGGAACGGCGCAGCACATCGGTCGTGGAGAGTACCCGGGCCCCGTCGACGACCCGGCCCACGCTCTCCACCGCCAGCAGCAGGGTCAGTGATTCTTCATCGCCCAGCAACCCCAACGACACCCCACCCAACGCCGCCAACAGAATCTCCCGAGCCTGCTCCACCGCCGCAACGACCGGGTTCGAACTGGCCTCGCTCGGGTTTTCCATGAACATGGGCGCCATTGCCTCCTTCACGCCAATTCTACCGTAGATCGAATACAAAAGCGAGAGAACCTCAAAAATAATCCCCGCGAGAAATTGGGCCGCCTGATTTACGCTCGTCACCAATGAGGCCACGTTTATGAGGAAAAACAGGGAGCATCAGGCGTGATTCATCGTCGAAGCGTCTACTGTAAGCGCCAAGCCTACGAATTTATGACTGATTTTTCATCACGAATGTGCCCAAACGTTTGCGCCGGGACCACAGAATCAACGTCAGCCCCGAAGGGCTTCAAAACTCAGCCACGAGCCCGCGCATTTTCGGGTGCTTCGTGCTCATGACCGCTCCAGGCTGGCCACAGCTGCCGGCGCGGCCGGCCGCGCCGGCAGCATCCGCTCGCGCGTGTAGCTTTCGGCCACGCGGTCGAACCTACGGGGCGCTCGTTCCCACGGTCACGAGCGCCGATCCATGCGGGGTCAACATCCGCTCCCGCACCAGAGACGACGCCGACGACCTCGTGGCCTGGCCGAAACCGCAACGACATGAACGAATGCCGCCCGTGCGCGGCGTGCATGTCCGACCCGCAGATTCCCACCACGGTGGAGCACACGAGCACCTCATTGGCGCCGGGAACGGGTATTTCGATATTCTCGAGCACGACATCGGTGGCGGAGTTGACCACGACGCGAACGATTGCTGAGGGCTGCCAGATCAGTAGACCGTGTAGCCGCCGTCGGCGACGAGTATCGAACCGGTGATGAACGACGCTGCTTCGCTGGCCAGGAAGACCACGCAGGGCGCGATCTCCTCGGGCAGGGCGAACCTTTGCTGCGGTGCGTCTTCAACCCAGTAACGCTGGAATTCGGGCCGGTCGACCGGTGCCATCTCGGTCTTGACATAGCCGGGGGCGACCGCGTTCACGCGGATTCCGAATGGGGCCCATTCGGCCGCCAGAGACTTGGTGAGATGGTGCACGGCCGCCTTCGAGGCGTTGTACGCGGGCTGCATTTGCGGGCGGTTGACGATGATCCCCGACATCGAGCCGATGTTGACGATGGCGCCCTTGCCCTCGGTGCGCATGTGGGCACCAACCGACAGGCTCGCTTTCCAGAGCGCGCGAACGTTGAGGTCCCAGACCGCGGCCCATTCGTCGTCGGTGACATCGAATGCCGGTGCGTGGTAGCAGGTGCCGGCGTTGTTCACGAGAATGTCGATCTTGCCGAGGCCGGTGATGGCTTCCTCGGTCATGCGGGCGACCTGATCGTCTTTGGTGATGTCGGCCTGGATAGTGACGAAGTCATACCCGGCAGCCTTGGCCTCCACCGCAACGGCGGCGTTGCGTTCGGCGCTTCGCCCGGCGATTGCGACGTGGGCGCCGGCCTGGGCCAGCGCGAACGCGAAGGCCTTGCCGAGCCCTTGGTTGCCGCCGGTGACCAGGGCTGTTCTTCCTTCGAGGCTGAATACATTCATGGTGGTGCTCCGTTTCTCTCGGGACTAGTTCGGGTAGACGATGGACTTGAGGCTGTCTTCGTTCCGATCACTGTCGAGGGCTTCCGCGACATGCTCCAGGTCGAATTTGCCGGTCACGAGCGAGTCGAGGTCGACCTGTCCGGAGGCGACCAGGTGGATAGCGGTCGGCCAGGTGTCCACGTAGCGGAAGATGCCGGTGACGGTCAGTTCCAGGTTTTGAATTTGCGACACCGGCAGGATCATCTCGGGGTTGCCGAGCCCCACCAGAACGACCGTGCCGGCTGGCCGCACCGAGCGGATGCCGCTGTCCACGGCCCGCGCGGAACCGCTGGCGTCGATGAACGCGTTCACGTCAAGGCCCAGCGTTGCCGGGTCTTCGGCCACGGGGTCGATGACCCGGGTGGCTCCGAACTTTAGCGCACGCTCACGCTTGGCTGCAATCAGGTCGGAGACGATGATCTCGCTCGCGCCGAAGGCCCGCGCGGTCTGGGCGGTGATAATGCCGATCGGGCCGGCGCCGGCGATGAGAATCGATGACCCGGGGACGATACCAGCCTTGCGGATGCTCGCGATGGCGACCGAGAGCGGCTCCAGCAGGGCGGCAGCCTCAAACGACACCGAGTCGGGAATTGCGTGGGCGAATTCGGTCTGGATCGTCACGTAGCCGCAGAAGGCACCGTCGATGGGCGGGGTTGCGTAGAATTCCATCTTGGAGCACAGGTTGTACCGGCCCGCGCGGCATTCCCGACACAGCCGGCAGGCGCGCTGCGGTTCCACGGCCACGCGCTCCCCCACGCGAGCGGGATCGACGTCCACTCCGGCCGCCACGATGGTGCCGCTGAGCTCATGGCCCAGAACCAGAGGGGCATCGACGATGAAGTCGCCGATTCGGCCTTCGCGGTAGTAGTGCACGTCGGAGCCGCAGACGCCGACCGCGGCCACCTTTACAAGCACCTCATCGGCGCCGGCCGTGGGCACGGCACGGTCCTCGATCGTCAAGTCCTGTTGTTTCAGCAAAACGCTCGTTCGCATTGTCGCCGGGAGCGTGGATGAACTGGCCATGACTAGTCTTCTCTCTGAACTGGGTGGGATTCGTAGGGACTGAAAAATAGGGCTCGGCCGGAGACGATGTATTCGGCGCCCAGGGAGCGGGCGGAGTCGGCCACCACTGAGGTGACGCCGCCGTCAACGCCGACCGGCAACATCCGCCAATCGAACGACCCGATGGGTGCGGTCGAGGGCGACGAGTCTGTGGCATTGCCCTGCGATGGCCAGGCCCACAATCGGGTCAGTCAAACCCGCCCCGGCCTTCGCAGCGGCAATCGCCGTGGTGAAAGTCGCCCACGAATCCTCGGGGTGCTGCTCGCCGTATGAAGGCACACGCTGCTTCCAGCACCGAAACGTCGTTGTCGCTCACATGAACCCCGGACACTCTCTTTTGTCTAGATCTTTATCCTGATGGGGCCGTACTCAAATGTCAAGTTGCCCGCTCATATGAGAGAATTAGCGTGCGAGAATGGATACTCGCGTAGAGCCCGAGGTCAAGGAGAGTCATGGATATCGGTCCCAGCGAACTTGTTCAGATGGCTTTTGTCGCCCAGCAGCACTATCGCGCCGGAAAATCTCTCGTCGAAATCGCGGACGATATCGACATGTCACGCTTCAAAGTCGCTCGTCTTCTCGCGCGCGCCCGAGAAACCGGGCTCGTCACCATTCGGGTGAATACCCCCGGCACCCTGCACGCCGATCTCGCTTCTCGACTGGCGAAGGCCTACGGACTGAACCGGGCGATTGTGGCCAACACGACCACCGATCTCAGCCCGGCCATTCGCACCGAACTGGGGCGGATTACGGCCAACCTGCTTATCGAGATCGTCACGGAGTCCGACGTGCTGGGCATTGCGAGTGGACGCACCCTCACGGCCATCGTGGATCAGCTCGACCGGCTCGCGCCTTGCGATGTCGTGCAGCTCACCGGCCTGGCCGGGGATCCTAGCCAGACCTCCAGCGATCTGGTGCGACGAATCTGCGAGATTTCTGGCGGTCGCCCGTACCCGATCTATGCCCCGCTCGTCGTTTCCGATTCGCAGGCTGCCGAAGCTTTCAAACGTCAGCCATCCATTCAAGCCACATTTCAGCGGATGAGCCGAGTCACCAAGGCGGTGCTCGCGGTCGGCAGCTGGGAACCACCGGAGTCGCAACTCAGTGATGGCCTCAGCGGCGAGGAGCGCGCCGAACTGCTCGCACGCGGCGTACGCGCCGAGATCAGCGCCACCCTGCTCGATGAGCGAGGCCAGCGCGTGCCGGCCCTCGAGGGCCGCACGCTCGCGATCGACATCGACCAGCTGCGTGATATTCCCGAGGTCATCGTCGTGGCCGGTGGTGCGAAGAAGACGGAGGCGTTGCGGGCGGCGCTCAATACCGGGATTGTGACGATTCTGGCGACCGATTCCCACACGGCCCAACGACTTCTGGGCGGCGCCCAGCGAGTTCAGTGACCCGGCGCACACGCAAACGGTTTCGCCGCTGGCGAGAAAACTTTCTCGCCAGCGGCGAAACCGTTGTGTCAATAGGACGCTAGCTACTCGCCCTGTCCCGGCAGGTTTTCAAAGGCGATATCGCCCGTGATGAGGTTGCCAGCGATCAGTTCACTGAGCGCGTCGAGGAACGTCGGACGGTCGCTGACAACGTGCTCGATAGCGTCACCGACGTTGTCGGTCGTGATCGGGGGCATGAGGTAGACGAGGTTCTTGTCGACGTCTTCTCCGCGGGCGATCTTTGCGGCGACCGCGACACCGGTGGCGAGCTGAACGGTACCGTTCTGCAGGCTCGTGCCGATGAAGTCACCGTTCTGAACAGCGTTCAGGCCGTCTTCGATGCCGTCGATACCCACAACGGGCACGCCCTCGATGCCGGCTTCGCGCAGCGCCTGCACGGCGCCGAGGCCCATGTCGTCGTTCTGGGCGATGACACCGTCGATGTCGCCGCCGAACGCGGAGATCCAGTTCTTGACCTTGTTGATGGCTTCGTCGCGGCTCCAGTTGGCCGTGTCCTTGGCCAGAACGGTGATTCCGGGGTTTTCGGCCAGGACGTTGTCGATTCCCTGGCCACGGTTGATTTCACCGGATCCGCCGAGGGGGCCCTGCAGGATCACGACATTTCCGGAGCCGCCGAGGGCTTCCATCATCATCTCGGCTTCCTGCTCGCCAGCCGCGACGTCGTCGGGCTGAACGCTGCCGGCAACTTCGGAATTGTTCAGCGTTGCGTTCACGTCAAGGAACGGAATGCCGGCAGTCTTGGCCGCAGCAACCTGCGGCTGGAGGGTCTCGAGCTGCACCGGTACGACGACGATGGCGTCAACGGCAGCGCTGATGTACTGGTCGATCTGGTTCGCCTGGGTGCTGACATCCATGCCCGCTGAATTCCAGAGAATGTCAATGTCATTCTCTTCCGCATAACGGTCGATGCCTTCCTTGCCCTCAGTAATGAACGACGACATGTCGTAAACCGTCACACCGATCGTGACCCGGTCGCCGGCGTCCGCGCCCTGATTGGCCGTGGGGTCGCCCGCGCCGCACGCGGTGAGCGAGAGCGCGGTGAGCCCTGCAATCGCGATTCCGGTCGCGCGACGGATGTTGCCTGTGATCTTCATTGATTCCTCCGTGTTGAGTTTCCCGGTGCCGGGAGTGGATGGCGCCAGTGCGAATGCACGTGGGCCAAGTGCGTGGCGACGAAGCTAAACGCGTCGTTTGGAGGCCCAAACGTCGACCGCGACGGCCGTGACGATGAGCACCCCCTTGATGACGTCCTGCCAGTAGGCGGGGACAGTGAGGATATCGAGTCCGTTATTGAGGGTTTGAATGAGCAGGAGCCCGAGCGCAGTGCCCCAGATGGTGCCGCGGCCACCGAGCAGGCTGGCGCCGCCGATCACGACGGCCGCAATGGCGTCGAGTTCGTAGCCCTGGCCAAGGTTCGGCGACCCGCTGATCACGCGCGAGGAGAGCATAATTCCGGAGAGCCCCGCGAGCGCGCCGCTGATCGCGTAGACGCTGAACAGGATGCGCCCGGTTTTGACACCGGCGATCTCGGCGGCCAGACGATTGCCGCCGACGGCGTAGACGCGCATCCCGTAGGCGGTTCGCTTCATCATGATGCCGAAACCCACGATGCTGACGATCATCAGGATCACGGGGATCGTCAGCCCGAAGATTTCAGTGTTGGCGATCTGGCCGTAGGCTTCCGGCATCCCGTTGATTGGTGCGCCCCCGCCCACGACGAAGGCCAGGCCGGATGCCAGGGTAAGCATGCCCAACGTCGCAATGAACGGTGGCACGTTGATCACCGAGACGACCAACCCGTTGATCGAACCGGCGATGAGGCCCACGGCCACGGCCACGAGCAGTGCCAGCCAGATGCGGTCGGGGAACGTCTTGGCGGTCAGGGCGCCCGACATCGCACTGAGCGCGATGATGCTGCCGACGGACAGGTCGATACCGCCGGTGAGAATAACGAGGGTCTGACCGAGTGCGATCAGCGCAAACGGCGCCGCAGCGATGAGGATCGTGACGACATTGTCGACGGTTCCGAATCGTGCGCTGCGATAGAGGAAGAACGAGATGATGAGAACCATCACGATCACCATCGCGTAGCGAACCGCGAGGTCCTGCAACCATTTGCCGGAGAATCGTCGCGTGGTGTCCTGGGTAATTGTCATGCTCAGTTGTCCTTCTGCTTGTTCGTGGACGGGTCTGCACTGGCGGGAACGGTCAATGCGGCGGGGTCGATGCCATCGAGTCCGCTGGCCAGCCGAAAGATCGTGTCTTGCACCCCGGGATGCGCCAGCTGCTCGGCGTTGAGCTCACCGGCGATGATGCCGTTTCGCAGGACAAGTGCCGTGTGCGACAGGCTCAGAATTTCCGGCATATCGCTGGATGCCATGACGACGGCCATGCCTTCCGCTGCGAGGTCGACGATGATGCGGTAGATCTCGCTACGGGCACCCACGTCAACACCACGGGTCGGCTCATCGAGGATGAGGACGTCAACCGGGGAGGTGAGCCAGCGTGCGAGCACCACCTTCTGCTGGTTACCTCCCGACAGCGTCTCCATGGACTGGTCCAGGCCTCGGCTGCGCAGCTTCACGGCGTCCATGGCTTCGCGAACCTGCGAACGTCGGAGGCCCTGCCGCAGCAGTCCCCCCGCCGAGAATTGCTGGATCCGGGGCAGCGTGGCGTTGTCGAGCACACTCATCGAGAGGATGGCACCGGCACCCTTGCGATCCTCCGGTACAAAGGCCATGCGTGCCGCAATTGCCGCTGCCGGCGTGCCTCCCTTGACCGTGACACCCTTCACGGCAATCGAGCCGGCCGTGCTCTTGCGAATGCCGAACACAGTTTCCAAGAGTTCCGTTCGACCGGCGCCGACGAGCCCTGCCAGGCCTACGATCTCGCCGCGGCGCACGGTGAGGCTGAGTGGGGCGCCAGCACCGATGACCTGCAGGTTGTCGATCGCCAGCACGATTTCTGTTCCAGGCTCGGGAAGTTCGGGAAAGAGGCCTTCGAGTTCGCGACCGATCATGGCCGTGACGATGTCGTCGTCGGTGAGGTTGCGCAGGGGCTCATCGAGCACGAGCTCACCGTCCCGCAGCACCAGAACGCGGTCGGCGAGTGCGCGCATTTCTTCCATCTTGTGAGTGGTGAACAGGAGGGCGACTCCGCGGTCGCGCAGGGTGCGCATTACCTCGATCAGCCGGCCAACTTCACGCTCAGCGATCGCGCTGGAGGGCTCGTCGAGCAGAATGACACGTGCTCCGGTGTTGGTGGCCTTCACGATTTCGACGATCTGGCGCAGGCCGACCGGCAGGCTCCCCATGCGTTGAGTCGGCTCAATATCGACGCCGAAGACGTGCAGAATCTCCCGCGCGGAGTCGATCATGGCCCGGCGCCGCAGGCCCAGCGGCCCGCGCAGTTCGCGGCCGATGAAGATATTCTCATAGACCGTCATCTCGAGAACAGAGGCGAGTTCTTGCGGAACGATGGCGACCCCGAGACGATACGCCGCCTGCGGATTACCGCTCGGCAGGCTCTCTCCACGCACCAGCACTTCACCAGAGTCTGGCCGGTACTGGCCGGACGCAATCTTCATGAGCGTGGATTTGCCGGCGCCGTTTTCACCCGCCAGAGCAGTGATGGTTCCGGGAGCCAGCGACAGCGAGATCCCCTTGAGCACCGGTACGCCACCGAATGCCTTGGTCAGGTCGCGGCACTCCAGGGTGCCCAATTCGTCTGTCATTAGCCTCACCTTTCGCGCAAGGAGTGCTGGTGACAGAGCCTCATTGCGATCAACCACGTAAAACGGATGTTTTCAAACTCTAACCTCAAAAAATACATATGAGAAACTAGCGTGCACAAATGAGCGAAGTGCTAACCTTGAGCGCCGCCAAGGTCAATGGAAGAGAGTTGCGTTGAAACGGAATGATGAAGAACAAATGGCCGACGTGGCGACACGTCACTTCATCGGCAACCGGTCGAGAATCGAGATCGCTGAAGAGCTCGGAATCTCCCGGTTCAAGGTTGCCCGGCTCCTGGAACAGGCGATTGAGCTGGGGATCGTCACGATCGATATCGGAATGCCCGGCGTCGTCGATCTGGACATCTCCATTGCCCTCCAGAAACGTTTTGGTCTGAAGCGGGCCATCGCCGTCATGACCCCCAGCCCGCGCCCCGAGGTAGTGCAGGAAGCCCTGGGGCGAGTCGGCGCCCAACTTCTGAGCGAGATCGTCGTCGACGGCGACGTGCTGGGCGTCACCGCCGGTCGTACGCTCAGCCACATGGCCCATCACATTGGCGAGATCGCGCACTGCGAGGTTGTGCAACTCGCCGGTGTTGCCGGACCGGTACGCGAGAACGGTATCGACATCGTGCGTCGCATCGCCCAGGCATCCGGCGGTAACGCCTACCCGATTTTTGCACCCCTGCTGGTGAAAGATCGTGCGACAGCTATAGCGCTGCGCAGCGACCCGGTTATTCATGAGACCTTCCGCCGCTTCGACGGCGTCACCAAGGCCGTCGTCGCCATCGGAAGCTGGAATCCACCGGATTCCCAGCTCTACGACAACGCCCGAAATATCGGTGTGCTCGACGATTTGCTGAGCCGAAACGTGTTGGCCGAGGTAGCAGCCACCCTGCTCGATCCGCACGGCCAGGAGATCGACACCGTCGTCGACCGGTCGGTGGCCGTCAGCTCGGCTCAGCTGCGCGCCATTCCCGACGTAATCGGCCTGGCTGGCGGCACTCTCAAAGCCGCGGCGGTGCGCAGCGCAATCGACAGCGGACTCATCACCTCGCTCGTCACCGATACCGGTTTGGCCCAACGGCTGTTG
This sequence comes from Cryobacterium sp. N21, assembly GCF_002929575.1. Lineage (NCBI taxonomy): Bacteria > Bacillati > Actinomycetota > Actinomycetes > Micrococcales > Microbacteriaceae > Cryobacterium > Cryobacterium sp. N21. Next base: position 192,013 of record NZ_PJJQ01000030.1, on the reverse strand, counting down.
AGCCAGCCGGTTTAGAGCGCGTTATCGGCGCGTTCCGTCCGACCTCAACTCACAACCAGACCTGGAGTAACCGCATGCATGCAGACCTGACCGGCAAAGTCGCCGTCATCACCGGAGGAGCCCGCGGGCTCGGCTATTCACTCGCGACCGCTCTCGCAGCCCAGGGTGTCTCCGTTGGCCTGATCGACCTGCTCGACGGTGTCGCCGAATCTGCAGCGACTCTGGCCCGCGACTATGGTGTGGCCACCGCGAGTGTTCGGGTCGACGTGACCGATGCCGCGGCGCTGGATGCAGCATTCTCCGCACTGGAGTCGAAGTTGGGAACGGCTAACCTGCTCGTGACCGCCGCGGGGATGACGCTGTGGGGCGATAGCGTCGACGTGACGCCGGCGGCCTGGAACAAGGTGATCGAGGTGAACCTGAACGGGACCTTCTTCGCCAGCCAGTCCTTTGCGCGGCGACTTCTCGCATCTGGTGCACCGGGATCAGTTATCTTCATCGCATCGATGTCGGGCCTCATCGTCAATGTCCCCCAGTTTCAGGCGTCCTACAGCGCGTCCAAGGCAGCGGTGAGCCACCTCGCCAAGTCTCTAGCCGTGGAATGGGCGCAGTCCGGAATTCGTGTGAACGCGATAGCTCCCGGTTACTTTCTGTCGGATATGACCCGGCAGTTCACCACGGAGAATCCTGACCTGGCCACCCAATGGACCAGCACGATCCCGCTCGGTCGCATGGGTGAGCCCGAAGATCTGCACGGACTCACGACGTTCCTCGCTTCGGATGCGTCCGCGTATATCACCGCGCAGACCATCGTCATCGACGGTGGCTACACCGCGCTTTAGCCCTGCTTCAGGCTGAAAGAAGCTGCAGGCGGCGGCTGGCCTGCCGGCCGCATCCGCTCGCGCCTGCAGCCGGCCGCGCGGGTCAGGCCGGGCCGGTGCCCATGATGGTCGCGGCCAGCGGTTCGGCCGAGGCTCGGCTTACGAAGCAGTAGTAGTTGCGCGGGCCGGTGGTCCACTGTTCGTCGGTGATCGGGTAGCTGCCCTGCATTTGCAGGTTCGGGTAGGCGCCGGCGGCGTTCAGGTCGAGGATGCCGGGTGCCGTGCAGAGCAGGTTGATCTGGGCGGCGAGCGCGGCCTCGCCCGGAAACACGGTGGTCGTGTCGCCGCCGAAGCTGCCGCGATGGACCAGCTGGGCGGTGTGTGCGACGGCGCAATCGACCACCGTGAACTCTTCCTCCCACGGCGAGACATACGGTTCGAGGCACTCGCCACCGAACAGATTGTTCCACTCGTGCGCACCGGCGGCCTGCACCGCGGTGATCTCCGGGGTCCGGGTGGGCGTAGGGGTCGGCGTGGGCGTCGGCGTCGCGGATTGGGTCGGTGCCGGAGCCGCTACCGGACTCGCGACCAGACGCTGGCCGAGATAAAACAGCCCAACCAGCACGATGAGGGCAAGCAGCCCGACGGCGGTCCAGACTAGGGTGGCCTGCGTTCCCCCGGCAAGGACTCGCCGGGACCGGTGTCGACTCGGCCCCTCAGTGTGCGTTGGCTGGTCGGCTTCGGCCTCGGCTTTGGCTTTGGCGTCGGCCAAGCGGATGCCCGCGCCCGCGTCGGGCGCATGAGTATCCGTTGCAGATACCGGCAGCAACTCGGTTGCGGCCGTGGCCTGCGCCTCGAGAGGCTCAGGCGCGACAACGGCCGGTGACGCCGGCGCGAGCTGTTCGACAGAGGCGACCGTGGCCGTTTCGTGGTCGGCCGCGACGGGCTCAGCAGCAACAACCTCTGCCCTTACTGGGGCGGCCGTCACCGGACCGTCCGTGACGGGTTCGACGGCTGCCGATTTGCTCATAATCGGTTCGCTCACGGCCGGCACAACGACGGCCGGGATGACTGCGGCCGGAACTTCGGCCGTTGGAATGGCTGGGGCGGGATCGGCTGCGGCCGCCACGACATCGGCCGCGCTGGGCTCGGCCCCTGGAGCCGGCTGCGGGTCCAGCTCCGACTCACTTTGGGTCGGCGAAACGACTTCGTGCCCGGAAGGAATGGCCGGTACCGCGTCATCCGCGAAATCAGCGGCGCCGGCGGCGGCGGCTTCTGCTTCGACCGGTTGCGGCAGCGGGGTGGTCCACCAGGGAGCCGGCCCGGCCGGAACTGCCGGAACGGGCGGCTCAACGGGCTCGGCGACCTCGGGCTCGTCGACGACCGGCTTGGCTCGGCGCGCGCGGCGACCAAAGCGGCTCGTGGGTGCGGCGGTATCCGGTTTGGCGGCATCCGTTTTAGCATCGCCTGTAGCTTTGGCAGCTGAGTCGTCCGGCGAGTCAGCCCCGGCACCGGTGGTTTCCGGGTCGAGCTGCGACGCGAGCCAGTCGATTCCCCGCTCGTCGTCTGATGCCACTAGTTGAGCCCCAGGTCCTCAAGGGAAATCGCGGCGTAATAGGGGTAGCCGGCGGCCTCGATCACTTCGCGAGCACCAGTGTTGCGGTCGACCACGACGGCGACGCCGGCGATCTCGGCGCCGACCTTGAGCAGGGCTTCAATGGCGGCCAGGGGCGACCCGCCGGTGGTCGAGGTGTCTTCGAGCACGATCACGCGCTTGCCGGCGAGGTCTGGCCCCTCCACCTGGCGGCCGCGACCGTGGTCCTTGGGTTCCTTGCGCACGACGAAGGCGTCGTAGGTCGCGCCGCGGGCCGCGCCCTGGTGCATGACGGCGGCGGCGATCGGGTCGGCGCCCATGGTCAGGCCGCCGACGGCGACGACATCGGGCACGTCCTTGATGAGATCGAGCATGACCTGCCCGATTAGGGGGGCAACCCGATGGTCAAGGCTCACCCGGCGCAGGTCCACGTAGTACGTGGCCTTCTTGCCGCTGGTGAGAACGAAGTCTCCGTGAAAAACGGCCTCGGCCGAGATGAAGTCGATGAGTTTCTGCCGCGTATCAGTCACAATCGCCAGTTTAGGGCATGCCCGACAGCCCCCTCCGTGTCCAGAACACGAGGCGGGGGCAGGGTATTTTCCGCGGGGTTGCGAGTTTTGATGTGTGGCGGCGTCCCGCGCACGCCGATTGTTGAGCTTGTCGAAACACGCGGAGGCCTCCGGAACGCCTCAATGTCTGAGCGGGGAGCGGGTGACCCCCGCCCCCGCCGACACCCAGAAAACACAAGCAAAAGCCGCAAAACAAGCCGGCAAGCGGCTCTTTTCGCAGGCCGCTCCCGTGAATCTCGGGGGCGGAGCCTAGAAGATGCGAACCAGGTTGCGACGCTCGGTCTGACGGTAGCCGTCGCGGTGAACCTCGACGACGAGGGCTGCGATGGAAACAACGGCAACGAGCAGGATGGCGATAAGAATGAACACGAGATGCCTTTCGAAGGAGGTGGCGTGGCCCGGCACGGAGGCGACATTGCTCGTGTGTGACCCTCTCATTTGACCACTCCTGACCGTGCAGCACAATCGTATTATTCTGCATGCATTGTGTAGGTTGTCTACATGGACGTGCAACGACTCGAACTGCTCCGGGAACTCGCCGACCGCGGCAGCGTTACGGCGGTCGCCCTGGCCACTCACCGCACTCCGTCGGCCGTCTCCCAGCAACTCAAGGTGCTCGAACGCGAAGCCGGGTTGCCGCTCACCCAGCGTCAGGGTCGCGGACTCGTGCTCACCTCAGCTGGCCGCGCCCTCGCCCGCAGCGCAGCGGATGTGGCGGTGTCGCTCGCGAAGGCCACCGCGCTCTGGGACGAATTCCGCAACCACGCCTCGGGTGAAGTGAGCCTGGTCACCTTTCCCACGGCCGGCCAGATGCTGCTGCCCGGCGTCATCAAGATTCTGGGGCCGGACCTCCTGCTCAACTGCGCCGATGAAGACCCGGAGCTGAGCGACTTTCCCGCCTTCACTGCCGAGTACGACATTGTGCTCGCGCACTCCATGAGCGGCCAGCTCTCCTGGGCCGGGCGTGGCCTCACGGTTGTTCCACTCATGACCGAGCCGCTGGATGTGGGACTGCCGGTGGGGCATCCGCTCTCCGATCGCGCCTGGGTTGGCCCACGCGACCTGATCGGCGAGACCTGGATCGGCGTGACCGACGGCTACCCGTTCGAACGCATTCTGCACGCGATCGAGCAGGAGGCCGGCGCCCGCCTGTCGATGTCGCAGCGGTTCGCCGACCTTGCGCTGATCGAATCGTTCGTGATTGCAGGGCTCGGCATTGCGCTCGTGCCGCGGTATACCTCGGGTGGCGGGCAGCCCGGTCGACTCGTGCTCAAACCGCTGCGCGGCATCGAATCGCAGCGGCAGATCGTGGCTCTGATGCGCCCCGACCGAGCCGAGCGCTTAGCCGTGCGCACCGTCATCCAGGCCCTGCAATCCGAGGCCGCCAAGGTTGAGCAATCCCACAGCACCGCAACAGCTCGTTGAGAGCGCAAAAAGTGCCCGATTGGATGGGCCAATCGGGCACTTTTTGCGCTCTCGCGGGGTGTGACTAGGCGTTTTGGGGGAAGCCCAGGTTGATTCCTCCGTGGCTCGGGTCGAGCCAGCGACTCGTGACCGCCTTCTCCCGGGTGTAGAAGTTCACTCCGGCGGGGCCGTAGGCCTTGGCGTCACCGAACAGCGAGTTCTTCCAGCCGCCGAAGGAGTGGTACGCGACCGGCACCGGAATTGGCACGTTGATGCCAACCATGCCCACCTGCACCTCGTTCTGAAAACGGCGAGCAGCTCCGCCGTCATTCGTGAAGATCGCGGTGCCGTTGCCGTACTGGCTCGCGTTGATGAGGTCGAGACCCTCCTGGTAGCTGGCCACGCGCACGATCGACAGCACCGGGCCGAAGATCTCGTCGAGGTAGACGGCGGAGTCGACGCTGACCTTGTCGAACAGAGTCGGGCCGAGCCAGAAGCCGTTGGGGTCACCGTCAACCTTGACGCCGCGGCCGTCGATGACGATGTCGGCGCCGTCTGCCTGGGCGATGTCGATGTAGCCAGCCACCTTGTCGCGGTGCACCTTCGTGATCAGCGGTCCCATGTCGCAGCCGCGCGTGCCGTCACCGACCGTGAGGCCCTTGACCCGCTCGGCGATCTTCATGATGAGTTCGTCGGCCACGGGCTCAACGGCGACGATGACGCTGATGGCCATGCAGCGCTCACCGGCGGAGCCGAACCCGGCGTTGACGGCGGCATCCGCGCTCAGGTCGAGATCGGCATCGGGCAACACCAGCATGTGGTTTTTCGCGCCGCCGAGGGACTGCACGCGCTTGCCGTTTCTGGCCGCGGTCTCGTAGATGTAGCGGGCGATCGGGGTGGAACCGACGAAGGAAATCGCCTGCACGGTGGGGTTCGCCAGCAGGGCGTCGACAGCCTCCTTGTCGCCGTGCACGACGTTGAGCACACCATTGGGCAGGCCGGCCTCGGTGAAGAGCTCGGCGAGCCAGTTCGACGCCGAAGGGTCTTTCTCGCTCGGCTTGAGTACGACGGTGTTGCCGGCCGCGATCGCGATGGGGAAGTACCAGAGCGGCACCATCGCCGGAAAGTTGAACGGGCTGATGATGCCGACCACGCCGAGCGACTGACGAATCGAGTAGACGTCAACGCCGGTCGAGACGTTCTCGGAGTACTCGCCCTTGGTCAGGTGCGGCATCCCGAGGGCGAATTCGACGACCTCGAGGCCACGAATAATCTCGCCGAGCGCGTCGGAGGTGACCTTGCCGTGTTCGGCGGTGAGGATGTCGGCCAGGTCTCCCTTGCGCGCGTTCAGCAGCTCGCGAAAGTTGTACATGATGGTCTGGCGGCGAGCCTGGCTCGTGTCACGCCAGGCCGGGTAGGCGGCCTGAGCGACGGCGACGGCTGCGTCGAGGTCGGCGGTGCTCGCCAGCAGCACGTTCTTGGCGACTGTGCCGGTGGCCGGGTTGTAAACGGGCGCGGTGCGGGTCGAGGTACCGGCGGCGGCTTCGCCGTTGATGTAGTGCTGAATGGTCGGGGTGTCAGTCATTGTGAAAATCCTTAATGGTTGGAACGGTTAGGCGAGAAGGTCGAGGCTGAGCACCTCGTCGTAGATGGCGAGCGCTTCGGCCACCTCAGCGTCGGTGACGACACAGGGCGGCACGACATGGATGCGGTTCTCCATCAGGAACGGCAGCAGGCCGCGGCCGAGCAGTTCGGCCTTCACCCGGGCCATGACGGCGGCGCTCACCGGTTCGCGGGTGGCCGGGTCGGCGACGAGTTCGAGCGCCCAGAACACGCCGACACCGCGTACCTCGCCGATGATCGGGTGCTTGGCCTGCAGGGCCTTGAGGCCCGGCTCGAGCACGTCGCGCCCGATGCGGGCCGCGTTCTCGACGATGCCCTCGGCCTCCATCGCGTCGAGGGCGCCGACGATCGACGCCATAGCGAGCGGATGCCCGCTGTAGGTGAGCCCGCCGGGAAAGACGGTCTCGTCAAAAGTTGCAGCGATGGCATCGGAGATGATCACGCCGCCGGTGGGCACATAGCCGGAGTTGACGCCCTTGGCGAAGGTGATCAGGTCGGGCACGACGTCGTAGGCCTGGAAGGCGAACCAGTGGCCGGTTCGGCCGAAGCCGCACATGACCTCGTCGAGAATCAGCACGATGCCGTATTTGTCGCACAGTGCGCGCACTCCGGGCAGGTAGCCGGCCGGCGGCATCATGATTCCGGCGGTTCCCGGAATCGACTCGAGCAGAATGGCCGCGACCGAGGCCACACCCTCGCCCTGGATGACGCGTTCGAGATGGTGCAGCGCGCGGGCGCACTCCTCGGCCTCGCTGGAGGCCCAGAATTCGCTGCGGTAGAGGAACGGACCGAAGAAGTGCACGTGTCCGCGCGCGAATTCGTTGGGAATGCGACGCCAGTCGCCGGTGGCGACCACGGCAGCTCCGGTGTTGCCGTGGTACGACTTATAGAGGGAGAGCACCTTGTCGCGACCGGTGTGCACGCGGGCCATGCGCATGGCGTTTTCATTCGCATCCGCTCCACCGTTGGTGAAGAAGACCTTGTTGAAACCGGCCGGGGCACGGTCGGTGATGCGCTTGGCCGCCTCGCCGCGGGCCAGGTTGGCGGTGGACGGCGCAATGGTCGTCAACAGCGCGGCCTGCTCGGTGATGGCTTGCACCACGGCCGGATGCTGATGGCCGATATTCACGTTCACCAACTGACTCGAGAAGTCAAGATACGAACGTCCGTCATGATCCCAGACGCGGCAGCCCAACCCGCCGGCGATGACGAGCGGTCTCAATGCCGCTTGTGCCGACCAGGAATGGAACACGTGCGCCCGGTCGAGTTCGCTGGTGTGCGCGTTGAGAGTTTGTGTGCTGGTGTCAGTCACGTATATCGCTGGCTTTCTGTGGTGTTGGTATGAACGGGTGGTTTGGTGAATCGGAAAAATTGTGGGCCGGGCGGCCCTCGCGGGCCGCCCGGCAGGTGAGCTAGTTGCCGCCCTCGTTGAGGGTGACCTCGGTGGGCTTCCAGTCGGTGCCCATGACATCGACGCCGTCAGCCTTCAGCTCATCGAGTGCCTTGGTCACGTACTCGTTGGAGTACGCGGTGGCGGGCGGGTCGGTGGTGATGATGGTCGCCCCAGTCTCATTCTTGGTATTCATGGCGATGTCGACCGTGTTGGCCCAGGCCGCTTCGTCGATCATTCCCACGCCGTTGCTCGACGGGAAGATGAGTTTGCTGACCTCGTTGGTCATCCACAGCTGGTGGCTCTCGCCGAGGGTCGAACCGGCCGCGGTGACGATACCGGCCGCTTCGGACGGGTTGTTGGCCGCGTAGATCCAGCCCTTGATCGACGCCTTGATGAACTTCACCGTGTTGTCGGCATAGTCGGCGTCACTTTCGAGTTTGTCGGCGTTGGCCCAGATGGAGTCCTGGAGCATCGCGGTGCCCTCGTCGTTCCAGTCGATGACGTTGAGTTCATCGGGCTGGAACAGCTCGCCGGTGTCGGGGTTGATGGTTTCCAGAACCTGGGCGTACTCGTTGTACGTCATGGCCTGGGCGGCATCGATATCGCCGGCGAGGAATCCGGTCATGTCGAAGGCCTGCTGAATGAGGTTGATGTCGCCGAGCTCAACGCCGGCTTTCTGCATGCCGGCAAAAAGTTCCCACTCGTTGCCGTAACCCCAGCTTCCGACGTTCTTGCCCGCGAGGTCGGCCGCGGTCGTGATGTCCTTGTCCTTGAGCGAGATCTGGGTGGTGGCGCTGCGCTCGAAGATCTGGGCGACGTCGGTGATGTTGGTGCCCTGCTCGATCGAGCCGAGCACCTTCGGCACCCAGGAGATGGCGTAGTCGGCGTCGCCGGCGGCGAGTACGTCCTGCGGCACGATGTCGGCGCCGCCTTCGTCGATGGTGACGTCGAGGCCCTCATCTTCGTAGTAGCCCTGGTCGAGCGCGGCGTAGTAACCGGCGAACTGGGCCTGCGCGAACCACTGCAGCTGCAGGGTGATCGGGGTGAGATCGCCGGCGGCATCCGTTGAGGGAGCAGTGCTCGCCGTGCTGCAGCCGGAGAGAACGAGCGCGCCGACGGCCGTGATTGCGCCAACCCATGTGATGCGGTGTTTCATGGTGCCTCCTTGGTTACTGGTGCTGTGTGTGGCGGGGTGGGTGGTCTAGCCGCCGGAACGGCGGGTGACAAGCTTCTCCACGATGAGAGCTGCACAATAGAAAGCGAGTCCGAGAATGATCGAGCCGAGCACGTAGGCCCAGGCCAGCCCGTAGTTGCTGCTCGACGCGGCCGAGGTGATGGACTTGCCGAGGCCGCCGACCGGTCCGCCGAAGTACTCGGCGATCAGGGCGCTGATCACGGCGAGCGACGATGCGATGCGCAGCCCGGTGAAGACGAACGGCAGCGCGGTGGGCAGGGTGACCGCCCGAGTGGCCTGCCAGCTGGTGACGGCGTAGGCACGCATCAGGTCACGGTGCACCGGGCGCACCTGGCGCAGGCCCTTGAGGGTGTTGAAGTAGACCGGCACGAACACGGCGAGCGCCGCGACCAGCTGCCGAGCGGTCTCGGCGCCGGCGCCGAACATCGTGTAGAGCACCGGCGCGAGAGCCACGATCGGCACCACCGAGAGGGCTGCGACGATCGGTGCGGCCATCTCATCGAGCAGGCGGGCGAGCGCCGCCACGATCGCCAGCGCAATGCCGAGCACGGCGCCGATGACCAGGCCGATCAGGGAGTTACGGCCGGTGACCGTCATTCCGCCGGCGACATTGTTCAGATTGCCGGCGAATTCGGCGCCGATCGCAAACGGTGCCGGCAGGATGAACGCCTTGATCGCCAGCCCGGTGACCAGGCCCTGCCACAGCAGAATAACGGCCACCCCGAACACGATCGGGGCGAGTACGGTCTGCAGCAGTCCGGGCTGGGCGGTTCTCATCGCGTCTCGACCCCGCGAGCTCCGGTCTTCGGCACGACTCCCGTCGGCAACCCCGTGCCCGATGAATCGGGGTCGCCGTGCAGCAGATCGCGCACCTCGCTGAGGGAACGAAAGAAACCCTCGTCTTCGCGCAGGTCTTCGCCGCGGCCACTCATATCGCCAAGCCCAACGCCCACAATAGAACGGATGCGTCCGGGCCGTGGCTCCAGCACCACCACCCGGTTGGAGAGAAACACCGCTTCGGGAATGGAGTGGGTGACGAAGACCACGGCGGCCTGAGTTTCGGCGCAAATGCGCACGAGTTCGTTCTGCATGCGCTCACGGGTCATCTCGTCGAGGGCGCCGAACGGTTCGTCCATGAGCAGCAGGCTCGGGCTTTCGGCGAGCGCGCGGGCAATCGCCACGCGCTGCTGCATACCGCCGGAGAGCTGGTCGGGATAGTGCGCCGCGAAGTCGGAGAGCCCGACCAGCGCGATCAGTTCGGCGGCACGCCCCCGCCTCGCCGCCTTACCGACCCCGTGCAGCTCGAGCGGCAGCTCGATATTGCCGGCGACCGTGCGCCAGGGCAGCAGGCCGGCCTGCTGAAAAGCGATGCCGTAGTCCTGGTCGATGCGGGCCTGCCGGGCCGGTTTGCCGAATACCTCGACGCTGCCGCTCGTGGGCACGTCGAGGTCGGCGATGAGTCTCAGCAGCGTGCTCTTGCCGCATCCGCTTGGCCCGATCAGGCTGACGAATTCGCCGGGCGCGACGTCAAGGCTCACGTCGTCGAGGGCGGTGACGCCTGGACCCTTGCCGGCGGCGAAGATGCGGCTGACGCCGTGCACATTCACTGCGGGCACATCGACTGCGGGCACATCGCCTCCGGGCACATTCAGTGTGTCGGTCATGCTACTTCTCCCCTGCGAAAACGACGAAGGAACAGCCCGATCAGGCCCACAAAGCCGGCGGCGACGAGGCCGACCAGGATCGATCCGAAGATGGGTGCCCAGGGCTTGCCCGGGTCGTTGCCGGCCGCGCCGGCGTACTCAACGATGAGCCGGCCGATGCCGCCGCGCAGCCCGATCGATACCTCGGCGACGACGCTGCCGACGACCGCGCTGACCGCGGCCAGGCGCAGGGCCGGCAGCAGGTAGCCGACGCTGGCCGGCAGGCGCAGCCGCCACAGCGTCTTCCACCAGCCGACCGCATAGCAGTGCATGAGGTCGACGTAGTTGGCGTCGGGCGAGGCGAGGCCGCGTAGGGCGCCGATCGACACCGGGAAGAACGCGAGGTAGGAGGCGATCAGGGCCACCGACATCCAGCTTTCCCAGGTGAATTCGCCGAACTGGATCTGCGCGCCCCAGCGCCGCACCAGCGGGGCGATCGCGATGAGCGGCACGGTCTGGCTCAGAATGATCCACGGCAGAATCGCCGACTCGGCCAGGCGAAAGCGCTGCATCAGCAGGGCGAGGGCGAGCCCAACGGTCACGCCGACCAGCCAGCCGACCGCGGCGATGCCGAGGGTGAACAGCGAGCCCTGCAGCACCGCCTGCCACAACGGCAGAGCGGATGCCGCGCCCGTCACCGGGTCGAACAAGCGCTCGGCCATGACCGCGAGGTGCGGCATGGCGAGGTCGGTCGTGCGCGGCAACACCGTGATGCCGCCAAGAACCACTCCGTCGGCGGGTCCGAGCGTTTTGTAGAGCTCCCAGATCAGGGCGAGCAGCACGAGACCGGCCAGGCCGAACAGACCGCCGCGCAGCCGCGGGTGCACGACGGCGCTCCGGCGGCGGGACACGCGCGGTTTGGGTACGCCAAGCGCGCCGCGATTAAGCGGTGCGCTCTGCTCGGTCTGGGTGGTCATCCGCTTATTTCTTATTACTTCTTAGCCGTGATGGCGTCGGTCAGAGCCGGAATCACGGTCTCGCCGTAGACGCGCATCGTTTCTTCCTTGTTGTCGTGCTGCAGGTAACCGGCGAACTGGTCGACCCCGAGCTCCTTGAGGGCCTCGAGCTTCTCGATGTGGTCCTTCGCCGTACCGAGCAGGCAGAACCGGTCGACGATCTCGTCGGGCACGAACGCGGCGTGCTCGTTGCCGGCCTTGCCGTGCTGGTTGTAGTCGTAGCCCTCACGGTCTTTGATGTAGTCGGTGAGCGCCTTCGGCACGGCGGAATCGGCACCATACTTGGTCACGATGTCGGCCACGTGGTTGCCGACCATGCCGCCGAACCAGCGGCACTGGTCGCGCATGTGCTCCCTGTTCGAACCGACATAGGCGGGGGCGGCGACACAGAATTTGATCTCCAGCGGGTCGCGCCCGGCGTTGGACGCTGCGGTGCGCACGCTTTCGATCATCCACTTGGCCACGTCGAGGTCGGCCATCTGCAGGATGACGCCGTCGCCCACCTCGCCGGCGAGCTTGAGCGCGAGGGGACCGTAGGCGGCGACCCAGACGTCGAGGCTCGACCCGCGGCTCCACGGAAACTGCACCGTGGCACCGTTGTATTCCACCGGGCGGGAGTTGGCGAGCTCGCGAATGACGTGGATCGATTCGCGCAGGGTCTTCAGCGTGGTGGGCGCACCGTTGGTGGTGCGCACCGCCGAGTCGCCGCGGCCGATGCCGCAGATGGTGCGGTTGCCGTACATCTCATTGAGGGTCGCGTACGTGGATGCCGTGACTGTCCAGTCCCGCGTGGCCGGGTTGGTGACCATGGGGCCGACGATGATCTTGCTGGTCTCGGCCAGGATGCGGCTATAAATCACATACGGTTCCTGCCAGAGCAGGTGCGAGTCGAAGGTCCAGACGTGGCTGAAACCGTGCGCCTCGGCCAGTTTGGCCAGTTGCACGGTGCGCGCCGACGGCGGGTTGGTTTGAAGTACTGCTCCGAAATCCATGTCCTGTCCCTGTTATCCGGTTCTTGGCCTAAATCAAGTACTGGCTCAGGCCGCGCTTGATGTAGCGACCGTCACCCTTGGCGCCGAGATAGGCGAAATCGTCGACGACGACCTTGCCTCGGGAGATGACGGTATCGACGTGGCCGTCGATCTCGTAGCCTTCCCAGGCGGAGTAGTCCATGTTCATGTGGTGTGACTTTCCCACTCCGATAGACGTGTGCCCGTTCGGGTCGTAGATCACCACGTCGCCGTCGGCTCCGGGAGCAATCACGCCCTTCTGGCCGTACATGCCGAACATGCGTGCCGGGGTGGTGGAGCAGACTTCGACCCAGCGTTCGAGCGAGATCTTGCCGTCGACGACGCCCTGGTAGAGCAGGTCCATGCGGTGTTCGACCGAGCCGATGCCGTTGGGGATCTTGGAGAAGTCGGTCAAGCCCATGTCTTTCTGGCCCTTCATGCAGAACGGGCAGTGATCGGTGGAGACCATCTGAATGTCGTTGGTGCGCAGGCTTTGCCACATGTGGTGCTGGTGGCCTTCAGCCTTGGCGCGCAGCGGCGTCGAACAGACCCATTTGGCTCCTTCGAAGGTGCCCCACTCGTCGCTCTCGGCGCCGAGGTTGTCCTCGAGCGAGAGGTAGAGGTACTGCGGGCAGGTCTCGCCGAACACGTTCTGGCCGTTGTCTCGGGCCTGCGCAATCTGGTCCACGGCCTGCTTCGCCGACACGTGCACGACGTAGAGCGGAGCGCCGGTGAGGTTGGCGAGCATGATGGCTCGGTGGGTGGCTTCTTCTTCGGCCTGCCAGGGCCGGGTGAGACCGTGGTAGAGCGGGCCGGTGTTGCCGGCGGTGACGGTCTGCTGCACGAGCAGGTCGATGACGCTGCCGTTCTCGGCGTGCATCATGATCATGCTGCCGTTCGTGGCGGCACGCTGCATGGCCTTGACGATCTGGCCGTCGTCGCTGAGAAAGACCCCCTTGTAGGCCATGAACAGTTTGAAGCTCGAGACGCCTTCGTCGACGAGCGTGTCCATCGCGGTGAGGGAGCTGTCTTGCACGTCACTGAGGATCTGGTGGAAGCCGTAGTCGATGGCGCACTGGCCGGCGGCTTTCTGCTGCCAAGCGGCATAGCGCTCGAGCACGTCTTCGCCGGCGTACTGCACGACGAAGTCAACGATGCTCGTGGTGCCACCCCAGGCGGCCGCGCGGGTTCCGGTTTCGAAGGTGTCGCTGGCCTGGGTACCGCCGAACGGCATTTCCATGTGGGTGTGGGCGTCGATGCCGCCCGGGATGACGTACTTGCCGCCGGCGTCGATGACGCGGTCGACGTTGCTCGCCACATCGAAACCGAGCAGGGTGGAGCCGGGTGCGAGCACGGCGACGATTTTCTCGCCATCGATGAGCACGTCGGCGAGGCCTCGACCCGTGGCGTTGACCACGGTGCCGTTCTTGATCAAAGTCTTCATGGCATCCTCTTCGCTGAAAGTGTCAGGGGTAGCGGATGCTGCCGGCTGCGTTTTGCAGGCCGGCCGGCAGCATCCGCTTGTGGCCTAGTTACTAGGGGGCGACGAGGGGCTCGTAGGAGTCGGGGCGACGGTCCCGGTAGAACTGCCAGGAGTTGCGCACCTCGCGGATGACGCCGAGGTCGAGGTCTCGCACGAGGATCTCCTCGGTATCGGTCGAGGCGACCTCGCCGACGTAGTTGCCCTTGGGATCAACGAAGTACGAGCTGCCGTAGAAGGTCACGGCTTCGTCGCCGAACTCGGCCTCTTCATTGCCGATGCGGTTGTTGGCGCCGACGTAATACTGGTTGGCGACGGCGGCGGCCGGCTGCTCGAGCTCCCACAGGCGGTTGGAGAGGCCGGGCTTGGTGGCCGAGGGGTTGAACACGATCTCGGCGCCGTTCAGGCCAAGTGCACGCCAGCCCTCCGGGAAGTGGCGGTCGTAGCAAATGTAGACGCCGATCTTGCCGTACGCCGTGTCGAACACTGGGTAGTCGGTGTTGCCGGGGCGAAAGTAGAACTTCTCCCAGAACTGCGGCAGGTGCGGGATGTGGTGCTTGCGGTATTTGCCGAGGTAGGTTCCGTCGGCGTCGATGACCGCGGCGGTGTTGTAGAGCACGCCGGGCTGTTCTTCTTCATACATCGGCACGACGATGACCATCTTGTACTCGCTCGCGAGCTTCTGAAAGCGCTCGACGATGGGGCCGGGCACGGCCTGTGCGTAGTCGTAATACTTGGCGTCCTGCACGATACCGAAATACGGCCCGTGGAAGAGTTCCTGAAAGCAGATCACCTGCACGCCCTGGGCGGCCGCGGTGCGCACGAAGCCTTCGTGCTTCGCGATCATGGATTCTTCGTCGCCGGTCCAGGTGGCCTGGGTGATGGCGGTTCGAACAATGTTTCTTTTGTCGGTGCTGGTGCCGGTCGTACCCGTGTTCATGCTGTGCCTTCCACTTGCTTTCGTTAGTCAAGGGCCGATACGAACCGCGCTGTTCGTATTGTTATTATTTGACGTAAACATTTCAAATGTGTTTCTCTGTGTATCGCACGCATTAATCATCCTGTCGTCCGACGCAGCCAGGGGCAAGAGCAATGCAGAACTTTATCGACGAAATCGAACAACGCACGCCCGCAGGCATCGCCGCGGCCATCGGCCGACTGATTGCCTCCGGGCGACTCGCGCCGGGCGACCGTCTGCCGACCGTTCGAGTGCTCGCCGGCGAGCTCGGCGTGAGTCCCGCCACGGTCAGTCATGCCTGGCAGGCCCTCTCAGCCGTCGGCCTGATCGTGTCGCGTGGTCGGGGCGGCACCTTCGTTCAGGATGCCGCGCCCAAGTGGCTGCCGGCGCGCAGCCAGTCAATGGTCGGCCCGATCGGCCCGGCCCGCCTCGATCTCTCCCGCGGCACGCCCGACCCGCGGTTGTTGCCAGCGCTCGGGCCGGCCCTCTCCCGGGTATCGCAGCGCGCGGTGACGCCGAGCTATCAGGACCTGCCCATCCTTCCGGAGTTGCTCGAGGTGCTGCGCGGGTCGTGGCCGTACCCGGTCGAGACGATCACCATCGTCGACGGTGCCCTCGACGCCATCTCGCGCTGCCTCGACGCGGTCACCCGGTTCGGCGACCGGGTCATCGTGGAGAACCCGTCGTTTCCGCCGTTCTTCGACCTGCTCGACCAGCTCGGCCTCGAGCGACTCCCGGTAGCGGTCGACGAGCACGGCATTGTTCCGGCCGACTTCGCCGCGGCGCTGAAGCTCGGCCCGACCGTGGTGCTGCTGCAGCCGCGGGCGCAGAACCCCACCGGCGCCTCGATGACGGCGCATCGGGCCGAGGAGCTGGCCCGTCTGCTGCGCGCTACGCCGGCGAGCGCCGACACCATCGTGATCGAAGACGACCACTCCGCCGAGATCAGCATCGCCCCCGACGTGAGTCTCGGCCACTGGCTGCCGGAACGCACCCTGCACGTGCGCAGCTTCTCCAAATCGCACGGCCCCGACCTGCGCATGGCCGCGCTCGGCGGCCCGGCCGCGCTGATCGACCCGATCGTATCGCGGCGCATGCTCGGCCCCGGCTGGACCAGCCGCATGCTGCAGACCATTTTGCACGACCTGCTCACCAACGGCGAGAGCATGGCCCAGGTCAGCGAGGCCCGCCGCATCTACTTCGCCCGCCAGCGTGCCCTCGCTGATGCCCTAGCCGAGTTCGGGCTTGACGTGGTGCAGGCCGACGGCATCAACACCTGGCTGCCCGTGCAGAACGAGCGGGATGCCATGGTGCGGCTCGCCGCCTCCGGCATTCGCGTGGCTGGCGGTTCGCCGTTTCTGGCCGCCCCGGATCTGTCCAACACTGGCGGCCCCGCATTCATTCGCGTGACCGCCGGCGCCCTGCCCGACGATATCCGACCGGTGGCCGAGGCGCTGGCTGCGGCGGCGCATCCGCTTGATTCGGCCGTGCACCCCATCGGTGCGCGCTGGTCGTAGCCGGATTCGTTCGCTTAGGCCTCAGCCCAGCTGGCGCAGCCGCGGGGCCAGGTCACGCTCGAACAGGTCGAGAAAACGCTTCTGGTCGTGGCCGGGCGCGTGGAAGACCAGGTGGTTGAGGCCTGCGTCGAGGTAGGGCTTGATCAGAGCGACGGCTTCGTCGGGGTCGGAGGCGACGATCCAGCGCTTGGCGACCTGCTCGATCGGGAGCGCATCGGCGGCGGCCTCCATCTCGAGCGGGTCGTGAATGGACTGCTTCTGCTCGGGCGTGAGCGACAGCGGGGCCCAGAACCGGGTGTTCTCCAGCGCGGCCTGCGCGTCGGTGTCGTAGGAGATCTTGATCTCGATCATGCGGTCGATGTCGTCCTGAGCGCGACCGACCTTGTCCAGCCCCTCGGCGACGGCGGGAAGGAGTTTCTCGGTGTAGAGCTCCATACCCTTACCCGAGGTGCAAATGAAACCGTCGCCGGCACGGCCGGCATAGCGGGCCACGACGGGGCCGCCGGCCGCGATATACACCGGCACCGGGGCATCCGGAGTGTCGTAGAGGGTGGCGCCGACGGTGGAATAGTACTCACCCGTGAAGTCGATGCGCTCGCCGGTCCAAAGCTGCCGCATGAGGTCGACGGCCTCGCGCAGGCGCGCAAAACGTTCCTTGAACTCGGGCCACTCGCCCTTGTAGCCCGTGGCGATCTCGTTGAGGGCCTCGCCCGTTCCCACACCGAGCATGATTCGCCCGGGGTACAGGCAGCCCATGGTTCCAAAGGCCTGCGCCAGCACGGCCGGGTTGTAGCGGAACGTGGGGGTCATCACCGACGTGCCGATCTGCACCCGCTTGGTGCGTTCGCCGAGCGCGGCCATCCACGCCATCGCGTAGGGCGCATGGCCGCCTTCGTGGCGCCACGGCTGAAAGTGGTCGCTCACGGTGACGCTGTCGAGCCCGTGCTCTTCGGCCATGACGCCGAGTTCCACTAGCTCTCGCGGTGCGAACTGCTCCGCCGACGCTTTCAATCCCAGCTTCAACATGCGCTCTCCCTCTTGTCGTACCCAATATTCGCACTGGCCGGTCCCTGCTACGGTATTCGTGACCACCAATTAGGTTTTATTGGTTGAGCTTGCCTCGATTTGGGCAGCAGGTCTCTGGACAATCCAGTCTCCCGTGCCCAAAATAATGAGGTTCTGCATGCGTCATTCTCGTTTTCTGTTCATCGGCGTGGCCACCAGCGCCGCTCTGCTGCTCAGCGGATGCGCCGCCGCCGCAACACCGGCCGCCACCCCGGCCGAGTCCCCCGCTGCCAGTGCGAGCTACCCGGTCACCGTGGAAAATTGCGGCACGAACCTCACCGTCACGAAGGCACCCGAGCGGATCGTGTCGATCAAGTCGTCGGCGACCGAGCTGTTGCTCGCACTCGGCCTCGGCGACCGGATCGTCGGGTCGGCCTTTCTCGACGGTCCGCTGCCCTCGGAACTCGCCACCGCGGGCGCCGACCTCAACGTGGTCAGCGACTTTCTGCCCGGCCAGGAGGTGGTACTCGGCCTGAACCCCGACTTCATCTACGGCGGCTGGGAATCCAACTTCAGCACCGACGGTGTGGGCGAACGCGACGCCCTGACGGCGCTCGGCGTCGGCACGTACGTCTCACCGGCAGCGTGCAAGGGCGACTTCATGCCGAACCCGCTCACCTTCGACTCGGTGTTCACCGAGATCGAGGAAGCCGGCGCAATCTTTGGCGTCGAGTCCGCCGCCGCCAAGCTGGTCAGCACCCTGAACGACGACCTCGCCGGACTGACGCCGTCGACCGCCGGAACCACCACGGCCCTCTGGTACTCCAGCGGCACCACCACCCCCTACGTGGGCGCCGGCATCGGCTCACCCGAAATGATCATGGACGCCGCCGGGCTCACCAATATCTTTGCCGATGTGCGCGACACCTGGACCTCGGTGGGCTGGGAATCGATCATCGAGGCCAACCCGAGCGTCATCGTGCTCGTCGACGCCACCTGGAACACCGCCGCCTCGAAGATCGCCCACCTCGAATCGGACCCGGCCACCCAGGTCCTCGATGCGGTGAAGAACCAGCGCTACATCATTTTGCCGTTCGCCTCCACCGAGGCCGGGATCCGCAACGTAGAAGCGGCGTCGTCGACGATCACCCAGTTAGCCGACCTGAACGAGTGATCTCCTCCCCCGTGACGCGAAAGCGGGTGAAGTGTTGCTTCAGCAGGGTTGAGGCAACAATTCACCCGCTGTCGCGAACCTGGCGGGGGCTCGCGTGACCCGGAGTGCGTACCTCGGGTGGTTCGTTGCGGCCTCTATCGCGCTCATTCTCGTGTGCGCGGTCGCGGTGACCATTGGGCCGGCAGCCGTCAGCCTCGCGCAGGTGGCGGGCAGCATCGGCGCCCACCTCGGGCTCGCGGCCCCGCCGGTACCAGTGTTGGTCGACTCGATCGTCTGGCAGCTGCGGCTCCCCCGGGTGCTCACGGCCGCGCTGGTCGGCGCCGGCCTCGCCCTCAGCGGCGCGGTGATGCAGAGCGTGACGCGCAACCCCCTCGCCGACCCGTACCTGCTCGGGTTGTCGAGCGGGGCATCCGTCGGAGCGGTGTGCGTGGTCATTCTCGGCATCGGATTCGCCTTGCCGGCCGCAGCCTTTCTCGGCGCGCTGCTCGCTCTTGTCGCCACGCTCAGCATCGCCCGGGTCGGTGGCACGATCACCCCGGTGCGGGCCGTGCTCGCCGGGCTGGCCATCGCCCAGCTCGCCGGCGCGCTGACCTCGTTCATCATCTTCTGGGCCGCCAAGGGCGACTCCTACCGGGAGATTCTCAACTGGCTGCTCGGCTCCGTGGCCGGCGCCACCTGGGAGAGTGTCGCGATCGCCGGAACGGCCGTTTTGGTCGTGGGCACCGGCATCCTCTTGTCGGCGACTCGGCTCGACGCGTTCGCGTTCGGTGACACCTCGGCGGCGAGCCTCGGCATCAACGTGAACCGCACCCGCTGGGCGCTGCTCGGATCGGTGGCCTTGCTGACCGGTGCCATGGTGGCCGTCAGCGGCTCGATCGGGTTCGTGGGGCTTATCCTGCCGCACCTCGTGCGCGGCGTCAGCGGGCCGGGACACCGCCGACTGCTGCCGCTCGTGGCCGTCTGCGGCGGGCTGTTCCTGGTCATTGCCGACACGCTCGCCCGCACAGTGTTCGACCCGCGCGAGCTTCCCGTGGGGATCATCACGGCGTTCATCGGCGTGCCGGTGTTCATTCTGCTGATCAAGAGAAAGAAGTCGCACCTGTGGGCGTAGACCTCGACCAGCTGTCGTTCTCGATCGACGGCACCAGAATTCTGCGGAACGTCTCAGCGTCGCTGCCCACCGGCAGCGTCACCGGCCTGCTCGGCCCGAACGGCGCCGGCAAGTCCACCCTGCTACGGCTCATTGCCGGCATCGACAAAGCGGATGCCGGCACCGCCGCCCTCGACGGCGTCTCGGTCGGGTCACTGAACCGGCGCGACGCGGCCCGACGCATCGCCCTGCTGGAACAGAATGCTGCACCGAGCGTGGAGCTGACCGTGCTCGAAGTCGTGCTGCTCGGGCGCATTCCGCACCGCACCAGGCTCATGGGCTCCTTCAGCGGCGACGAGGATCGCGCCGTCGCTCTCGATGCCCTCGAGGCGGTAGGTGCCCTAGCGCTCGCCGACCGGTCCTGGCACACCCTGAGCGGCGGGCAGCAGCAGCGCGTGCAGATCGCGCGGGCCATGGCGCAGCAACCGCGCCTGTTGCTGCTCGACGAACCGACCAACCATCTCGACGTGAGCGCCCAGCTTTCGCTGCTCGGCCAGGTACGGGAGCTCGGGGTGACGTCCATCATGGCCCTGCATGATCTCAATCTCGCGGCGGCGTATTGCGACCACATTCTGTTGCTCGACGGCGGCCTGCTGGTGGCCTCCGGCACGCCCGCCGAGGTGCTCACCCCGGAGATCATCGGCGCCGTCTACGGCGTGGACTGCTTCATTCTGGAGCATCCGCGCGGCGGGCATCCGGTCATCGTCTATTCGGCGGCGGTGTCGGCGTGAAGCGAGTCACGGTTTTGGCCGGCGGCGTCGGCGGTGCCCGCTTCACTCGCGGGCTGCTCGCGCACCTCGCCGTTGTCGCCCCGGACGCGGCCGTGACGGTGATCGTGAACACCGGCGATGACATGTGGCTCGACGGGCTGCGAATCTGCCCCGATCTCGACACCGTCATGTACACACTCGGCGGCGGCATCAACGAGGAGCAGGGCTGGGGGCGCCCCGACGAATCCCGGCGCGCGTCGGCGGAGATCGCCGCCTACGGCCGCGGCTGGTCGTGGTTCACCCTCGGCGACCTCGACCTGGCGACGCACATCGTGCGCACCGACCTGCTGAGAAACGGCTCAACCCTGTCGCAGGCCACCGAATTTCTGTGCCGCCGCTGGCAGCCCGGGGTGCGCTTGCTTCCCATGAGCGACCAGCCGGTCGAAACCCACGTATGCCTCACCGAGAATATTGATGATCACACGGCGGGCGACTATATTCACTTTGAAGAATGGTGGGTTCGGTATCGGGCTCGAGTGGCGATCACCGGGTTCGAGCAGCGCGGACTGGCCGACTCGGTCGCCGCACCCGGTGTGCTCGCGGCCATCACCGAAGCCGACCTCGTGGTGCTACCACCGTCGAACCCGGTCGTGTCGGTCGGCACGATCCTGGCCGTGCCAGGCGTGCGCCAAGCCCTGCGTGCCACCCGCGCGCGCGTCGTCGGGGTATCCCCGATCATCGGCGGCGCGGCGGTGCGCGGCATGGCCGATGCCTGCCTGCACACCATCGGCGTCGAGACCAATGCTCTCGCCGTCGGTCTGCACTACGGCGCGCGCACGAACGGCGGAGTGCTGGACGCCTGGCTGATCGACGAAACGGATGCCGCGGCGCTGCCCGCTCTCTTGCATGCTGGCATCCACTCTGCTGCTGCGCCGTTGTGGATGACCGACCTGCCCGCGACAACCGCGATGGCCGCGGCCGTGCTGGCTCTTGTCTGACAAGAAATCTCGCGAATCTGCATTGGTCTGGCTTCGCTCAACTGGCTGCGTTGATCTGGCTGCGTTGATCTGGCTGACCTGATTCGGCTGACCTGATCTGGCTTGATTGATTGATTGATTGATTGATCTAGCTTGATTGATTGATTGATTTGACCGGTGTCGCGAGCTAGACGTTACTTTTCCCAGGTGGGCTTCTCAACAGCGGTGGCGGCGCGGTTTTGGCCGGCGGGGCGCCAGGTGTGGGTGGGGTCGAAGATGAGGGGTCCGCGGATCCAGGGGCGTCCGTCTCGCATGTCGATGTCCCAGCCTGAGGTGTCGATGCTTGAGTGGGCGGCGTTGCAGATCAGCACGGCGTTATCGATATCGGTGAGGCCGCCCTGGCGCCAGGGGACGACGTGGTGAACCTGGGTGAGATGGGGTGGCACGGTGCAGCCGGGGATGACGCAGCCGCCATCGCGGGCGGCCAACGCTCGGCGGTGACTGGCGGTGAAGAACCGGTTGCTGGTGCCGAGGTGCAGGATTGTGCCGGTGTGGCCGAACAGGATGGGTTGGTAGCCGCCGGCGCAGATGAGTTCGTCGACTTGGTGGGGGGTGAGGGGGCCGTCGATGCCGTCGATCCAGCCGGCACCGCGGCCGGCGAGGAGGTCGGTGATGTTGATGTGCACGAGCACGGTCGGGGCGGCGCCGCCCATCGTCGGGGTGCCCGGGTGTCGGGCTGCGGCTTCAAACACGGCGCGGAGGATGCCGGCCTGCTTCTCACTACGGGAGCGGATGTCGTCGGGTTGCTGCGGGCACGGACTGAGGAGGTGCGGACTGATCCTGTCGTACGCCCGGTTCCCGGCGCCGTCGGCGCCGGGAACCGGGTTGGCCGCGGCGGCGAACAGGTGCGCGTCACTCAGTTGACCGGCACAGACGTTGCCGATGATGGCGCGGTCGAAGGTGGTGAACCAGCCGTTGAGGCTGTAGCCGCCGTTATTGAGGGTGCCGAAGGTGAGCCAGCTGCGCCGCTCGGTCGGGGCCTCGCCGGGCGCGGTGCCGTCGGGGGCGAGGCGAGCTTTCCACTGGATGCCCTGCTGCCGCAGCAACTCCGGCGCAAACGCGATGCCAGCACCGGGCAGGCCTTCAGTTTCGGGAGTGATCGCACCGGAGCCGCTGGCCACCAGGGAGCGTTCGACCCGGTCGAGGTCGGAGGCCAGCACCTCGGAGCGCAGGCCGTCGAGCACCGGGTAGGTGGGGGCCAGCGGGCGGCCGAGCAGCATCCGCTGCCCAGCCTTCTCACCGAGCACGGCCCGCTGACGTACTTCGGAGCGAGAGAGGCGGGCGAGGGTGCAGACCAGCTCGACGCCGCTGCGACAGCCGAGCCGCCGGGCCAGCGTCGGCGCAGCCAGAGACGCCGCCGCACGCGCCACGCTCGGAGAAGCCGCATCAGCCGCAGCACCCTCCGGGATCACGGATTCCGCAGCAGCCTTGCCCGAACCAGCCTTCTCCCGGGCGGCATTCTGCGCGGCGGCGGCACTCTGATCAACAGCAGCCTGGGCGGCGGCTTTCGCTGCGGCAGCATCAAAGTACTGGGAACGGCGCAGCACGTCGGTCGTGGAGAGTACCCGGGCCCCGTCGACGACCCGGCCCACGCTCTCCACCGCCAGCAGCAGGGTCAGTGATTCTTCATCGCCCAGCAACCCGAACGACACCCCGCCCAACGCCGCCAACAGAATCTCCCGAGCCTGCTCCACCGCCACAACGACGGGGTTCGAACTGGACTCACTCGGGTTTTCCATGAACATGGGCGCCATTGCCTCCTTGACACCCATTTTACCGCAAATCGAACACAAAAGTGAGAGAAACTCAGAAATAGTCTTGCCAGCAAAGTTGATCGATCAATCCATGATTGCCGCTCTTGGCGCCTCTCCCGCCCGTCAATACGTAAACCGTCGCTCGCAATTCACGGCCTCAGCGTCGTGGTGCCACTTGTGCGGTTTCGAAGTAGTAGACGATTCAGTATCACGAACTAGAACAGAGCGCTCGTGTGCGGCCCAAGTCCGATCAGTCGCGCGGCTTCGAGGTCGGCCGCGGTGTCGACGTCGCGCCGCAGAGACGAAGTCGGCGGCAGGTCGAGCACGACGTGTCCGTCGCCCTGGTGCGCATCGCGGGAGCCGAGACCGAACCGCGGCGTGACCATGACTCCTACGCGGGCGAGCAGGGTCGTCGTGCCCACACCTTCGGCATCGGGCACCATCGAGCGCGGCTGCGCTGCGGCGAGCGCGAATGCAGCGTCGATGTCACCTGGCCGCAGGGCGGGCAGATCCCCGGTCATCACCGCCAGATTTACTTGGGGATAGGCGAGCCGAGCGGCAGCGATGCCCTGCACGATCCCGGCGTTCAAGCGGGCATGCCCCGTTTCAACGACCGGCGCCTCCAGCACGATGACAGCACCGAGCCTGCCGAGCAGCGCGCCCAAACGCGCACTCGCGGTCACCACGAACACGCGCTCCACAGCGGATGCTGCCACCAGCGCCGTCACCGTGTCAAGCGCGAAAGCGTCGGCGAGCGCCGCCCGCCCCGGCCCGACACCGAGCCGGCTCTTCGCCTCGGAGCTTCCCTTCACCGGGACGACGACGACCCAGTTATCGGCCAACGATTTCAACCCGAACGCCAACGGCGTCATATGTTGGCTTGGCGCGAGAATCCCGAGTGGCGAGAACACAATCGTTTTCCTGCGCCGCGAGGGCCACCACGGCGTCGTAGACGGCACCACCGGCAATGCCCAAGTTCGCGAGTAAGGCTGGCAAACGAAAGGCCGTTTCGGCGGTCATCACAAGGGGCAGAGCAAACCGCGACGCCAGGAGCCGGGCTGCCGTTTCAGGCGCAAGCCGGGCCTCGCTCGGCAATCTCGTGAGCACCGAATAAGTTTCCGCCAGAGCGTGACCCGCTAAGGCGACTTCACGCCCCTGCCACCAGTCAACGACAGCGTGGTGCGCTGGGTGGGTCGTGACGAGCAGTGGCACCGCCACACTGGTATCGAGTGCGAGCACCTTCAACGACGTCCGGCATCGATCAGGCCGAACATGGTGTCATCGTCTATGGCCGTCGAGGACGTAGCGACGAGGACCCCGTCTTCGTCGACGAGCCGAGCCGTTCGCCCTGCCGGTACAACCTGCAGCCCGCTGCCGTACTGAGAAATATCCACGGTTGAACCGGGATGGAGCCCCAGCGCATCGCGCAGGGCCTTGGGAACCATGAGACGCCCGACCGCGTCGAGGGAAACTTCCATAGGGAATACGTTACCAGCGACTTCCCGCTCCAGCTAGGGCGATCCCTGGCGCGCCCGGCGCGCGGTAGCCTCAAGGGTCGACTGCAAACATCCGTCGACTCGATTACGTTCGCTTTGAACGGCCCAGGAGGTTCCATGTCACTCACCACTCAGTCCCGCACGTTGCCGATGGCCATCATGATCTACCTCGAACGCAGCGCCAGCGCGAAGCCCGCCTCCGCTGGAGCAACCTTCACCGAAAATGCGGTCGTCATCGATGACGGCAAGACCTACATGGGCGAGACGGCCATCACCGCCTGGCTCGCCGGCGGCGCCGCCGAATTCGAGTACACGACCACCCAGCTGCGCACCGAGAAGGACGAGTCGTCGACGACCGTCGTCAACCGCGTCGAGGGCAACTTTCCGGGCCGCAGCGTCGACCTGAACTACCGCTTCGAGCTCGACGCCGAGAGCGGCCTGATCCAGGCCCTCACCATCTCGATCTAGCTTTTACCGGCCGCTGCAGCCAAGCCGGCCGCGAACCCCTCGGCATACCCTTCAGCGCGCGCTTCGGCTGTGCCGAGTCGGAACATGTCGGTGGCGCTCGGGCGCTGCAGCGCCCGAGCGCCAGCGGCGTCCAGCTCGCCGACCAGTCGTCCGAGTCCGCGCACGACGGCGACCGGGTTGCCGCTGGTCTTGCCCTTGACCAGATCGGCGGCGCCGGCGATCTCGTCGGCGACCGCCGCGACGGTGACGTCGAGGCGACGACCCGAGACATCCGCTGTGCCGCGCAGGTCGTCGAGCACGGCGAGCCCTGCCGCGCCAATGGCGATGTCGGTCTGGCCTTCCCGCCAGGGGCGCCCGGCGGTGTCCGTGATCAGCACGCCGAGGCGCAGCCCGGTGCGTTCGCGGAGGGCCGAGCAGATCGCCCGCGCCGACGCGTCCGGATCGACCGGCAACAGCAGCACCACACCCTCGGGTGCATTGCTCGTGTCGACGCCGGCCGCCGCCATGACGAGGCCCTGCCGGTTCTCGACGATGCGGGTGACCCCGCCCGGGTGCGCCCGCGATGCTACGACGCGCACGGTCTCGTCGGTGATCGCCTGTTCGCGGTCGGCGGCCTGAACGACGCGTCCCTCAGCTTTGGAGACAATCTTGCTGGTCACCGCCACAATGTCGCCGTCGGCGAGGCGGGACTGCGCGGCTTCAGCGATCAGGTCCGCGAGGTCGTCGCCGGCAGTGATCTCGCCGAAACCCCCGAGCGTGAATACTTTGAGACCGAACAGCTCCATGGCGCCCACTTCGGCGGCGGCAGCGTCGGGCAGCGAATCGTGCGGCATCTAGCGCACCAGTTTCGGCAGAACGGATGCGCCGAAGACGTCGATCCACTGCTTCTGGTTACGGCCAACGTTGTGCAGGTAGATACGGTCGAAACCGAGGTCGACGAACCTCTGAATGTATTTGCGGTGCTCGTCGGGGTCGGCCGAGATGATCATGCGACCCTCGAAGTCCTCCGGGCGCACGAGTTTGGCCAGCTGCTCGAACTCGAATGGCGAACGGATGTCGCTCTTCGGAAATCGCATGCCGCCGTTCGGCCACTCGTGCAGCGCATTGGCCATCGCCTCTTCGTCGGTCTCGGCCCAGCTCAGGTGCAGCTGCAGCACCCTGGGCATCGTCGAGGGGTCTTTTCCGGCCTCGCGCGCACCGTCGTCGAATTTGCCGAACAGCATCGAGATCTTCTCCAGCGGGGCGCCGACCGTGATCAGGCCGTCGGCCAGCCGACCGGCGCGCTTGGCGGTGACCGGGCCGGCGGTGGCGACCAGAATCTCGGGGGCAACCGGCGGCATGGTCCACAGCCGGGTCGACTCGAGCTTGAAGAACTGGCCGGCGTGCTTGACGTCCCGGCCGGCCAGTGAGCCGGCGAACAGTTTGGAGATGATCTCGATGGCCTCGAACATGCGGTTGATGCGCTCGGGGGCCTCGGGCCAGTAGCCGCCCACGATGTGTTCGTTCAGAGCTTCTCCACTGCCCAGTCCCAGCCAGTGTCGGCCGGGGTACATCGAGGCGAGCGTCGCCGAGGCCTGGGCGACCATGGCGGGGTGCCAGCGAAACGTCGGGGCGGTCACGCCGGGCCCGAAGTTGCCGGTGGTGCGCTCGGCGATCGAGGCGAGCACGCCCCAGACAAAGCTCGACTGCCCCTGCGCCGGAACCCAGGGCTGAAAGTGGTCGGCCGCCATCACACCGGTGAAACCGTGCTGCTCGGCGTACGCCGAGAGTGCGACCGCTTCGGCCGGTGGAAACTGCTCCAACATGGCCGCATAGCCAATTTGCAATTGGGTCACTGTGACCTTTCCGCGCTCAAGAATGTTGTACCCATTCAATCGCACCACGGCCGGGGCCGCTTCCGATACCGCCGCCTGGCATCCGCTTCAGGCTTATAGGCTTGACGAATGCGCATTGCCACCTGGAACGTCAACTCCGTTCGTGCCCGCTCCGGGCGAATCGTCGACTGGATGGAACGCGAGGACATCGACGTTCTCGCCATGCAGGAGATCAAGTGCAAGCCGGAGCAATTTCCGTCGCAGGCGTTCGAGGATGCCGGCTACGACCTGGCCATTCACGGCCTCAGCCAGTGGAACGGTGTGGCGTTCGCGAGCCGGGAACCGATGACGGATGTTGTCACCACCTTTCCGAATATGCCCGGCTTCCAGAAGGGGTCAGTTGGCCCTGACCAGCCGCTCGAGGCGCGCGCGCTCGGCGTGACCGTGACCGACCTGCGGCTGTGGAGCCTCTACGTGCCGAACGGTCGCGCGCTCGGCGACCCGCACTACGCCTACAAGCTGGCCTGGCTGAAGGCGCTCCAGACCCACACGGCCGAGGAACTCAGCCAGCACCCCGCGCTCGCGCTGGCCATGATGGGCGACTGGAACGTCGCGCCGCGCGACGAAGACATGGGCGACCCGAGCTTCGTGCCCGGGCTCTCGACCCACATCTCTGTGGCCGAGCGGGCCGCGTTTGACGCCTTCGAACGGGCAGGACTGACCGACGTCGTGCGGCCGATCGTGCCCGAAGGGTTCACCTTCTGGGACTATAAGCAGCTGCGTTTTCCGCGCAACGAGGGCATGCGCATCGACTTTATTCTCGGCTCCCCAGCCTTCGCCGATCTGGTGACGGATGCCAGCATCCACCGCAACGAACGCAAGGGCGACGCCCCGAGCGACCATGTGCCGGTGCTCGTCGACCTCGATCTCGGCGGCGATGACGACGACCGCCCGATGATTTTCTAGATGGCTCTCACACCCCCATCCGCGTCACCATCCGTCACCGTTTCCATCACCCGCACGGTCGATCCGGCGCGCTTCACCGAGGCGAGCGAGTGGGTGCAGTACGGCATCAACCTCGCCCACAAATACGCCGGGTTTCTCGGGTCGGGCTGGGTGCGGGGCAGCGAAGATTCCGCGACCTGGAACATGCTGTACCGCTTCTCCGACCCCGAGAGTCTTGAGGCCTGGGAGAATTCCGACGAGCGCACCGAGTGACTCGAGGCCGGAACCGACCTGGTGCTCGACGCCCACGTGGAGAAACGCACCGGCATCGAGGGTTGGTTCGACGGCATGCAACCGGAGCCGGGAGAACCTGCCCTGGTGCCGCCGCCGCGCGGGAAGCAAGCGATCAGCATCTGGTTCGGCTTCTTTCCGGTCAACCTCGTCTTCACCCTGCTCGTGACCTGGTTCGTTCCCGGCTGGGGCGACCTCGCGACGGCGCTCAAGGTGCTGCTGACCACCCTCGTGCTCACGCCGCTGATGGCCTACTTCGTGCTGCCGTGGGTGACCCGGATGCTGCGCCCCTGGCTGCAGAAACAGCCCCGCTGACCAAGGCCAACACCAACGGCATCCGGCGTCGGCGAGAAGCCTACGACGGATGCCGCCCAGGTGTGAAGCGCGAGGTGCGTTAGACGGACACCTTTTCGGGCGCCACGTACTTTGAGTGCGCCTGTTCGGCGGCCAGATCGAACTCGGCGTCGATCTCAGCGTTGGGCTTGTAGGTGAGCAGCGAAACGACGACGGCCACGATCAGGCTGGCGGCGAAGCCCGGCACGATCTCGTACATCACGCCGGCCAGGGGGGAATTTCCCCAGATGAACACGACGACAGCGCCGGCGACCATCGAGGCGAGCGTGCCCCAGGTGGAGAGCTTCTTCCAGAACAGGGAGAGGAGTACGACCGGTCCGAACGCGGCACCGAAGCCGGCCCAGGCAAAGCCGACCAGCGCGAGGATGGTCGTGTCGCGGTTCAAGGCGATGATGCCGGCGACGACTGCCACGAGCAAAACTCCGATACGGCCGAGCATCACCAGGTGCTTCGACGAGGCGTTCTTCTTGCCGACGATCTTGTAGAGGTCTTCGACCAGCGCCGAGGACGAGACGATCAGCTGCGAGGAAATGGTGCTCATGATAGCGGCGAGAACGGCTGCCAGGACCAGACCCGCGATGAACGGGTGGAACAGGGTCTGAGCCAGCATCAGGAAGACAGTTTCGGGGTCGGCTAGAGTCAGGTCCGGGTTCTGCTGGAAGTAGGCGATGCCGATGAGGGCGGTTGCGACGGCGCCGAGGGCGGTGAGAATCATCCAGCCGATGCCGATGCGGCGACCGGCCGTTGCATCCTGCGGGGTGCGCATGGCCATGAAGCGCACGATGATGTGCGGCTGGCCGACGTAGCCGAGGCCCCAGGCTGCGGCGGAGATGATGCCGAGGGCGGTTCCACCGGCCGTGAGGGAGAGCAGGTCGGGGTTGAACTCACGAATGGAGTCCAGGGTGGCCGTGATTCCGCCGGTGGCATTGAGGGCCACGACGGGAATCGCAATCAGCGCGACCAGCATGAGAATGCCCTGGGCGACGTCGGTGAGGGTGGCGCCAAGAAAACCGCCGAACAGTGTGTAGAGCAGGGTCACTCCGCCGACGATCAGCATGCCGGTGAGGAACGTCGAGCCGAAGGACGTCTCGAAGAACACGCCGCCGGCGACCATGCCGGAGGCCACGTAGAAGGTGAAGAACACCAGGATGATCACGCCGGAGACGATGCGCAGCAGGCGTGATGAGTCTTTGAGCCGGTTCTCGAAGAAGCTCGGGATGGTGATCGAGTTGTTTGACACGAAGGTATAGGAACGGAGCCGCGGGGCCACGAACTTCCAGTTCAGCCAGGCGCCGATGGTCAGGCCGATGGCCATCCAGGCTTCGACCAGGCCACCCACGTAGATTGCTCCGGGAAGGCCAAGCAGAAGCCAGCCGGACATGTCGGAGGCTCCGGCGCTCAGGGCTGCTGTGCCCGGTTTGAGGCCTCGGCCGGCGAGCATATAGTCGTCAAGATCTTTCGTTTGCCGAAAGGCAAAGTACCCGATGGTGACCATGCCAACGAGGTATAAAACGATTGCGATTAACTGAAATGTTTGATCCGTCAATGGGATTCCTTTGTTGGGATGCCCGACGTACTGGACGTGATTACCCGAGGTGCCGGGCAAGCTCAAAGCTCCAGTCTCGCAGAAACACGGGCTTTTTACTATTGTTTGTCCCCCATTTACTCATCCAGCTCGCGAGGGTGTGCGATCCTGAGTGGTCATGCACACAAATGACAGAGCTGTCGGCGTTGACCGCAAACTGACCAATTATGCCGACCGGGATTTCAGCAAATTCATTCGGCGGGCCTTTCTTGCCTCGGCCGGATTGGACCCCGAAGACCTCGACCGACCGGTCGTTGGCATCGTCAATACCTCCTCGGATTTCACGACCTGCCACCGGGATATGCCTCAGCTCATCGAGAGCGTGAAACGCGGAGTACTCGAGGCCGGCGGCCTGCCCTTCGTCTTTCCGGTCGTGTCCATCGGTGAAATTCTGACCACCCCCACGAGCATGCTCTTTCGCAATCTCATGGCCATGGAACTCGAAGAGCAGCTCGGCAGCCAACCGATGGATTCGGTGGTTCTGCTGGGAGGCTGCGACAAGACCGTGCCGGCCGAACTCATGGCGGCAGCGTCGGCCGATATCCCGGCGATTTCGCTCGTCGTCGGCCCGATGTCCGTCGGAAGCTACAAGGGCGAACGGCTCGGCGCCTGCACCGACTGTCGCCGCCTGTGGTCGGAGTTCCGCGCCGGTGCGATCGACGAGACCACCATCGGCGAGATCAACCAGGAACTCGCGCCGACCGCCGGTACCTGCATGGTGATGGGTACGGCCTCAACCATGGCCTGCGTCGTTGAAGCGATGGGAATGTCGCTCCCCTTCGCCGGCACCGCACCGGCCGTCTCCGCCCACCGGCTGCGGCTCGGCGTGCAGACCGGCCGTCGGGCCGTCGAGATCGCCGCCGCCGACCGCCGACCGTCGCAGATCATGACTGCGGGGGCATTCCGCAACGCGGTGACCGTACTCGCTGCCATCTCCGGTTCGACGAACGCGATCATCCACCTGACCGCGATTGCCCGGCGGCTCGGCATTGAGCTCGACCTCGACGACTTTCACGAGATCGCGGCGCGCACTCCGCTGCTGGTGGACTGCAAACCGGCCGGCCAGAACTACCTGCCGGACATGCACCGCGACGGCGGGGTGCCCGCCCTGCTCAAAACCCTGTCCCCGCTGCTCGACCTCGATGTGCTGACCATCACCGGCCAGACCCTGGGCGAAGCCCTCGACGGAGCCGTTGCTCCCCAGGCCTGGCAGAGCACGGTGCACGCGCTCGACGATCCACTCGGACCGACCGGTGCGCTCGTGGCGTTGACCGGCTCCCTCGCGCCGGACGGCGCCGTGATCAAAGTGGCAGCGGCATCCGCTCACCTGCTGGTGCATGAGGGGATCGCTGCGGTGTTCGATTCCCTCGATGATGTGGAGGCGCGGCTGAACGATGAGAGTCTCGCGCTGACCCCGAATCACGTGCTGGTCATGCGCAACATCGGCCCGGTCGGGGCCGGCATGCCGGAAGCCGGATCGATTCCCATCCCCCGCTATCTGGCCCGGCAGGGCGTTCGCGACATGGTGCGCATCTCGGACGGGCGCATGAGCGGCACCGCCTATGGCACGATCGTGCTGCACTGTGCACCGGAGGCCGCGATCGGCGGGCCGCTCGCCCTGGTTCGTGACGGCGATCGGATTCGGCTCGACGTGCCCGGTCGCACAGTCGACCTGCTCGTGGACGACGAGGAGCTCGCCCGTCGGCGTGCCGACCTGCAGCTGCCGGCCCTGCCTGCGCGCGGCTGGAGTCGACTGCACGCGTCGACGGTTCTGCAGGCCCCAGAGGGTGCCGATCTGGCCTTCCTGCAATAGATACTGTTGCGCTAGTTGTCAGGACGGGTCGAGCAACTGCGCCAAGTGGATGCCGCGGCGGTCGCTGAGATCCTGCAGCTGGGTTCGGCAGGAGAAGCCATCGGCGAGCATCACGGTCGCAGCCGCGGCGCCGCGCACCGCCGGAAGAAGTTGCTGTTCGGCCACGGCGATCGACACGTCGTAGTGGCCGCGCTCCACGCCGAAGTTGCCGGCCAGCCCACAGCATCCGCCCAGTTGGGTCAGTTCGGCGCCGGCCTGCTGCAGCAGCGCAGCGTCGGGGCTCCAGCCCATCACGGCGTGGTGGTGGCAGTGCGGTTGGGCCACGACGGTGGTGCCTTGAAGGTTCGGCGGTACATAGTCGGGCAGCGTCGCCAGAAATTCGGCGAGCGTATGGGTGGCCGCGGCCACCGGCTGCGCCGCCTCATGGCCGAGTAGTTCGAGGGCGTCGGAGCGGAGCACACCGGTGCAGGAGGGCTCGAGTCCCACGATCGGGATACCGGCGTGCGCGACCGCGGCGAGCTGGCCGACGGTTTTGCCGAGAATGGTGCGCGCCGCATCGAGCTGCCCGGTGGAGATCCAGGTGAGGCCGCAACAGAGCGGCTGCTCGGGGATCTGCACGGTGCATCCGGCGGCTTCCAGCACCCGCACTGCGGCACGGCCCACCTCCGGCGTGAAATAGTTCGTGAAGGAATCCGCCCAGAGCAGTACCGGGCGCGCATTCTCGGCGCTAGGGCGCGGCTCGCGAGCCTGAAACCAGTCAGTGAAGGTCTGTTCGGCGAAGGTTGGGATCGAGCGACGGTGGTCGATGCCGGCCAGCCAAAGAGCCAGTCGGCTCAGCAGGGGCAGCCGCACCAGCCGGTTGAGCAGCTTCGGGGCGACGGAGGCCAGGCGAGCCCACCGCGGCAGCCAGCCCAGCGAGTAGTGGGTGATCGGGCGCAGCCGACCCTTGAAACTCTGGTGCAGCACCTCCGCCTTGTAGGCCGCCATGTCCACCCCGGTCGGACAATCCGAGGCGCAGCCCTTGCAGGACAGACACAGATCGAGGGCATCGTGCACTTCCGGTGAACGCCAGTTCGCGCCACCCTGGTTGATCATCTCCTGCAGCACCCGGGCCCGGCCCCGCGTGGAATCCTTCTCCTCCCGGGTCGCCAGGTAGGAGGGGCACATCACGCTGTCGCCGGTGTTCTCGGCGCGACACACGCCCACTCCGGTGCAGCGGTGCACGGCCTGGCTGAAGTCGCCCCCGTCAGAGGCATAGGACAGGGCCAGCCCGGTGCGCACCGACGGCGCGTGCGCCGAGCGGATGTCCGCATCCAGCGGGCGCGGATCCACGACGATCCCCGGGTTCAGCACGTTGTCCGGGTCCATGATGGCCTTCACCGAGCCGAACAGGGCGAGCGCAGCCTCGGAGTACATGATGGGTAGCAGCTCGCTCCGGGCCCGGCCGTCGCCGTGCTCGCCGGAGAGCGACCCGCCATAGCTGGCCACGAGCCGGGCCGCATCCGTCATGAACGCCCGGAATCGGGCCCGGCCGTCGGCGCGGCCGAAGGGAAAATCGAGGCGGACGTGCACGCAGCCATCGCCGAAGTGCCCGTAGGGAAACCCGACCAGGTCATGCCCGCGGAGAAGCTCGTCGAAGTCGCGCAGGTAGGCGCCGAGGCGCTCCGGCGGAACGGCGGCGTCTTCCCAGCCGGAATGGGCCGGTGCCCCCACCGGCGACCGACCGGCCAGTCCGGCGCCGTCTTCCCGAATCTTCCACAGTTGGGCGGCCTGGCGCGGGTCGGTGATCACCCTCGCGTCCACCGCGGAATCGATCCGGCTCACGCGCAGGGCTCGGTCACTGACCTCCTGCGGGTCTCCGCCGCACACCTCGATGAACAGCCAGGCCGTGCCGGCCGGAAGGTCGGGAACGGCCTCTCGGCCTTTTCGGGTGCGCACGACATCGACGATGCGCGAGTCGAGCCCCTCGCAGGCGGTCGGCTGAAAGGGCAGCACGGCCATGACCGCGTCGCCGGCCGAACCGATGTCGGAGAAGCCGAGCACGACCATCCGCTTGTGAGCGGCGTCGGCGACCAGGCTGACGCCGGCTTCCAAGACGATCGCCAGGCTGCCCTCACTGCCGACCAGCGCGCGCCGCAGGTCGAAATCGCGCTCGGGCAGCAGATGTTCGAGGGCATAGCCGGAGACCTGGCGGCCGAAACGGCCCAGTTCGGTGCGGATGGTGCCGAGCTCACCGCGCACGAGTTCGCGGAGGGCGTCGGTTTGGGGCGAGGCGGGGGTGCCGTCGCCCCCGAGAAAGAGCCGTTCGCCGGTTCCGGTCAGCACGTCAAGGTGGGTCACGTTGTCGGCGGTTCGGCCGTAGGCCAGGGTGCGCGAACCGCAGGCATTGTTGCCGATCATGCCGCCAATGGTGCAGCGGGTGTGCGTCGACGGGTCGGGGCCGAAGCGCAGACCGAGCTTGAGCGCCGCCTGCTGCAGGGTGGCGTGCACCGTTCCCGGCTGCACCACCGCCGTGCGGGCCTCGGCGTCAATCGACACGACCTGGTTCAGGTACCGGCTGAAATCCAGGATGACGCCGGCACCGATGGCGTTTCCGGCCACCGACGTGCCGGCGCCGCGCGAGGTGAGGGGAATGCCCCGGTCTAGGCAGAGCGCCAACGTCGTGGCCACGTCATCGACGTCGCGCGGCAGCACGACGGCCGACGGAACGACGCGGTAGAGCGAAGCGTCCGAGGAATACGCCGCCCTCGTCGTGTCGTCGTCGCGCACATGCCGCACCCCCCGGGAGCGCAGAGCGGTGGCCAGAGATTGCGGCTGTGCGACGACGGTGTGCATGGGTAGCAATGCTACCGGCGTCGTATTGTGCACAATGCGCTCCGAAAGTTCTTAGGCCCGAGTCTTTGACTCCCGCCTCAAATTGGATACAGTATCCAAATGAGTCTTTGCAACGATGCAATCCAACCGACACTCGCTCCGGCGCACGTTCCGGCACCCTGTGGCCGGAGCACGCGATGACCGGCACGACGAATGACTGGCTCGGCCTCGCCACCCAGCGCGTTCTCGTGGCGGGTGCCGGGGGAATCGGCACCGCCTGCGCTCTCGCCTTTCTGGAGGTTGGTGCCCAGGTTGTCGTGGCCGATCTCAGCCCAGAGCGTCTCGCCGAGCTGGATCCCCGCATCATCGGCGTACAGGCAGACCTGACGACCACGGCCGGATGCGAGAGTGTGGTCGCCACGGTGGTGGAACGCCTCGGCGGCCTCGATGTGCTCGTGCACGCCGTGGGGATCAACCATCGGGTTCCCGTGCTCGACCTGAACGACGACGACTGGCAACGCATCCTCGACGTCAACCTCTCCAGCGCATTCCGTCTCGGCAAGGCTGCCGCCCGAATCATGATCGATGCCGGCTACGGGCGTCAGGTATTCTGCTCCTCGGTTTCGAGCACCCTCGCCCACGCCGACCACGCGCCGTACGCGGCGAGCAAGGGCGGCCTCAACCAACTCGTGCGGGTGATGGCGCGCGAATGGGCCGCCTCCGGCGTCACGGTCAACGCCATCGCGCCGGGTTACACCGAGACCGAGCTGACCCGCGCACACCTGGACCGGCCCGGAATGCGGGACCACTACACCGAGCTGGTGCCGGCCGGCCGGCTCGGCACCGTGG
Organism: Cryobacterium sp. N21; assembly: GCF_002929575.1. NCBI lineage: Bacteria > Bacillati > Actinomycetota > Actinomycetes > Micrococcales > Microbacteriaceae > Cryobacterium > Cryobacterium sp. N21. The sequence goes on along the minus strand of NZ_PJJQ01000030.1, from coordinate 156,531 downwards.
ATGACCTCACCGGTTCCATGCTCTTTCTGGCCTCACGCCAGGCGGCCTTCGTCACCGGTCAGGTGCTGTTCATCGACGGCGGGCGGACCCTTGTCTGATCGGGCCGTGATCGAACACGCACAGGGCGGGCGTCTTCCGCTGCTGTCCCCGTCCGACCTCGACCCCGCCGGGCGACGCCTCTACGACGACATCATCGCTCCCCCGCGCGGCGACGGGCCGTTCCTCGTGGTCGACGATGACGGGCTGCTGGCCGGCCCGTTCAACGCGCTGCTGTACTCCCCCGCCCTGGGTCAGGCCGTTTCGGCCCTCGGTGCCTCGCTGCGTTTTGCCGGCACGCTCGAGAACCGCACCCGCGAACTGCTGGTGTGCTTGATCGCCGCCGTATATGGCTGTGAGTACGAGTGGTACGCCCACAGCCGAGTGGCGGCCACGGTCGGCATCACGCCGCTTGAATTGCGGGCGCTTGCCCAGGGGGTGACGCCCGAGACGGCCACCGAGGCGGAGGCATCCGCTCTCGCCTTCGCGCTGGCGCTCGTGCGAGACCGCGCCGTCGATGCGGCCACCCACGCTCGGGCGGAACAGCATCACGGCCACGCCGGCCTGGTCGAGATCACCATCTTGGCCGGGTATTACCAGCTGCTGGCCGGTCTATTGATCGCGTTCGACGTTCCCGCTCCGTCTGGCGTCACGGAGGTCTCCTCATGATCGACACCGATACCGGGTCGCCGCTCGGCGGCATCAAGGTCGCCGATTTCTCCCGGGTATTGGCCGGTCCGTTCGCCTCCATGATGCTCGCCGACTTTGGAGCCGACGTCATCAAGATCGAGCACCCGGCCGGGGACGACACCCGGGCCTGGGTTCCGCCGGTCGACGCGAACGGCATGGGCTCCTACTTTGCCAGCGTGAACCGCAACAAGAGATCCATCGTCTGCGACCTGCGCACGGAAGCTGGGTTGGCCGAAGCCCGCAGCATCGCCCTCGCCGCCGACGTGGTGATCGAGAATTTTCGTTCGGGCGTGATGGAAAAGTACGGACTTGACGATGCTTCGCTCCGACTGGAGCGACCGGATCTGGTCTACTGTTCGATCACCGGTTTCGGTACGGATGCCGGGGCTCACCTTCCCGGGTATGACCTGCTGGTGCAGGCCGTCGGTGGTCTCATGAGTGTGACCGGATCCCCCGATTCCGAGCCCAGCAAGGTGGGCGTCGCGCTCGTCGATGTGATCACCGGCCAAAACGCCGTCGTGGGAATCCTCGCCTCACTGCGGGTGCGCGATCGCACCGGGCAGGGGCAACGCGTGGAGGTGAACCTGCTCTCCTCGCTGCTGGCCGGCATGGTCAACCAGTCGTCGAGCACGCTCGCCACCGGAACGGCGCCGCGCCGAATGGGAAACGCACACCCGAGCATTGCGCCCTACGAAACCTTCAGCACCCAGGATGGCCCGATCGCCGTAGCGGTCGGCACCGACAAACAATTCGTCAACCTGGTGCGCGTACTCGGTCTGCCCGAGCTGGCCGACGACGACCGTTTCGGCAGCAATACCGAGCGTCTGGCCCACCGGGCTGCGCTCAAGGAACTGCTCGAGGAGCGCTTGCAGCATCGGCCTGCCGCAGAGTGGTCGGCCGCTCTGCTCTTGGCCGGAGTACCGGCCGGCAAGGTGAACTCGATTCTCGAAGCGCTCGAGCTTGCCACGACGCTCGGCCTTGCTCCCGTCGTGGACGTGACAGACGGCTCCCGTACCAGTCGGCAGATCGCTAACCCGATTCGCCTCTCCCAGACCCCCGCGCGCTATCTGCGACCGCCACCGTTGCTCGGCGAACACGCCGGAGCCACGTTCAACACCACAGCAACCACCACGACCAGAAGGACAGCCCATGCTTGACACCTCAGATCTCATCGGCATTGAATCCCTGCTCACCGACACCGAGATCGCCCTGCGCGGAGAAGTTCGTTCCTTCGTCGACTCGTCGATCAAACCAAACATTGCGAATTGGTACGAGAAGGCGATTTTTCCGCTCGAAATTGTGCCGGAAATGGCCAAGCTCGGTCTTCTCGGCATGCACCTCAAGGGCTACGGCTGCCCCGGGCGCACGTCGGTGGAGTATGGCCTCGCGGCGATGGAACTGGAGGCAGGCGATTCCGGGCTGCGCACCTTCGTGAGCGTGCAGGGCTCCCTCGCCATGAGCGCGATTCACAAGCACGGCTCCGAGGAGCAGAAGAACGAGTGGCTGCCCCGCATGGCCGCCGGTGAGATCATCGGCTGCTTCGGCCTGACCGAGCCGACGGCCGGGTCTGACCCGGGAAGCATGACCACCTTCGCCCATCGTGATGGCTCCGACTGGGTGCTGAACGGCACGAAACGGTGGATCGGACTCGCCTCGGTGGCCCAGGTGGCCATCATTTGGGCGATGACCGGAGACGGTATCCGCGGGTTCATCGTGCCCACCGACACTCCCGGCTTCGTCGCGACCCCGATCGAGCCGAAGCTGTCGATGCGGGCGTCGATCCAGTGCGAAATCCAGCTCACCGACCTGCGACTGCCGGAGTCAGCGATGCTGCCGAAGGCTCGCGGTCTGCGCGGACCATTCGAGTGCCTCAACGAGGCGCGCTACGGCATCATCTGGGGCGCGATGGGCGCTGCCCGAGACAGCTACCTGACCGTTCTCGACTTCTCTCGCGAGCGGATGCAGTTCGGCAAGCCGCTCGCCGGCTACCAGCTGACCCAGCAGAAACTCGTCAATATGGCACTCGAAATCAACAAGGGAACCCTGCTGGCCCTGCAGATCGGGCGGCTCAAGGACCTCGGAACGCTGTCGACCCACCAAATCTCGGTGGGCAAGTTGAACAACTGCCGGGAGGCCATCGAAGTCTGCCGGGAAGCGCGGGCCATGCTCGGCGGGAACGGCATCACCCTGGACTATTCCCCGATGCGCCACGCGAACAACCTGGAAAGCGTGCGCACCTATGAAGGTACCGATGAGGTGCACACCCTCATTCTCGGGCAGCACATCACCGGCATCGCGGCCTTCCGCTGAGTAAGTGTGAGTGAGGGGTGGGTTAGAGTCATGACCGTGACACGACTAACTCCCCCCTCGGTGACCGGCCCCCGGCCATCGACGGCCCCGGAATTCGTCCTCAAGGAGCTGCGGCGGCTGATCGTCGTCGGCGAGCTGGTTCCCGACCAGCCGCTTCGCCAGGACACGCTCGCCGAACGCCTCGGGGTGAGCCGGGTGCCGGTTCGCGAGGCACTGAACACGCTGGCAGCCGAGGGTCGGGTGGTGCACGAGCCGCACCGTGGCTACCGGGTGGCGCGGTTGTCGTTGGGCGACCTGCTGGAGGTCTACCGACTTCGGCAGCTGCTCGAGACCGAAGCCGTGCGCACGACCATGGCCAATCCGCCGGCCGGCGTGCTGAGCGATTTTCGCGACGCTGCCCGCGCGGTCGAAATCGCCAGCGACGGTGGCGACCTCCTGGCGATGACCGAAGCCAATCGACGGTTTCACTTCGTGCTGGTGGCGGCAGCCGGGCTGCCGCGGCTGGAACGTATTGTCGGAGCCCTGTGGGACTCGACCGAGGCCTACCGGCTGCTGTACTACGAAACCCCCAGCAACCGGGAGCGCGTGGAGAGTGAACACTCGCAAATGGTGGAGGCTTTCGCCGCCGGCGACACCGACCGGCTGATCCAGCTCCTGGACGATCACCGGCGACACGCCACGAACGCGCTCCGTGCCCTGCTGACTTAGAGCACCAAACTCGTCCAAACTATAGCCGGTAGGATTTTACTATGGCACGAGACGACGCACCGGAACGCACAACGCACGCTGACAAGGTCTACGCCCTCTTGTTCGGCCAGTTGATGAACGGCACGTTCGATCCGGGTGCCGCGCTGAACATTCCCACGCTGTCGCGCGAGTTCGAGGTGAGCCAGACTCCGATCCGCGAGGCGCTCGCCCGTCTCGAACACACCGGGCTCGTGCATCGCGAAGCTCTTCGGGGCTACTTCGTGGCACCGCTGTTCAGCGAAGTCGAGCTGGATAAGCTGATGGAAGCCCGGCTCGTGCTCGAGCCGGCCCTGGCTCTGGAGGCTGGCCGGCGGGTGACGCCGGAGTTCCTCGCGAAACTCCTGGTGCCGATCGATGACCTGCTGCGCCTCTCGGAGTCCCAGGTGGTGCGTTCCTTTCGGGAGTACTGGTCGGCTGACGAGGATTTTCACTCTCTCATCGCCGAGCAGTCGGCGAACCCCTTTCTCGAGGGGGCCTATCGGTCCCTCGGCGGTCAGGTGCAGCGCTTTCGCCTGTTCGTGAAACTCGGTTCAGCGGATGCCCGGTTCGCTGCTGCAGAACACCGGCAGATCTACGATGCTTTCGTGGCGCGTGCGCCCGAAGCCGCTGCCGACCTGATGCGCCACCACATCGAGAGCGCCCGGTTGCGCGCTCTCAGTGATCGCAAAACCATCCTCGCGAACGAATAGCGGCGATTCGCCGGGTCAGACGACGCGAAAGCTCAGCTCGCCGATTCCGTCGACACCACCACGAACCTCGTTGCCGGCCACGATGGCGCCCACTCCGGCCGGAGTGCCGGTGAAGATCAGATCGCCCGGCCGGAGGGTGACGAAGCGCGACAGCGACGCGACCACTTCCGGAACGGACCAGATCTGGTCGGCGAGATCGCCGTGCTGGCGACTGTCGCCATCCACGCTCAGCCACACGGTTCCGGCAGCCGGATGGCCGATTCGGGCTGCTGCCACAAGGGGGGTGCAGGGGCCTGAGAAGTCGAACCCCTTGGAGAGATCCCACGGCCGCTTCAGCGCCTTGGCCTCGTCCTGGAGGTCGCGGCGCGTCAGGTCGATCCCGGCGCCGTAGCCCCAGACGTAACTGAGGGCATCCGCTACCGTGATATCGCTGCCGCCGGCGCCGATCGCCACGACGAGTTCCATCTCGTAGTGCAGATTGGCGGTCTGCGGCGGGTAGGGCACCTTGTGCGGGGCGATCCCGAACTCCGGAACACCCTCGTCGACGGCGAACACGGCATCGGCCGGCTTGGCGAAGAAGAAGGGGGGCTCCCGATCGGGGTCGTTACCCAGTTCGCGCGCGTGATCGGCATAGTTGCGCCCCACGCAGAACACCCGGCGCAGGTAGTAGCGATCATCCGAGTCGATGATCGGAAGGCTGGGCGCGGTCGGCGGCGAGGAGACGGCAGACAGTGGATTGATCGGGTGCATTATTTCACTATAGTATGCTCTCAGTAAGCAAACTATAGGCGGGATCGAATCAATGAAGACTCACGTCATCGTCGCCGGAGCGGGCATCGTCGGACTTTCCACCGCGTACGAGCTCACGCGCCGAGGCCACCGCGTGACCGTGCTGGAGAAGGAACGCGGCGTTGCGGCGCACCAGACCGGCAACAATTCCGGCGTCATCCACTCCGGCCTGTACTACACCCCCGGAAGCCTGAAGGCGACGCTGGGCCAGGCCGGGGCCATTTCAATGGAGCGCTTCGCGAAAGACAACGGAGTCGCCATTGATATCTGCGGAAAACTCGTTGTCGCCACGAGTGCGTCTCAGATACCAGCGTTGGAACGACTCTACGAACGCGGCCAGGCCAACGGAGTGGGCTGCAGCATCGTCAGCGCGTCCGAGGCGCGCGAGGTTGAGCCTCACGTCAACGCCGTGGCCGCGTTGAAGGTGCCATCCACCGGCATCGTGGACTATCGCGGCGTGTGCGCCGCACTGCGTCGGCTGATCGAGCAGGGCGGCGGTGAAGTTCTCTTCGACCAGAAGATCGTCGGCGTGACGACCCATCCGGACGCGGTGACGGTCACCACGAAAGTGGCGGAATATCGCGCCGACGAGTTCGTGAACTGCGCCGGACTGCACAGCGACCGGGTCGCCAGTCTGGCCGGCCTGAAACCCGACGTGCGGATCATTCCGTTTCGGGGCGAATACTTTGAGCTCACGCCCGAGTCGACGCACCTGGTGAACGGCCTCATCTATCCGGTGCCGAACCCGGCGTTTCCGTTCCTCGGAGTGCACCTGACCAAAATGGTCAAGGGGGGCGTTCACGCCGGACCCAATGCCGTCTTCGCCCTCGCCCGCGAAGGCTATACCTGGCTTCAGATCAACCCCCGGGATACCTGGGAAAGCGCCAGATGGCCAGGTTTGTGGAAGTTGGGCAAGAAGTTCTGGCGAAACGGACTCGATGAGGTCGCCCGTTCCCTGTCGCAGAAGCGCTTTCTGGCGAGCCTGCGCGAGCTCGTTCCCGCACTGGCCGACGACAGTCTGGTGCCCACCCACGCCGGAGTACGCGCTCAGGCCATGCGACGAGACGGCAGCCTGGTCGACGATTTCTACTTTGAACGCGCCCCCCGGCAAATTCACGTGCTGAATGCGCCATCCCCCGCCGCGACGGCCGGGCTGGAAATCGGCCGGGCTGTTGCCGATGAATTGGCAGCCCTACGATGACCGAGCCGACGCGCGTGGTGCTGCCGCGCATTCTGGTTCCGGCCGCCCTGCCGGCGCGGGATCGCGGCAACGGCGCATCCACTGTTGCTCTCGTCACCAAAGCGATTGGCGCAGACACTTTTCTCAATGGCCTGACGACCTTCGAACCTGGGGCAGCGATCGGCCACCACAGCCACAACTGTATCGAGAGCGTGGTCGTCGTTCAGGGTGAAGCAGTCGTGAACATCGACGGCGTTGACACACGGTTGTCGACCTTCGACACCACCTTTGTTCCCGCCGATATTCCGCATCACTTTCGCAATGCGTCGCTGGTCAACCCCATGCGCATCCTCTGGACCTACGGGTCAGCCGATGCGACCCGCACAATGGTGGACACCGGCGTCACGGGCCGGATCGACGGCGAAGACCACGGTTAGCCCCTTCCCGTTGAACGGCGCTAGGCGCGCGCGTCGCCGAATCTGCGGTCGACGAAAGCGTGATGGGCGATGCCGAGGTGGGCAGCCATGAGCGCGGCCGCCACCTCGGGGTGCTGTTTCAGGATGGCGACGGCGAGATCACGGTGAAACGCCACGCTGCGGGCGATATCCTCGTCGGAGTAGTAATAGAAGGTACCCAGCGACAGTGACGACGCCGTGAGCGTGCGCACGATCTGAACCAGTCGGGGGGCTCTGGCCGCCGCCAGAATGAGATCGTGGAACTCCTGGTTGTTCGTCAGGAGTTCCGCGCGATAGCTCGGCGACCGCGCTTCAATGATCGCCTCCATCGCCCGCACCGATTCAAACAACGCATCGGCTTCATCGTCCGAGCGGATGAGCGCGGCCAGCCCCGCCGCTTTGGACTCCAAATTTTGTCGCAGGTCAAAGACTTCGTCGATGTCCGAGCGGGTCAGCTGCGCCACGAAAGCACCCCGATGGGGTTCCGTGATGACCAGACTTTCCTCGGTCAACCGGCGCAAGGCCGCACGCACGGGAGAACGGCTGACGCCGAGCTCAGCGGTGAGAACGGACTCGAGCAGGTGCTGGCCTGGTGGATAGGCACCCGACACGATGCGGCCCCGCACCACCGCGTAAACGCTGTCGTCTGCACCTGCCATTGTTCTTCCCGTTCTCAGTTGACTCGGCTGCTGTACAGCAGCTGTAGCTTAGCGTCAGTGTTCTCGCGACATTTTCGCCCGGGGGTCATGGTGCGACAAACGTTCCAGCAGGTAATCAACCTCGGCCTTGGTTGTTTCTGTCATTCGGCCGGACGGTGACCGTTGGGCTGCGGAAGCGAGAACACCACGGCGCGCGAAGACGTACTTGCGAACCGCCAGACCGATTCCCGGCTGCTGCTCGTAACGAATTAGCGGCAGGTGGGCGTCGAACAGGTCGTGGGCCGCGTCGCGGTTCCCCGCAGCGGCCAACGCCACCGTGTCGACGAGCATTTCCGGAAAGCAATAGCCGGTCATGGCGCCGTCGGCACCACGTTCCGTTTCGAAGTCCAGAAAGAGGCCGCCATTGCCGCAGAGGATCGACAGCCGAGGCATGCTGCCGTCAGCTTCATAGCCGCGCAGGGTGGTGATCTTCTCGAGCCCCGGCCAATCCTCGTGCTTGAGCATGAGGGCGTTGTCGTTCTCGAGGGCAATCCGTCGAATCACCTGGGGCGTCATCACCACCGAGAAGGTCAGCGGGTAATCCTGGATAACGAACGGTGTTTCGGCGCCGATGGCCGCACTGGCACCCGCGTAGTAACCCACGATTTGATCGTCGGTGCGCAGCGAAACGGGTGGGGCAATCATGACGCCCGCCGCTCCGGCATCCATCACGGCCGCCGTTAGGGCCTGCATCGCCGCAAAGCCCGGTGCGGACGCTCCGACGATGATGGGAAAGGTCGTGCGTTCCACGAACCGCGTGGCGATCCGCACGGCTTCCTCGGCCGAGAGCTTCGGTGCTTCGCCGAGCTGTCCCAGAACGGTCAGCCCATCGACACCAGACTCGTTGTAGAACTCGATCAGGCGGTCGAGCGAGACGTAGTCCACCGCCCCGTCCTCGAGGAAGGGGGTGGGGGCGATGGCGTAGACCCCGGCGGTAGAACGCGAAAATGCTCCCACCTTCGCCATCGTGCTAGCCGTGTGCGCAGTCATCCGCTCAGACACTGGCGATCAATCCTCCATCAATACGAATGGTCGACCCGGTGATGTAGGAAGCCGCCTCGCTGGCCAGGAACGCGACCGTTTTGCCGTACTCATCGGGGGTGCCGTAGCGGCCGAGCGGAATAGCGGCTTCGCTCTCGGCGGTCACGTCGGCCACCGCACGATTCTCGCGTGTCGCCTTCGCTTCGTCGAGAAAGGCGATGCGGCCAGTAAGGATGCGGCCGGGCAGCACGGTGTTCGCGGTGATGCCATCGCCACCGACTTCGCGTGCCAGGGTCTTTGACCACCCGACCAGGGTCGACCGCAGGGCATTCGACAATCCCAGATTCGGGATGGGGGCGATCACTCCCGAACTCGTGTTCGTGATGATGCGACCCCACTGTCGTTCGCGCATTCCGGGAAGCACTCGATCGGTCAGTGCGATCACCGGAAGGACCATCGATTGGAAGTAGCTGGTCCACTCTGCGGCGGGTACTCCGCTGACCGGCGTTGGTTTGGGTCCGCCGGTCATATTGATGAGGATGTCGATTCCGCCCAGGCGCTGTTCAATCAGGCTGACCTGTCGGTCCATCTCGACCAGATCGGCGAGGTCCCAGGCGAAGGCTTCGGCTCGGCCTCCGGCGTCGGTGATGGCGCTGACGGTGGCAGCGGCCCCCGCCAGGGTTCTGCTGGCGACAGCGACAGAAACGCCCTCGGCGGCCAGGGCGCGGGCGATGGCTCCTCCCAGGCCACCGCCGGCACCCAGCACGAGTGCCGTTTTCGTTCCGATTCCTAGGTCCATGGTGATCCTTTCGTTGACGTGCCGGCGGTCAGTTCTCGTTGCGCGCGAGCGTGGATTCGAGCAGCCAAGCTACCGCTGAGTCAATGTGATCTGCCGTGCCCGGAGGTGCCGGGTTCTCGCGCAGGGAACGAATCGTTTGCTCGTAACGCCCTGAGGTGCCGGCGAGTACCGTTCCCGGCAGGCCGATGTCATTCAGCTGGTCGATGGCCCGATGAACCTCATGGGATCGCCGCTCGGCGTGCATCACGTGCGTGCGCACGATGGCGTTGAGAAATTGCGTGAATCCGGCCTGGTTGATGTCTTCGAGAACCAGGTACAGCTCGTCCCGAACACCCTGGCTCTCGGCCGCGATCAGGCATTCCACTCCGAGTGCTTCCAGCCCCTTGGTGAGCACCGTGCGCAAAAGCTTCAACGTCATGGCATCGCCCGGCTCACCATCGGCGAGTGCACGGGCCGGGGCCTGAATCGTCGCGAAATCGGCCAGCGCGGTTTCCGCTCGAGGCCCGGCGAGCAGGATCGGGGTCTGCAACCCGGTGAGTGCGATGGCGCCCATGATCGCGGCGTCGACATACGCGACGTTCCTGGCGGACATCCGCTGGCCCATTTCTTTCTTGCCCGCGGTGGTCGCGGTACTCAGATCGACGTAGACCGTGTCGGCACGAAGAAAAGGCAGGGCGGCTTCGGCCGCGCTGTCTGCGACATCGCCGGGCACGCAGGCCCAGACCCGATCTACCTCGCCGAGCCACTCGCCAATGGTTTCCTTCAACTCGACGTCGAGGTGCCGGGCGCATTCCCGGGCTTGCGATGAGGGGAACGAATCGCACAGCACCACGTCGAATGCCGCTGCCGCGGCGGCAGCATAGAGCCGTCCGACCTCGCCACAACCGATGATGGCCAGCTTCATTGGGTTCCTGTCCATCGAATTGATTGGGTTCGCACTAACTGCATTGATCCCGACTGTACGAAATTTAGACAATCCTGTCAATGTTGAGGAATTACATGCCGATAATTCGGGTTTGTTGACGTAGATGGTACGACGAATGTATAAATGTACAGAGGGATGATCACATTCCCAAGCCCGCTCGAACCAATGAAGTTTGGAGCACACAGCTCATGACCATCCGCTCTCGTTCAATCCCGCAACGACGCACAGTACGCATTGCCATTGCCGCTCTCGCGGTACCGGCCCTCTTTCTCACCGCCTGCAGTGACGGCGGCGGCGCGGCCGGCGGCTCCACCGCCCTGTCCATTGCGGCCGGGGGCACCGGCGGTGTGTACTACCCGCTGGGTGGCGGTATCGCCACAATGATCGGCAACGACATCGAGGGGTATAGCGCCACCGTCCAGGAAACGAACGCATCCGTCGACAATCTGCTTCTGATCCAGACAGGCGCGGCCGACTTGGCCCTCGTGGTGGGCGATGTGGTCTCCGATGCCGTGGATGGTGTCGGTTCCTTCGCGGACAATCCTGCCGACATCTGCTCGCTCGGTAACCTCTACAACAACTACATGCAGCTGGTCACCTCGTCCGGCACCGGCATTGAAAGCGTTGAAGACATGAAGGGCTTGCGCGTCTCCGTCGGATCCCCGTCCTCGGCCACCGAAGTCGGCGCCGTCCGCATTCTCGAAGCCGCCGGCATCAACGTAGAGACCGACATCGACCGCCGCCAGCTCGGCGCCGCCGAGACCGCCGACGCACTGCGCGACGGCACGATTGACGCCGGCTTCTGGTCTGGCGGCCTCCCCACCGGTGCGCTGGTCGACTATGCCAGCACCGGCGACATGGTGCTGGTGAACTTCGGCGAATACGCCGATGCTCTCGCCACCGAATTCGGTGCCTACTACGTCGAACAGGACATCCCGGCCAACACTTACGAGGGCCAGACCGAAGCCGTGTCGGTGATCGTCTCGCCGAACCTGCTGGTCGCCAGCAATGACATGGACGAGACCCTGCAGGAGCAGATCACGGCAGCCATCTTCGACAATAAGGAAGCCTTGATTCAGGTGCATCCGGCAGCCGAGGAACTGGACGCCGCGACGGCCGGTAACGTTCCCTACATCACCACCTGCGCGGGCGCCCAGACGTACTTCGACCAGGCCAGCTAAACCGCGATGCGCAAGCCAGCCGTTGCCATCGCGGCGGCGCTCGTCACACTCACCGTCGGCGCTTTCGGCCTCGTCACCGCCTTCGGGCCGGTCGGCGCCAGCGCCGACGGGGGCGGCGAACGGATGATCGTGGTCCGTGACCAGGACGGCGACGTGCTGGCCAGCCTTCCGCTGAACGGAGACTCGTTCTCCGTCAGCTATCGCAATTCGATCTACCAGACCATGGCTGAGGAACGCTACGTCGTTGCCGCCGACGGAAAATACGAACTGGTCGAAATAGCGGCCGATCAGCTGGCCGTGATCGAAGAGTATTACGCCGTGCCCGACGCTCCGCGCCGCGCATCGCCCGGCGACCGACGCGCCTATGTCGTCGAGCCGGACCCCAGGCATCCGGCCGTGTTCGAGGCGCTCTCGATCGCGGCAACCGACCTCGGCGAACGAACCATTCACATTCCCGGGTCGTCGCCCTACGCACTCTGGCAGCTTGTCGACGATGCCGCCCCCTACCTAGTACTTGAGATCGAGGAGACACCATGACCCAGGAAACGGGCGGCAGCGCAGCCGTCAACACCAAATCACCGCCGAGCGCACCGGGCGGCACCGCATCGGACCTGCTCGACGAGGCCGATCCCAAAATCGATGAGGAAGCGCTACTCGCGGAGTTCGATGCTGAAATACCCGCGCGCAAGCTCAGCGGTGTTCCCCAGCTCGTGGTCAAGATCATGGGGGTCGCTCTTTCCCTGTTCGGTCTGTACTGGGTTTTCAACCCGATGGCCTCGCAGTTCTACCTCCCCGCATTCCTGATGCTCGCCCTGTCGGCCACCTTTCTCGCCTACCGTGGTTGGGGCAGCAAGAACAAGGCCAAGGCCCCGGGCGCGAAAGACAACCCCCGCGTCGCGGACTGGTTACTCGCCGTGGTCGCGGTTGTGCCCTTTGCGTACATCATCTCCGACTGGGACGCATTCTTTCGTCGGGCGATCATTCCCACCGACCTCGACGTCATCATGGGCACGCTCGCCATTCTGGTGACTCTCGAAGCCGCGCGCCGCACCGTGGGTCTGATGATCCCCATTGCCGTCATTGTCTTCTTCGCCTACGCCCATTGGGGTTCCTATATTCCGGGCGTGTTCGGCACCTCATCGTTCGACTGGTCCCGCCTCGTCGGTCACAACATTATGGGCACCCAGGGATTGTTCGGCGTTCCCACCAATGTGGCGGCCACCTTCGTGATTCTGTTCACCCTGTACGGCGCCGTCCTGACCGGTTCCGGGGCGAGCAAATTTTTCATCGATCTCTCGTTCGCAGCCTTTGGACGATCCGCTGCAGGCCCTGGTCGCACTGTCACCCTGGCCGGCTTCCTGCTCGGCACAGTTTCCGGTTCCGGCGTTGCCACCACGGTGACCCTCGGTGGAATCTCCTGGCCACTGCTGCGCCGTGCCGGCTACCCGCGCGAGCACGGCGGCGCCCTACTCGCGGCTGCCGGTATCGGCGCGATCATGGCTCCGCCGATGATGGGTGCTGCGGCCTTCATCATCGCTGCTCTGCTCGGCGTCTCTTACCTGCAGGTGCTGATCTGGGCCATCATTCCGACGATCCTGTACTACTTCGGACTCATCCTCTCCATTGAAATGGACTCGCGCCGCTTCAAGACGACCGACGTGAAGATGGAGGTGAAGCCGATCGGCAAGCTCCTGCTGCGGTTCGGCTACCACTTCAGTTCGCTCGCTGCGATCGTGGTGTTCATGTCGTTCGGGATGACGCCGTTCCGCGCCGTTGTCTACGCCACGGTGCTTGCCCTCGTGCTGAGCTTCTTTGATCGCTCGTCGTGGATGACGCCACGTCGAATCTGGGACGCCTTGGCCACGGGAGCCGCCGGCGCCATGTCGATCATCCCCGTGATGGCCGCGGCCGGCCTCATCGTCGGCGTGCTCACTCTCACCGGCCTCGGGCTGAAGCTGGCGGGCATCATCGTGTCCGCCGCCGGCGGCAACCTGCTGCTGACGGCCATCCTCTCCGCTGTCGCGGTCACCCTGCTCGGCCTGGCCGTTCCGGTCACGGCGAGCTTCATCATCTCCTGGGTCATCATCGGTCCGGCCCTGCAGGACGTCGGTGTGCCGGCATTCGCCGCGGCCATGTTCATCTTCTACTACTCGGTGCTCAGCGAGGTGTCCCCGCCGACGGCGCTGTCGCCGTTCGCAGCATCCGCTATTACCGGTGGCAAACCCATCACGACGATGTGGCTGACCTGGAAGTACACCCTCACGGCCTTCCTGGTGCCATTCGTATTCGTGCTGTCCGAGGCCGGGATCGGCCTGCTCCTGCAGGGTGGGGTCTGGTCAATCGTGCTGGCGACTGTGACTTCCCTGCTGGCTGTCGCCGCTCTCGCTGTCGCAACCGGCGGCTGGCTCTGGGGCCCGGCGAAGTTGCCGGAGCGGCTCCTGATCGGTGGCGGTGCCTTGCCGCTCGTCACCCTGTCCCTCCTCCCCATGGCCATCGGGGTCGGCATGATCGTGCTGGGAATCGTCGTGCACCTGATCGGGCGTCGGCGTCGGGCCGCCGAGACAGCCGAACCGGCAGTCTCACACAGCGCCACGGCCTGATCCGCGGGGTGACCAAGCGTGTTGGTCGCCCCCCGCTTCACCCTGTAGACCACATTTCGCGCTACGTGAAAGGCTGCCCATGCGTCTCTGTACTGTTCGTGAAGGTTCGTTTGAAATCGCCGCCGTCATCCTTCCTGACCGCGGAGCAGCGCTGATTCGCGATCTCCTGCCGGGCTTCACGGGCGACGTGCTTGAGGTCCTGACTGCGGGCACAGCGGATGCGATCGAGGCGGCAGCTCTCGCCGCTGACGCTTCGATCTTTCGCCCGACGGATTCCGTGACGTTCGGTGCGCCGTATCGGCACCCCCGCATGTTGTGGGGCATCGGATTGAACTATGTGGAACATGCGTCGGATCTCGCCGAGGGCGTACCGGACGAGCCAGCCTCGTTCATCAAGGGCGACCACACCATCATCGGTCCGGGCGAGAACATCCCGATCCCCTGGCAAAGCATCCGCACCACCGCTGAGGCCGAACTGGGCATCGTGATCGGACGATACTGCCGCAACGTTGAACCGGACGATGCGTTGGGCTATGTGGCCGGCGTGGTTCCGCTCCTCGACCAGACGGCCGAAGATATCCTGCAGAGAAATCCCCGGTTTCTGACGCGGTCGAAGAACTTTCCCGGGTTCTTCTCCTTCGGGCCGGGCATCGTTCCGTTGTCAGAAGTGTTTGAGTCCTACGATTCTTTGGCCGACGTCACGGTGTCAACGGTCATCAACGGTGCCGTTCATCGCAGTAACACCGTTTCAAACATGCGCTACGACCCGGCTTTCCTCATCAGCTTTCACAGCAAGGTCATGCCGCTCTATCCCGGCGATATCATTTCGACCGGAACGCCCGGTGCGGTGCAGGTTCGGCCGGGGGATGTCGCGGAGTGTCGCATCCCGGGGATCGGTGTTCTGCAGAATCCCGTTGTGGACCAGTCGCGCTAAAGCGCAGTCACGCCAGCAGGGCCGCGACGACGATCAATGCCGGCATTGAGAGGATCGTCGTGAGTAACACGGTGTCGCGGGTGACGACGATCGCCCGGTCGTAACGCGAGGCGAAGTTAAAAATGTTCTGCGCGGTCGGCAGGGCCGACACGGCGACGACCGCGAACAGCTGGGCGCCGTCGAGATCGAACACGAAATGACCGAACAGGTACGCGATGATCGGTGCCAGTACGACCTTGATCACCGTGGCCACGACGACCTGTTTGCGGCCGGTGCCTGCCTGCAGCAGGCGCTGGCCGTGCAGGGACATGCCGAACGAGAGCAAGACCATGGGAATGGCTGCTCCGCCGATGAGCTCGAACGGTGCCAGTACCGGGTCCGGCAGGGTGATGCCGGACACCGCAACGACCACACCGGCGAGTGAGGCGAGAATCATCGGATTGCGAAACGGTTGGGTGAGGATCGATCGCAGGGATGCCCGGCCGTGGGTGGCCAGGTCGAGAATCGCCAGAATGGTCGGGGCCAGAATCACCAGCTGCAGCAGCACCACTGGCGCCACATACTGGGCACTGCCGAGCACATAGATGGCCACCGGCAATCCGATGTTGTTGACATTGATGTAGGTCGCGCTCGACGCACCCAGCACCGTCTCGGCCAACGGAGTGCGAAAGAACAAGCGGGACGCCACCACATAGAGCAAAGCGCCCACGAGGACCGTGCAGACGATGGCGGCCAGAAACTCGGAGAACAGCACCGAGACGTCAGCGTGCGAGAGCACGGTGAACAGCAGCGCGGGGGTCGCGACGAAGTACGCCATGCGGTTGAGCACCCGGCCGGCGCCCGCCCCGACCAGACTGAATCGCTCGGCGAAGTACCCGATCAGGATCACAAATCCGATAATCGAAAACCCGACCAGAACACCGCCCATTTAGTTGAGCCTACGGGTTCACTCAGCTGATCTCCCGCGCGGCCCTTTCGGTCGTGCGATCGACGTTGCTACGATCCAAGCATGCCCCGACTCGACGTTCCTGGCGCTTCCCTCTACTACGAGACTCAGGGAGACCCCGCCTCGCCAGCCCTGCTGCTGATTCACGCGGGCATCGCGACCCTGCGCATGTGGGATCCGCAGGTAGCCGCCCTCGCAGCGCACCACTACGTCATCCGCTTCGACACCCGTGGTTTCGGTCAGACCACGGCCGAGAATGTGGAATTCTCCAACCGAGCGGATGCCACGGCGCTGCTCGATCATCTCGGCGTCGCTCGCGCCACCCTGATCGGCTGCTCACGCGGAGGCACGATCGCGATCGACTTCGCCGTGGCGACGCCCGAGCGAGTCGCGGGCATCGTGACGATCGGGTCAGGGCCCAGCGGGTTTCCCGATGTGGAACTCACCGAGAAGGAAGATGCCCTGTTCGACAAGCTGGATGCGGCCTTCGAAGCCCGCCAGTGGCCGCGGCTGGCGCGGCTCGAGGTTGCGCTGTGGGCGGTTGGACCCACGCGCAAGGCGGCCGACGTAGATCCCGCTTTTCTGGTCCTCGCGCAGGAACTGAATCTGCGCAACGTCATCCACGCCACGGAAGCGCCGATCCTGATTCCGTTGGAGCCGCCGGCGCTCGACCGGGTGAGTGACATCGACGTTCCCGCGCTGGTCACTGTGGGTGAGCTCGACGTCACGTCATCGCTGGCGCAGTACGAGTTCTTGTTGGAGATGCTGCCGCAGGCCAGCGGATGCACGTTCCGCGACACCGCGCACCTGCCGAGCGTCGAGCATCCGCTGGAGTTTCAGCGCGTACTGATCAGCTGGCTCGCGACCAACAGTCTCTGATCCCTCTTCCTCTCCTGCTCCGGGCAGAAACAAACCGCTGCCCGGTTCTCCCACACCCGAACCGGGCGACCCGAGTCAGGAGCGGCGCGCGCCCAGGCGCTCCAGCAGGCGCTCCTCGGCGTCGTGACCGGGCGCGATTCCGGCCGGAATGCGCAGGTAGAAGAAGACGCCGCCGACCCACCACAGCCCGAATAACACCCAAGGCTCGAACGACAGCGCCGCCGGCATCCCGGGCATATACAGGCTGAGCAGGCCCAAGCACAGGGCGGCAGCGGCGACGCCGATCACGACTCCGCCATTACCCTTGCCGCCCACGCGCAGCGGGCGGTCCATTTTCGGTTCGCAGCGGCGCAGCACCACGAAGGCGACGGCCACCAGAATGTAGGCCATGACGATGCTCGGGGCACCGGAATCCACGAGCCAGCCGAGCATCTGCGTGCCGAAGAACGGCGCCACAAACGACAGGGCACCGATGAAGGAGAGCGCGTTGGTGGGGGTACGAAACTTGGGGTGCAGCCTGCCAAACCAGGCCGGCAGCATGCCCGAACGCGCCATGGAGAACATCAGGCGTGAAGCGCCGAGCAGCAGGGAGTTCCACGAAGTGAGAATTCCGGCGATTCCGCCGGCGATGAGCACCTTCGCCATGACATCGCTGCCGAACAAGGCGCCCATAGCATCCGCTGTGGCGATATCGGCCTGGCCGATGGCGGCAGCCGGCATCGACGACGAGGTGGTGAGTACGATCATGACGTACCAGATAGTCGCAAGAATCACAGCGACGACGACAAGCTTGCCGATCTGTCGCGGCGCCACATTGACCTCTTCGGCCGACTGCGGAATGACATCGAAACCCACGAAGAGAAACGGCACCACGACGAGCACGGCGAAGAATCCGCCCATGCCGCCCGTGAAAAACGGTTCCATGTGCACGGTCGAACCACCGGTGAACGACCCGAGCACGAGCATCGCGCCGACGATCAGCAGGAACAATACGACGAAGGTCTGCACGACACCGGCCAGTTTCACACCACGGATGTTGATGCCCGTGATCACGACGGCGGCCACCGCTCCCACCAGCGCCCAGGTCAAATACACCTGCTCGCCGGCGATCTGCCAGAGCGGAATCTGACTCAGGTCGGGAAAGAGGTACCCGGCCGTGCGTGGCAGTGCCACGGCTTCGAACGCCACGATGGTGACGTAGCCGCCGGTGATTGCCCAGGATCCGACGAACGACCAGCGCGGCCCCATGGCTCGCAGCAAAAAGTTGTGTTCGCCGCCGGCCTTGGGCATGGCCGCGGTCAGCTCGGCGTAGGTGAGGCCGACGATGCCCATGATGATGCCGCCGGCGATCATGGCCGTGACGGCACCCAGCGTGCCGGCGTCGTTGATCCAGCCGCCGGTCAGCACGACCCAGCCGAAGCCGATCATGGCTCCGAAGCCGAGAGCGAGCGCATCTCGATTTCCAAGGACTTTGAGCAGAGAATCCGGCGTGTGGTGATGGTGCGTGGTAGTGATGGTGTCCCCGATTGTTTCGGCTCACGTCAACGCTGATGCGACGTCGGATGGTGTGCTGGCCGCGAACCGGTCGGCCCGCCGCGAGCGCTTGTCTGCCTTGATTCTGTCACCCCGGCGGCGCCGCAGAACGTTATCCGTGGCCGACCCAGCGATCCATTGACCGGTAAACGCCGAAAACACGGCCGGCGACGGCGTCCCACGCGGTCAGCGGCAACACGCCGCGGAGCACCTTCGACAGATTCACCGTCCACGGCAGTAACAGCTGCGGCTTGCCGGCGAGCATCGCCCGCCAGACCCGATCCACCACGTATCCCGGCGTCATCAGTGGGGTGAGCAACGGCCCGCGCGCCCCCGTGAACATGCCGGTGTCGATGTAGCTCGGGCACACCGTGGTCACCTTGACCTGCCCGTGGCCCTGCTGCACTAGTTCGAGCCGCAGCGAATCGCTCCAGCCGATCAGGGCCGCTTTCGAGGCGGCATAGACACTCATGCGGGGGGTGCTGAGGGTGCCGGCGGCCGACGCGATGTTTACAATGCGTGATTCGCGGTATCCGCTCGCAATCATCGCCGGCAGAAACTCGCGGGCGATGTACATGGGCGCGAGCGCATTGATCTGCATCGTCGGGCGGGTGTCGGCGCCGTTGTCGTGCTCCCAGAAATACTTGCCGCGCACGATGCCGGCGTTGTTGATGACCACGTCGGGGTCGCCGACCTCGGTGCGCACCCGCTGCGCCGTCTGCGCGATGGCCCCCAGATCGGCGATATCGACAACGTAGGGCGCGATCGTCGTGCGCCCGTTAGACCGATCGTTCAGGATGGCGGTGGTCGCCGCGAGCGCGGCACCGTCGCGATCCCAGAGAATGAGCGCTTTCGCCCCCTCGGCGACAGCGCGCTCGGCATACAGGCGGCCCATTCCCATGGCTGCTCCGGTAATCAGCACGCGGGCTCCGGCGACGGTTCGACTCATACTCCCATCATGCCGCCTGCGGCGGCTTGGCGGGACTACGCTCGATGCAGCGCGCGATTGCGGCAGACCGTGGGGAGGTGCGTATGGACTTTCGGACCCTCGCGATCATCTCCGTGGTCGCCCTGCTCGGGCCGCTTTTGGCTACACCGCGCCGCTGGAACATTCCCGTCGTGATCGGCCAGCTCGCCGCCGGCGTGATCGTCGGCCGCACGGGTTTCGGCCTCATCGACGCGACCGACCCTACGCTGACTCTTCTAGCGGATGTCGGATTCGCGTTAATCATGTTCGTGGCCGGCACGCACGTGCCCGTTCGCGCCGGTGCGATTCGCGCCGCCCTCGCCACCGGCCTGGTAAGGGCAATTCTCGTGACCGTCTCGGCGACCGCCCTCGGCGTGGCGATCGCGATGGTCTTCGGAACCCAGCATGCACCCCTTTATATAGTGTTGCTCGCCTCCTCGTCCGCCGCGCTCGTGCTGCCGCTCATTCACTCGCTGGGGCTGCGCGGCCGATCGATGCTCGAGCTGACCGCGCAAGTCGCGATCGCCGACATCGCAGCGATCGTGGCCCTGCCGCTGGCCATCGACCCGCCCAATGCCGGCCGCGCCGCCCTCGGCGCTGCCGCTGTCGCGCTTCTGGCCGTGGTCATCTACATTGTGTTGGCCAGGCTCGAACGCAACGGCTCTCGCGTAAAGCTGCACAAGCTGTCGGCCAATCGCAAGTTCGCTCTCGAGCTGCGCATCCAGCTGGCCATTCTGTTCGCCCTGTCGGCCGTGGCCGTGTTCAGCCACGTCTCGGTCATGCTCGCCGGCTTCGCTTTCGGCCTCGCCGTCGCTGCGGTCGGCGAACCGCGCCGACTGGCCCGCCAGCTGTTCGCCCTCGCCGACGGATTCTTCGGGCCGCTGTTCTTCGTCTGGCTCGGCGCCTCGCTCGCGCTGCGCGACCTCGCGGACCACCCGGAGATGATCGTGCTCGGCCTCGTGCTCGGTGTCGCCACCCTGCTCACCCACGCGACCACCCGCGTGCTCGGACTCCCCCTGTCGTTCGGACTGCTGTCGGCGGCCCAGCTCGGCATTCCGATCGCAGCGGCAACGATCGGCACCCAGTTGCGCGTGCTCGCCCCCGGGGAGGCAGCGGCCCTGCTGCTGGGCGCGCTCGTGACCATCGCGGTGACCGCGGTGGCGAGCGGATGGGCCAAGCCGCGCGCGGCATCCGTTTCGCCGGTCTGACCGGCAGCCGGCGATCGCCGCCTGCGCCCGCTCCGCGGACTCGGCCGGGTCACGATCGCTGGCCCATTCCTGACGGAATCGCGGGGGTAACCGCAGGGTGGGCACGTGGTCCTGCACGAGGTGCAACTCGTCAGCGGTCAACAGGAACCGAGGCATTGCCGCCCCCGCCCCCAATGATTCCATCACGCGTCCCCGTATAGTCCTTCACCGCCTACCGAGAATGCGCGCGCATCTCGGGCCAGCATCCGCTTTGCTGCACACGATCGTCCTGGGCGTAGTTAGCAGCCCTGGGAAACGCCCATTCGCGTTTGTGGGCCTCAGACGAACATCAGCACGATGCCGGCCACACCGGCGAGAACACCGATGCCGAGCAGCACCAGGCCGATCAGGCGCAGACCCTTGCCGTCGAGGTCGGGGTCGTGCGTGCGGCACTTCTCGGGCTGGCGATTGCGAAACCAAACGCGTACGTCATCTCCGGGCGCCAGGTGGTGCGTCTCCTGGGTGTCGGCTGAACGCTCGTGCACATCGCCGTCGTTATCAAACCAGCGGATGACCGTGGCCGGCCCCGCCTGTGCTGTTCCCGACGCTGTTGTTCCCCACGCTGCGATCACGGCGGTCGTGCGCGTCCAGCGGCCACTGATGCCGCGCACAGACAGCCCGACGATATAGAGGACTGCACCGATGATGAGGCCGACGAGTGTGAGAATCTCGCTCATGATGCCGGCGAAGTCGAGCGCGTGCACTGCCACCGCCATCCGTTGTCACGTGGGTCGTATATATCGAGGTTCCCTGGCGGCGCAAGCACCACTGGCTAAATCGTATCGTTTCACGTCAGGCCAGCAGGCCCGTCTAGGCTGAATCCATGCGATTTGGACTCTTTGTACCCCAGGGCTGGCGACACGATCTGGTCGGAATCGAACCGGCGGCGCAGTGGGCCACCATGAGCGGCCTGGCCGCGCACGCTGATGCGGGCGCCTGGGAGTCGATCTGGGTGTACGACCACTTTCACACCGTTCCGGTGCCGAGCGAGCAGGCCACCCACGAGGCCTGGTCGCTCATCTCCGCTTTCGCTGCGACCACGAAACGGGTGCGCCTCGGGCAGATGTGCACCTGCATGAGCTACCGCAACCCCGGCTACCTGGCCAAGGTCGCCTCGACCGCCGACATCATCTCCGGCGGCCGCATCGAGATGGGCATTGGGGCCGGCTGGTATGAGCATGAGTGGCGCGCCTACGGCTACGGGTTTCCCGGTCCAGGCGAGCGCCTCGCTCGGCTCGACGAGGGTGTGCAGATCATGAAGCAGGCCTGGACCACGGGCACGGCGACCCTCGACGGTGTGCACTATCAAATGGATGGCGCGATCTTTCGGCCGCTTCCGTTGCAAGCCGGTGGTCTTCCCATCTGGATCGCCGGCGGCGGCGAAAAAGTCACCCTTCGCATCGCCGCGCAGTACGCCGATTACACCAACTTCGACGGCTCACCGGACGGCTTTTCGCAGAAGAGCGCGCTCCTGGCCGAGCACTGCGTGGCTCAGGGAACCGACTTTGGGCGCATCGTGCGCTCGGCGAACTACAACACCGTGATCGGCGCGACCGAGGCCGAAGTTGCCGAACGGCTGAACGCGATCGAGGCCCGGGTGGCCCCCTATCTCGGTGCCGAGGGAGCCGAGAAGTTCATGGCCGAGTATCGAAGCGGCAAGGCGCAGGGCGTTGGCACGCCGGAACAGGTCGTTGAGCGTCTGACCGCCATGAAGAAGCGCGGCCTCGGCTACGCAATCCACTATTTTCCCGAGGCGGCCTACGACCGTTCCGGCATCGAACTGTTCGAGCGCGAGGTCATGCCCGCCCTGAAGCAATGATGCTCACCGACAACGAGGTACCGGCCTGGTGGCGCGGCCTCGGCCTGCCCGGACTGGTCGACCTGCACACCCATTTTCTGCCAGAGCGGATGCTGCGGCGCGTCTGGGCGCACTTCGACGAGATCGAACCGCTGATCGGCCACGAGTGGCCGATCCACTACCGCGACGATCAGGATTCGCGCCTGGCGACGATGCGGCGCCTGGGCGTGCGGCGCTTCACCGCGCTGTCCTACGCGCATCGCCCGGGAATGGCGGCTTCCCTGACCGATTTCTCCCTCGAACTGGCAGCGGAGCACGCTGATTGCGTGCCGAGCGCCACGTTCTACCCGGAGGAGGGCGTGCTCGAGCAGGTGCAGTCCGCCCTCGATCGCGGCGCTCGGGTGTTCAAGATTCACGCCCAGATCGGGGGATTCGACCTGCGCGAGCCCCGGCTCGACCCGGTCTGGGGGCTGCTCGCCGATGCCGGGATTCCGGTCGTGATCCACGTCGGCAGCGGGCCGGTGTCCCGGCCGGGGATCACCGGGCCGGACAAGCTTGCGGGAGTTTTGGCGCGGCATCCGCTGTTGACGGCCGTCGTCGCCCATCTCGGCGCCCCGGAATACGGCGAGTTTCTCGATCTCGCCGAACGCTACCCGTGGGTGCACCTGGACACCACCATGGTCTTCACCGATTTCTTCGAGCAGTTCGCACCGTTCGACCCGGCCCTGCTTCCACGGCTGGCCGACCTGCCCGACCGGGTGGTGCTCGGCAGCGACTTTCCCAACATTCCGTACCCGTATGCGCACCAGCTCGAGTCCCTCGAACGCCTGCGCGACCGGGAACCGCGGCTCGACGACGACTGGCTGCGCGCCGTCTGCTGGTACAACGGCCTGCGGCTGATCGGCGAATAGCCTCTATCGGGCGGCGCGGTAGGCGGCGCGCTGCTCGGGGCGGAGGTGCTCGGTGGCGTAACTCAGGGCCGTGCGCGGCATCTGCGCGGTGTGCTGGTCGAGAAATGCGAGCAGCAGGTTTCGGTCGATGCGCTTGCCGACCTCGCGCAGCATCCAGCCGACGGCTTTGTGCATCAGCGGCTGCTTGTCGTTCCTCGGCCAAACGCGTGCGGGCCGCATCGTCGCGGGAGGCGGGCTTGCTCGCCCGCTTGAATTGGGCAACCAGAATCAGCAGTCCAGTCATGCGGTGCTCGTGCAGAACTGCGGAGATTCTCAATCGGTGCGGGCGTGCCTGCTGCACAGAGCGCGTATCGAAGGGTGCGGTGCACGACGACGGCGAGCAATCTCCGCAGTTGTGTACCGCCACTCCGGTAAGAAGTGCGCGAACGGGGCCAATGCGGCGATTCTCAGCGCGAAAACCCGGCCAGGCACGTTGTTCGTTGCAAGAAATCGCAAGAAAACGCCGCGCGGCGCCCGATATTCTGAAGGTGTGTCTTTTTGGCGCGCACGCCCGCCGCAACCGCGGCACACACTCGAATCGGAGGTTCCCATGTCGATATCTGTTGAAAAAACACACGTAGCTAACGCTCTGGTCGGAGAGCCCGAGGTTCTCGAAGACACCCTCGCCAAGCACCCCTCCTGGCTCAGCCTCAAGGCAGCCGCGACGGCACTGCAGGGTGTGCAGTCGCAGAACGGGTCGATCACCGACGCCGAACGGCACACGGATGCCGCAGCATCCGTTTCGCGCATCACCGCAGCCATCACCGACCTCGCGCCGCACTTTGCGCACGACGCCGCGTACCTAGCAGCCCTGGTCACCGACTTCGATCGCTGGGTGTCGGAGGAATTCGGCGTGCCCGACTTCTACGACTCCCTGATGGCCTTTCAACCGCAGCAGCACCGCGTGAACGGGCTGCGCCACCTCGTGGTGTTCCCGATGTACACGCAGAACGGCAGCGCCAACCGCCTGGTTGAAGCCGTGCTGATCGAGGTCATCTGGCCGGAATTCGTCGGCGAACTCGAAGCCGGCTACACGAACAAGCTGTTCGTGCCGATTCGTTTTTTTGACTTCACCCCTGGCTATGACACCAACTCAGCCGTGCTGTTTCCCGAGACGGTCGCCATGCGCGAAATTCCGACGTTCACCTGGGGGGCGATCTTCGCCGACCGTGAAGCCGCCCGTTTTCGCCGGGTTGTGCGTGCGGCCGCCGAAATCACCCGGCTCGAGCTACCCGCCGACGCCGCCGCGCTACTGGGCGACCAGCACCTTACTGAAGAAACCTTCGTGATGTGGGACCTCATCCACGACCGCACGCACATGCGCGGGGATCTGCCGTTCGACCCGTTCATGATCAAGCAGCGCATGCCGTTCTTTTTGTATTCGCTCGAGGAGTTGCGCTGCGACCTGACCGCGTTTCGTGAATCGGTCACGATCGAAGGCAGTGAGCTGGCAAGCCCCGAGGCGCGTCGGCACGCGAAGCTGGTGCAGTACGCGGTCATCTTCGACCGCATCTTTCGGTTCGCCATCACCGGTAACCGGGTGCGCAACTATGACGGCCTCGGCGGTCAGTTATTGTTCGCTTGGATGCACCAGCACGGTGTGCTGCACTGGACCGACACCCGCCTCAGCTTTGACTGGGATGCCGTGCCCGAGGTGGTCATTGCACTCGGAGCGCAGATCGACGAGCTGTACTGGGCGTCGATCGACCGGCCGAAGAAGGCACACTGGCTCGCGGCCTACGAGATGATCTCGAAGACCCTCACGCCCAACCCCGCGTCGACCTGGGCCCGCGGACTGCCGCTCGACGTGCTCGCCGGCGCACCGAAGGGCTACACCGACCAGGTTCTCGACGACGAATTTCCGCTGTCGATGTTCTTCGAAGCGCTCGAGAAGAAGATGCGCACGGTCATCGAATCCACGGCCGGCATCACCGGCAGCGCGGTCGGCTGATGAGCGCCAGCTCGGCCGTCGCGCGCTCACTAGCGGATGCCGGCGCGCACGTGATTGCCGTCGGCTCCGCTCGAGCACGACTCCAGTCGGTGCTCGACGTCGCGCCGGACGCCGCGTTGTATGAGTGCGACCTGACGGATTTTGCCGCAGTGACCGCTCTGGCGGCCCAGGTCTCCCCCATCGACGGTCTCATCCACCTCGTCGGCGGCTGGCGCGGCGGCGGCGGGCTCGCTGGCCAGACCGATGAGGACTGGGATTTTCTGCACTCGCACGTGGTCACCACGCTGCGCAATACCACGCGGGCTTTCAATGCCGATCTGCTGGCCTCGTCGGCCGGGCGGCTCGCCATTGTCTCGAGCGTGTCCGTCGACCGGCCTCTAGCTGGCGGCGCAAACTATGCGGCCGCGAAGTCCGCGGCCGAGACCTGGGTGCGCGCGGTCGGTCAAGGATTTACGAAAGCCGGCGACACGGCCGCGGCCGTGATTTTCGTCGTGCGTTCGCTGGACGGGCTCGAGACCGAGCTGGCTACCCGCGTGAGCGGTTTGTGGGACGAGGCGGCGGCATCCGCTAATGGCAGCCGGGTGCTGCTTGCGTCGGAGGATCCCGCTAGCGTGTAGTCATGAGCACCACAGACTCCCCCCTCAGCGACGAGTGGCGGAGGCCCACCCCCAGCGGGCCGAGCCTGCGTAAGGACCTGTGGGTCGCGCTGGTTCTGGCCGCCGCGACCGCCGTGAGCGTGTCGCTCACCCGTACCTCCGGCGTCTTCAGTGACTCCCCGGTGTGGATCGTGGCGTTGTGGGTCGCACTCATCACCCTGCCGCTCGCGCTGCGTCGTCGCTGGCCCGAAGTCGTGGCTCTGACGGCCTCGGTGGTTTTCGCCGCCGGCGCCATGCTCGAAGCCAGCGACATGCTGTTCTCCAATATCTGCCTCTATATTGCTCTCTATTCGGTCGGTGCCTGGAGCCGCCACCGCATCGCCGCCAAGTGGGTGCGGGTCGCGATCGTGGCCGGCATGTTCATCTGGCTGTTCGCGCAACTGATCGTGCAGGCCAACCAGCTCACCATGATGCCCGACCTCTCGCGCGACGGCTTCTTCTCCCCCTACGCGGCGTTCGGCGTTCTGCAGGTCTTGATCAATCTGGTCTATTTCGGTGCGGCCTGGTATTTCGGCGAATCCGCGTGGATTTCCGCGCGCAACGGCGCCGCCCTGAAAAGCAGCACCGCGGAGCTCGTAGCCGAGCGCGAGCGCACGGCCACCCAGGCCATCACCCTGGAACGGGTGCGCATAGCCCGCGAGTTGCACGACGTCGTCGCCCACCACGTGTCGGTCATGGGCGTGCAGGCCGGCGCGGCCCGGCGCATCCTCTCGAGTGACCCCGGGCAGGCGGCCGACGCGCTCACCATCATCGAACAGAGCGCGCGCAGCGCGGTCGATGAACTGCACACCATGCTCGGAGCCCTGCGTGGCGACGATGCGCCGGGTAGTGAACTCACCAGCCAGAGCAGCAGCACGCGCGGCATCGCCCAGCTCGGCGAACTTGCCGACGAGAGCCGCACCGCCGGCGTTCCCGTGCGCTTGTCGATCGTGGGCGATGAACGTGCGATTCCCGCCACGATCGGCCTGAGCATCTATCGCATCGCCCAGGAAGCGCTGACCAACACCCGCAAACACGCCGGCCCCGGCGTCAGCACCGACCTCCGCTTGCGCTACGAAACGGATGCCGTCGAGCTCGAGATCACCGACGACGGCGTCGGCCCGCGGCGACAATTCGCCGCGGCGCTGCCCGGCGGCGCGAGCGCCGAGACCACCGGGCTCGGACAGCGGGGCATGTGCGAACGGGTAGCTGCCGTCGGCGGCGAACTGCACCTCGGGGGACGACCGCGCGGCGGCTACCTCGTGCGTGCCCGGTTTCCGCTCATGAAACGAGAGAACGCATGAGCGAGCCGGCCGGCATCCGCGTGCTGCTCGTCGACGACCAGGCTCTCGTACGCGCTGGGTTTCGTATCATTCTGCAGTCCGAGCCGGGCATTCTCGTCGTGGGCGAGGCCGCCGACGGCGCCGCCGCTCTCGTTTTGGCCCGAACGTTTCAGCCCGACGTCATCTGCATGGACGTGCAGATGCCCGGCGTCGACGGCCTCACCGCCACCCGGTCCATCGTCGACGACCCGTCGATCCACGCCGCGGTGCTCATGCTCACGACCTTCGACCGCGAGGAATACCTTTTTGCCGCACTGCAACACGGCGCGAGCGGTTTCATCCTGAAGAATTCCACGCCCGAGGCGCTGATCGAGGCCGTTCAGGTGCTCGCCCGCGGCGATGCCCTGCTGGCCCCCGACGTGACCCGGCGCGTGATTGAGCGATGCGTGAACCCGGGTGGGGCATCCGTTTCACCGGTTGCAGCGGTGCCGAGCGAGCTGCAGGAGCTGACCGAGCGCGAGTCCGAGGTCTTCGCGCTGCTGGCCCAGGGCCTGGCCAACGCCGAAATTGCCGCGCAGCTCTTTCTCGGCGAGGCCACGGTGAAATCACACGTCTCCAAGGTGCTGATGAAGCTCGGGCTGCGCGACCGCATCCAAGCCGTTGTCTACGCCTACGAGCACCGCGTGATCGTGCCCGGAGGCGCGCTCGAGGCGTAGCTCCGCCGCCCGGTGGAGACCGGTTCACCCGCCAGGCGGATGCGTCGCCTGAACGCCCCGCGCTACCGTGAAGGCACACGCAACGAAAGGGCGAGCATGCTCGACATCAGGGGAGTCACCAAGAGCTATGGCATCAGAGAGGTACTCACCGACGTGAGCTTCACTGTCGGGGACGGCCGCATGACCGGCTTCGTCGGCGCCAACGGCGCCGGTAAAACCACGACAATGCGAATCATTCTCGGCGTACTCTCGCCGGATACGGGCACCGTTTTCATCGACGGCGTGCCGGTCACCGCGAGCGACCGCCGCCGGTTCGGCTACATGCCCGAAGAGCGCGGCCTCTACCCGAAGATGAAGGTCGCCGAACAGCTGGTGTACCTGGCGCGCCTGCACGGGCTGACGCCGGCATCCGCTCGCCGCAATACTGCCGACCTGCTCGAGCGTCTCGGGCTCACCGAACGCGCCGGCGACACCGTTGAGTCACTCTCGCTCGGCAACCAGCAACGCGCGCAGATCGCCGCCGCGCTCGTGCACGATCCCGAGTTTCTCGTGCTCGATGAGCCATTCTCCGGCCTCGACCCACTCGCGGTGGAGGTCGTGATGAGCGTGCTCGCCGGCTACGCCGCCCAGGGCGCGCCCGTGCTGTTCTCCTCGCACCAGTTGGACATCGTCGAACGGCTCTGCGACGACCTCGTCATCATCGCCGACGGCGAGATTCGCGCGAACGGTTCCCGCGAGGCGCTGCGCGAGCAGCACAGCAGCCCCCGCTTCGAAATTCGCACGCAAGGCGACACTGGCTGGGTCCGCTCGCAGCCGGGCATTACCGTGATCGACTTCGACGGCGACTTCGCCGTTTTTGAAGCCGAAACGGATGCCGCCAGCCAGGCCGTTCTGCAGCACGCGATCACGCTCGGCGCCGTTCACAGTTTCAGCCAGCAGAGGCCCACCCTCGCCACCATCTTCAAGGAGGTCATCGCATGAGCAACGCTACCCGCCCGGTGCACACCGCGCCCACCTTCGCCCAGAGCGTTTGGCTGGTCTCCAACCGGGAGATCACGGCCCGCCTGCGCAGCAAGTCCTTTCTGATCGCGACCGGCATTCTGCTGCTCATCTCCGTGGCGTCGGTCGTCGTCGGCAGTCTTCTCAGCCAGAACACGACTCTGACCAAGGTCGCCGTCGTCGGCACGGCCATCAGCGTCGTCGAACAGACCGAAGCCTTCGACATCGTCGAATCCGACACGGTCAAGGAAGCCGAAGCGCTCGTGCGCGACGGCTCGGTCGACGCGGCCGTTGTGCCCTCTGGCAGTGCCGATTCGCTGCTCGGAATCACGGTGATCGCCCTGGATTCAGCGCCGATCGATGTTCTCGGCACGCTCAGCGTGAGCCCCGATCTGAAGATTCTCGAGCCGGCCTCGCAGAACGGTTTTCTCGCCTACCTCGTTGCCATTGGCTTCGGCATCATCTTTCTCATGTCGGCGACCACGTTCGGTGCCACTATCGCCCAGAGCGTCGTCGAAGAAAAGCAGACCCGCATCGTCGAAATTCTCATGTCGACCATCTCGGTGCGGGCCCTGCTCGCCGGCAAGGTGCTCGGCAACAGCCTGATGGCGTTCGGGCAGATCGTGGCCATCGGATTGCTGGTCTCCGTGGGCTTGGCAGTGACTGGGCAACGGGTGCTGCTGGCCGATGTGGGCCCGGCCATCATCTGGTTCGCCGTGTTCTTCGCCTTCGGATTCGTGCTGCTCGCCTCACTCTACGCGGCCACCGCCTCGATGGTGTCACGGCAGGAAGACGTCGGCTCGGCGACCTCGCCGGTGCTGTTCCTCGTCATGATCCCGTACTTTCTGGTGGTCTTCTTCAACGACAACCCGCTCGTGCTGGCGATCATGTCGTACGTTCCGTTCTCCGCGCCGGTCGGCATGCCGGTGCGAATCTTCCTCGGTGACGCCGAGTGGTGGGAGCCCGTGGTCTCCCTTGTCGTGCTGGCCCTGTCGACGATCGTGGTGATTCTGATCGGGTCGCGCATCTACTCCAACGCGCTGCTGCGCATGGGCGCCCGGGTGTCGCTGCGCGAAGCCCTGCACAAGTAGGGCGGACAGCCAGCCGAATGCGGGAGGATGGAGGGGTGACCCAACTCCATGATCTGTCCTCCCGCGGTTTCGCCTCCGATAACTACTCCGGCATTCATCCGGAAATTCTGGAGGCGATGAGCCAGGCCAACGGCGCCCACCAGATCGCCTACGGCGAAGACGTCTATACGGCGCGGCTGCAGGAGGTCTTCGCCGACCAGTTCGGCGCCGGCGTCGAAGCTTTTCCGGTGTTCAACGGGACCGGCGCCAACGTCACCGGGCTGCAGTCGATGCTGCCGCGCTGGGGCGCCGTGATCTGCTCGGCCACGGCGCACATCCACAACGACGAGGGCGGAGCCCCCGAACACGTCGGCGGGTTCAAACTGCTGCCGGTGGTCACCCCCGACGGCAAGCTCACCCCCGAACTCATCGATCAGGAAGCCTGGGGCTGGGGCGATGAACACCGCGCCCAGCCGCTCGTCGTGGCCATCACGCAGACCACGGAGCTCGGCACCGCGTACACCGTTGACGAAGTGCGCGCCATCGCCGATCACACCCATTCCAAGGGAATGACGCTGCACATGGACGGTGCCCGCATCTCCAACGCCGCCGCGAGCCTCGGGGTGCCGCTCCGCGCCTTCACCCGTGACGCCGGCGTCGACGTGCTCAGCTTTGGCGGCACGAAGAACGGCATGATGCTGGGTGAGTGCATCGTGGTACTGAACCCGGCGACATCCACTGGCTTGAAGTTTCTGCGCAAGTCGAACATGCAGCTCTCCAGCAAGATGCGCTTCGTCTCGGCGCAACTGATCGCGCTGCTCGAGCGCGACCTGTGGCTGCGAAACGCCTCCCATTCCAACGCAATGGCGGCCCGGCTGCGCGGCGCTCTCGAAGGCGCCCTTGCCGATGGCACCATCACCGGCCTGGCCTTCAGCCAGGCCACCCAGGCCAACGCCATCTTCGCTACCCTGCCGGCCGGCGTCGCCGACCGGTTGCGCGAGTCGTTCAGGTTCTATGACTGGGATGCGTCGAAGAATGAGGTGCGCTGGATGTGCGGCTTCGACACCACCGAGGACGACATCGACCAGTTCGTCGCCGCGATCACCCGGGAGTTGTCATGACCTTCAGGGACCAGCCCTGGCTCGCCTCGTACGCGCCGGGCGTTCCCGGCACGATCGAGGAGACCACCGAAACCCTCACCGACATGATGGAGACCTCGGCCGAACGGTTCGCACCGTGCATCGCCCTGGACTTCTTCGGCGAGACCACCACCTACGCCGAGCTGGGCGAGCAGATCTCCCGCGCCGCCAACGGCCTGCGCAAACTCGGAGTGAGCCCCGGCGACCGCGTTGCCATCGTGCTGCCGAACTGCCCGCAGCACGTCGCTGCGTTCTACGCGGTGCTGCGCCTCGGCGCCATCGTGGTCGAGCACAATCCGCTCTACACCGACCGGGAGCTGCGCCACCAGTTTGAAGACCACGGCGCGAAGGTCGCCATCGTCTGGGACAAGGTCTACGAGTCAGTGCGCACTTTTCCGGGTGATATGGGGGTAGCGGATGTCGTTACCGTCGACCTCACCCGCGCGATGCCGTTCTCGAAACGGCTGGCTCTCAAACTGCCGATCAAGAAAGCCCGGGATGCCCGCGCCTCGCTCACCGCCGCACCCGGAAAGGGCGCAATCACCTGGGAGTCGATCGCGGGCGCTCGCAAGCTGCACCCCTCGCACCAGCGCCCGCTGCTGACCGACACCGCCGTGCTGCAGTACACCAGCGGCACGACCGGCACCCCGAAGGGCGCCATTTTGAGCCACTACAACCTGCGCGCCAACGCCGCGCAGGGCTCCGCCTGGGTGGCGGGCCTCCGCCCCGGCGATGAAACCGTCTACGGCGTATTGCCGATGTTTCACGCCTACGGCCTCACCCTGTGCCTCACCTTCGCGATGAGCATCGGCGCCCGCCTCGTGCTGTTTCCGAAGTTCGATGAGAAGCTCGTGCTCGACGCCGCCAAGCATGCGCCGCCCACCTTTCTTCCGGCAGTGCCCCCGATCTACGACCGCCTGGTCACGGCCGCAGCAAAGAAAAGGGTGAGCCTCGCCGGCATCCGCTTTGCGATTTCGGGCGCCATGAACCTGCCGGTGTCGATCGTGGAACGCTGGGAGAAAGCCACCGGCGGACTGCTGGTCGAGGGCTACGGCATGACCGAGGCGTCACCGATCGTGGCCGGCAACCCGATCGGCCCGAGCCGCCGCCCCGGAACGGTGGGCGTGCCGTTTCCGAGCACCGACATTCGCGTCGTCGACCCCGACGACCCCACGGTTGAGCTCGGCTTCGAAGAAGAGGGCGAGCTGCTCGTTCACGGCCCCCAGGTCTTCTCGGGCTATTGGGACCGGCCCACCGAGAGCGCCCAGGCGCTGCTGCCCGGCGGCTGGCTGCGCACTGGCGATATCGTGCGGGTCTCCGCCGACGGCTTCATCACCGTTGTCGATCGCATGAAAGAGCTCATCATCACCGGCGGTTTCAACGTGTCGCCGTCCGAGGTGGAAGAAGCGCTGCTGTCGCACCCCGACATCACCGATGCGGCCGCGGTCGGCCTTCCGAGCGCGAACGGCGGCGAAGACGTCGTGGCTGTGGTGGTACTGCGGTCCGGTACGGAACTCGACGTGGCCGCGGTGCGCGAGTACTGCCGCACCCGCCTGTCGGCCTATAAGGTGCCGCGCCGCATCGTGGAGGTCGACGACCTGCCGCGCAGCCTGCTCGGCAAGGTGCTGCGCCGCGAGGTGCGAAACCGTCTGCAGGGCAAGTAGCCGGCGCAGCTAACCGTGGTTGGGGCAGTAGGACCGTAGCTGCTTTTGGTACAGGGTCTCCGGAAGGAAGTCCTGCACCTCCCCCATGGTCGGCGCCGGCGTCGGCTGCCCACACGCGAGCATGGTGGCGATGAGGCCGTTCGTGGTTGTCGTGAGCAGTCCGGAGCCCACCTCGCTGCCGGAGCAGCTCAGGTCGAAGGCAACCTGAATCTGATTGGTTTGAAAACCCATGATGGTTGTCCCCACGAGTGGAACGGACGGTTTCGCCGCCTCGAAGTCAACCTGCGGATGCCCGAGGTCCGTCGTCTCCGTCTGCCCGGTGCGTTCAAACTCCGCCAACAGAAAATCGATCCACTCGGGCGTGAAATAGTCGCGGGAGAGCAGATCGTCGCTGACGAGACTGGAGGTGTAGGTGAGCTCGGTGTCGACAGCGGACTCCGTGCCGTCGGCGGCGACGGTGAGCTCCCGGTGACCGAGCGTGGCCGGCTCCGCATCCTGCATTGGGTGCCAGGTCAGTTGCGCATCGTGCTGGCTGCAGGCAACCGGTTCCGGGATCGAAACGGATGCCGTCGGCGTCACGTCCGCAGGGAAGAAAGCGCTGCAGCCGGCCAGCGCGACCACGATCGTGGTCGCCACTGCCAGTACTCCGACGGAACGAGACCTGGCCTGATTCATCACGGTCCCACCCCTTGTCGTCACATCGCGTAATGACACCCTAGACGGAATAGTGCGCAGTCTGCAGCGTTATAGATCGTGGGTCAACGCAGCCCCGCCTACGTTCCTCGATCAAAGGATTCGCCCATGACCCTCATTGCAGACACGAACCGTCGCGCCGTCACCGCATCTCCTCTCATCGAGATCCTGGCCGAGCGCTGGAGCCCGCGCGCCTACGACAAGAGCGCTGTTATCGACGAGGCCACCCTCACGACCGTGCTCGAAGCGGCCCGTTGGGCTCCCTCGGGCAGCAACCGGCAGCCGGTCCGGTTCATCGTGGCTCGGCGCGGTTCGGCGAGTTTTGTCAAGATCCACGATGCCCTCAAGGGGTTTAACCAGGTGTGGGCCGATTCGGCATCCGTTTTGATCGTCAATGTGGCGCAGCTGCCGGCGGAGTGCGAACGCCAGAACCCGTGGGCGCGCTACGACCTCGGCCAGTCCGTTGCGCACCTGTCGATTCAGGCCCAGCACGAGGGTCTGCACACGCACCAGATGGGCGGATTCGACGGTGCTGCCATCGCGGCGGCCTTCGACCTCACCCCCGAGCAGGACGTCGTCACCGTCACGGCGCTGGGAGTGCTTGGCAATGCCGACGATCTCACCGCCGAGCTGCGCGAGCGCGAGGTTGCTCCCCGCACCCGCCTCCCCCTCAGCGAGTTGCTCCTCAGCAACGACTAGTTCTGCCCGTTTTGCGAGAGCGCAAAAAGTGCCCGTTTGAACACATCAAACGGGCACTTTTTGCGCTCTCGAGGGGCTGCTAGGGGCGGAGGAGCACCTTGATGGCCCGGCGCTCGTCCATCGCGGCGTAGGCCTCGGCCACCTCAGCCAGCGGCAGCTGCAGGTCGAAGACCCGGCCAGGGTTGATCTGGCCGGAGAGAACCTCCGGCAGCAACTCCTCGACATAGCTCCGAACGGATGCGACGCCTCCGTTCACCCCCACGTTGTTTCCGAAGAGGGTGCGGATCGGCAGTTCGGCGCCGCCGTTGGGAACGCCGACGTAGCCGACCATTCCGCCGGGGCGAGCCGAACGAATGGCCTGGTCCATGGATTCCTGGGTTCCGACGCACTCGAGCACATAGTCGGCGCCGATACCGTCGAACAGGGCCTTGACGGCGGCAACACCCTCATCGCCGCGCGCTTCGACAATGTCGGTCGCGCCGAATTCGCGGGCCACAGCCTGGCGGTCGGCGTGGCGGGACATGGCCACGATGCGGCTCGCACCGAGGCGCTTGCTGGCAAGGATGGCGCAGAGTCCGACGGCTCCGTCACCAACGACGACCACGGTTGAGCCCGGCTCCACGCCAGCCGAGACGGCCGCGTGGTGCCCGGTGCCCATGACGTCGGCGAGGGTGAGCAGGCTTGGAACGAGGTCATCGCTCGGAACGGTGGGCGTGGCAACGAGCGAACCATCGGCGTGGGGAACACGCACGCGCTCGCCCTGGGCTCCGTCGGCGAATCCGCCGAGCTGGTCTTCGGCGCCCCACCAGCCGCCGTTGAGGCAGGAGGTGCTCACGCCGTTCTGGCAGTTGACGCAGGTGCCGTCACAGTCGTAGAAGGGGGCAATGACGAAGTCTCCCACCTTGATCGTCGAAACACCGGCACCAATGGCTTCGACGATGCCGACGAATTCATGGCCGATACGGTGCGGCTCTTTGGTGGGGGCGATCCCCCGGTACGGCCACAGGTCGGACCCGCAGACGCAGGCGGCGACCACCCGAACGATGGCATCGCCACCGGTCGAGAGGACGGGTTCGGGAACTTCTTCGAGGCGAACATCCCGTTCGCCATAAATCACAGTTGCGAGCATTGTTCGAGCCTATCCGGGCGAACCTGTGCCTCGCCTCCGTGTTCGTTGTTCGCGCGAGAGCGGGAAATGTGCTGCTTCAGTGCTGCTGAAGCGACGAATTTCCCGCTCTCGCGTCACGGGTTAGAGCAGGTCTTCTTCGAGGGGAACATCGAGCAGCGCGGGAGCGGATCCCACGGTGAGCGCGTCACCGTCTTCCGCGAGCGCCACCAGCACCGTGTCGCCGTCCCGAATATCGCCGGCGAGCAAGGCCCGCGCCAGGCGGTCGTCGATCTCGCGCTGCATCAGGCGCCGCAGTGGACGAGCACCGTAGATCGGGTCGTAACCACGCTCGGCCAGCCAGCGGCGGGCATCCGGTGTCACGGCCAGCTCGAGGCGGCGCTCGGCGAGCCGCTTCTGCAACCGGTCGACGTCGAGTTCGACGATCTCACCGAGCTCTTCGGTCCTGAGCGAGGAAAACACCACGATGTCGTCGAGCCGGTTGACGAACTCGGGCTTGAAGGCCTGCCGCACCAGGCCCAGCACGGCCTCCTCCTTCTGCTCCAACGACAGGGTCGGATCGACCAGAAACTGCGAACCGAGGTTTGAGGTGAGCACGAGGATGGTGTTGCGAAAGTCCACCGTGCGACCCTGGCCGTCGGTGAGGCGACCGTCGTCGAGCACCTGCAGCAGCACGTCGAACACCTCGGGGTGCGCCTTCTCCACCTCGTCGAACAGAATCACCGAGTACGGGCGACGCCGCACGGCCTCGGTGAGCTGCCCTCCCTGCTCGTAACCGACATACCCCGGAGGCGCTCCGACCAGGCGGCTCACCGAAAACTTCTCGCCGTACTCACTCATGTCAATGCGCACCATGGCTTTTTCATCGTCAAACAAAAACTCGGCGAGCGCCTTGGCCAGCTCGGTCTTGCCGACGCCGGTCGGGCCTAGGAACAGGAACGAT
Source organism: Cryobacterium sp. N21 (assembly GCF_002929575.1). Taxonomy (NCBI): domain Bacteria; kingdom Bacillati; phylum Actinomycetota; class Actinomycetes; order Micrococcales; family Microbacteriaceae; genus Cryobacterium; species Cryobacterium sp. N21. Next base: position 120,279 of record NZ_PJJQ01000030.1, on the reverse strand, counting down.
CCGGTCGGCCGGTCGGGGTCGGAGATGCCGGCGCGCGAACGTCGCACGGCATCGGCCACCGCACGCACGGCGCGCTTCTGGCCGATCAGGCGGTGGCCGAGCTCATTTTCGAGGTTCAACAGCTTGTCGGTTTCACCCTGCAGCAGTCGGCCGACCGGAATTCCGGTCCAGGCGGCGACCACGGCGGCAATGTCCTCGCTCGTGACCTGGTCGTTGACCATGCGCGGGCCGACGGATTCTTCCTTCTCGGCGTCGGCGAGCGCACGTTCCATCACCGGGATATCGCCGTAGAGCAGCCGGGAGGCCTTTTCGAGGTTGCCCTCACGCTGGGCCCGGTCGGACTCGATGCGCGCGGTGTCGAGCCGCTCGCGCAGTTCGCCGACCCGGTTGAGCGAGGCCCGCTCGTTGTCCCAGCGCGCCTGCAATTCTTTGAGGCTGGCCTGGCGTTCGGTCAGATCATCGCGCAGCTTGACCAGCCTCGCCTTCGAGGCGTCGTCCTTCTCCTTCTTCAAGGCGAGCTCTTCGAGCTTCAGGCGGTCGACGCTGCGCCGCAGCTCATCGATCTCCACCGGCGAGGAGTCGATCTCCATGCGCAGCCGGCTCGCGGCCTCGTCGATCAAGTCGATGGCCTTGTCGGGCAGCTGGCGCGCGGTGATGTACCGATTCGAGAGGGATGCCGCGGCCACGAGAGCAGAATCGGCGATCGTCACCTTGTGGTGGGCTTCATAACGTTCCTTGAGTCCGCGGAGAATGGCGACGGTGTCTTCCACCGACGGTTCGTCGACGAGCACGGGCTGGAAGCGGCGCTCGAGCGCGGCATCCTTTTCGATGAATTCGCGGTACTCGTTGAGTGTGGTGGCGCCGATCAGGCGCAGCTCGCCACGGGCCAGCATGGGCTTGAGCATATTGCTGGCCGCGACGGAACCTTCGCCGCCGCCGGCCCCCATGAGGGTGTGCAGTTCGTCGACGAAGGTGATGATCTGCCCGTCGGCGTCGTTGATCTCCTTGAGTACGGCCTTGAGCCGCTCCTCGAACTCACCGCGATACTTGGCGCCGGCCACGAGGGCGGCCAGGTCGAGGGAGACCAGCTGCTTGTCTTTGAGCGAGTCAGCCACGTCACCGGCCACGATGCGCTGGGCCAGCCCTTCGACCACGGCGGTCTTGCCGACGCCGGGCTCCCCGATGAGGACCGGGTTGTTCTTGGTGCGCCGGGTGAGCACCTGGCTGATCCGGCGAATCTCGGCGTCGCGCCCGATCACCGGGTCGAGCTTGCCACTGCGGGCGATGTCGGTGAGGTTCACCCCGTACAGTTCGAGGGCCGTCTTGGCGTCTTGCTGCGGTGGTTGCTGACCGGCTTGCATGAGCTGTCTCCTCTAAAGTTGAGCCTGACTGACTCAAGTTTAGTACCAGACGGCTGGCCACCGAAATAGGCAGCCCAGGACTAAATAATTGAGCAGTTTGTTCGGCAAATCGCCCCTGGAACCAGTCAAATAATGCAGTTTGTGTCGTTCATATTGGTCGAATTGTCAAACTTCTGCCCGTTCACTACGCTCTGAATCAACCCGTCATTGCCGACGTCCTACTCGACGGGCATGTCTGGCACGCCCGTCACGAGTGAGGTTGAGAGATTATGGTGCAGCAACGCGAAGCCATCAGCAGGCTGCCCGCCTACAAGCAGGGCACCGCGGCCGGCGACTCGGGGGCGTACAAGCTCTCAAGTAACGAGAATCCGTACCCACCGCTCGCCTCGGTAACGCAGGCCATCGCATCCGCTCTCGGGGAGATTCACCTGTACCCGAGCATGGCCGTCGCCGAGGTCACCGAGCGCATCGCGGAGCGGTTCAACGTATCGAGCGACAATGTGGCCTTCGGAGCCGGGTCGGTCGAGGTGTTGTCACAGATCATCCACGCGAGCGCGGGGGCCGGCGACGAGGTCATCTTCGCCTGGCGTTCGTTCGAGGCCTACCCAATTCTGGTGCAGGTTGCCGGAGCGACGCCCGTCGCGGTCGCCCTCACCGCCGATGAGTGCCACGACCTGCCAGCCATGGCCGACGCCATCACGAGCCAGACCAGGCTGATTTTGGTCTGCAACCCCAACAACCCCACCGGTGCGTTCGTCACGGCCGACGAACTGCACGCCTTCATGGCGCGGGTGCCCGAGAACGTGCTGGTCGTCGTCGACGAGGCCTACGTGCACTTCAACCGGGACACCGCCTCGGCCGTTGGCATCGACTTTTTTCGCCGCTACCCGAACGTGGCCGTGCTGCACACTTTCTCCAAGGCCTACGGCCTGGCCGGTCTGCGCATCGGCTACGCGATCGCGCCCACCGCGGTCGCGGCCAACCTGCGCCGCGTTGCCCTGCCGTTCGGCGTGACCGCCCTCGCCCAGCGCGCCGCCCTCGCCTCCCTCGACGCCGAAGCCGAGCTCACCCTGCGCATCGACGAGATCGTCGCCGAACGCACCAGGGTGCTCGCCGCACTACGGGCGAGCGGATGGCGCGGCGCCTCCTCGCAGGGAAACTTCGTTTGGCTGCGCACCTTCAACGACACCGACCGGGTAAACGCGGTGTTCATTGCCGAAGGTATCCTGGCTCGGGCTTTTCCCGGCGAAGGCCTGCGCGTGACGATCGGCACGGCAAAGCAGAACGACCGTTTCCTGGTCGCCGCGAGCGCCGCTCTCACTCCCGCCGCCGTCTAACCACCCTCAACGTTCGGCCGCAGGTTCCCGCGCGCCGTGTCAGCATGAATTCAAAGGAGAATTTTCCAGCATGAAGCACACCAAATCCTTGTCCGGCCTGGCCCTGGTGGCCGCGAGCGCCTTCGCACTGAGCGGCTGCGCGGCCAGCGAGCCGGCAGCATCCACTGCAGATGACATGATCACGATCGGCATCAGCCAGATCGTGCAGCACCAAGCACTCGACGACGCCCGCGAGGGCTTTAAGAAGGCCTTTGCCGACGCCGGCTACGTCGAGGGCACCGACATCGAGTTCGACGAGCAGAACGCGCAGGGCGAGCAGGCCACCGCGAGCACCATCGCAGCCAAGTTCGCCGCCGACAAGGTCGACCTCGTGCTCGCCATCGCCACGCCCACCGCGCAGGCCGCCGCTCAGACCATCATCGACATCCCCGTACTGTTCACCGCGGTGACCGAGCCCGAAGAAGCCGGACTGGTCGCAAGCTGGGAGAAGCCGGGCAGCAACATCACCGGAACCAGTGACCTGAACCCGGTCAAGGAGCAGCTCGAACTGATTCAGGAGATTCTGCCTGACGCCAAGTCGGTCGGCGTGATCTACAGCTCGGGCGAGGTCAACTCCGATGTGCAGGTTGAGCTCGCCAAGCAAGCAGCGAAGGACCTCGGCCTGACCATCAAGGAAGCCACCGTCACCAACTCGAGCGAGGTCGCCCAAGCCACCGAGTCGCTCGGCGACGTCGACGCCATCTACATCCCCACCGACAACCGCGTCACCGAGGGCCTTGAAGCCGTCATCCAGTACTCCGAGGCGAACCAGATTCCGCTGTTCGGCGCCGAAAACGGGCAGGTCGAGCGTGGCGCCATCGCGACCTACGGCATCAGCTACACCGACCTCGGCTACCAGACCGGCCAGATGGCCATCCGCATCCTCGAAGACGGCGAGAACCCGGCCGACATGCCGGTGGAGACCCTCGACACGATCGAATTCATTCTCAACCCGGTCGCTGCCGAGCGCATGGGCGTGACCCTCTCCGAGGAACTCATCGCCAAGGCCGACCGAATCATCGAATAACAGCCACTCCTCTACCGAAGGAATAACCAGATGAACGCGGCTCTCGAACTCGGCCTGCTCTACGGAATCATGGCGTTGGGTGTCTACCTGACCTTTCGAATCCTCAACTTTCCCGACCTCACCGTCGATGGAAGTTTCACGACCGGGGCCGCCGTAGCCGCGTCGCTCATCATCAACGGCGTGCCCGCTCCCCTCGCCACCCTTGCCGGGGCGGCGTCGGGGGCGGTGGCCGGCCTGGTCACCGGCGTTCTGTACACCAAAGGCCGCATCGACGGCCTGCTCGCGGGCATCCTGACGATGATCGCCCTGTGGTCGATCAACCTGCGCATCATGGGCAAATCTAATTTGCCCCTGTTGCGGGAGGATACCCTGATGACCCCGCTGCGTGACGCCGGTCTGCTTGGCGGGGCCTGGAGCATCCTGATTTTCGCCGTCGCCGCCCTCGTTATCAAGTTCGCGATCGACTGGTTTCTCAGCACCGACCTCGGCCTGTCGATTCAGGCGACCGGCAACAACGAGCAGATGATCCGCAGCCTCGGCGTCAACACCCACCGCACGACCATTCTCACCCTGGCGATCTCGAACGGACTCGTCGCCCTGTGCGGCGCGCTCATCGCGCAGTACCAGGGCTTCGCCGACGTCAGCATGGGCATCGGCCTCATTCTGGTCGGGCTCGCCTCGGTCATCGTCGGCCAGGCCGTCTTTGGGCGTCGCAACATCTTCCTCGCGTCGCTGGCTGTCATCGGCGGCGCCGTCATCTACCGCCTGGTGATCTTCTTCGCCCTCGGCGCCGGCCTCAACCCCAACGACATGAAGCTCATCTCGGCGCTCCTCGTCGTCGCCGCGCTGCTGCTGCCGCGCTGGGGCTTCTTGAAACGCATCCCCTCGCTGCGCCAGATGCGTTCCGCCGCCGCCGTGAAACCTAACTACGTGAAAGCCAACTAGGAGTCTCATGCTGCTCATCGAGAACATCACCAAGACTTTCTTTCCCGGCACGGTCAACGAACGCGTCGCGCTGAACGACGTGTCCCTGCAGCTGAACACCGGCGATTTCGTCACGGTCATCGGCAGCAACGGCGCCGGCAAATCCACCCTGCTCAACATGATCAGCGGCAAGCTTCCGATCGATTCCGGCGACCTGTCAATCGATGGCAGTTCCGTCAAGCGGATGCCCGACTACGCACGCGCCGCGTACGTCGGCCGCGTTTTTCAGGACCCGATGGCCGGCACAGCGCCCGACCTGAGCATCGAGCAGAACCTGGCGCTCGCGCTTCGCCGTGGCAAGCGTCGCGGGCTGGCCTGGGGCGTCACCCACAAGCGCCGCGAGTTCTTTCGCGAAGAGCTTCTCTCGCTCGAGCTCGGCCTCGAAAACCGGCTCAAGGCCCGGGTCGGGCTGCTCTCCGGCGGCCAGCGTCAGGCGCTGTCACTGCTCATGGCGAGCTTCACCCAGCCGCGCATCCTGCTGCTCGACGAGCACACCGCAGCGCTTGACCCCCAGCGGGCCGAACTGGTCACGACGCTCACCGAGAGCATCGTCGCCAAGCACCACCTGACCACCCTCATGGTCACGCACAACATGGAACAGGCGCTTCGCCTCGGCAACCGGCTCATCATGATGCACGAGGGGCAGATCATTCTCGACGTCGACGCCGAGCGCAAGGCCACCATGACCGTGCCCGACCTGCTCGCCGAGTTCGCCAAGATCAAGGGCGCGTCCCTCGACGACCGGGCGTTGCTCGGGTAGTTGGAGACGACGAGAAACGCCGACTCGGCGCTGCGTTGGTGCGCGGGCCAAGTCAGCAGCTTTTGCGGTTCAGCTGCTTAGCGGGCGAGAAACTCGATCGCGGCCTGCTTGAAGGCGCGGGAGCTCACCGCGTTCATGTGGGTGCGGGCGGGCAGCCAGAGCACCTCGGAGTCGGCGGCCAGCGCCGCGAGCTCGGCGGTTCCGGTCGCGAGCACGTCGCGGTCGCCCGTGACGAACAGCAGAGGCCGCACAGGAACGGATGCGCCGGGCTCGAAACGTTCCTTCTTAATCGCAGCGACCAGCCGCAACAGCGCGGGGGTGTTAGCACCCGGCGCAAGCTGCATCAGGGTCATCAACGAGGCGGTCGACTCGTGGGCGATCTCCTCGGAGTCGGATAGAAATATTAGAGCCGCATCGAGATCGAAGTCGGCTAGTGGATCCTCGGCGCTCATGCCGCCGAGGACCGCGCGATTGACCAGGTCGGGCCGCTCGGCGGCGAGTTCCCAAACCAGGCGCGACCCGAGGGAATAGCCGACCAGGTCGACTCCGGAGGCTGGATCGCCCGCCTCGCGTGGCCTGGCACCGGCGAGGGCGAGCACCTCGAGAACGGCGGCGCGCAGGCGGCTGGGGGCGTAGGCATCCATTTCGAGCGGTGCGGCGCTCTCGCCGTGGCCGAGCAGGTCGACAGTAAATACGCGCCGGCCGGCGGCTGTGAGGTCGCGCAGCCAGCCGGTCGCCTCCCAGTTGAGGGCGGTCGACGAGGCGAAACCGTGCACGAGCAGCACCGGGGCAAGGCCAGCGTCGACGGCGGGTTCGTGCTGCTGCCAACTGGTGAGCATTTTCTAGTCCTCGTCGAGCACGGCCGAGAGGCGTACGCGGCGTTTCGGCGCGGCCTCGGCCGGCACGGTTCCCACGATGCCGGCAGAATCGTCGGCGACCGTGAACGTGATCAGCGGAGTGTCAACGAGCACCACGTCGCCGGGCTCGCCGTGCAGCGTGAGCACGATGCCGGCGATTGGTGACGGCAATTCGACCGACGACTTCGTCGTTTCCACCTCGACGAACGGCTGGTTGCGTTCGACCTGGTCGCCGACCTTGACGAGCCATTCGAGCACGGTCGCTTCGAGCAGTCCCTCACCGAGGTCGGGCAGGGGAAAAGAGATTTCAGCCACGGCGGTACTCCAATACGCGTTGAACTCCGAACAGAATTCGGTCAATGTTGGGAATGTACTCGTCCTCCAGGTCGCCGGACGGGTACGGCACGTCGAAGCCGGTCACCCGCTCGACCGGCGCGCGCAGCGTGTCGAAGCAGCTCTGCGAGACGAGCGCGGCCACCTCGGCGCCGAGGCCAGCGGTGTGCGGCCCCTCGTGCACGACGATGGCGCGACGGGTGCGCGAAACGGATGCCGCCAGCCCCGCTTCGTCGATCGGCTTCAGCCAGCGCAGGTCGAGCACCTCGAGTTCGATGCCGTCTTCCGCGGCCAGCTCCGCCACCTGGAGGCAGCGGGAGACCATGGCGCCCCAGGCGATGAGGGTCGCATGCTTGCCCGGGCGGGCGATCACCGAGCCCTCGAGGGCGGAAGTGTCTTCGTCAGCAGCCAGGTCGACCCCGGCCTTGTTCCAGTAGCGCGCCTTCGGTTCCATGAAGATGACCGGGTCGGGCATCGAGGCGGCGTGCTTGAGCAGGTGATAGGCCTGCTGCGGGTTGGCGGGCGACACGACCTTGAGTCCTGGTACGTGCGCGAACAGCGATTCGAGGCTTTCACCGTGATGTTCGGGGGCGCGAATTCCGCCGAAGCTGGGCACGCGCAGCGTCACCTGCATCGGCAGGGTGCCACGGCTGCGATAGTTCATGCGAGCCAGCTGGGTGATGATCTGATTCACGGCCGGGTAGGCGAAGCCGTCGAACTGCACCTCGGGAATCGGGTGAAAACCCGCCATGGCCAGACCGATCGCGGTACCGAGAATGCCGGACTCTGCCAGCGGGGTGTCAAAGACCCGGTTCGCGCCGAAGCGCTGCTGCAGGCCGTCTGTCACCCGAAAGACACCGCCGAGCACGCCGACGTCTTCGCCGAAGATGAGGGCGCGGTCGTCGGTGTCGAGAATCTCGCCGAGCGCGCGGTTGATGGCCTGCTGCATGGAGAGCTGCAGGAGCGGCGTCTCCCGCACGAGTTCTAACGTGTCAGACATGCTCGGATTCCTCTCTCCACTGGCGCGCCTGGGCGCCGAGCGTCGGGGTTGATTCTTGAAAAACGAAGTTGAACATTTCGCTTCCGGGGCGGCTTTCGAGGGCCACCACGCCGTCGCGAATCTCGTCGGCCCGCGTTTGGGCATCAGCGTCGGTTTTGTCGAGGAAGGCCGCATCGGCCACGCCCTGCTCGACCAGCACCGAACGAAACCGCCTGAGAGGATCTTCGCCGCCGTCGATTTTCTCGTCATCGAGGGTGCGGTAGCGGCCGGGGTCGTCGCTCGTGGAGTGCGGGCCGCGCCGATAGGTCATGGCCTCGACCACGACCGGGCCGAGTCCGGCGCGGGCGTGGGCGACCGCGCGCTGAGTGGCGTCCAGCACGGCGAGCACGTCGTTGCCGTCGATCCGCAGGGCCGGCATGCCGTAGCCAGCAGCGCGAGCGGCGACCGAGCCGCCGGCCACCTGCTGCTCGGTGGGCACCGAAATGGCCCAGCCGTTATTCTGCACGAAGAACACCACCGGCGCCTTCAGAATGGCGGCGAAGTTCATGGCCTCGTGCACGTCACCCTGCGAGCTCGCGCCGTCGCCGAGAAACGCCAGACCAACGCCGAGACCGTCCGGCGAGGCCCCGTTCAAAGTCTGACCGTGCGCCCAGCCGACCGCGTGCAGCACGGATCCGCCGACAACCGCCTGAAATGGCGCGAAGTGGCTGGCGACCGGGTCGTAGAGCCCGCCGTGCCAGATGGCCTTGTGGGTCGACATGTACTCGACCATGTTCAGGCCGAGCGTGTACGCCACGCCCATCTCGCGGTAGGTCGGGAAGACGAAGTCTCGGGTCGTGTCGACGGCGAAGCCAGCGCCGACCTGGGCTGCTTCCTGGCCGAGCATCGGCGCGTAGCCCGGAATGAGACCCTGCCGCTGCCAGGCCACGGCCGAGGTATCGAGCTGGCGCACGTTCGCGAGCATTCGGTACAGGTCGCGGAGGCGGGCCGGGCCTGGAGCTGCGGCACCCGCTTGAGAAGGGGGCAGGGTGTCGAGCGTGGCAGCGAGTGCGCGAGGCGCCATGCTGGCTCCTTCCATCGATGGGCGGGTAACAGTAAAGTTAGTGACTTTGCCCAGCGTTCGCCACAGTGACTAATTGGAGTGCACAATCTGCGAATAATTGTGCGTATTTGAGTCAAATCACCGTACAGTTAGTACATTCATCACCACAGCATTACCGGCACGCGAAAGGTCACCTCATGGACATCGATTCCTTGGATTCCCGCCTCGTCACCCTGTTCTGCGAGCGCCCCAAGCTCTCGGTGCTCGAGGCCTCGCGCCGGCTCAAGGTGGCCAGGGCAACGGTGCAAGCCCGACTCGACCGGCTGATGAGCCGCGGGGTGATCAAGTCGTGGGCTCCGGCGCTCAACCCGAGCGAGTTCGGGTTTCCGGTCACCGCCTACTGCTCGCTCACCGTGCGGCAGGATGCCGGCCACGCCGTCGTCGTCGCGGCCCTCGCCAAGATTCCGGAGATTCTCGAACTGCACACGGTCTCCGGCGACAGCGACATGCTCGCTCGGGTCGTCGCCCGGTCGAACGCCGACGTGCAACGGGTGCTCGACCTGATCGTCGCGACGCAGACGGTCGTGCGCTCCTCGAGCGTGATCGTGCTCCAGACCCACATCGAGGCGCAGGCTCTCGCCCTGTTGCAAGCCACGGCCGCTCCCACCAGCGCCCCCGGACCGGCCGATTTTCGTGGCTAATTCAGGAAATTTGGCGACCTCCGGCTCGCGGCGCCCAGACGAGTGCGGCGAAACCATCCCGCCCAGGAGGATCTCCTGAATTAGCCACCGCGCGGCCCCGTGAGACACCAGGTTGAGCGCGGGTGGGCAGCCTCCCGTGAGATAATAAGGGTTGGTCCCTTTTTCTTACGGAGCTCCCACACCTATGGCCCATTCCCTCAGCACGCACGAGATCGCCCGCATCGTCGGCAGCCAGTCGTTCTCGCGCGGTGAACGATACGCCCGCAACGGACACGTCACCGAACAGTCTTGGGCCACGTCGGGAACACACCTCACCGGTCGCGTCAGCGGCACCAGCCCGCAGCCATACACCGTGCTCGTGTCTTTCACGCTGAATGCCGCCGGCCAGGCCGTTCGAGCCAGCGGTACCTGCACCTGCCCGATGGGGAGCAACTGCAAGCACGTCGCCGCTCTGCTTCTGGCCAGCCGCAGCACGCCCGCCGAGCTGAACGCCGAGCGCACCGCCTCCAACGTGCGGGCCATCGGCGACCGCCGCACCCCCGTCTTCGAATCGACCTTCGTGCCGGCCGCCTACCAGCCACCCGCCCCGGCCCCCGTTGTTCCCATTCGCCCGCCGGTCCCCGCCTGGCGCGCCGCCCTGGCTCCTTTGGCCAAGCCGACCGGCGAGGCCTCCATCAGCACGGCCCTCGCGCTGCAATTCGACCTGCTCGACCCCGCTTACAGTCCCAACCGGCGCCCTGGACCCCGTCGCCTCGGCGCCCGCCCCATGGTCATGGGCAAGAAGGGCAAGTGGATTCGGGGCAACCTCACCTGGGACAACCTGTCTTGGACCCCGGGTACCTACAACCGCGGTCACCGCAAGATTCTTAACGCCCTCTACGCCCTCTCGGCCACCGGTCAGCGCTATTACAGCTACACCGACCACTGGCTCTACCTCGACAACTTCGAGAACAAGGCCCTCTGGGACCTTCTGCACGAAGCCCGGTTGAGCGGTCTGCCCATGGTCTGCGCGACGGATGCCCAGAATCCCGTTCTGCTCTCCCCGACGCCGGCGGCGCTCGAGATCGACATTCGCCGCGACGACGAGGGGCTGCTGTTGACCCCACTGCTCGTACTGAACGAGCAACTGCATCGCGGTGCCGAATTCGGATTTATCGGGGACCCTGCGCACGGTGCGTACACCTTCATGAGCCCGGCCGACCCGCTCGCGACCGGCAAGCAGCTCACGCTCGCCCCGTTGAATGCGCAGGTCAGCTCCGAGATTCGGGCCCTCGCGGTCACCGGCGGCTTCGACATCCCGGCCGACGATGAGGCCGCGTTCCTCACCGACTACTACCCATTTCTCCAGCAAAAACTGAGCCTGACCAGCCACGACGCCTCATTTGAGCTGCCCAAGACAGCCCGTCCGCAGCTCGCACTCACCATCACCCACCAAACGGATGCCCGCATCACCCTCGCCTGGGAGTGGCAGTACGTCGCGCCCACCGACACAGCCAAGCCCGCCGCGGCAACCACTGCTGCGACCGGCGGCTTGGGCGGAGCTACTGCGACCGGCCCGGCGGAGGCATCCTCTTTTGTTGCCGCTGCCGACCACGCCGACACCACGACTGCCGCGGTCGCCATTGAAGCCGTGCTGTACCGCCACCCCCTGCGCCCCACGCCGGGCGACACCCGCTTTCGCGATGCGACCCGCGAGAGCGACATCCTGCATGAGGTCGAACGCACGATTGCGTCGTTCGTCGCCCTCTGGCAGCCCGCCACCCCGATCAGCCAGGCGCGATTGCTCGAGCACTCCGAGCTGCGCGGTGCCGTCATGATCAGCTTTCTCGGTGAGACCGTGCCGAAGCTCGAAGCGGCCGGCATCGTCGTGCAGGTCTCGGCCGACGCCCCGAGCTACCGCGAAGCCGACGAAGCGCCCGTGATCAGCCTCGCCACCTCCGAAAGTACCGATACCCGTGACTGGTTCGACCTCGCCGTCACCGTGACGATCGAGGGCGAAGACATTCCCTTCGACGACCTCTTTCGCGCGCTGGCCACCGACCAGGACCTGATGATCCTCGACAGCGGCACCTATTTCAGCCTCGACCGGCCCGAGCTGCAGCAGCTCCGACGCCTGATCGAAGAGGCGCGCGGTCTGCAAGAGAGCAACGCCGGTACGCTCGGCCTCAGCCGTTTTCAGGCCGACCTCTGGGACGAACTTCAGCTGCTCGGTGTCGTCGCCGAACAGGCCGCCACCTGGCGCAGCGCTGTCGAGGGATTGTCTGAGGCCGCACCGATCGCCGAACGTCCGCTTCCGCCGGCCGTGCACGCCACCCTGCGCGCCTACCAGCAGACCGGGTTCGACTGGCTCAGTTTTCTCTACGACCACCAGCTCGGCGGCGTGCTCGCCGACGACATGGGGCTCGGAAAGACCTTGCAGGCCATCGCCCTCATCGCCCACGCTCGCGACACGCAGCGCGCCTCGGAAGGCACCGCCCGCAAGCCGTTCCTCGTCGTCGCCCCGACAAGCGTCGTGTCGAACTGGGCCGCCGAGTGCGCCAGATTCGCGCCCGACCTCGCCACGGTCGCCATCACGCAGACCGCTGGTAAGCGCGGCTCCAGCCTGCAAGACGAAATGGGCCAAGCGGATGTCGTGATCACCTCCTACACGCTCTTTCGCCTCGATTTCGAGGAGTACAACGCCCAAGACTGGGCCGGCCTGCTGCTCGACGAAGCCCAGTTCGTGAAGAACCACCAGAGCAAGGCGCACGTCTGCGCGCGCCGCCTGCGCACCCCGTTCAAGCTGGCCATCACCGGCACCCCGATGGAAAACAACCTGATGGAACTGTGGTCGCTGCTTTCCATCACCGCGCCCGGCCTGTTCCCGAGCCCCAGCCGCTTCGCCGACTACTACCGCAAACCCATTGAAACGGATGCCGACGCCGACCGGCTTGCGCAGCTGCGCCGCCGCATCCGCCCATTCATGCTGCGGCGCACCAAGGCCGAGGTAGCCAGCGATCTGCCCGAGAAGCAGGAACAGGTGCTCGAACTCGACCTGCACCCGCGGCACCGCAAGGTCTACGACATGCACCTCGCCCGCGAGCGCCAAAAGGTACTCGGCCTGATCGAGGACATGAACGCGAACCGGTTCGAGATCTTTCGCTCGCTCACCATGCTGCGCCAGCTCAGCCTCGACGCAAGCCTGTACGACGCGAAGTATGACGCGATCCCGTCGACCAAACTCGATGCCCTTCTCGAACTGCTGGAGGATACCGTCGCTGAGGGCCACCGCACGCTCATCTTCAGCCAGTTCACCCAATACCTCGGCAAGGCGCGCGACCGACTCGACGCCGCTGGCATCAGCTACTCCTATCTCGACGGCAAGACCCGCAACCGGGCCAAGGCCATCAGCGACTTCAAAGAGGGCACCAGCTCGGTCTTCCTGATCAGCCTCAAGGCCGGCGGATTCGGCCTCAACCTCACCGAGGCCGACTACGTTATTCTGCTCGACCCGTGGTGGAACCCGGCGACCGAGGCCCAGGCCGTCGACCGAGTGCACCGCATCGGCCAGACCAAGAACGTCATGGTCTACCGCCTCGTCTCCAAAGACACCATCGAGGAGAAGGTCATGGCCCTCAAAGCCACCAAGGCCCGCCTGTTCGAGAGTGTCATGACCGACGGCGCCCCAGCCGGCACCGCCCTGACGGCCGCCGACATCCGCGAGCTCCTGGCCTGACTCGCCCTGCTCGCCTTCCCGGCGCACCTATATGGACGGGGCCCGGGACTGGGCCCAGGGCCCAGTTTATAAACTGGGCCCAGGGCCGCAAGGTGGGCCGGCAACCGCCGAACGCCCCGCTGGCGTATACAGGCTGAGCAGCCAGAGCTGACACCCAGCGTTCACCCAGCACCCCTAGACTGCACGCGACGGCCCCACCTCGCACCCTGCAGAAACGGTCCTATGTCCAACATCTTCGATCGGATCGACGCCCGACTCGCGACGACGCTCACCCCGAGCCGCCGCCTGATGCTGCAGCGGCCGCGCACCCTCGTGCTCGGTTTTCTCGGTCTCCACACGGTGTTCCTGTTCGCGCTGCTGCCGACCATCCTCACCGGCGGGGTTCTGGGAGACCTGCCGCTGTACCGTACCTGGGCTGAACTCGGCCTGGAGCACGGCGTGTGGCAGGGTATCGACACCGAGTGGGTGTACCCGATCGGCGCCATGCTGCCGATCGCCTTGGCGGGCATCGCCGGCCCCTGCTCTACCAACTGCTCTGGTTTCTGATGACGGCCGCGTTGAACGCCATCGCGGTCGGGGCGCTCACCGACTGGGGTCGGCGCCGTAGCGGCTTCAAATCGGCCTGGTACTGGCTGTTCGCGTCGTTTCTGCTGAGTCCGGTGGGATTGCTGCGGCTGGAAGGAATCACGGCGCCACTGGTCATCGTCTCTCTCCTGCTGCTCGCGAAACGGCCGGTTGTCGCCGCAGCCGTGCTGACCCTCGCCACCTGGATCAAGGTCTGGCCGGCCGCCGTCGTGCTCGCGGTGGTCACCGTCTCGCCCCGCCGTCGCACGGTGGTGCTCACCGGCGCGGCCGTGTCGGCGGGGGTGGCGACATCCGTTTGGCTTCTGGGTGGCTGGCAATTTCTCACCGGATTCGTCACCGAACAGTCCGACCGTGCCCTGCAATTGGAAGCGCCCATCACGACTCCGTGGGTGTGGCTGGCCACACTTGGCCACCATGGCACGGTCATCTACGAGAATTTCGCCATCGCCACCCGCGAGGTGAGTGGTCCAGGCACCACCCTCGTCGCCTCACTGATGACGCCGGTCATGTTCGGTACCATCGCGGCGATCTTCGTACTGATGCTCATTGCTCAGCACCGCCGAGCGGATGCCGCCCAGCTGTTGCTGGTCGGCGCCCTTGCCCTGGTCAGCGCCTTCATCGTCTTCAACAAGGTGGGGTCACCGCAGTACATGCTGTGGCTGGTGCCGGTGGTTGCGGTGGGTGTGGGCACCAGCTGGGCCGAGTGGCGGGTGCCCGCCGTGCTGATGCTGGCTATCTCGGGACTGACAACACTGATCTTCCCGATCTTCTACCTGCCGCTCATCGACGGCGACCTGTTCTCACTGCTGCTGCTCACCGCGCGCAACGCTCTACTGGTCGTACTGTTCGGCTGGTCGGTCAAGCATCTGGCGCGACTGCCCTGGGCTGCGCCGGGTCGAGAGGTCTTGACCCGTCGCACACTCCCAGTCGGCCAAGGCAGAATAGACGGGTGACCACGACGACGACCTTCGCCCTCATCCGCCACGGCCAGACCGATTGGAACGCCGCCGCGCGAATCCAGGGCGCCACCGACATTCCGCTCAACGACGTGGGGCGCGGCCAGGCAGCGGATGCCGTCGCCCCCCTGAAACGCTATGACTGGGACTTCATCGTCTCGTCGCCGTTGTCACGTGCGGCCGAAACCGCCGACCTCATCGGCGAACAACTCGGACTCGACGAGGCCCGGCGCATTCCGGGTCTGATCGAGCGCAACTACGGGCCAGCCGAGGGGCTCAGCGCCGGCTCGGAACTCGACGCGCTGCGTTTCCCCGGCGGATTCCACGGCGCCGAGACCGAGGAAGCTGTCGCTGCTCGGGGTATCGACGCCCTGCGCGAGCTGGCCAGCGAGCACCCTGGAGCCCGCATCATCGTCGTCGCGCACGGCACGCTCATTCGTTTGAGCCTCGCGCAGGCTCTCGATGCGCGCATCGAGAGCATCAGCAACGCCTCGCTCAACCTCGTGCACCATCACCACGCGCACGGCGACGACACTATCGTCTGGCAGCTCGACGTGTTGAACGGTGAGCCGCTCGTGCACGCCTGACCTGGTCAATCCCCTAGCGGCCGGTCGACACCGTTACGGTGAACTTGGTGTTGCGGCCAACCTGGCGGGTCGAACCGACGATGCGGGTGAGCATCGGGCGGTAACCGAGGTGCGTGTTCCACACTGTCCACAGCTCGCCGCCGGGCGCGAGCACCCGGGCCGCGTCGTTGAACAGCTTCTCGGCGAGGCCGGCATGCACCGACGCTCCAATATGAAACGGCGGGTTGAGCAGAATCAGGTCGGCGGAGTCATCCGCTTGGCCGGACAGGCCGTCGGCGCGCACCACGGTGACCCGATCGGCCAGCGCGTTGGCATCGACGGTTGCGCGAGCGGATGCGACGGCCACGGCCGACTGATCCGTCGCCAGCACTCGCAACAGCGGTCGCTGCGCGGCCAGTGCCGCGGCGAGCACACCGGTACCGCAGCCGAGGTCGATGGCACGTTCGGCGTCGGGCTTCATGCGGTCGAGCACCTCGAGCAGCGCCCGGGTGCCGATGTCGATGCTGGTTCCGGCAAAAACGCCGCCGTGGCCTCGTACTGTCAGGTCGAAGTCGTCGTGCTTCTCACTGTGCGGCCAGTCGGTCGTTGACGTGGCCAGGGGCGACGAGGCAATCAGCACGCGGGACTTCTGGCGGGCCGGGCGCACGTTGAGGGCGCCGAAGTGGCGGCGCAGCACCTCGTTCATGCTCACGGTCATGTGCTTGATGCGGCCGCCGGCGAAGACGATCACATCGGGCGCGGCGTACTTCGCGATGGCGCCGGCGATCTCGTCCAGCTCATCGAGGCTTTTTGGCAGCTGCAGCAGCACGACGTGGGCGTCCTTCAGCAGTTCTTCGCCGAGCGGAAGGGAGCGGTAGGCATCCGTCAGGTTGACGCCGGAGGCGTTGCTGTCGAGCGCGTATTCGCCCGAGAGCGCGTCCTGGTAGACGCGAATACCGCGCGCGTTGTGCAGCGCTGCGGCACCGAGGGTGAGGGCGCCGTAGCGGTCCTCGAGCACGACGACTCCGCCGGAACGGTAGGCGGCGAGCGCGCCGGCAGCTTCATCGAGAATGAGCCGGTCGCTGGCATCGACGGCGAAGAGGTTCTCGGCCTCGATGTCAGGCCTGCGGCGCAGTCGGTCGAAATCGAATTCTTTCACGTTGTCTACTGTGCCTTTCAACGGCGTAAACGTGTTGGCGTTCCGCGGCGCGGACTGGTCGTGCGTGCCCGATTCGGACATGGTTCCCCCTGAGAGTGGTGCTGGTGCAACCAGTTCGTGCTGTGAAACAAAAACGTGGAGCTGACTATGGTCTAGGCTGCCGCCAGATGACAATCTGGTTGCTGCGCCTGGTGCGAGTGCCCGCCTTCATTGAAATGACGTCGCCGGCCGAGCCAGCCGCGAAAACGCGGCGGCCCGGACGGTTCAGTAGTTCATCGGCGAGCGTCGATTCCAACTCGCGCACACGGTTTTCGAGACCGCGCACGTGATCCTCGAGTTCGAGGATACGACGGATGCCTTCCAAACTCACGCCCTCCGAGCCCAGTTCCGCAATTTCACGGAGCTTTGCCACGTCGAGCATCGAGTACCGTCGGCTCTTGCCGGGGGTGCGTTCCGGGCTGACGAGGCCCAGGCGATCGTATTGGCGCAGGGTTTGCGGGTGCATTCCCGCAAGCTCAGCGGCCGTGGAAATCACGAAAACCCGGGTGGTCTCGTCCATGATCAGCCCTTCGCCCGCGCGATCAATTCATCGCGCGGGTTTTCCTTGGGCAGCGCTTCGGCGAACGCGGCAAGTTTCTCTTCCGCATCCTTCGAGAGGTGCGAGGGAACCGCGACCTGCACAACAGCAAGCAAGTCGCCCGTGCCCTTGGCCGTGGTGACGCCGCGGCCCTTGACCCGCAGCACGCGGCCACCGGGAGTGCCAGGGGCAACGCGCAGCTTGACCGGGCTGCCACCGAGCGTTGGCACCTCGATCGTCGCGCCGAGGCTGGCCTCGACGAAAGTCACCGGCACGGTCACGCGCAAGTTGAGGCCATCACGTTCGAACACCGGATGCTTGCGCACGGTGATCGTGAGCACGATATCGCCGGTCTCGCCGCCATCGGGGCTGGGCTGGCCCTTGCCGCGCAGACGAATCTTCTGCCCGTCGGCGACACCGGCCGGAACCTTAACCTTGATCGGTCGACCATCCTGCGTTTGCAGGCTGATCTGGTCGCCCTGCGTCGCCGTGATGAAGTCGATGGTCGTCGAAGCGATCACGTCTCGACCGCGGGTGGGCGCGCCCGACCCGCGGTAGCCGCCGGTGGGGTTGCCGAAGCCGCCCCCACCGCCACCACCGCGCCCGAACATACCCCCGAGGATATCGTCGAAGCCGCCCTGCTCGAAGGTGTAGCTCTGCTGACGGCTTCCGCCGCCGAACATGCCGCCGAAGGCGTCCTCGAACCCGCCGCTCTGGGCCCGGCCGCCGGGCGCGGCGAACCGCGCCCCGCTGCCCATGGCCCGAACGGCGTCATATTCCTTGCGCTGGGCTGGGTCATTCAATACCGAGTGCGCCTCGCTGAGCTCCTTGAACTTCGCCTCAGCGGTGGGGTTCCCCGGGTTGGAATCCGGGTGGTACTTGCGAGCCAGCTTGCGGTACGCCTTCTTCAACTCGGCCGGCGTGACATCTTTCGATACCCCGAGAACCTTGTAGAAGTCTTTGTCGAACCAGTCCTGGCTAGCCATCGCTCGGTACCTGAACGACGACCTTGGCCGCGCGCAGCAGCGTGGAGCCGAGGTAGTACCCCGTCTCCGCGACGTCGCCCACGGTTTCGGTGTCGACGGCGGCACTGGGCTGCTGGAAGATCGCCTCGTGCATGGTCGGGTCGAACGGTTCGCCGACCGTACCAAACGAGGTCAGTCCGAGACGCTCAACGCTCGCCCGCAGCTTGGCCGCGATCGTGGCGAAGGCGGAGTCGGGCACGAGATCGCCGTGCTTTTCAGCACGGTAGATGTCGTCGAGTACTGGAATCAGCACCTTGACGATATCCCCGGTCACGCGCTCTTTCTCGATGGCACGGTTGGCTTCGGTGCGCCGACGGTAGTTGGCGTACTCGGCCGTGACGCGCTTGAGGTCGGCGAGGTGTTCGCTCGTCGGCTCAGAAACTTCGCGCTCCGCCGCGTCCAGAATGTCCTGAACGGTCAGTTCGTCTTCTTCGATGCCATCGGCCGAAGCCGCCGCATCGCCGTCAGCAGCGGATGCCGATTCCTCCGGCAGTCCCGCACCCGCCGCGGCGGTGCCGTCATCGGGCACCCCCGCAGCGTCGTTGTCTGGATGTTTCTTGTCAGCCATAGTTGCGGCCTACTTCTTCTTCTCGTCTTCGTCGTCGTCCACAACCTCGGCGTCGACAACGTCTTCGTCTTTGTTCTCGTCGGCGCCGGTCTCGTCGGTGCCGGCTTCGTCAGAGCCGGCTGCGGCATCCGCTTGGCTGGACTTGTAGATGGCCTCGCCGAGCTTGCCCTGGCTTTCGTTGAGCTTGTCGAACGCGGTCTTCACCGCGTCCTCGTCGTCGCCGGCGAGAGCAGACTTGAGGGCGTCGACGTCAGCCTGCACCTCATTCTTCACGTCTTCGGGCAGCTTGTCGACGTTGTCCTTGATCAGCTTCTCGATCGAGTAGGCGAGCTGCTCGGCCGTGTTGCGGGTCTCGGCGACTTCGCGCAGGCGCTTGTCTTCTGCGGCGTGCTCTTCACCCTCGCGCACCATGCGCTCGATGTCTTCCTTCGCGAGCGAGGAACCGCCCGTGATAGTCATCGACTGCTCGGTACCGGTGCCCTTGTCCTTGGCGGACACGTGCACGATGCCGTTGGCGTCAATGTCGAAGGTGACCTCGACCTGCGGAATACCGCGCGGCGCCGGAGCGATGCCGGTGAGCTCGAAGGTTCCGAGGTTCTTGTTGTCGCGGGTGAACTCGCGCTCGCCCTGGAACACCTGAATCGCAACGGACGGCTGGTTGTCGTCGGCCGTGGTGAAGGTTTCGCTGCGCTTGGTCGGGATGGCCGTGTTGCGCTCGATCAGGCGCGTCATGATACCGCCCTTGGTCTCGATGCCGAGGCTCAGCGGGGTGACGTCGATGAGCAGAACGTCCTTACGCTCGCCCTTCAGCACGCCGGCCTGGAGCGCGGCGCCGACAGCGACGACCTCGTCCGGGTTGACGCCCTTGTTCGGGTCCTTGCCGCCGGTCTCGCTCTTGACGAGCTCATACACGGCGGGCATGCGGGTAGAACCACCGACGAGAACCACGTGGGCGATGTCGCCGACCTTGACGCCGGCCTCACGGATGACGTCCTGGAAGGGCTTCTTGGTGCGGTCGAGCAGGTCTTCGGTCATCTTCTCGAACTGGGCGCGGGTGAGCGTCTCGTCGAGGTTGGCCGGACCATTTTCGGTCAGCGACAGGTAGGGCAGCTGGATGCTCGTCGACATGCTCGAAGAGAGTTCCTTCTTGGCCTGCTCGGCAGCTTCCTTGAGGCGCTGCTTGGCGATCTTGTCCTTCGACACGTCAACGCCGGTGGTCTCCTTGAAACGCTTGATCAGGTGATCAACGATGCGCTGGTCCCAGTCGTCGCCGCCCAGGCGGTTGTCACCAGCGGTCGAGCGCACCTGAATCGTCGAGAAGTCGTCGTCCTTGCCCACCTCGAGCAGCGACACGTCGAACGTTCCGCCTCCGAGGTCGAAGACCAGGATGAGCTCGTCTTCCTTGCCCTTGTCGAGGCCGTAAGCCAGCGCGGCGGCGGTGGGCTCGTTGATGATGCGCAGCACGTTGAGTCCGGCGATCTCGCCGGCCTCCTTGGTGGCCTGACGCTCGGCGTCGTTGAAGTACGCGGGCACGGTCACGACGGCGTCGGTGACCTTCTCGCCCAGGTACTGCTCGGCGTCACGCTTGAGCTTGGCGAGAATACGCGCCGAAATCTCCTGCGGGGTGTACTTCTTGTCGTCGATGCCGACGGTCCAGCCGGTTCCCATGTGGCGCTTGACGCTGGAGATGGTGCGGTCGACGTTGGTGACGTTCTGGCGCTTGGCGGTTTCTCCGACGAGAACCTCGCCGTCCTTGGTGAACGCGACCACCGAGGGGGTGGTGCGCAAGCCTTCAGCGTTGGCGATGACGGTGGGTTCTCCACCTTCGAGCACGGCCACCACAGAGTTGGTGGTTCCGAGGTCAATACCTACTGCACGAGCCATGTGGGTTGTTCTCCTTCAATCATGTGCGAAACGAACTACAAAGTAATCTCAAGACTTGAGCCTCGATGACTCAAGTCTCCCAGACCGGCTTGGCCACTGTCAATTCTGGCGGCTGAAAGTTGAGTGTGAGTGACTCAACTTTAGAAGAGCGGATGCTGCCGCCTCAGCAGCGAGACTGCCAAACCCACCTGTTTACCCCGGGGCAGTAGATTGTGCACGTGACCGAGACTGTCGCCGTAGACGCTGGTGCCGCTCCAACGCGCGGGCGGGTGGTGGCCTGGGCGTTCTGGGACTGGGGCTCGGCAGCGTTCAACGCCGTCGTCACGACCTTCGTCTTTACGGTCTACATAACAGGCTCATCCTTCGGCGACGAAGACGTCATCTCGGCCCAGCTCGGTTGGGCGCTGGCGATTGCCGGCCTCGTGATCGCCGCGCTGGCCCCAATCACCGGTCAACGCTCCGATACCTCCGGCCGCCGCAAGTTCTGGCTCGGCGTCAACACCTTCATCGTCGTTGCACTGACCATAGCCATGTTCTTCGTGCAGGCGAGCCCGAGCTACCTCGTATTGGGCCTGTTCCTGGTCGCCGCAGGCAACGTCTTCTTCGAATTCGCCGCGGTCAACTACAACGCCATGCTCGCCCAGGTATCAACGCCGCGCACGATCGGCAAGGTGAGCGGGTTCGGCTGGGGCATGGGCTACCTCGGCGGCATCGTGCTGCTGCTCATCGTTTACTTCGGCTTTATTCAGCCCGAGGTTGGCCTGTTCGGAGTGACGGGCGACAACGGCTTGGCTGTGCGTGTGTCCATGTTGCTCGCGGCCGCCTGGTTCGGCCTGTCCGCGCTCCCCGTGCTGTTGCGGGTGCCGGAGTACCGGGCGCCTCAGGCTGCACGCCGCGAAAGAGTCAGCTTCTTTCGAAGTTATATTGTGCTCGGCCACGACATTGCCCGGTTGTGGAAGACCAGCCGCCAGACGGTGTACTTCCTCATCGCGAGCGCGGTGTTCCGCGACGGCCTGGCCGGCGTCTTCACCTTTGGAGGAGTACTCGCGGCATCCGTTTTCGGATTCTCCCCCGGCGAGGTCATCATCTTCGCCATCGCGGCGAACGTGGTGGCCGGTATTGCCACCATGAGCGTCGGCGCGCTCGACGACCGCCTCGGTGCGAAGCCCGTGATCGTGACCGCTCTGGTCGGGCTGCTGGTGAGCGGGCTCCTGGTGTTCTTTCTGCACGACGGTGGGCAGATCGTGTTCTGGACCGCAGGGCTGGCACTGTGCTTGTTCGTCGGTCCGGCCCAGTCGGCCAGCCGCACCTTTCTCGCCCGACTCATCCCGGTGGGCCGCGAGGGCGAGGTCTTCGGGCTCTATGCCACGACTGGTCGGGCCGTGAGCTTTCTCGCCCCGGCTGCCTTCGCGCTGGCGGTGACCATCTTCGGCGAGACCTACTGGGGCATTCTCGGCATCATGCTCGTGCTGCTGCTCGGACTGCTGCTGCTCATTCCCGTCTCGGCCAAACAGCAGCAGATTCGGTAGCTGGGCGCCAACAGGCGTTTGCCTGAGCATCCGCTGAAATGAGGCTGTTCCCTCGCTTGGAGGCCAGAAGCCGGACAGACTGAAGCGCATGACACTTACCCAGCTCCAGAAGGCCGAACTCTTGCTCTCGCTGCACGTGCCCGGCGAGCCACTCATCGTGACCAACGTGTGGGATGCCATCACCGCCAAGATCGTGGCCGACGCCCCCGGCGTCAAGGCCCTCGCCACCGCGAGCCACTCCATCTCGAATGTGCGCGGCCTGCCAGACGGCGAAGGCCTCTCGCTCGATGAAGCCATCATTGCCGCCACGATCATCGCCAGCGCGGTGGATCTGCCGGTCTCGGCCGACTTCGAAAAGGGGTATGCACCGGATGCCGCGGGCGTGACCCGCAACGTGCGTCGCCTCATCGAGGAATCCGGCATCGTCGGCATCAATATCGAGGACTCAGTCGGCGCCCCGAAAGCGCCCCAGTTCGACATCGAGACCGCCGCCGCCCGCGTGGCCGCAACTCGCGCCGGCGCCGACCAGAGCGGCATTCCGCTCGTCATCAACGCCCGCGTCGACACTCTGGCCGGCGGCGGCGACTGGGACGAAGCCGTCGCCCGCGCCAACGCCTACCTCGGCGCCGGCGCTGACGTCATCTTCTTCCTCGGCCTGACCGACGAGGATAAGGTGGCCCGCGCGATCGAGCAGGTCAACGGCAAGATCTCGGTGATCGGCGCCCCGGGACTCGTGCCGCTGAAGCGCCTCGCCGAGCTCGGCATCAGCCGAGTCAGCTTCGGCCCCGGCACTCTAGGACTAACCCTCGCGGCCCTGCAGGCCGCGGCCACGAACCTCACCGCACTGGGTGAGTACCCCGCCGACCTCGGGTTCAAGTTCGCCCTGTAAGCCGCCCGCGCATCGAGGCCATCAGCATCCGCTTCTCAGCGGATGCGGGTGGCCTCGTTGTGCTCGATCAGTTGCCAGGTCGCGCCCTCGTCGGCGGAGACCCAGCCCTCCCACTTGTAGCTGTTCGGGGTGATGGCGGTGAAGTTCCAGCGGATCGGGCGGCCGTCGGTTCGGGTGCCCTCTTGCCGCACGCCGTGACGGTACGGGGTGGCTATGAGCTGGCAGTACTCGCCGAGAGTCGGCGCGAAGTAGCTCACGCGCCAGGCGCCGGCCAGGGAATCGTAGACGCGCACGGTGGTGGCGACGGTTTCAAACCCAGACGGATGCGTCGTGCTCGCGACCACCTCGATGTCTTGCACGGCGCGGCCGTCGAGAATGAACGCGACCGTCCAGACAAAGTCGCGTTCGATCCACTCGCCGGTGGCCTCGTCGAGGCGGGTGCCCTTGGCTGCCCAGGAGCCGACCATCTGGCCGAAGCGATGCATGCGCCCGGGGTATTCCGGGGTTGGGCCGGCAGCGATGAGCGCCTCGTCGAATCGGGTGGGCATGGAGGTCATACCCAGATTTTACCCGAACCGACGTTACGTTCGACGTATTACGTTTGCGGGGCTCGCGGGCATCCGCTTACCCCCAAATGGGCGCGTCAGCGGGAGATGGCGGTGCGGTGAAAGTTTTGGAACGATCTCGACGCCGTCGGGCCACGCTGGCCCTGGTAGCGGGAGCCGTATTCGCTCGAGCCGTACGGCTTCTCGGCTGGGGAGCTGAGCTGAAAGAAGCACAGCTGGCCGATCTTCATTCCGGGCCAGAGCTTGATCGGCAGGGTCGCGACATTGCTGAGCTCGAGCGTGACGTGGCCAGAGAAGCCGGGGTCGATGAACCCGGCCGTGGAGTGCGTCAGGAGGCCGAGGCGGCCGAGTGAGCTCTTACCCTCGAGCCGAGCAGCAACGTTGTCGGGCAAAGTGACCTGCTCGTAGGTGGCGCCGAGCACGAACTCGCCCGGGTGCAGAATGAACGGCTCGTCGGGCTTGGTCTCGATGAGGTGGGTCAGCTCTGGCTGGTCTTCGGCCGGATCGATGTAGGCGTACTTGTGGTTGTCGAACAGCCGAAACAGGCGGTCGAGGCGCACATCGATGCTCGAGGGTTGGATCATCGCCGGGTCGAGCGGCTCCAAACCGATTCGTCCAGCATTGAGTTCGGCCTTGATATCGCGATCGGAGAGCAGCACGGTGCCAGCCTAGCGGCGCGGGGTTGATATGCTGGCACGGTTCCGATTGTTGTTCATCCACGGTCGGGCGCGCGGATGTAGTTCAATGGTAGAACTTCAGCTTCCCAAGCTGATAGCGCGGGTTCGATTCCCGTCATCCGCTCCCTGCAAGCCCGGTCGCATTCTCACTGGACAACTTCGCGCGGTGTTGCCGGTCTCCGACCCCACACAGTTGTCTAGTCAGCCCATTTCTCCCGTCTCCGGCACCGGCACCGGCACCGGCACCGGCAAAGCGTCCATGGCCTCAATCCCCGCGCCGATCTGGGCGCCGTCGGTCGCGTCGATCAGGGGCGCCTGCCAGCCGCCGAAAGCGAAGCCACCGGCGGTGTCTTCGTCGGGGCCACCGGGAGCCTGCGCGACTCCGTCGAGCGTGGTGAACAGGTCGATGTGGATGCGGCCGGCCATGACGGTCTCCTTGCAACGGAACGTGCCGACATGCTGGCCGTCCACGATCGCGCTGTCAAGGAGCCAGAGCGAGCCGGGTCACCGTGCTCGCCCGAAAACCACAAGCGGGGCAGGGGCGTTCGAGCACCCAGGTTCAGTCAGACGTGTCAGGAACAATAGGCATGGCTTCATGTTAGCGACCAAGCGGCGTGGCGCTCCGGGCGAACTGTCATGGTGCGCCCGATACCGTGGAGACAGGATAGGGAGACAGATGACGGTACTCATTGCTGGATGCGGCGACCTCGGCACCGAGGTGGGCCTGCGGTTCGCCCAACTGGGGCACCGGGTGGTGGGACTGCGGCGCAACGCAAGCGTACTGCCCGCCGAAATTGACGGGCAATCTGTTGACCTCAGCATCACAAAACCCGTTATTCAAGCAGACACCGAGTTCGTCGTCATCGCCATCTCCGCTGGCAGCCCCACCGTAACGGCTTACCGTGCCGCCTACCTCGACGGCCTGCGTAACCTGCTGGATGCGATCGATGACGCGCAGGTCACGCCGCGACGCGTGCTGCTGGTGTCATCGACCGCCGTCTTTGACGTCAACGACGGCAGCCGGGTCGACGAGCAGACCCCCGCCAACCCGAAACCCGGCACCGATTCAATCGTGCTTGACGCCGAGCGGATGCTCCACCAGCGCCTGCCCGCCGCCACGGTACTGCGCCTGGCCGGTATCTACGGCCCCGGCCGGGAACGGCTGATCAAGCAGGTACAAAACGGTGCCGGGCTTTCCGCCCAGTCGCGCCACACCAACCGCATACACCGGGACGATGCGGCCGCCGCGATCGTTCATCTGCTTCTTCGCACTGAGCACCCGGCTCCGCTCTACCTCGGCGTCGACAACGCGCCGGTGCCGGCCAACGAGGTGCTGACCTTTCTCGCGGCCGAGCTCGGCCTGCCCGCGCCAACCGTCGATGAGTCAAACGAGCCGACCTCGAACCGCGAAAGCCAGCGCGGCGGCGACAAGCTACTCAGCAACCAGCTCTTACGTCAAACCGGGTTTACATTCAGCTATCCATCGTACCGAGAGGGCTACCGAGCGCTTCTCTCCGGGCGAGGCACGCGGCACCGCTAGGCCCGCTCCTGCCGAAATACCTACGTTGTTGGTCCGGCCGGGCCGTCCTCGGAGCCCGATGCGATGATGACTGCCATCGAAGTCAACAGCAACCCGAGCCGAGTCTGGTCTTCCGGCGTCACGTTGCGGGCGGCGTGAGCGAACAGCACTTGAAATTCGTTTTGAAATTTCGCCGCAGTTGCTTGCGCCGCCGGGGTCAGTTCCAGCAGAAGGCTGCGTCGGTCGTGGGGGTGCGGCACGCGGGTGAGCATATCTAGGGCCACGAGATGACTGGAGATCGCAGTTACGGCGCCCGTTGTCATCTCCAGGGACTCAGCGAGCATCTTGGGGGTAATTCTTCCAGCCTCGGCTACCCGGGACAGGGCGCGCAATTCACTGCTGGACACGCCGATCTCGGCCGCGACCTGACTGCGGTTGTGGTCCATAGCGCGAAGGAAAGCGAGAGCCGGTACCGACAGGCACTCCTGGGTGCGTGCCAAGTTGATTGCTTCATCCATGCGTTCCTGACCTCTGGTCGTTACTAATTCCCCGCACTGCAGGTCCGTGTCGTTGCCCGTATCAGGGCTTTCCGTTCCGCCAGTGTATCGGAGCGATCAATTCCTAAAGCTTCTCACAACGTGAATAGTTAAAAGTTTGAGTTACTTGCCGTATATTTGACAATCCGGTGAGTCAGTGGCCCCCACCTGGGGCTCGCAGACCTATGCGCCCATGAGCTCACCACAATGAAATGGATCAGGCGATGCAGAGCTACCGGTTGACGATCAATGATGACTGGTTTTACCTGTCGAACGAGTACAACATCGCAGATTTGAAGGCAACCCTGGCCTCCGCCGTGCATAGCGGCGGTGGCTTCGTGGACATCGTCAGCTCCGTGCAAGCGCAGGTGTCCCTGCTGATCACTGCTTGTTCGGTGGTGAAACTTGAGACCATTGCCGAAGAAGACCTGCCCGACGCCGACTTAGGGTCATCGATCGTCGGACCGACTTATATCGATGAAGACTATTGGCTCGACTGAGCGTTTCACGACGGCACACGCAGAATTCGCTGACCTGCAGCCACTGTTCGGGATTAACGTCAAATCGGCGATTTTGCGCCATTGACGAGAAGCAGGCACCTGAGTACGTTCACGCGAACAGCGCACCTGCATTGCGCCCGCACACCCACTGACAGCACGACTGACTGAAAGGTAGTCTCATGAGTTTCCTTGGATTCCTCCTGCTCGGCCTCATCGCCGGCGCCATCGCGAAGGCAATCCTGCCCGGTCGCCAGGGCGGAGGCTGGTTCATCACCCTGTTACTCGGCGTGGTCGGCGCATTCCTGGGCGGCTGGCTCGGCGGACTCCTGTTCAACGTGAACCTGGGCGATTTCTTCTCCCTGACCACGTGGATTCTCGCCATCGTAGGATCGCTCATTGTTCTTCTCATCTACGGGGCGATCACGAGCCGGCGCAAAGCCTGACCCAGTCCGCCGCCGAAAGGCGGCGCTCCACCCAGTGCGGCGCCCAGTTTTTGGGTGCCGCACTGTTTTGTGCCGACCCTGTTACACGTGTCCACACCCATTTGGGGATATCGGGGCCACAATTAGTACCAATCCGAAGCGGATGGAGCTCCGAACACATAGCAACCACGGGTTGACCCGTGAATCACATAGGAGGCACCCGAAATGCGCACATCACCCAATCGTCTGATCGCCACCATCTTCGGCGCGGTCTACGTTCTCGTCGGACTTCTTGGCTTTGCCGTCACTGGCAGTGTCGGCTTCATCGCCACCCAGGGCGGACTACTCCTCGGCATCTTCGAGGTCAACCCGTTGCACAACGTTGCGCACCTTTTGATCGGTGCCGCCCTACTCATTGCCGGCCTCTCCAACGCCATGGCAGCCAAGGCCACCAACACCACTATCGGTGCCGTCTACCTGCTCCTTGGTATTGTCGGGTTCTTCATCGCGAGCACCTCGTTGAACATCCTGGCGCTTAACACCGCCGACCACTTCCTGCACCTCGCCAGCGCGATCGTGCTTCTGGGTGTCGGCCTCACCGCCGATAAGACGGTTCGCACCCACGCCACGGCCTGACAACCGGCAACACTCCATCCCTTCGCAGCAGATCATCCAAGGAGCATCATGTCCGCGGTCATTCGCACCTGGCTCGGCTTCGCCGCTCTCGGCGCCGCTCTGATCCATCTGGCCGTGGGCGTAACGGCTCCGTTTCCCCTGTCGGTTCTTCTGGTCGGGTTCGGCATCGCTGAACTCGGCTGGGGAATCGCCACCCTCGCCACCGGCCGTGTCATCACGCCGCGCATCGTCGTCGGTGCGGCCCTCATCCCGGTCTTCATCTGGGGCGTGACGGCCGCGCTCGGCAGCGGACTCGGCGTCACAAGCGCCCAGACCGGTCTGCCGCTGTACCCGATGGTCGTGGCGTCACTATTCAACATTTTCCTGGCCGCAACGGTGGCCATCGCCCTGCGGCGCGCACCGAACGGAATCCCTACGGCCGTCGGTGCCGCCTCGCCCGGCACGTTAACACCCGGCTCACCAACACCAGGCGGCTGGCGTTTTCTCACCGGACTAGTCGTCGGAGGATTTCTGCTCTCGGCGCTCACCACCCCGGCCCTCGCCGCAACCGAGGTCGGCTCGCACGCGGTGCCCCATGGTTCCCACGGGGTTACCGAGTTGATCGTGCCGGACTCGGGCGGCCACGGGTCACACTAGGTTCCTCGCAGACAAGTGAAACGGGCCCCGCCGGGCAGCAGTGTCAGGCGGGCAGCCCGGTTTCCGGGTCGGTCGATGCCGATCCCGACACACCCAGTCCGGCCAGGTCGGCCACCGGCGGTACCACCTCAATGTTCATGAATCGCTTCACGTTCTCGTCGACGATGATGTCGCTCGGCCGCAACGGGCGGGTCAGGTACAGCCCGTCCAGACTGGTCAGCCGGCTCAATGCCACATAGGTCTGGCCAGGGCTGAACACCCGGGCACCGAGATCCACAATGGCTCGCTCGTACGTCGCACCCTGCGATTTGTGAATCGTGACCGCCCAGGCCAGCCGCAGCGGAAACTGCGTGAATTCAGCCACGACATCCCGACTCAGCTTTTTGGTCGCGGCGTTGTAGGTGTACTTGTACTTCTCCCATACGGTCGGCTCGACCTCGTGCACGTCACCGTCGATATCGACGAACACCGTCGCGGTAACCTTGGTCACCGTGCCAATGCTGCCGTTCACCCAGCGCGGGCCTCCATCGAGCGGTGAATCGTTGCGCAGAAACATCACCTGCGCTCCCACCTTGAGCTCGAGCACCTCGTCGGCCGGAAACTGCTTGCCGCCGAAATCCCCGGTGATGTCAGCCTTCGCGGTGAGTGATTTGCCCGACAGCTTCTTCAAAGCGGATGCGTTGATGCGGTTCACAGCGTCGTTGCGGGTCGCCAGGGTGATCAGGCCCTCGCTCGGCGGCGTTCGTGCTCCCGCACCATTCAGGGCACCACCGATCTCGGGAGTGACCTGGCCGTGCCGTACAGCGTTGAGCATCAGCTTGAAGTCATTGTCGCGCTGGCGATGAATCTCGGTGAGCTCAAAGATACGCAACTCCGCGTCACGCCAGACCTTCGCATCGAAGAACCACATCGACCGATAGTGGTCGGCGAAATAGGCGCGCTCGTCGGGGCCGCCCGGCACCGGGGCGAGCTGGTACGGGTCGCCGAACAGCACGATCTGCACCCCGCCGAACACGTCGAATGGCCGCTGCCTGGCCTGGCGCAGGCTGCGGTCGATCGCGTCCATGAGGTCGGCGTTGACCATCGAAACCTCGTCGATCACGAGGGTGTCGATGGTGTTCAGGAGCTTGCGCACCTGGTCGTTCTGGTCGATCGGACTGTCAGCGATCACGCCGATCGGCAGGCGAAAGAGCGAGTGAATGGTCTGGCCGCCCACGTTCAGCGCGGCGACGCCGGTGGGCGCGGCGATCACGATCTGTTTGCTGGTGTTCCACGACAGGTGGTTCAGCAGCGTGGACTTACCCGTTCCGGCCCGGCCGGTGACGAACACGTTCTGCTTGGTGCCCTCAATTGCCGCGAAAACCAGCGCCTGTTCACGGCTGAGCGGAATCTCTGACACGGCACACTCTCTCTGACAGTCAAATGCTGCACAAGACCAGTGCAGGGGACATCCCACTGTAACCGCCCAGCCCGCACTGGCGCGAGATGGCGCGTGGCCGACTGGCCGACCCACCTCCCCATACAATATTCAAGTGACCATTCCGGCCGAACAGCATCGGGCGAGCGGGCGCCGCGGCAGTATGCTCCGGGCCGTACTCGCCATCGTCGTGGTCGCCGGGCTGCTCGCGGCTGGTCTCGCCGGCACCATCAGTGCCCTCAATCGCACGGTGTACAGCGCCGGCGGCTTTGTAGAGCAGTACCTCGACGCCCTCGCCCGCGGCGACACCGTCGGAGCCCTCGCCCTCGGCGGCGTCATGCCCAGCACGGCCGATCTGGCGGCCTGGGGGCTGACCGACGAGGTCGCGAAGGATCTGCCGGAGACGCTGCTGCGGGCATCCGTTTTGGGCGGTCTCGACAATATCGAACTCGCCAGCGCGACCGACACACTCGCCACCGACGACAGAACCGCCCAGACCGTGGTGTTCGACTTTGACCTGAACGGCACCGCGTCGAGCATGGTGTTCACCGTCGAGCGGGCGGGTACCTTCGGCGGCGTTTTCAACGCCTGGGCTTTCAGCACCAGCCCCCTCGCCGTACTGCAGGTCTCTGTACTGCACGAACGGTCGTTCACGGTCAACGGCCTCACCCTCGATACGCGCGCCCACAGCGCAGCGGATGCCCCCGCCACGTTCTCCACGTCCGCCGCGTATCTCGCCTTCGCTCCGAACCGCTACACCTTCGAACACGAGTCGGCCATGCTGACCGCCGAGAAGGCCACCGTGCGCGCGACGGTGGCCGGTCCCACCGCCGTCGAGGTCAACGCCTTGCCGAACGAGGCTATGGTGGGCCAGGTGCAGTCGGAGTTGAACAAGTTCCTCGACGACTGCGCCACCCAGACGGTGCTGCAACCGACCAGCTGCCCGTGGGGCATCACCATCGACGACCGCATTGAGAGCACTCCGGCCTGGTCGATCACCGCGTACCCCACCGTCGCGCTCACGCCCGGCGAGCTGTCGTTTGAAATGGGTGCCACCCCCGGGCAGGCCCATATCGTGGTCGACGTGCAGTCACTGTTCGACGGCGACGTCAGCACCCGTGACGAAGACGTACCGTTCACGATGGGGCTCAGCGTGGTCGTGCAGCCGAGCGGCGCCCTCGCCATCCAGCTGCACTAGGTCCGGCTAGTTGCTCGGGGTCTGAGCGTCGCGCTGGGCGATACGGGCCAGGTTCGCGTTGTAGGCGATCAGCTCGGCGTCCTCGTTGCGGTCGGCCTTGCGGTCCAGCCGCTTGGTGACCTTGGTGTCATCGCGGCTCCACATGACGGCCACGACGACGGCGAGCACGAAGGTGGGCAGTTCGCCGATTCCCCAGGCGACGCCGCCGCCCATCTGCTGGTCGGCGATGGCCGAAAGCCCCCAGGTGCGACCCATGGCGCCGTACCAGTCGGCCAGGAGCAGCCCGGTGCCGCTCATCAGGGCGAGGCCGAAGAAGGCGTGGAAGGCCATGGTCACGAGCAGCAGCAGCAGACGGAAGGCGTAGGGCAGCCGGTACGGCACCGGGTCGATGCCGATCAGGGACTGCACGAACAGGTAGCCGGTGATGAGAAAGTGCACGATCATCCACTGGTGGCCGATGTGGTCCGTGGTCGCCCAGCTGAAGATCGAGGTGTAGTAGAACACCCAGAGCGAGACCCCGAACAGTATGGCGGCGACGATCGGATTGGCGACGATGCCGGCGAAGCGGGAGTGCACCGCGGTGAGGATCCACTCGCGGGCGCCACGACTTCCATCCTGCCGTTTGGCGATGGCCCGCGCGGCGAGCGTCACCGGGGCGCCCGGCACGAGCATCAGGGGTACGAGCATGGTCAGCATCATGTGCATGAGCATGTGGGTGGAGAACAGGTACTTCTCATAGACGTTCACGCCACCGTTGGTGATGTAGAACAGGGTGAGCATGCCGAGAATCCAGAGCACGCTGCGGTAGATCGGCCAGGCGTCACCGCGACGATGCAGTCGCCAGACTCCGGCGAGGTAGAAGAAGATGCCGAAGGCACAGAACAGAATCCAGGCGAGGTCGAAGTTCCACTCGGTGAAGTAGCGCGAAAAAGTCAGCTCGGGCGGCAGCAGTTCACCGGTCAGAATCTGCGCCGGCGTCGACTGGGGAATCTCCGTTGCGACCACCTGGGCGACCGGAGTGGCCGTGCGGGCGAGGGCTGCGGCGACACCGGAGGCGAGGCCCATGAAACCGAGCTCGGTCACGACCAGCCACCAGAACCACGGGCTGCGCGCCGGTCCCGAGCGCTGCATCCGTTTGATGAAGAATTGGCGGTGCAGAATGCCGAAGCCACCGAGGGCGATGAGGGCGGTGACCTTGACCAGCACGAGAATACCGTAGGGGCTCGACAGGTTGTCCCAGCTACCGATGCGCAGCTCGGCGCTGACGTAGCCCGACGCAGCCACGACGATGAAGGAGATCAGCGCGAGCGAAGAATACCGCCCAATCACCGAGCGGATTCGTTCGCCGTCCAGTTGGGTGCGCAGCACGATGATGGTGAGCAGGCCGCCCAACCAGATCGCCGCGAAGACGAGGTGCAGGCCGAGGGCGGTGATAGCGGCGTTGTGCCCGGCAGCGCCCGCGGAGTGCCCCTGCTGGGCCATGGGTAGCAGCGAGGTGAGAGCCAGCACGGTCACGAAGACCAACGCGGTCTGGTTGCGCACGGCGAAGCACAGCACCGTGACGCCGGCGGCGATCAGTGTGGTGGCGAGCCAGGCCTGCCCCAGTTCGATCTGGCTGAAGAATTGGCCGACCGTGGCGCTGAACTGATCGCTGATTCCGAAGGGCACGTTGGTGACCTGCAGAAAGGTCAGAAAGCCCGTGACAGCGGATGCGACGGCGAACACGGCCGCCGACGCCGCGGCGAAGTCCAGGGCGGTGCCGAACTCGCGTTCCTTGGGGCTGAGCGCGAAGAGAGTGAGCACGAGGGCACCGATCGTGCCGGCCGCCGCGAGGTTGACCACGAGCTTGGCGATGGGGAGCCCCCAGCGCACCACCGGTCCCGGGTCGGCCAGTAGCTGGGCCGAAGCTCCGCCGCCATAGGCCAGGGCAACAAGGGTGGACAACACAGCGACCAGCAGCAGGGCTGCCGGTCCGAGAACGCGGACGAGACGGGGCACCTGCCCAGCTTATTCGCCCGACCCTGGGCATCCGTCGCGCCTGGTGCGTTCATGGGCAGCAACGAGGACGCCGAGCGGTGAGTTTGCCGCTCATCTTGGGTCGAAACTCACGGCTCGGCGTCGGTAACTCACAGCTCGGCGTCAGAAGAGTGCCCGGGGACCCAGGCAGCCACCCGAACACGCGAAACGGATGCCACGGGCCTGAAAAAGGGGCGCCGACCGTAGTCGACGCCCCTTCTCTACAGCAAAAGCTACTTGGCGGCAGCCTTGAGCTTGCTTCCGGCGGTCAGCTTGACGCGGTGGCCGGCAGCGATGGCGATCTCTTCGCCGGTCTGCGGGTTGCGGCCGGTGCGAGCAGCGGTTGCGGTGCGCTCGACGCCCAACCATCCCGGGATGGTGACCTTGCCATCAGCGGCAACGGTCTCGGCCAGGGTTGCAAAGAATGCGTTCAGAACGCCGTCAACGGCGGCCTGGCTCTGTCCGGAGTCAGCGGCAACCTTGGCAACGAGCTCGGTCTTGTTCAGCGACTTGTCAGCCATTGAGTGTCCTCCTCGGACCTTCGTCTGTATAAACAGCGATATTCGTAATACGGATGCTCCTCGAGAGAGAAGCCCCGTTGGTCGGTTCGACCGAGTTGAAATCTAGCATTGATCCGCCAAAATCCCCGGATTTACGGCGATTTTCGACCATTTCAGGGCAGTTTCACCCTCTCGAGCACTCGATTTTCGCTCTCCGCGAAACATCCGCGAACACAAAACGGGATGCCGACAATAAGTCGACATCCCGTTTGGATGATTCAGAGGCCGTCGAAGACAAGCTTCAGCGGCTGCCAGCAGAAGTTACCAGCTGGACTTGGTGATGCCGGGCAGCTCGCCGCGGTGCGCCATGTCGCGAAAACGAACGCGCGAGATGCCGAACTTGGAGAGGTGGCCACGGGGACGACCGTCAACGGCGTCACGGTTGCGCAGGCGCACCGGGCTCGCGTTGCGCGGCAGCTTCTGCAGGCCCTTGCGAGCGGCTTCACGCGACTCGTCGGTGCCGGCCGGGTCGACCAGGGCCTTCTTGAGCTCAAGGCGCTTGACGGCGTACCGCTCAACGATGACCTTGCGCTGGTTGTTCTTGGCAATCATGCTCTTCTTCGCCATGTTTAGCGCTCCTCACGGAAGTCAACGTGCTTACGGATGACCGGGTCGTACTTCTTGAGTACCAGACGGTCGGGGTCGTTACGGCGGTTCTTCTTGGTCACATAGGTGTAACCGGTTCCAGCCGTGGAACGAAGCTTGATGATCGGACGTACGTCATGAGCCTTAGCCATTAGATCTTCACCCCACGAGCGAGAACGTCCTTGACGACGCTCTCGATACCACGAGCATCAATAACCTTGATGCCCTTTGCGGACAAGGTCAGTGTGACCTTGCGACGAAGCGACGGCACGTAGTACGTCTTTTTCTGAACGTTCGGGTCGAAACGACGCTTGGTGCGTCGGTGCGAGTGCGAAATGTTGTGTCCGAAGCCGGGAACAGCTCCGGTCACCTGGCATACAGATGCCATGGTTACCTCCATTACCGAAGAGCGACTGCTCTTCCCAAGATCCCTTGTCGACGGGCAGAACCACATCAGCTCCGAGCAAACTCAGAACCGGGGGAGAATCGCCCGCAATGTACGCACACAGGCGTAGCAGATCTCAACGCTACTAGATTCCCGCACCTCTCGCAAACTGAACTGGCCGCGAGGCGGGTGAAGTGTTGCTTCAGCGAGGTCGAAGCAACACTGCAGCCGCTTTCGCGAAACGGTTCATTCGGATGCCGCGGCCTTGGCCGTGCAGGCGGCGCACAGCCCGAAGACGTCCACGACGTGGGCGGCCTGGGTGAACCCATTCTTCGCGGCGACGTCTTTGGCCCACCGCTCGACGGCATCCGCTTCGATCTCGACCGTGAGGCCGCAGTTGCGGCAGATCAGGTGGTGGTGGTGCAGATTGGTGCTACAGGCGCGGTACAGGCTCTCGCCCTCCGGCGACTGCAGGGAGTCGGCGTCACCCTTGACGGCGAGGTCGGCGAGAGCGCGGTAGACCGTGGCCAGGCCGATCGGAGATCCGGTGGCGTGCAGAGCGGAGTGCAGGGCCTGGGCACTGACGAAGCCGTCGTTTGCATCGAGGGCGCCCCGTACGGCCTCACGCTGCCAGGTGTTTCGCTTCATGCTTTCAACCGTAACGATGTTCGCGTGGGTCGGCGTGCATCCGTTTGGCCGGGCGCGCCTGCTGCAGCGACCAGCCGTCGAAGAACCAGGGCGAGCAGAAAGAGGGCGGCAGCCGTCAGGGCGATCGCCGGGCCGGCCGCCACGTCGAGGGAGCGGGACAGCAGCACGCCAACGACACCGGCCACCGCGCCGATTACGGGCGCGATGACGAACATCTGGGTGGTCGTGCGT
Organism: Cryobacterium sp. N21; assembly: GCF_002929575.1. Taxonomy (NCBI): domain Bacteria; kingdom Bacillati; phylum Actinomycetota; class Actinomycetes; order Micrococcales; family Microbacteriaceae; genus Cryobacterium; species Cryobacterium sp. N21. Next base: position 84,853 of record NZ_PJJQ01000030.1, on the reverse strand, counting down.
GACACGAGGCGGGCTGCCGCAGCGGGGGCTGCGATCAGGGCGATGGCCAGGATGGCGCCGACGGCCGGCATCGCCGTGACGACCGTGGCCGTGATGAGCACGAGCGTGAGCAGTTCCATGGGCCATTCGTGATATCCGGCCGCGCGAAAACCGCCAACATCGAAGGTCGAGAACATGATTTGCCGGCCGAACAGCACGATGCAGAGCACGGCGAGACCCAGCACGACGGCCACGAGGGTCACGTCCTGGTCGGTCACTGTGAGGATGGAGCCGACCAGGTAGGAGTCGACCTTGACCGGCAGCGAGGGGTTGAGCCCCTGGAGCAGAACCCCGAGAGCGAAGCCGGCGGTGAGCAGAATGCCGGAGGCGACCTGATTGCCCTGACGTTTCACCCGCCCGATCATGGTCATGATGCCCACGATGAACACGCTCGCCACCGCGGCCCCCAGCGGGATACTCACGCCCAGGATGGCCGCGCCGACCGCTCCGGGAAACGTCGCGTGGGTGAGGGCCTGGGCGAAGAACGTGCGCTGGCGCAGCACGACGAGCGTGCCGACCAGGCCACTGAGTGCCCCGATCAGCAACGCGGCCAGGAGAGCCTGTTCGAAGTAACCCATCAGTGCGCCGCCGATCCCGCAACAACCCGCGTTCGACGCGGGCCGCCGATTCGGTCGAAGACGAGCCGTAGTACCAGGGCCAGCACGTAGCCGGCGACAAGAACGAGTACGACGGTGGCTCCGCTCGGCAGGTCGACTCCGCCGTTCACCGACGCTTCGTAGCCGAGCGCGAGCCCCACCCAGGCGGCCAGGATCGCGAAGCCGGCGGCCACCGGAAAGAGCAGCCACAGGCGATTGGTCACCAGCCGCGCCACGGCGCCCGGCACGATCAGCACGGCGAGCACGAGCAGGTTGCCCACGGCGCTGCTGGCCGCCACCACGACCAGGGCGATGGCAACGTTGAGCAGAATGTCGAGTACGAGCGGCCGATAGCCGGCCGCCGCGGTGCCCTCCAGGTCGAAGGCGCGAAACACCTGCTCCTTGAGCGTGAACCCCACGATGATCAGCGCGATCAGGCAGACCACGACGGTCTGGTTGACCTCGGCCGGGCTGACGGTGAGCAAACGCCCGAAGAGCAGTGCGTCGAGCTGGCCGACGTAGTTTGTTTCCCGTGAAACAACGATGATTCCCACGCTGAACATGGCCGTGAAGACGATCGCGATCGCGGCGTCTGAGGTGACGGCCCGTCTAACGATCACCGTGAGCACGACAGCGGCAAGAAGGGCCGCGATCAGTGCTCCCACGAACAGACCGTCGCGCCCGCCCCAGACGAATCCGATGGTCACGCCGGGAAAGACCGCGTGCGTGAGTCCGTCACTGATGAACTCGAGCCCACGCAGGTTGACGAGCACACCGACAAGCCCGGCCACGAGGCTGAGCACGACGAGCACGAGCAGCGCCCTGGCCATGAACGGCAGGTCGAAGGCTGTGATGAGGGCATCCACTCAGTGACCTCCGTGGCCGGGAACCACGATGGTGTGCTCGTCCATTTCCACACCGACCGAGCCGAACGCCCTTTGCACGTTGGCCAGGGTCAGCACCTCATCGCGCGGACCGAAGGCCACCTGGGCGCCGTTGAGCAGCAGAACGCTCTCACACACGGCCCGAGCGAGGTCGAGGTCGTGGGTGGACACGAGCACCGCGACACCCTGTTGCTTGAGGCGTTTCACCGTTTCGATGAGGGCGTCCCGGTTGACCTGATCGAGGCCGTTGAACGGCTCATCCAGCAACAACAGACGCGGGGCGGATGCCACGGCGCGCGCCAGCAGACCGCGCTGCTGCTGCCCGCCCGACAGCTCACCGAAGCGTGTCTTGGCGCGGTTGCCCAGGCCGACGGTCTCGAGCGCCTCGGTCACGGCCCGGCGGTCGGCCCGAGCGGGCACGCGCCACCAGCCGAGGGACCGGTAGCGGCCCATCATGACGACCTGCTCGAGTGAGACCGGAAAATGCGGGTCGAGTTGGTCGGTCTGCGGTACGTAGCCGATGTAGCCGGCCGGTGCCGGCCACTGTCCGAGCACCTCGACAGTGCCAGCCGTGCGGGTGATGAGCCCGAGAATGCCTTTGAGCACGGTGGACTTGCCCGAGCCGTTGGGGCCGATCAGGGCAACGGCCTGGCCGGGCGACACGGTGAAGTCGATTCCGGTCAACGCGGCCTCGGGACCGTACGCGAACGACGCTGCCACCACTCGAAGAGCGGCGGCAGCGTTCGCTGGGGGGGTTACTTGAGAAGTGTTCTCGATCACGTGTTAACTATTGCAGGTCGGCGGGCAGCGGCGAGGGTGTAACGCCCCAGGATTCGAGCATGAGCGTTGCATTGTGCAGTTGCGCCTTGATGTAGGTGTCTCCGGCGCTTCCGGTCGGGCCGAGCGAGTCGACATAGAGAGCTTCGTCGCCGGAGTAGACGGTGACACCGGCTTCGGTCGCGATCGTCTCGGCGGTCTTGGGGCTGAGCGACGCCTCGGAGAAGACCGCCGTGACGCCGGTGGCCTTGATGGCCGCGACCAGGGCGTCGATCTCGGCGGCGCTCGGCTCGGCGTTGTCATCGAAGCTCGGAATCACGGAGCCGACATAGTCGATGTGGTACGCCGCGGTGAAGTACCCGAGGGCGTCATGATTGCTCACGAGCAGGCGCTCGCTCTCCGGTACGGTGTCGACGTTGGTGCGGATCCACTCATCAAGGTCGGTGAGCTGTGCCGTGTACGCGGTGGCATTGGCTTCGAAGGCGCTTGCATTGCCCTGGTCGGCGGTCACGAGGCCGTCGGTGATCGTCTGCACGATGGTCTCGGCGTTGTGCACGTCAGTCCAGATGTGCGGGTCGTCGCCGTCGTGGGCGTGCGCGTCGTCTGTGGCGGGCGCATCGGCTTCATCGGTGTGGGCATCCGCTTCGTCGGCGGTGTGATCCTCGCCGGCGCCGACCTCTGAGATGGTGATGCCGGTATCGGCGTCGATCGTGACGCCGTCAAAGCCCGAGGCGGCGATGGCGTCGTCGAGCCACTCTTCGAGTCCGACGCCGTTGATGACGAGCACGTCCGCGGCACCGAGCGCGGTCAGGTCGGCCGCGGACGGGTCGTAGCTGTGGGCGCTCTGGTTGGGCTGAATGAGCTGGGTGAGATCCACGCCGCTGGCGTTACCGATGACATTACGAGTGAAGTCGGCGACCTGGGTGGTCGTCGCGACGATTTGGAGGTCGGCGTCCGCGCCGTCGGCGCTCGCGGTCGTGCCAGCCGAGCACCCCGAGAGGGCGAGGGCGGTCGACGCGAGGAGTGCGGGAACGATAAAGGATCTCTTGTGCATCCCCCGAGAATAGCCTTGCTGATAATGATTGTCAAAACCATTAGCGGGTCGTTGCGATTACTCGAGCAGCAGGGCCGGCTCCTCGATGATGCTCGCGACGTCGGCGAGAAAACGGCTCGCGACATCACCATCGACGACGCGGTGGTCGAAGCTCGCGCCGATCGTGGTCACGAACCGGGCACGCACCTCACCGTCAACCACCCACGGCTTCTGCTTGATCGTGCCGAGGGCCACGATTCCGGCCTCGGGAAAGTTGAGAATGGGCGTACCGGTGTCCATGCCGAACACGCCGATATTGGTGATCGTGATCGTGCCATTGCTCATCTCGGCCGGGCTGGTCTTGCCGTCACGAGCGGTTATGGTGAGCTTCTCGAGCGCCGCAGCGAGTTCGAGCAGGCTCATGTCCTGCGCCTCCTTGATGTTCGGCACGATCAGCCCGCGCGGTGTGGCCGCGGCGATACCGAGGTTCACGTAGTGCCGCACGATGATCTCCTCATCGGTGAACGTGGAGTTCACCGTGGGGTTGCGGCGCACCGCCCAGATCATGGCCTTCGCCATGATCAGCAGCGGCGACACCCGAATGCCCGCGAAGTCGGTCGAGGCCTTGAGGCGTTTGACGAATTCCATGGTGCGCGTGGCATCCACGTCAACGAACAAGCTCACGTGCGGCGCGGTGAACGCGCTCTTCACCATCGCCTGGGCAATGGCCTTGCGCACGCCCTTCACCGGGATGTGTTCGTCGCGATCCGTCGGCCATTCCGGTGTCTGAATGTTGCGGAACACACTGGCCTGGGTCGCCCCGCGCAGCACGTCTTCCCGCGTCACGTCGCCGACCGGACCGGTCGCCTCGACCAGAGACAGGTCGACGCCGAGGTCCTTGGCGAGTTTACGAATGGGCGGCTTGGCCATGACCGGCCCAGCGGATGCCGCGCGTCGCGTCGGTTCCAGCGGCTCGGCCCGCGCACGCACCGGCGCTTGGGGCGCCAGGGTTTCGTGGGCGACGCTCGAGGTGTGGCGCCGACGCCGGGTCGGCATGGTCGCGGCGGCGCCGCGGCCCACGAGCACGGGTTCGGGCGCCTCATCGCTGATGCTGCTGCCGGTGTCGGTGGCCAAGTCGGTGACGTCGGTGGTCTCGGCGACGGGGGCAACGGCATCCGTTTGAGAAACCGAGACGTCGGAGTTGATCGTGATGATGAGGGTGCCCACGTCGACGGTGGTTCCGGCTGCGACCAGGATTTCCCCGACCACGCCGACGAACGGTGACGGCAGCTCGACCAGCGATTTGGCCGTCTCAATTTCGACCAGCACCTGGTTGATCGTCACGGTGTCGCCGGGGGCGACCTTCCATTCCACGATCTCGGCCTCGGTCAGGCCTTCCCCGACGTCGGGGAGGGTGAATTTAGAAACGCTCATAAGAGGCCTTTCCTGACGTTCATTAGTAGGCGAGAGCGCGGTCGACGGCTTCGAGCACCCGGTCGGGGCTGGGCAGAAAGTGCGTCTCGACGGCAGCCGGTGGAAACGGTGTGTCGAAGCCGGAGACCCGCAGCACGGGCGCTTCGAGCGTGTAGAACGCGCGCTCGGCGACCGTGGCGGCGATCTCGCTGCCGACGCTCACGAAGCCGGGCGCTTCCTGGGTGACGACGAGGCGACCGGTTTTCGCCACCGAACCGAGGATTGGTCCGTAATCGATCGGGGAGATCGAGCGCAGGTCGATGACCTCGAGGCTGATGCCCTCGGTGGCGGCGAGTTCGGCGGCCTGCAGCAGCACGCTCACCATGGCGCCGTGACCGACGACGGTGACGTCGGTGCCGGCGGACGCGACGCGGCTGGCGTGCAGCGGCGTTCCGCTCTCACCGAAGCGCACCTCGCCCTTGGGCCAGTAGCGGCTCTTCGGCTCGAAGAAGATTACCGGGTCGTCACTCGCGATAGCTTCCTGCATCATCCAGTAGGCGTCGTGCGGGTTGGACGGGCTGACCACGCGCAGACCGGGGGTGTGCGCGAAATAGGCCTCCGGGCTCTCCTGGTGGTGCTCGATCGAGCCGATGTGTCCGCCGTACGGAATGCGGATGACCACCGGCATGATCAGGCCGCCCTCATGGCGATTGCGCATGCGGGCCAGCTGGCTGGTGATCTGGTCGAAACCGGGAAAAACGAATCCGTCGAACTGGATCTCGCAAACCGGGCGAAAGCCGCGCATGGCCAGGCCGATGGCGGTGCCAATGATGCCGGATTCGGCGAGCGGGGTATCAAGAACCCGCTTGTCGCCGAATTCGGCGATGAGCCCCTCTGTCACCCGAAAAACGCCGCCGAGCGGGCCGATGTCCTCGCCCATCAGCAGCACCTTGGGGTCATCCTGCATCGCTTGACGCAGTCCGGCATTCAGAGCCTTCGTCATGGGCAGCGAAGCGGATGCCACGCTCGTGTCGGTCGCAGCGTTCATCAGTTCTTACCCTCGTCAAAAGACGCTTCGTAGCGTTCCAGCCAGGCCTTTTGCTCAGCCACGAGCGGATGCGGTTCGGCGTAGACGTTGTCGAAGATCACCGATTGCTCTGGGCCGGTGATTTCCAGAGCGCGACGACGGGCATCGGCCGCGAAGTCGGCCGCTTCTTCATCGACGGCGTCGAGGAATTCCTGCTCGATGCCCCGGCCCTGCAGGTAGCTGCGAAAGCGCACGATCGGGTCGCGGGCCACCCAGTAGGCGAGTTCCTCCGGGTCGCGGTACTTGGTGGGGTCGTCGGCGGTGGTGTGCGCACCGACCCGGTAGGTGAGCGCCTCGATCAGGGACGGGCCCTGGCCGGAGCGAGCGTCATCCATCGACTTTGCCGTGACGGCGAAGCTCGCGAGCACATCGTTACCGTCGATCTGGGTGCCCGGCATGCCGAAGCCGCCGGCGCGCAGATAGAGCGGAGTGCGGGATTGCCGTGCGACCGGCACCGAGATGGCCCAGTGGTTGTTCTGCAGAAAGAACACCTGCGGGGTCTGGTAGCTCGCCGCGAAGACGAGCGCCTCGTTGGCGTCGCCCTGCGAGGATGCACCGTCGCCGTAGTAGACGATGACGGCCTGGTCGGTCTCTGGGTTGCCGGTCGCGGTCGACCCGTCGAGCTGCATGCCCATGGCATAGCCGGTGGAGTGCAGGGTCTGCGAGGCGAGCACGAGGGTATAGAGGTGAAAGTTTCCGTGCTCTTCGGGTACCCAGCCGCCGAGGGTGACTCCGCGCAGCATGCGCAGGATGTCCACAACGTCGAGGCCGCGGATCATGCCGACGACGTGCTCCCGGTAGGAGGGGAACACGTGGTCCTGCGGCCTGGTCGCGTAGGCCGACCCGACCTGGGCGGCTTCCTGGCCGTGGCTTGGCACCCAGAGGGCCAGCTGGCCTTGGCGCTGCAGGTTGGCCGCCTCGGTATCGAACTTACGCACCACGACCATGTCGTGGTAAAACCTGCGGTGGTCGGCCTCGGTGAGTCGGTTGAGATAGGGAAGAAACTCCTCGGCGGCGGCGTTGGGTTCGAACGCGCCGTTCGGAGAGATCATCCGCACGCAGGTCTCGGCCCCATCGAGGCCAAAGGGAGCGGATGCTGCAAGGCGTGGCGCAGTCGCGTCGTTTCGGGTGGCTGACACCGTACTAACCTATCTTCCGAGCTGGGTGATCGGCGGGAAGAGCGTCGACAAGATCCGCGCTCATTAGTAGGAGTGTCGCCACAGCCTGCTCCTCACCGATAGAAACTCGAATACCTTCGGGCGCGAACGGACGAACGACGAGGCCGGCCTCACCCAGCGCCTCGGCCACAGTGGTCGTTTCAGCACCGGTCGGCAGCCACAGAAAGTTCCCCTGGGGCGCAGGGATGTTCCAACCCTGTCGGGTCAGCTCCTGCCAGGTCGCATCGCGACGCGCGGCGATGACGCGAACCCGCTCGAGCAACTCCTTCTCCGCTTTCAGGGACGCGATCGCGCCGGCTGCGGCCTGCGCGGTGACCGAGAGTGGAATCGCGGTCGATCGGGCGGCGTTCAGAATATCCACCGGGCCGAGCGCATAGCCAACCCGCAGCCCGGCAAGGCCGTAGGCCTTGGAGAAGGTGCGAAGAACGACCAGATTGGGGTAGCGGGCGAGCAGTGGCGGGCCATTCACGGCATCCGCTTGGGTGACGAACTCGATATATGCCTCATCGAGAATGACCAGGAGGTCGGTCGGCACGACGGCCATGAAGGCCTCGAATTCGTCCTTCGTGACGATCGTGCCGGTGGGATTGTTCGGCGAACAGACAATGATGACCCGGGTGTTGTCGCTGATCGCGGCGGCCATCTCGGGCAGATCATGGCCGTGATCGCTGCGATTGGGCACGCGCACGCTGGTAGCACCGGCGACGGCCACGAGGGAGGGGTAGGCCTCAAACGACCGCCAGGAGTAGAGCACTTCATCGCCGGGGCCGGCGGCAGCGAGAATGAGCTGGGCCAGCAGGGCCACCGAGCCGGAGCCGACATGCACCTGGTCAAGGTCGAGGCTGTACTTGGCGGCGAGGCGTTCGCGCAGAACCAGCGCCGAGGCGTCCGGGTAGCGGTTGTAGGCCGTTTCGGCCGTGACTGCCGCGATTACACCGGGCAGGGGGTCGAACGGGTTCTCATTGCTGGAGAGTTTGAAGGCACTGGCGGCGGCCGGTTTGCCCTGCTTGTAGGCCGGGAGGGCGATGATCTCCGGGCGCAGTCGGACTGAGGGGCGGTCTGAGAGGCTCACTCGGTGAGTCTACGCCCGGATATATTCGCTGTTGAGAATGAATGTTCGCTTGACTTTCGGCCGCCACGACCTGCATGGCCCGAGCCAGTGAGATAGTAGGGGCATGGCCAGATTCCTGATCCAACTGATCGTCAACGCGGTAGCCCTGTGGTTCACCGCCCTGCTCGTGACGGGGGTGCACGTCACGCCCTACGCGCCGGATGCCGGTGCCAGCGTGCTCACCTATCTTCTGATTGCGCTCATCTTCGGCTTCGTGAACACCGTTGTCGGCGGGGTGCTGCGCGTCATTGCGTTTCCGCTCTACATTCTGACGCTCGGACTGTTCGCGTTGATCGTCAACGGCCTGCTCCTGCTGCTCGTGGGTTGGCTTTCCGGTTTCCTGGGCTTCGGCCTCGTCGTTGACAGCTTCTGGTGGGGCGTACTGGGTGCCCTCGTACTCGGCATCATCTCCTGGCTGCTCGGGCTGATTCTGCGCCCGGTCACCGCACGCGACTGAGCTGCGGCAGGAAGAAACCTACTGCGGCGCAGGCCCTTCCGGCACGCGGCTGCCGCGCCACAAGACCGCCTCGCCCGCTTCGCTCCCCAGAACGTCGGTCACGGTGTCCCGAAAGCCCTGCAGGTTCGCCTCCGGAGATGCATCAATGAGCAGCGCTGTCTCGCGGTACGTGTCGAGGTTGTGAGCCGGCAGGGCGGCCCCGGCTGGCAGCGGTTCGGAGGCGAATGCCTCACGGCGCACGGTCACCCGGTCATCGGAGTCGGTCAGGCTGTCTCCGCCCATCGCAGGTACGATGTCGTCGCTGTGCTCGACCGTCAGGGTGGCTACGCCGTCCGGCACGGGCACCTTGGATTCGGGTGCCCCAAAGGTGGCCACCGCCTGCACGTTGAACCAACTGTACGCAGCCACCTGGGTGGCGATCAGGCCGCCCTGGGAATGGCCGGCAAGCACAACAGGGTCGGACGGTGCGATTCCGGCCGCTTTCATGGCGCTTATCACGGTCTCGAATGAACCCGCGGTCTGCCCGGCCATCGCGGTGATGTTGGAGGTGAGGTCTAAGGGGTCCGTTTTGGCGATGGCATCCCATTCAACGGTTCCACTGATGTAGACCGCCCACGACGGATGCTCGGCGTCGCCATAATTCTCGATGCGCACCTGCGGCTTCCCTGCGACGGCCTTCGGGATTCGCGCAGCAAGGTCACCGACACCAGTGGGTGGCGTCGGTTGGGTTGGAGTTCCCACGGCAGCCACGCTCACCGGACTTTCCCGGAACACGCCTCCGTTGCGCGCCACGGCCAAAACGCCGAGCGCTGTGCGTGAGATGCCGATGACACCCAGCCCTTCGTCACCGAAAGCCCGACCAACGGATCGCGGTGTACCGGCCAGGCCCCAAGCTACGTCGTCGAGCGACGAGGCCGCAGCTCGTACCAGGGCTACCACGTTCGGGTTCGTGAGAAGGCGGGGGTCGAGCTCGTCCGCACCGTTGCGGGCGGCCGGCGACCGGGAGGGCGAACGCAGACTTCCATGAAGCCCTATGTGCCCGACGCTGGCAACACCGGCCATGGAGACACCGAACGGCGTGCCTGCAAGGGCAAAAACGCCACCTCGAAGTAACCGGCCCAGGCCATACGCGAGATCTGCGGCACCCATCAATGCAGCCTCCCGGGCGACACGCTCCACGTATCCGTAACTTCTAGCCGCTGCAACGAGATTGTCCGCGATAACACCGCAGTACTCGTGAAGCGAATTCAGCCGGCCGGCCACCTGGAGCAGATCAGGCCAGGAGTCCTGGCCCAGCCAGTTCGTCGGCCAGTACGGGTCCAGATTGCGGATCCGATACGCGCGACCCACCCAGTCGGCCAAATCATCTCGCAGAACGTTCAGGAACTGTGCCTGGGCCAACACTTCATCGGTGGCAACGATGGTCGTACCTCCGACCGAGACGGTCAGGTCGCCGTCAGCGAGGCCGTCCCTCACGCCGGACAGAGCTCCTCCTCGAGGTAGATCTGGTTTCGCACGCTGGCCAGCGCCTCGTGCAGGTAGTGCAGCACAACATCGAGGTGTTGCACGATGTCTGCGACGCAGCCCGAGTAAGCCCGCTGAGATTTGGAACTCCAGAATTCGCTGGGGTCCAGGGCGAGCAACTGGCGACGTTTGCCCTCGATTTCGGCATGCAGGCCGAGCAGGAGATCGCGCTGGGAATGCATCATCGCCAGGTGCTCAGGACTATATGGCCCACCCGGCATCCGCCCCACTGCGTTCATGACACCTCCAGGTCGCGACAATCGTCGCAGAATCCGCGACGCATCCGGCTGCCCGTCGCGCCATCTGTGCACAGAGACCGAATACTGGGCGTGTGGAGAAGGCGAAACTGCTCCAGAATGGAAGACATGTCCTTCGCGTCACTCACCCCCGACGAGTCGACGCCGTTTCGAATCATTTTCGTCTGCACCGGAAATATCTGTCGGTCGCCCATGGCCGAGGTTGTGCTGCGCGACCTCGTCACGAAACTCGGACTCGGACGTCTCATCGCGAGCAGCTCGGCCGGCACCGGAGACTGGCATGTGGGTGAGCAAGCCGACGGTCGCACGATCACGGCCCTGGCCAAGCGCGGCTACGACGGCAGCCACCATCGGGCCCGCCAGTTTGACCCGCTGTGGTTCGCCGAGCACGACCTCGTCGTCGTGCTCGACCGCAGCCAGGAGCGCATTCTGCGCAACTGGGCCCTGGAGGATCGCGATCGCGCCAAGGTGCGCCTGCTGCTGAGCTTTGACGCCCAGCAGGCCGCCCTGTTCGACGTGCCTGACCCCTACTATTCCGACGATGCGTTGTTTGACGCCGTATTAGGCATGATTGAGAGGGCAAGTCACGCACTTGTGAAACAACTTGCACCCGCAATTCGACAGGGAGTCCGATGAGTCACCTACCCGTACAGGTTCTGAGCCCGCTTGATGGCCGCTACCGAGCCGCCGTTTCCGATCTGGGCGAGTTCCTGTCCGAGGCCGGTCTCAACCGGGCCCGCGTGCGCGTCGAGGTGGAGTGGCTGATCACCCTCACCGACCGCAGCCTGTTCGGTTCCGCGCCCCTGAATGACGAGCAGAAACTCGCCCTGCGCACGCTCGTGACCGACTTTGGTCAGCCCGAGATCGACGAACTGGCCGAGCTCGAGGCCACCACCCGCCACGACGTGAAGGCCGTCGAATACCTCGTTCGCCGACGCCTCGGCACACTGGGCCTCGATCACATCAGCGAGCTCACCCACTTCGCGGCGACCAGCGAGGACATCAACAACCTCTCCTATGCCCTCACCGTGCGGGATTCCGTGCAGACCGTCTGGCTGCCCAAGCTGCGCCTCGTGATCGAAGCACTTCGCAGCAACGCGCTGGAATTTCGAGCGGATGCGATGCTGGCCCGTACCCACGGGCAGCCCGCGACGCCGACCACCATGGGTAAGGAACTCGCCGTGTTCGCCTACCGCCTCGAACGCATCGTGCGGCAGATCGAGGCCGGCGAATACCTGGGCAAATTCAGTGGCGCCACCGGAACCTTCGCCGCCCACGTGGTCGCCGATCCGTCCGTTGACTGGCCGGCCGTCTCGCGCGAGTTCGTCGAGGGTCTCGGCCTCGGCTGGAACCCGCTCACGACGCAGATCGAGTCGCACGACTGGCAGGCCGAGCTGTACTCCCGCGCATCCCACGCAAACCGCATTCTGCACAACCTTGCCACCGACATCTGGTCCTACATTTCAATCGGCTACTTCCGCCAGATTCCCCAGGTCGGTGCCACCGGCTCCTCGACGATGCCGCACAAGATCAACCCGATTCGCTTCGAGAACGCGGAAGCCAACCTCGAACTGTCCTGCGCCATCCTGGACTCACTCGCGGCTACCCTCGTGACCAGCCGCCTGCAACGCGACCTCACCGACTCCACCACCCAGCGCAACATCGGAGTCGGCTTCGGGCATTCGTTGCTCGCGCTCGACAATATCCTGCGGGGCCTCGGCGAGATCGACATAGACCGTGCGCTGCTGGCGAGCGACCTCGACTCCAACTGGGAGATTCTGGGCGAGGCGATTCAGACCGTGATTCGCGCTGAAGTCTCGGCCGGCCACTCGTCCATCGAAGACCCATATGCCCTTCTCAAGGAGCTGACCCGCGGCAAACGCATCACGAGCGCGGACCTGGCGGCATTCGTTTCGGCCCTCGATATTGGCGAAGCGGCCAAGACCCGCCTTCGGGCCCTGACCCCTGGTAGTTACGTCGGCCTCGCCGCCGCCTTGGTTGACTACCTGCCGTAGTCGTCACCAGTTACAGGAAAGCACCTTCGCCCACAGGGACGAAGGTGCTTTTTTGGCGCTGCGGTGCCGGCTAGTGCCCGTTCTGCTCGTCGAGGTCGGTCTGCTCCGAGGCATTGGGCTTCATGCCGAGCACGAGCATGGCGATCACCACGAGCGCCACGATGAACGTCACGCCGAGTCCGATAACGGAGAGCATGACCTCGCGCGTGGTGCCCAGAATGGTCAGCCCGACGAACAGGGCCATTCCGGCCGAAATGGCGAGCAATTCGACCGGCTTCAGTCGGTCAGAGCGGCTGGGCTGGTGCGCCGAGTTGGGCGTGCCAGGGGTCTTCTTGGTCACAGTGAGTCCAAATCTTTAGGCGCGGTGTTCGTTGGTGCGGTGTTCGTTGGTACGGCGGCGTCGCGGCGCTGCCTGGGCGAATCCCATTTGATGGAGAGGCCGGCGATGGGCAGAAAAACAGCGAGAAAGACCAGGTAGGCACCGAAGAGGCCGACCGAGACGACCGGATTGGGCGGCAGAAGCAGAAAGAGCAGGGCGAGGATCGCGGTGCCGATTCCGGTATACAGCCAGTCTTTGGCTGGCAGCGGGCGTTTGCGCACCCGGATGCCGGCATAGATCTCGAGAAAGCCGGTGACGGCTCCCCAGACACTCACGATGAAGAGAAAGAACCCGTGGCCTCCGGCGTGAAAACCGAGCGCTGCCGCGCCGGCGACCATGCTCACGATGCCCTGGATCAGAAACAGGCTGCGGTCGGCAGCGACGGTAAGGGTACGCGGGCCGGTGAGAACGAGGAGCAGGCCACTCGCGAGCGCGAAAACACCGAATACGAGCAGACCAAGCTGAGCCGAGTGGTCCCGGTTGAAAGTGATGATCGCTGCGGGAACCACGGCGATCAGGGCGCGCCCAACGGCCACGGACCAGTACCCGGAACCGACGTGTGATGGTGCCTGGGCGTTTGCCACGCACGACCTCTTTCGTTGCAAAATTTGTCAGGCTCAGTCTACGCGGCGAGACCGTGCGGATCTGCGAGCGGGCTGCACGCGGTGCGCTTGGCCGCGACGAACCGGGCCCGGCACGATCAGGCTCCTGCATGAAGCAGTGCCGAGCTACCCGCCGGCCACCATGTCAGCGAACCGGGAGTAGTGGCCGTGGAAGGCAACGGTGACGGTGCGGGTGGGGCCGTTCCGGTGCTTGGCCACGATGAGGTCGGCCTCACCGGCGCGCGGGTTATCCTTCTCGTAGGCACTCTCGCGGTGCAGCAAAATCACCATGTCGGCGTCCTGCTCGAGCGAACCCGACTCACGAAGGTCGGAGATGGCCGGCATCTTGTCGGCGCGCTGCTCCGGACCTCGGTTGAGCTGGGACAGCGCAATAACCGGAACCTGCAGTTCTTTGGCAAGCAGCTTGAGCGCTCGGGAGAACTCACTGACCTCTTGCTGTCGCGACTCGACTTTTTTGCCGCTGGTCATCAGCTGCAGGTAGTCGATGATGACCATCTTGAGCCCGACGCGCTGCTTGAGCCGGCGACACTTGGCTCGAATCTCGACCAGGGTCATGTTCGGGCTGTCGTCGATGTAGAGCGGCGCGTCGTTGATGCGACCGCGGGTGGCCGCAATAGTGGTCCAGTCACGGGCCTCGACGGTGCCCTTGCGCATGCTCTGCAAGGGAACGGATGCCTCCGCCGCGAGCAGGCGCATGGCAATTTCACTGCGCCCCATTTCGAGGGAGAAGAAAATGCTCGGCATGTTGTGGTGGATCGAGGCCGACCGCGCGAAGTCGAGGGCGAGGGTGGACTTACCCAGTGCCGGACGGGCGGCCACGATGATGAGCTGGCCACCATGGAACCCGTTGGTGAGTTCGTCGAGGTCGGCGAAGCCGGTGGGTACGCCGCTCATCTGGCCGTCTTTGAGCTTGGCGGCCTCGATTTCTTCGATGGCCGCCGTCACAGCGTCGGTGAGCGGAACGTAGTCCTCGGTCTGGGTACCCCCGGTGACGGCGTAGATTTCGGCCTGAGCCGTGTTGACGAGGTCGAGCACCTCACCCTCGGCGGCGTAGCCCATCTGCGCGATGCGCGTACCAGCTTCCACCAGACGGCGCAGCAGCGCGCGTTCGGCGACGATGGTGGAGTAGAACCCCGCGTTGGCAGCGGTGGGCACCAGGCTCGTCAGGGTGTGCAGGTAGTCCGCGCCACCGGCACGGGACAGTTCACCGACCTTGGTGAGCTCATCGGTGACCGTGATGACGTCGGTCGGCTCGCCCTGGGCGTAGAGGGAGAGAATCGCGTCGAAGATGATCTCGTGCTTGGGGATGTAGAAGTCTCCGCCCCGCACGGTTTCGACGACGTCAGCGACGGCGTCCTTGCTGAGCATCATGCCCCCGAGGGCACTCTGCTCGGCGAGAAGGTCGTGGGGCAGCGCCCGCTCCGACTTCCACGCTTCAGCGGGCCGCTCCAGACGGCCCTGCCCACCACCGGTCGACGAACCGTACTCGTTTGACGCTGGCTGGTTGGCCAGGCCCAAATGGGCGATCGACACTCGGTACCTCTTTCTCTGTCGTGACTCTAGGTGTATCAGGACCCACCGACACGGGACGCACTCACCCAGCCCGAGCCAGATTCCGCTACTGGATCACCCTAAGGAGCCAGTAGCACGACCCACAAACACCCCTGTGGATAACTCTGTGGAAAATCTGCGGGAAACGCCGTGGAGATTGTGCAGAACCTGTGCACTCACTTGTGGACAGATTTTAAATATTTGCAAATAACTGCTGGTTGATCAGGAGTTTAAGTTCTGCACATGGGTGTGAATAAAGTAGCCTCAATCAACCCTTGAACCTTGCCGATAGGAATGCTCACCTGTGCACAAAAGCGGTGGGTCAATGCCCCAAAAGTGGCTCTTAACGCCCCATAGCGGAGGATTCCTTACGGAACCCCCCGCTATGGGAGTGGTACAGGCGACCGACCAAAAAGCCCGGCCTGCCGAGGTGCGATGCTACTTGGCAGCGACGACCACGAGAGTGATCGTGGCGCTGAGCTCGTCACGAAGACGAACCGTTGCCGTGTGCTCACCGGTCAGCTTGATGGCGGTGAGTTCGATCTTGCGCTTGTCGACCGTGCCGAGACCTGCGGCTGCAACGGCGTTAGCCACATCCGTGGTCTTGACCGAACCGAACAGGCGTCCGCCGGCGCCGGCCTTGACGACCAGGGTGACCTTGGTGTTCTCAAGTTTGACCTTGAGCGCCTCAGCCTCTTCGAAGGTGGCGTGCTCTCGCGCAGCGCGGGCTGCCTTGATCTGCTCGATCTGCTTCTCGCCACCGCGGGTCCACGCTACAGCGAAGCCCTTGGGAACGAGGTAGTTACGAGCAAACCCGTTCTTGACGTCTACGACGTCGCCGGGTGCACCGAGGCCGGAGACCTCATGCGTCAGAATCAATTTCGACATTTGGTTTCCTTACCGGCCTGAGCCTGCGTAGGGCAGCAAAGCCATTTCGCGGGCGTTCTTGACGGCACGGGCGATGAGGCGCTGTTCCTGAACGGAAACGCCTGTGATGCGGCGGGCGCGGATCTTTCCACGCTCGGAGATGAACTTGCGCAGGGTGGGGACATCTTTGTAATCAATGACACCAACCCGAATCGACTTCGCGGGAGCAGCGTTCTTGCCACCCTTAGCTCCGCGAAGCGGCTTGCGGCGGTCGCCGCTCGACTTTCCAGCCATGATTTCCTTACTTTCTAAAAAGAGGTGTTAGCTACGCGCTAGGCGAGCTTAGAAGGGGGTCTCGTCGCTGAAGTTACCTGGGCTGTTCCAGACGTCTCCACCAGATGCTGCTGGCGCAGCAGTCTTGGCGGGGGCGCTGGGTGCCCATGGCTCATCGTTGCCCTGGCCGCCGGCAGCGGGTGCACCACTGCGAGGGCCGGAGGACTGCGCACGAGTGAGGGAAGCGGTGGCGTAGCGCAGCGAAGGACCAATTTCGTCGATCTCGAGCTCCATGCTCGTGCGCTTTTCACCTTCCTTTGTCTCATACGAACGCTGCTTGAGACGCCCGGAAGCGATGACACGCGACCCCTTGGTCAGTGAACCTGCAACGTGCTCGGCGAATTCACGCCAAACGCTCGCACGCAGGAACAGCGCGTCGCCATCTTTCCACTCGTTGGCCGCACGATCGAACGTACGCGGAGTGGAAGCGATGGTGAAGTTGGCAACCGCCAGCCCGTTCTGCGTGTAACGCAGTTCCGGATCGCTGGTGAGGTTGCCCACCACGGTGATTACGGTCTCGCCAGCCATGGGCTACTTGTCGCTTGCCTTGTCGGCAGCGGCCGGCGCAGGAGTCGCCTTGGCAGCCGCAGGCTTGGCAGCGGCAACCTTTGCGGCGGGAACCGCGGTGGAGGCAGCAGCAACCGGAGCAGCAGCATCGGCCTTCGCAGCAGCGGCCGGAGCCTCTGCAACGACGGCTTCTGCTACGACAGGCTTGGCAGCAGCGGCGACCTTGGCGGCCGGAGCGGCAGCGGCTGCAGCAGCAGCGTCAGCCTTGGCAGCGATGACCTTCGGGTTGGCAGCCTTGCGAGCAGCCTTCTCTGCGGCCAGCTTGGTGGCGACGACGACCTGGGCGATGCCCTCTTCGGCGCGGAGCACCTTGGTGCGCATGACGGCCTCGGACAGCTTCAGCTGACGGTCGAGCTCGACCGTGGCTGAGGCGTTCGCGGTGAAGTCAACAACGGCATAAATGCCTTCGGTCTTCTTGTTGATCTCGTAAGCGAGACGACGACGACCCCAGACATCAACCTTGTCAATGCTGCCACCATCGTTGCGAACAACGTTGAGGAACTTGTCAAGGCTGGGAGCAACGGTGCGCTCATCGATCTCGGGATCGAGGATAACCATAAGTTCGTACTGATGCATGACTAACCCACCTCCTTCGGACTAAAACGGCTGCAGAATTTCTGCAACAGGAGGGTTGTGCATGTGCTGCAGGCGGAGGCCGGGAATCCGGCACGCAGGCAGCCTGCCCAGACTACCGGATGCCGCGCGCATACGCCAGTCGACCTGCCCGTCGTTGGGTCGACCTACTCGGTCTGAGTGGCATTAGCGGCATTCTGGGCGGCACGGACACCGGAGTCCACTGGCGTGCGGCCGATGAATACCTCGTCGAGCAGCGGCCGCATGGCGTTTTCGGCGGCCGGCCAACCGGCTCCCCGCGGTGCCGGCGCCGTTCCGGCGGCCAGCACGTCGTAGAACGGGCTGATGTCGACATTCTCCGAAGCCCAATAGGCCGCGTAGGCCGGCTGCGCGGCCAGCACGGCCGGAGACGCCGCACCGGATGCCCCGATGAATTCTGATCCGGCGGCACTCCCGAGCCATTCCAAGACCCGCTGCGTTTCGGCCGGATGCTGGGATGCCGCATTACCGGCGGCCGCGATGCCATCGACACCGCTGATCGCACCGGCCGGGCCGCTGGGCAGGCGCACAACGCCCCAATCGAAGTTCGCCCCGGCGCTCACGTTGGCGAGGTTGTAGACACCACTCTGAAACAGGGCCATCTTGCCCTGCAGAAACTGCTCGCGGCTGAAGTCGCCGTTGGTGTTCGTATCGGCGGCCGACGGAGCGACCTGCCACTTGTTCATGAGATCGACCAGGTACTGGAACGAGGCGATGCCGGCGTCGGACGCGAAGGCATACTGGTTGGACTCGTCCTGAAACTGGGCACCATTGGAGGCCAGGTAATTCAGCACCATCGCCTGCAGGTCGTAGCCGGCGTTGTAGCCATATTGGCTGAGGTTGGAACCGTCGAACTCGGCACTGTCGGCCGTGTTCCCGTTGTAGTCCTTGGTGAGTTTCTGCAGCACGCCAATGAGGGTGTCGTTGTCACCGGTGGGATCCCAGGTGAGTGCGGACACGTCGTCGGCGGTCAGGCCGGCATCACCGAGCAGGTCAGCGTTGTAATACACCGCAATGCCGGGGTCGGCCAGCTGCGGCACTCCCCACAGCGTGGCGTCCCTGGTGTACTGGGCGACGACGGGTGCGGACCAGCCGGCCTGGGCATCCGCTGGCAGGGCCGTCGTAATGTCGAGCAGCGCCCCCGCGTCGGCGTAGGCGGGGTAGCTGCCGCCGTCGACCCAGAAGACGTCGGGCGCCCCAGCACCGGCGACGTCGGTGCGAAGCTTCTCGAAATAGTCGTCCCACGGCACGATTTCGACGCCGACCTGGATGTCGGGGTTGTCCCGTTCGAAGGCGGAGAAGGACTTCTCGTAGGCGGCCGCGACCTGTTCATCCCAGAGACGCACGGTCACGGTGGTAACATCGCTGGATGATTCGGAGCTGGAGAAGTTCAGGGCCGTGACGGCCCCGGCAATGACGAGCAACACGCCGGCAACGCCGGCAGCAATGATGGTGGAACGCTTGGCCATGATGTCCTTTATTGACGGATCGAACCTTCCCCAGTGAACCAGCCTACGCAGATCCCGAGATGGTGATCGACCGCACAAAGCTGCGCTGAAACAGGAGAAACAACAGGAGCAGCGGCACTAGGGCGAGCGTCGTGGCCGCCATGACGAGGGTCCAGTTGCCATTGAACTGGCTTTGCAGGCTCGCTGTGGCGACGGTCACGACCCGCCATTCACTTCCGGTCGTGACCACGAGCGGCCACATGAAACTGTTCCAGTGGCTCACGATCGTGATCAGGGTCACCGTGGCAATAATCGGACGCGACAGTGGCACGACGATCTCGACCAGCACGTCGAGGGTGTTCGCACCGTCGAGCCGGGCAGCATCGATGAGTTCCTGGGGGATTCCACGAAAGTATTCGCGCAGCAGGAAGATCGCGTAGGGGGAAGCAAACGCGAACGGCAGCACGAGACTCCAGAACGAGTTGCGCAGCCCGGCCTCGGTCATCATCAGGTACAGGGGAATGACCAGCACGACGGGTGGGATCATCAGGGTCGACAGGTATACCCAAAACAACACCTGGCGGCCCGGAAAATCAACCCGAGCGAAGGCATAGGCGGCGAGAATCGAGCAGATCAGCTGCCCGACCAGAATCAGTACCGCCGCCAGGATCGTGACCACGATGGCACGACCGAATTGTGCCGGTCCGGTCAGCAGCAGCGCAAAATTGTCGAGCGTGAATGGGGCAGGCCAGCTCAGGGCTGGCTCCTGCGCGAACTGCTCCCGGGTCTTGAACGCCGTCAGGATGCTCAGCAGGAACGGCCCGAGGGTGAACAGGGCACCGAGCACGAGCACCACGTAGACGGCGGCCGTTGAGGAGAATCTAGTCCATTTCATAGGTGACCCTCCGGCGAAAATAGAACTGCTGGGCGAGGGTGATGACCACCAGGATGACCAGCAGAACGACCGCCATGACGGCCGCACGACCGAGGTCGAAGGCGTCGAAAGCTTCGTAGTAGATGCGCGCCGCTACGACATCCGTTGATCGTGCCGGGCCGCCCTGGGTGAGCGCGTACACCTGGTCGAAGACCTGAAAGGCCGAGATGACCGTGGTGACGAGCACGAAGAACATGGTCGGACGCAGCAGTGGCAGCTTGATGTGCCAGAACATCTTTACCGCGCCGGCACCGTCGATGCGGGCCGCCTCGAGAATCTGCCCTGGAATGTTGAGCAGCCCGGCCATGAAGAACAGCGTGACGTAGCCGACGTTGGTCCAGATCACCACGGCAGCCACGGCCGGCAATGCGAGCGCTGGGTCGCTGAGCCACTCAACGCGCTGACCGAGCAGGGTGTTCAGGGCTCCGTCGGTCGGCGCGAGAATCCACTTCCACACGACTCCGAGAGCCAGCGGAGCACAAATCCACGGCAACACGTAGATGGTGCGAAACCAGGCCGACCCCGGCAGACCTCGGGTGAGCAGTGTCGCCGCGCCGAGCCCGATCAGGGTTTGAATCGGCACGACGAGGGCAACGAAGATCAGCGTGACCAGCAGGGAATTGCCGAAGACACCGTCGCTGAGTACGGACTGGTAGTTGTCGAGACCGACGAAGGTGATCGGACCGATCAGGTCCCAGCTCTGAAAGCTGAGCCAGAGCACGACCAGCACCGGGAGTAGGAGAAAGCAGACCACACCGAACAAACTGGGGGCGAGAAGGGCATAGCCGGTGATCGCACTGCGTCGACGGAGCCTCCCTCTACTCCGCACGCTCCGCCCACCACTGAACCAACCGGCGGGTGGCTTTTTCCTCACCCAGCGGGCCATCATCGAGACGCTGCTCGAGCAGATACCGGTAGGCCTCTCCCACCTCGCGGCCTGGCTTCAGGCCGAGCACCACCATGATCTGCTCGCCGTCAAGGTCGGGACGCAGGGCTCCGAGCTCTTCCTGCTCGTTCAGCGCGGCAATGCGCTGTTCCAGGTCGTCGTAGGCGAAGCCGAGACGGTCGGCCTTGCGCCGGTTGCGGGTCGTGACGTCGGCGCGGGTCAGAATATGCAGCCGTTCCAGCTGGTCGCCGGCGTCGCGCACGTACCGGCGCACGGCCGAGTCGGTCCAGGCGCCCTCCGTGTAGCCGAAGAATCGCAGGTGCAGCTCGATCAGACGGGCGACGGCGTTGATGGTGTCGTTGTCAAAGCGCAGGGCGCGCAGGCGCTTCTTGGCGAGCTTGGCACCCACCACGTCGTGGTGGTAGAAACTCACGACGCCGCCGGGTTCCAGCTTGCGGGTGGCCGGCTTGCCGATGTCGTGCAGCAGGGCGGCGAGACGCACGATCAGGTCTGGGGCCTCCAGGTTGCCGCGCGAGGTCTCGTAGCCCATCGCCTGCTCCAGCACCGTGAGCGTGTGCTGGTAGACGTCCTTGTGGTGGTGGTGCTCGTCGATCTCGAGCCGCAGGCCGGGAATCTCCGGCAGCACGATCTCGGCCAGGCCCGATTCCATCAGTACCTCGATGCCGGCGCGCGGGTCCCTGGAGACCAACAGCTTCGAGAGTTCGTCGCCGATGCGTTCGGCCGACACGATACGGATGCTTTCCCGCATCTTCTCCATGGCCACTGCGGTATCCAGATCCAGCGTGAAACCCAGCTGGCCCGTGAACCGAGCCGCGCGCAGCATCCGCAGCGGGTCGTCACCGAAGGACACCTCCGGAGTGCTCGGGGTGCGGAGGCGCCCGGCGAGCAGGTCATCGATGCCGCCGGCCGGGTCGACGAGCGTGAGCTGGGGCAGGCGCAGGGCCATGGCGTTGACGGTGAAGTCCCGGCGGAGCAGGTCGGGTTCCAGCCTGGTACCGAACACCACGTCGGGTTTGCGGGTGGTGCCGTCGTAGCTGTCCGCCCGATAGGTGGTGATCTCCACGGTTTCACCGGCGAGGCTCGCACCGATCGTGCCATACGCCCGACCGATGTCCCACTGCGCTTCGGAGAGGGGTTTGGCGAGCGCGAGAATCTGATCCGGTGTCGCATCCGTGGTGAAATCAAGGTCGTGCAGCGGGCGGTCCAGGAACGCATCGCGAACCGGGCCGCCGACCAGGGCCAGCTCGTGGCCGCCCGCAGCAAATGCGTTCGCGAGACGAGAAACGGTGGGGGTGGCAGCCAGGTCGCCCAGTCGTGCGAGGGCTGCCGCGACGCTCTGCATATGCCCCATATTAGTTGCCATCAGGGGGGCACGCAGACTCGGTGCAGGCGGCTCTAGGCTGACACGCCGTAGAATCCCCCTATGGTGGCCGAGTCAGATTCCGCGCATCGGCCCGCGCTCCCGGCTGCCGCGTGCAGCGCCGTGCGCCCGGCACGGCGCGCGATGAGTCGTCGCCGGCCCGGGCCGATTACGGCGTTTCTGGTGGGAGCTCTGACCCTGGCGTCGCTGATTTTTGCACCGATCTTCGTTCTAGCGTCGGCTCAGGCCGACCCGGCGACCGGCTCCGTCGCGAGCGCCACCACCCCCGCTGACACCGTCGGCGTCACGGTCGCGCCGACCACGTCGCCGCAGCTGGTACCTGGCCAGGACCTGGTTCTGACGGTGACCGTGCACAACAACACCAGCGCCGACATTCCGATCGGCCGAGTCGATGTGTACCTCGCGCAGCTCGCGCTGACCACCCGGGCGGCACTCGATAGCTGGCTCCGGCCCGATGACGACGCAAATTCCGGCGACCAGCTGGTGAGCGTGCCCACCACGGAAGGTATTCCGGCTGGTGCCAGCACGAACCTGAGCGTCACGGTTCCGGCTGCGGCCGTGGGATTGACAGATGACAACGCGTGGGGAGCGCGTGGGATCGCCGCGATTCTCGTTGCGGGTGACGTGATTCAAGCTGAGGGCCGCGGCACGTTTGTCTGGTCCCAGGGCAGCGCGATCACCCCGGTCGCTCTCGCCGCTATTTTGCCGATCACGACCCCGGAAAGCGCGACCGGCCTGATCACCTCGAAGGCACTCGAGTCGTACACGAGCTCGGTCGGTCTGCTCTCGCGCCAACTGGATGTCGCCATTGATGCGCCCACCGCGACGATCGCCATAGATCCGCAGATCATCGCCTCGATTCGAGTGCTCGGCACGGCCGCTCCGGCGTCGGCCGTGGCCTGGCTCGACCGTCTGGCCGGTGCGAGCAATGACATCTTCCCGCTCGGCTACGCGGATGCCGACATCGCGTTGCAAGCGCAGGCGGGCGCCACGACGCTGCTCGCGCCCACCTCTTTCGTGTCGGCGATCGACGCGAGCCTGTTCGTCGTGCCCTCGGCCACACCGCTCCCGGAAGACACCACCGACCCGACCGATGTGCCCAGCGTCACGTCACGAGCCAGGGCCCAAGCCACCGCGTCTCCGACACCCACCCCGACACCCACGCCGGAACCCGGCGCAACGGTCATTCCCTCGACCAGCGACCTGCTGGCCTGGAACTACACGAGCACCGCTATCGGCTGGCCGGTCGCCGGGCAGGTTGCGCGCGCCGATCTTGACGTCTTTGCCGCGAGCGGCCTGACCACGACCATCCTCTCCAGCGGGAACGTCGAACAGTCAGACGTCTTCACGCCGAATACCGCGTTCGCTCTTCCGGGCGGGCTTGGTCTGGTCAGCGACTCCGCACTGTCGGCCGCCATCCGTACCGCGGCCGAAGCCACGACCGAGGACGAGTGGCGGGTCAGCGTCTCCGAGGCGGCTTCGCTGCTCGCGGTCGTGTCTGCGGAGAACCCCAACTCGGCACGCACATTGTTGGTCACCTTCAACCGCAGCAGTCCGGAAAGCGCGACCCGGGTCGCTCAGACGCTTGCGGCCCTCGATTCGACGACCTGGTCGAACGCGGCCCCGCTGCAGGCTGCCCTGGATTCCGCCCCGGGCACTACGGTGACTTTTCGGGACCAGGCCATTGACAGCAACCGGGTCACGCTCGCCCGATCGCTGTTGCAGCGCGAGGCGGCAATCGCCGAATTCGCGACCATTCTGGCCGATCCGCTGGCGTTCACCGCGCCGGCGCGATTGGATTTGCTGACCCTTCTGGACACAACCTGGGCCTCGCAGACTGAGGCCTGGGCTGACCAGGTGCGGGCGAACCTCGCTGCCTCCTTCGACCTGATCCACGCCGTGACCGTGACCACCCGCGGGCCGATCATTGTGGTGGGCAGCAAGGTCGACCTGCGCATAACGCTCAACAACGCCCTGGACCAGGCCGTCACCGTGCGCACCGAGATCGTGCCGTCCAACGGGCGACTCGTGGTCGGTGAAACCCTCGAGACGACCATTCAGCCGAACTCCGCGCAGGCCGTCTCCGTACCCCTCAGCGCCGCTGTCGGTAACGGCGATGTCGTCCTGCGGGTCACCCTGTTCACCCTGAATGGCACCCCGCTCGGCCAGCCGGCTCCGATTGATGTCAGCGTGCGCGCCGACTGGGAAGGTGTTGGCGCGAGTATCTTCGCCATTCTCGTCGTCGGCTTCTTCGGTTTTGGTATCTGGCGCAACATCGTGCGCCGACGCCGCGAGAAATCGGCCGAGGCATCCGCTGTCAGTGAAGAGACGGTGTTACCCACGGCGGTGCCCGATGCCTGACCCGGCTCCCAGCGGCAGTGGAGGTATCGGCCGGGCCAGTGCGTTCTTGGCCTCCGGCACGATCGTGTCGCGCATTCTCGGCTTCGTGAAGGTCATCGTTTTGGCCGCCATCATCGGCCAGTTCGGTGCCGCGGCCGACACGTTCGCGATCGCCAATCAGCTGCCGAACACCATCTATGTGATCGTGGCCGGCGGAATCCTGACCGCCGTTCTGGTTCCGCAAATCGTTCGAGCCAGCCTCCACGCCGACGGTGGCACGGCGTACATCAACAAGCTGCTCACCCTCGCCCTGGTCGTGCTGTTTGCGACGACCCTCATCGCTACCCTGTTGGCCCCGACCATCACCGGGTTCATCGGCTTGAACCTCCCCCAGAACGAGAAGGCACTGGCCGTGGCATTTGCTTACTGGTGCCTTCCGCAAATGTTCTTCTACGGGCTGTACACCCTGCTCGGCGAAGTGCTCAACGCCCGCAAATCTTTCGGACCGTTCACCTGGGTGCCAGTGCTCAACAACCTGGTGGCCATTATCGGCCTGATCGTTTTCGCGACGCTGTTCAGCCCTGACCCGTTCGGTGCTCGATCGGCCGCCGAGATCACGTCGGCCATGGTCGCCGTACTGGGCGGCAGTGCCACCCTCGGCGTGATCACCCAGGCCGTCGTGCTGTTCTACTTCTGGCGCCGCATCGGATTGCACTACCGCCCGGATTTCCATTTTCGCGGCGTGGGTCTCGGTGCCGCCGGCAAAATGGCGAGCTGGACCTTCGGGATGCTTCTGCTCACGACTTTCGCGGGCATTGTCGAAACGCAGGTCGTGACGCTCGCACACGGTGAGGCATCCGTTGCCGTTCTCGCCACCGCCTGGCTAATTTTCATGCTGCCGCACTCCGTGATCACGGTGTCGGTCGCGACGGCGTACTTCACCCGCATGAGCGAACATGCCGCACTCGGAAGCTGGTCACTGGTGCGAACGGATGCCTCGAGCGCGATTCGGGGAACGTCGCTCGTGATTGTGCTCGCCGCGGCCGTCATCGCGGTCTGCGCTTACCCGTTTGCGGCGATCTTCGTGACACCGTTCGACCAGGTGCAGTCGATCGGCAACGTCATCATCGCGTTCATTCTGGGGCTGGTGCCATTCTGCGTGTTGTTCGTTCTGCAGCGCACCTTCTACGCCCTCGGTGACACGCGCACACCGTTCTTTTTCACCCTGTTCCAGGTCGTTCTGCTGATTTGCGCCGTGCTGGCCTGCGCGTGGCTGCCCACGGAATGGATCGCCGTTGGCATCGCCGCGTCGATCACGGTGACCGGTACGCTGCAGGCAATCTTGGCCGCCATTCTCCTGCGCCGCCGAATGCACGGTATCGACGGACGACGCATTCTGCGCAGTCTCGTGAAATATCTGGTCGCTGTGATAATTCCAGTGGCTGCCGGCCTGACCCTCACGACCCTCCTGGGGGGCAATGTCGACGGCGGATTCGCCGTGTCCTCGAGGCTCACGGCCATGGTCTCCATGGTGTTGATCGGGGTCGTCATGTCCGCGGCCTACTTCGGACTGCTCCTGGTCATGCGCAGCGGCGAGCTCACGGCCTTTCTGGCGCCCCTGCAGCGCCGCTTCGGCCGCTGATGCGTTCCCGGCCTGACACGCGGCTCAGCGCCCCTGTGAGTGGTGCGCCTCGCTGGCGGTGGCTGGGTACCGGCGGCTCTTGCTGGGAGGCCGCGGAATAGCATCGGATTAGGATGTGTTGTATCGAAGCGTGAGGCGGGATATTGCCCGTCTTGCCCACCACTGCAAGGAGTGTGCGCGTGCGTCAGATCATCATCATCGGTTCCGGACCGGCCGGCTATACCGCGGCAATCTACGCCGCGCGGGCTAACCTCAAACCGCTTCTGATTGCCAGTTCGGTGGAGGCTGGCGGTGAGTTGATGAACACGACCGACGTTGAGAACTTTCCCGGCTTTCCGGAGGGCGTCCAGGGACCCGATCTGATGACCAAGATGCAGGAGCAGGCAGAGCGCTTTGGCACCGAGGTCGTCTACGACGACGTCGAATCGGTCGACCTGTCCGGCCCGATCAAGACGGTCGCCCTCGGTAATGGTGACGTGGAGCAGGCACTCACGGTTATTTTTGCCACCGGTTCCGCCTACCGCAAGCTCGGCCTCAACGACGAAGAACGTCTCTCCGGCCGCGGTGTCTCCTGGTGTGCCACCTGCGACGGTTTCTTCTTCAAGGGCAAGGAAATCGCCGTCATCGGTGGCGGCGACTCCGCCATGGAGGAAGCCACCTTCCTCACCCGATTCGCCTCGAAGGTGCACGTCATTCACCGCAAGGGTGAACTGCGCGCCTCCAAGATCATGCAGGAACGTGCTTTCGCCAACGACAAGATCGAGTTCACTTGGAACTCCGAAGTCGTCGGTATCACCGGCACCGAGGCCGTCGATGGTCTGACCCTGCGCGACACCGTCTCCGGCACCGAGAGCAGCCTTCCGGTCGGCGGCGTGTTCGTGGCGATCGGCAACGACCCGCGCACGCACCTCGTGCACAAGCAGCTCGACCTCACCCCCGAGGGCACCATTGCCGTCGCGGGCCGGTCATCCCTGACCAGCCAGGCCGGTGTCTTCGCGGCCGGTGACGTGATCGACTCCAGCTACCGCCAGGCCATCACGGCTGCTGGCTCCGGCTGCGCGGCCGCCCTCGATGCAGAGCACTACCTCAGCACTCTTCCCCAGGACCTGCTGGCCTCGGCCAGTGAACCCGAACTCGTCTGATTTTACTAAAACCTAAGTTTACCAGTACTAAGTTACCCAAGAAGGAGACACACATGACTGCACGCGCCGTAACAGAGGCCAACTTCGAACAGGAAGTCATCAACAACGAGAAGACCGTTCTGGTG
The DNA here is from genome assembly GCF_002929575.1 of Cryobacterium sp. N21. NCBI lineage: Bacteria > Bacillati > Actinomycetota > Actinomycetes > Micrococcales > Microbacteriaceae > Cryobacterium > Cryobacterium sp. N21. The sequence continues at coordinate 57,631 of NZ_PJJQ01000030.1, read as the reverse complement.
GACTTCTGGGCCGAGTGGTGTGGCCCCTGCCGCGCCGTCAGCCCCATTCTCGACCAGATCGCGGCCGAAAACGCCGACAAGCTCGACATCGTCAAGCTCAACGTCGATGAGCACCCCGCTCTGGCCGCCAAGTACCAGATCACCTCCATCCCTGCGATGAAGGTCTTCCAGAAGGGCGAGGTCGTCAAGACCGTCATCGGCGCCAAGCCGAAGCCGCAGCTCGAGAAGGACCTGGCCGACTACCTCGTCTAACCGACTCAACCTAGAAAACCCGCCCGGCTTCAACCGGGCGGGTTTTTTGGTGCCCGGGGTCACCCCATACGATGAAGACGACAGCAGAACGGATAGGTGACGTGACAATTCAAGGCTCCACTGCCGATAACAAGCAGTCCGGGCCTGTGCAGACAAGTACTGTGCAGGGCGGCAACAACCTCGACCCGTGGTACCACCACTACGCCGATCGCGCCGCCGGCCTTAAAGCCTCCGAGGTACGCGCGCTCTTCGCCGTGGCCTCCCGCCCCGAAGTCGTCTCCCTCGCCGGCGGTATGCCCTACGTTGCGGCCCTGCCCCAGGACCTCGTGATCAATGCCATGGAGCGCGTCATGCGTGAGAAGGGCGCTACCGCACTGCAATATGGCTCTGGTCAGGGAGTTCCCTTGCTGCGCGAGCAAATTCTCGATGTCATGGCACTCGAGGGCATCAAGGCCAATGCCGATGACGTGGTTGTTACCACCGGTTCGCAGCACGCCCTGGAACTGGTCAGTAAGTTGTTCCTCAACCCCGGAGATGTCGTCATCTCCGAAGGCCCCAGCTATGTCACCGCCATGGTGATCTTCAAGTCGTACCAGGCCGAGGTCGACCATGTACCGATGGACGAGAACGGCCTGATCCCGGCCGCGCTGATCGAGCACATCGCCGCCCTCAAGGCAGCCGGTCGCACCATCAAATTCCTTTACACGATCCCCAGTTTTCACAATCCGGCCGGCGTCACCCTCAGCTGGACACGCCGCATGGAGATTCTCGAGATCTGCCGTTCGAACAATATTCTCGTGCTCGAGGACAACCCCTACGGACTGCTCTACTTTGACAAGCAAGCACCGGATGCCATTCGCTCACTCGAGCGCGACGGTGTCGTCTACCTGGGAACCTTCTCCAAGACCCTGGCTCCCGGCTTTCGGGTTGGCTGGGCTCTCGCCCCGCACGCGATCCGCGAGAAACTCGTGCTCGCCAACGAAGCTGCCGTGCTCTCCCCCAGCTCCTTCACCCAGATGGTGATCTCGGAATACCTCTCCACCGCCGACTGGAAGGGGCAGATCAACACCTTCCGCGGTGTCTATCACGAGCGCAAGAACGCTATGCTGGCCGCCCTCGAGGAGTACCTCCCCGATTTGACCTGGACCAACCCCACCGGCGGATTCTACGTCTGGGTCACCCTGCCCGAACAGCTCGATTCCAAGGCCATGCTGCCCCGCGCGGTCAAGGAACTGGTAGCGTACACGCCCGGGACCGCGTTCTATGCCGACGGTGACGGGCGCCAAAACATGCGCTTGGCCTTCTGCTATCCAACGCCGGAGAGTATCAGAGTCGGCATCCGTCGCCTGGCCACGGTCATTCGCGGCGAGCTTGATCTGCTCGACACCTTCGCCGGCACCGGTACACTGGGCGCCGCGCCCGACCGGCCCGGCGCCAGAAATCAGCGCTATGCCGGTCCACCGGCCAACATCTCCTAGATATCCACGTTCACCCACACCAAGCTAGGGAAAAACCTGATCATGAGCGAATTCAACTCCCTTACTATCGTTATTCTGGCCGGCGGAATCTCCCACGAACGTGATGTTTCGCTGCGCTCGGGGCGACGGGTAGCGGATGCCCTCACGGGCGGGGGCCACACGGTCACCGTGATCGATCCCGGGGCCAACCTCCTGACCACTCTCACCGAACAAGCCCCCGACGTGATCTGGCCAACCCTGCACGGAGCTACCGGAGAGGATGGCGCCCTGCTCTCCCTGCTGGAGACCACCGGCATCCCGTTTCTCGGCTCAACTGGGCCCGCCGCCGCCCTGGCCTGGAACAAGGGCACGGCCAAGGAGCTCGTGCGCCGAGCTGGTTTTGCCACTCCCCCGGCTATCGCCCTCTCCACCGAGACATTTCGGGACCTAGGGGCCACGAGCGTACTTGAGCACCTGATCGGCGCAATCGGCCTGCCCCTGGTCGTTAAACCAGCTCAGGGCGGTTCCTCTCAGGGTGTCACGATCGTGCGCACCGCAGCGGACCTGCCCCGTGCCATGGTCGACGCGTACACCTACGCCAACACCGCCCTCGTTGAGGCCTATATTGACGGCGTTGAGGTTACGGTGGCGGTAATTGACACCGGGACCGGCCCCACAGCTCTGCCGATCGTTGAAATCGTGCCCGTTGACGGCGTCTACAGTTTCGAGGCACGGTACAACGCCGGCGAGACAGACTTCTACACGCCGGCTCGCCTTTCCGACGAGGCCTCAGCGGCGGTTTCCGCAACCGCAGTCGCCATTCACACACTGCTGGGCCTCCGCCACCTGAGCCGTATCGACCTCATTGTCGATGCCGCAGGTACCGCCTGGTTCCTGGAGGCCAACGTGCTTCCTGGCCTGACGGAAACGTCACTGGTGCCGCAGGCGATCGAGGCCACCAACCAGACCCTGGGTTCCACCTACTCCGCCCTGGCCGCGAACGCCCTGACGGGCCAGTAGGCCTTACGTTTCACGTGAAACCTGCGCGGCCTCAGCGTTGTTTCACGTGAAACACCACGACAGGACTCCCTCAGGCCAGCCAGCGGGAGGGCGACTGCGGTCTCGACGAGCTCGACCGGCGGTCTGTGGGCAATTCATACGGCCACGGGATACTGTTTCACGTGAAACACTCCGTTGCAGCTCCCGCGAATTGCTCGCGGGACGGCAATTACGGTCTCGACGAGGCCGACCGACGGACCGTGGCCGTTTCACGTGAAACATCGCGACAGGCGTCCCGCAAACCAGCCAACGGGACGGCGATTACGGTCTCGACGAGCTCAGCGGCCGCTGGGTGGGCAATTCACGTGGCCGCGGGATACTGTTTCACGTGAAACATCGCGACAAGATCCCCGCAAACCAGCCCATCGGTAGGGCGATGGACGTCTAGACAAGCTCTGCCAACGGTGTGGGCAGAGTGAATTCAGCAACATAGGGGCGGCGGCGGGTTTTTCGCGCAAGTTGCGAGTTTTGAACGTCTTTCAGCGGACTCGCGCACGCTTTTCGCGAGAAGCCCCTGAAAGACCTCGATGTCTAAGCGGGGAGCGAATGACCCGTCAACGCCCGCCGCGCCCGTACAAGCGCCATCAAGATCGACCAAGCCATGGACCGCAGTAAATAGTTCGCCGTGAGCCGTGAACCGTGGGGCGGTTCACAGAAAAAAATGCCCCGCCGCGCGCCATGTTTCACGTGAAACGGCCCACGGGGGGATGAACTAGCTCGCGCTAAAGGCCGGTTCGCCGAGAACGGTAAGAATGCGGTTAAGATCGCCAATTGTGGCGAAATCAACTGTGATCTGGCCTTTTCTAGCCCCAAGATTGATTTTGACGCGCGTGTCGAGTCGTTCTCCGAGGTGCTCAGCGATTTCATCGAGGTGCCCCTGGCGTCGACCAGGAAGTGGTTTAGCCTTAATCAGTCTTGGAACGGATGTCGCCGCAGCCTCGGCCGCCCGCACCGAGAGATCCTCTTCGACGATCTTGTCAGCCAAGCGAAGCATGCCAGCCAGGTCACCCACTGACAAAATCGCCCGCGCATGGCCAGCCGAGAGCACGCCGGCCGCAACTCGTAGCTGCACCGGTACCGGCAATTTCAGCAGACGCAGGGTGTTGGTGATCTGCGGCCGCGATCGACCAATTCTGGTCGCCAATTCTTCCTGTGTGATATCGAAGTCAGCGAGCAGCTGCTGGTAAGCGGATGCCTCTTCGAGCGGATTCAGCTGGGCGCGGTGTAGGTTTTCCAGCAGCGCGTCGCGCAGCATATCGACATCGGCGGTCTCTCGAACGACAGCTGGAATGCTGTCGAGCCCGACCTCTTTGGTCGCGCGAAGACGACGCTCGCCCATGACGAGTTCGTACTTGCCCGGCGCATCCGCTAATGGCCGCACGACGATCGGTTGCAGAACTCCGACTTCGCGAATGCTGTGCACGAGTTCAGCGAGGTCATCCTCGTCGAAAATAGTGCGCGGCTGGGCGCGGTTGGGCACGATGTCCTGCGGGTTCAGGTGGGCCAGACGCGCTCCGGGCACGGGAACGAGCTCGGGGGAGTCATCCGTTTCACGTGAAACACTACGCGGAAAAAAGACATCAACCGGCCGGGGAGCCGACGCGTCGTCCTGCACCGGGATGAGTGCGCCGATACCGCGGCCGAGGCCGGTTCTTTTCGCCATTAGTGCTTATCTTTCATTTGGGGCTTATCTTCGGTTCGGGGAGCACCTCGATGGGCCATTTCTGCTGCTGCTTCGAGGTAGGAGAGCGATCCTGCGGAGTTGAGGTCGTAACTGACGACGCTCTGACCGTAGCTCGGGGCCTCAGAAACGCGCACAGAGCGCGGAATAGCGGTATTCAGCACCTCTTTGGGGAAGTGATCGCGTACTTCCTTGGCTACCTGGGTCGCCAGATTGGTACGGCTGTCGTACATGGTCAACAGAATCGTTGATACCACGAGGTCGGGGTTCAGGTGTTTCTCGATCAGGGCAATGTTCTTGAGCAGCTGGCTCAGTCCTTCGAGGGCGTAGTACTCACACTGAATTGGAATGAGCACCTCGCGGGCCGCGACGAAGGCATTGATGGTGAGCAGCCCCAAAGATGGCGGGCAGTCAATGAAGACGTAGTCGTAGGGCTCGGCCATCTCGGCCAGGTAGAGGTCCAGTGCCCGGCGCAGGCGTTGCTCGCGTGCGACAAGCGACACCAGTTCAATCTCAGCACCAGCGAGGTGGATGGTAGCGGGAACGCAGAACAGTGCACCGAATTCCGGGCTCTTCTGCACGACTTCAGACATGGGCATGTCGTTGATGATGACGTCGTAGACGCTCGGCGTCTCGGCGCGGTGCTCCACTCCCAGGGCGGTGGAAGCGTTACCCTGCGGGTCCAGGTCGATGACCAGCACGCGGGCTCCCTGCCGCGCGAGGGCGGCGGCAAGGTTGACGGCGGTCGTTGTCTTGCCGACGCCACCCTTCTGGTTGGAGATCGTCAGCACCCGGGTCTTGTCGGGTTTGGGCAGTTCGCCGGCCGCGATAACCTGGCGGCGCCGCGTGAGTTCAGCGATTTCGCGGGCGAGCGGCGTTGTGCCGTCGAACCCTCCCGCCTTGCCCGTGCGCTGATCTTCAGCAGGATGTTTCACGTGAAACCTTTGCGTTCGACGATTGATGAGCCACCCGAAAGGGACCCCCGAACACCAAATCTGGTGACATTCGGGACTAGTCCACTGTAGCCCGGATGACCCGGGTTACCTCGGGCAGCACGCCCGCGCCGAGGGTAATAACCTCGACATCACGCAGGCGGTGCTTGCGAATAGCCTTTGCTGCGGCGTCGACTTCACGCTGGGCACCCTCACCCTTCATGAGAATGAGCTCGCCGCCGGCACGCAGCAGGGGCGCCGTCAACGGGATGAGCTTGCTGAACGCACTCACCGCACGGGCCGTGACCTGGTCGAGCGGATGCGCCAGCCTCGCCTCCTCCGCTCGCGCCCGCACCACGGTCACATTGGCGAGGTGAAGTGCAGCAACCTGATCATTCAGCCAGGCCACCCGACGCTCCATCGGCTCAATCAGGACGAAGTTCACATCCGGCCGAGCAATGGCCAGGACCAGGCCGGGAAGGCCGGCACCGGAACCCACATCACCGACGAGGCCCGGACGCAGCAGTGGTGCAACAATGGCGCAATTGAGAATATGGCGAGACCACAGCCGGGGGAGTTCCAGCGGGCCAATCAACCCCAGAATTTCGCCCTGATCAGCCAAATTATTCGTAAAAGCGCGAATGACGTCGAGCTGGGAACCGAAGAGGCCGGCGGCGCCGGCCGGTTCGGTCTCCAGCTCCACCGAATCGATTGGAACCGCGTCGATGGCAACCGAGTCGGACGCGACCTGTTCAGGGGTCGCCTGTTCAAATTTATTCAAGACTGAACGGGTTGGTTCCGGCGTGGCAGATTCCGACATGACCAGCGAGACTAGGCTGCGGTGATGACGGTGTGGCGGTCTCGACCCTCGCCGGAGGACTCGGACCGGTAGCCACCGCTCGCGGCGACGATATCGTGCACGAGCTTGCGCTCGTAGGAAGACATGGCCGGCAGGTCAGCTTCCCTCGAGCCGGCAACGATCCGCTCTATGGCCCGCGCCACAAGGGTGGCAAGCTCAGCTTCGCGCGCCTCGCGGGACCCGCCGATATCGAGGATCAAGCGTGAAAACGAGCCCGTCTTGTTCTGCACGGCGAGGCGCGTCAGCTCCTGCAGGGCGTTGACGGTTTCCGGCTTGGACAGCACGCGCAGGTTGTCGGCGTCGGAGGCCTTGACCGAGAGGTACGCGCGGCCGTTTCGGGCATCGATGTCGATGTCGCCGTCCAGGTCGCAGATGTCGAGAAATTCTTCGATGTAGTCGGCGGCGATGTCGCCTTCACGTTCGAGCTGGTCGGTCGTGAGGGGAACCTCGGCGACACTGCCCGTCTCTGGAGCGGTGGGGGAGGAGGCATCCGTTGTGGCGGGGGCAGTGGGAACTGCGCTGTCAGCAGAGACGGTACTGGTCTCGGTGCTGACCTCGGTGAGGCCGGTCTTGTCCGTCACGGTGATCTCCACTACTTCTTCGGGCCGGTTTGCTTCTTGGCGCGGGCCTTACCAACCGGCTGCTGACGCTGCACGGGCTTGGCGGGCTCCTCGACCACAATGATGTCACCGTCGGTCGCGATGAGTTTACCCTTGCGGGCGAGGCGCTCTTCGCGGGCCTTGGCGGCCTCACTGCCGGGAGTCGGCATGTTTCGAATCACCAGGAACTGCTGAATCATCGTCCAGAAGTTGGAGGTAAGCCAGTAAAACATGACGCCGAGCGGAAAAGCCACACCGGAAAAGGCGAAGACGAGGGGGAGCAGGTAGAGCATGATGCGCTGCTGCTTGAACATGGGGCTCGCCTTGGTCTCCGGCGACATGTTCTTGGAGACGATCTGCAGCTGCGTGATGAATTGCGACGCGGTCATCAGCACAACCATGGTGGCGGCGATGATCATGACGGTGAGGTTGAACTCGTTGCCGGCGATCCATCGCGTCCACTGTGAGGCGAATGTGTCGTGCAGCGGGGCGTTTCCGAACAGCGTCGCGCTACCGAAGCTCTCGGCGAGGCTCTGATTGAGCGGCCCGACACCGGCGTTGGAGCGCTGGGCGTCGTTCAGCACCGAGAACAGGGCGAAGAAAATCGGCATCTGCAGCAGCAGCGGCAGGCAGGAACTCAGCGGGTTGGTACCCGTCTTCTTGTACATGGCCATGGTCTCGCGGGACATTGCCTCACGCGAGAACTGGTCCTTCTTGCCCTTGTACTTGTCCTGGATCTTCTTGAGCTGTGGGGCAACCTCGAGCATCTTGCGTTGGCTCTTGATCTGCCGCACGAAGATGGGAATGAGGGCGGCCCGCACGACCAGAACGAGGCCGACGATGGACAGCACCCAAGTGAGACCGTCGTCGTAGCCCAGTCCCGCAATTCCCATCTGCGAAAAGAGCCAGTGGAAGGCCACGAGCAGCAGCTCGACCACCCATTTCAGAGGCCAGAGGATCGTACCTATGAGGTCCATACTGTGGGTTAGCCCTTTCCGTGGCTAGGTGCGACAACAAAACCGAACTTCGTCACGCGGTAGCGACGTTTGCTCTTGAGCGGTACATCATCAATGCCGCCTTCTGACCACGGATGACAATGGCTCAGTCTGCGCGCAGTGAGAGCCGAACCCCACGCTAGTCCGTGTTCCTGAACGGCTCCCAGTGCGTAGGCCGAACAAGACGGGTAAAACCGGCACACATCTCCATACAGCGGAGAGATTACAGCGCGATATACGCGAAGAATGACGACACCCACATTGCGGGGTATCAGGATGATCGTCCCGCGTATCGAGTTCATCGCCCCGGACTGCCCTTCCGCGCCGGGAGCGGGCGAGCAAGCGAGCGTTGGACTTCTTCGTACAGCGTCTGCCACGCCGCACCTTGCGCCGTCGGCAAAGCGCGGATGACGACATCCGTTCCTGGCGGAACCAGGGAGAGCAGTTCGTACGTAACCGCCTTGAGGCGGCGGCGAACGAGATTGCGCCTCACGGCGTCACCCACATTCCTTGCGACAATGAAGCCGAACCGTACCGGAACGCCGGCGGCACCCGAAGCAACCTCAGCGCTCTTTCGTACATAGAGAACGGTGTGCGCACCAACGATCCGCACACCGCGCCGAACGACGCCTTGATAGTCGCTGCCGCTCGTGATGCGATTTACGTGAGCGAGCACGAGAACCCGGCGACCACAACGAACCTAGGCAGACTCTGGCCTACGCGGAGAGTTCGGTGCGACCCTTGCGACGGCGAGCACCAAGGATGGCGCGGCCCGCACGGGTGCGCATGCGCAGACGGAAGCCGTGCACCTTGGCGCGACGACGGTTGTTCGGCTGGAAGGTTCTCTTGCTCATAGTTCAATCTCCACGTATTTGAATCACCGCTGGCCAAATTCCCCTCGGCCAGAACAGCAGCGCGCACAGAAGTTAGAAGCCCGCGGGATGGGGTCAACTGATTAAAACTACGGCCTCGGCCACGTCTGGTCAAACTCAGGCCCCGAATCGGCCCATTCTCCACAATAATGACTCCAACACAGATACCAACCGGAGAAGCCGATTCACCGCTGAATTCGCCTCGCTGAGCGGGATTGACTACCGTAAAGACAAGTTATCCACAGGTTGGTGGCATCAACCTGAGAATTAGGTCGGTTTTATACACAAGCGGTGGATAACTTTAATGATGAACTCGAACCCAGATTTCGAACCAGGCCCCAAAACGCCCGCAGTGCGGGCCAACTGACGGCGGCTTGCCGGTGTTCAACAGCGGCCCCGCACCCGTCCGCCGCGGTCCAGTAGTGAAACACCCGAAATACACAGATTGTAGGAACAATGGCAGACGTAGAAGCGCCGATAGCTGAAACCTGGCGGTCCGTTCTGACCACGTTGGAATCCGACGCCACGATCACCCCCATGCTCTACGGGTTCCTCAGTCTGGTCGAGCCGAAGGGCATCGCCGCCGGTACCTTCTATCTCGAAGTGCCGAACGAGTTCACGGCCAGCATGCTCAATCAGCGGATGCGGGTTCCCCTGCTGACCGCGATGGGTCAGCTCGACGAAGCCACTGCGGTGTCGACCTTCTATGTGGTCGTCAACCCGGAGCTCGAGCAGGAATCCCTGCGCCCGGTGCAACAGACACTGACCCCACCCGATGTCATCACCCCCGCCCCGCCGCAATCAGTATTCGAAGGTGCCGTTCCGGCGCAGCCGCACGAGACTCGACTCAACCCCAAATACAGTTTCGACAACTTTGTGATCGGCCAGTCCAACCGATTCGCGCACGCGGCTGCCGTGGCCGTGGCCGAAGCTCCGGCGAAGGCCTACAACCCTCTCTTCATCTATGGATCATCGGGGCTCGGCAAAACTCACCTGCTGCACGCGATCGGTCACTACGCCATGAGTCTGTACCCGGGCATCCGCGTACGTTATGTCAGCTCCGAAGAGTTCACCAACGACTTCATTAATTCGATCGCGAACAACCGAGGCTCGGCATTTCAGGCCCGATATCGCAACATCGACATCCTCATGATCGATGACATTCAGTTTCTGCAGAACAAAGCTGAAACCCAGGAAGCCTTTTTTCACACCTTCAACACGCTCCACGACCATAACAAGCAGGTGGTGATCACGAGCGACCTGCCGCCGAAGCATCTGACCGGCTTCGAAGACCGCATGCGCAGTCGATTTGAGTGGGGCCTGATCACGGATGTCCAGGCACCCGACCTCGAAACCCGCATCGCTATTCTGCGCAAGAAGGCCCAGAGCGAGAAGCTGCAGGTTCCCCACGACATTCTCGAGTTCATGGCGTCAAAGGTTTCCTCCAATATTCGCGAGTTGGAAGGAACATTGATTCGGGTCACCGCCTTTGCGAGCCTCAATCGCACGCCGGTGGACATGGACCTGGTGCAGACGGTGTTGAAAGACCTCATCACTCTGGATGAGGACAACGTCATCGCCCCGGTCGACATCATTACGAACACGGCCAACTACTTCAAACTATCCGTCGACGACCTATACGGGTCGAGCCGCTCGCAAGCGATTGCCACTGCTCGCCAAATCGCCATGTACCTGTGTCGTGAGCTCACCAACCTCTCCCTCCCCAAGATCGGTCAGCTTTTCGGTAACCGGGACCACACCACGGTGATGTACGCGAATAAGAAGATCAGCGAACTCATGAAGGAGCGTCGGTCGATCTATAACCAAGTGACCGAGCTCACCAATCGCATCAAGCAGGACCACCGATACAAGTAGGTCCTAGCAGCAAAATACCGACCCCTCGCGGAAGCGAGATCACAGATACAAGTAGGCCTGTCCAAAGCAAAATTTCGGCCCCACCGGAAGCTCGTACGAGTTCTGACCCGGAGGGGCCCAAATTTTTTTAGTTTTCACACCTGTGGATAACCCTGTGGAATTAACTCACACAACCGGTCGTCGCCTGTAGAAACTCGAGGCCTGCCTGTAGAAACTTGTAATTACCACGAGTTGCGCTTGCTCAAACGAATGACAAACTTCCACAGCTCGCCCACAACTTACAAGCGTGTAGTTCCCAATGCCTGAGCGGTTTTCACAGAGTTATCCACAGTTTCCACAACGGTTAAGAAGATTAACAAGAATTCTTTAACCTTCATCCAGCCGACAACCTTGAGAGCCAGGGCCCTCAGAGCAGCACGGTACTGAATAGACCTGTGACAACAGCTAGCATTGAGGCCCACCCATCCGCCCGTCGAACGCAAGGAATGTTTCGTGAGATTTCAGGCCAATCGGGATGTCTTCAGCGAAGCAGTTTCCTTCGCGGTCAAACTTCTGCCCCAACGCACGACCCTGCCGATTCTGAGTGGTGTACTCATCGAGGCGACAGCAACGGGCTTGATTCTGTCGTCGTTCGACTACGAGGTCTCTGCCCAGACCGAGATCGTCGCCGAAGTTGAAGAGACCGGAAAAGTTCTCGTCTCCGGCCGGCTCCTCGCCGAAATCGCCAGCCGTCTCCCCAACGCTCCTGTGCGGTTTTCCACGGAAAATTCGCGCATCAAGGTCAGCTGTGGATCGGCCAGCTTCACCCTGCTGTCCATGCCGGTTGAGGAATATCCGAGCATTCCCGTGGTCACCACCCAGTCCGGCCTCGTACCGGCTGAGGAATTTGCTGCGGCTGTCGCTCAGGTTGCCGTCGCTGCCTCGCGAGACGACGTCACCCCAGTCATCACCGGGGTGCAACTCGAGGTCACCGAAAATAGCCTCAGCCTCGTAGCCACCGACCGGTACCGTGTCGCGGTTCGGGAAATCGACTGGGATCCGGGCAGCAACACCGCCCCCAATGAAGCAGGAACAATCACCGCACTCGTGCCGGCCCGTACCCTGCAGGAGGTCGGTAAGACTTTCGGTCACAGCGGAACCATTTCGGTTTCTATCACCAACAGCGACGACCGCGAACTGATCGCGTTCACCGCGAACAAGAAGACCGTCACGTCGCTGCTGATCAAGGGTAATTTTCCTCCCGTTCGTCGCCTGTTCCCGGCCACCGTTGACAACTACGCGGTGATGAACACGGCGGACCTGATCGAAGCCACCCGCCGTGTGCAGCTCGTGTTGGAACGTGAAGCCGCGCTGCGCTTCACGTTCGACGCCTCCGGCGTCACCCTCGAAGCCGTAGGATCCGAGCAGGCCCAGGCTTCGGAAACCATCGATGCCATTCTCTCCGGCACCGAGACCGTCGTCTCACTCAAGCCACAGTTTCTCCTGGACGGGCTCAGCGCCGTGCACTCCGAATTCGTGCGCATCTCGTTCACGAAAACGGAAAACCCGAATAAGCCCGGGCCGGTATTGATCACCAGCCAGACCTCGCGCGAGCAGGCCGGAGTGGACAGCTACAAATACCTGCTGCAGCCCAACCTGCTCCTGCGCTAACAGCGGTGCGAGTTACTCACCTCTCGCTGACCGACTTTCGCAACTATGCGAACGCCGAGGTTGGTTTCGTTCCGGGCCCGAACCTCATCGTCGGCCGGAACGGCCAGGGCAAAACCAACCTGGTCGAAGCGCTCGGCTTTCTCAGCACGCTCGGATCGCACCGAGTCTCCACCGACAAGGCCATGATTCGCTCCGGGCAGGATGCCGGCATTATTCGGGCCCGACTCGAATACAACGGCCGGGATATCCTCGCCGAAGTGCAGCTGAACCGTTCCGGGCAAAACCGGGCGCAGGTCAACCGGTCAGTCATCAAGACCCGCGATCTGCCCCGCTATTTTTCGAGTGTGGTGTTTGCTCCGGAAGACCTGGCCCTGGTGCGTGGCGACCCTTCGGGGCGTCGTAAGTTTCTCGATCAGCTGTTGGTGCTGCGCAGCCCGCGGCTGGCCGCAGTGCTCAGTGATTACGACCGGGTGCTCAAACAACGCAATACCCTGCTCAAGTCGGCCCGGGCCTCGGGAGTGCGCGGCAACCAACTCTCCACACTCGATATCTGGGACGAACGGCTGGTGGAGTTCGGCTCGGAAATCATCGACGAGCGCGCCAAACTCGTGCAACAGCTTGGTGAACCGTTGCGGGCGGCCTATCGTGCTGTCGTGAATGAAGATCATGGTCCGGCGTTGGTGGCGAGCCTCAGCATCCTGGGCGCCGACGAAGATGCCGATCTCGGCGTTCTCCCGGCCAGCGTCCCGCAATCTGCGGCTTCGGTGGAGTCGTCTACCAATGAGATCTTTCGAACGGCGCTGGTCGGACTGCGAAAACGCGAATTGGAGCGGGGTATCACCCTTGCCGGACCCCACCGCGACGATCTGGTCTTCATGCTCAATGCCTTGCCGGCCAAGGGTTACGCCAGCCACGGGGAGTCGTGGTCGTTCGCACTGTCCTTGAAACTCGCATCCGCTCAGCTGTTGCGGCAGGAGTCAGCCAGCGGTGACCCGGTCCTGATTCTCGATGACGTCTTTGCCGAGCTCGACCTGCAGCGTCGGGCCCGGTTGGCCGCCGCGATCGGGTCGTTCGAACAGGTTTTGATTACCGCCGCGGTACTCGAGGATGTTCCGCCCGCCCTCGTTGCGCACACTATTCACATTCATGCCGGAGCGGTCATCGATGGCTGAAGAAAATGTTCCACGTGAAACAACTGAGACCGTCGATTCGGTGGAATCGGGTACCAGTGAAGCAGCGCAGGTCTATCTGCGCTTCAAGAGTGTTTTCGGTGATCCCAACGCCAGACGCTCACGCGGCCGTAAGCGAATTGCGCCGGTAGTCGGCTCGAGTGTTCCCTTCGGGATCGGCCGCGACCCGCGAGGTCTGGGTGACACGATCAATTCGCTGACCATGCAGTTGGGCTGGAATTCACCGCTGGCCCAGTCCGAACTTCTGGCGTCCTGGACCGAGCTGGCCGGTGAAGAAACCGCCAACCATTCGACCCCGGCCGGTATCGATGACGGTGTGCTCACGGTGCACTGTGAATCCACGGCCTGGGCCACCCAATTGCGACTGATGCGCAATGTGATCATGGAACACATTGCGCATCGGTACCCAGACGCGGGCATTCAATCAATTCGTTTCCAAGGGCCCAACGCTCCGTCCTGGAAAAAGGGTCCCAGATCAATTCCAGGGCGTGGTCCGCGCGATACCTACGGGTGACCCAACAATTAAGGTCACCCCCTTGAACAAAACGCGTCAAACGGCGATTATGGCCGGTTCGTCTCCCCCCCGTTTGGTAGACTGAATGGTCGCCCGTGCGATGGTCAGGAGCCTAATTTCAGATGACAGTTGAACCGACGCCCGAACGCACGTCCCCAGATATATCCCCAGCCGTGGCGGAGCGGGAGCCGGAGCACGAATACGGTGCCGATGATATCCAGGTGCTCGAAGGCCTGGAAGCCGTTCGCAAGCGACCCGGAATGTACATCGGATCCACCGGACCGCGCGGACTGCACCACCTGGTCTATGAGATCGTCGACAACTCCGTCGATGAGGCTCTCGCCGGACACTGCGACACCATTGACATTCGCATTCTCGCCGACGGCGCGATCCGCGTCGAAGACAACGGCCGTGGAATTCCGGTCGATATTCACAAGGCAGAGGGTCGGTCGACCGTTGAGGTCGTGCTGACCGTGCTGCACGCCGGCGGCAAGTTCGGCGGAGGCGGCTACTCCGTCTCCGGTGGCCTGCACGGCGTCGGAAGCTCCGTCGTCAACGCCCTGTCGAGCCGCCTCGAAGTCGAGGTTCGTCGCCAGGGGTTTATCTGGCGCCAGAGTTTCGCCAACGGTGTTCCGAATGCTCCCCTCGAGCAGGGCGAGGCCAACGACGAAACCGGCACGACCATCACCTTCTGGCCGAGTGCGGAAACCTTCGAGACGATCGAGTTCGACTATGAAACCCTGCGCGCACGGTTTCAGCAGATGGGCTTTCTCAATAAGGGACTGCGCCTCACCCTCACTGACGAGCGTGAAGCCCACCGCACCGACGACGGCAAAGTCATCAGCAACACCTTCAAATATGACCAGGGTCTCGTCGACTACGTCGAGTACTTGAACCGTGCCAAGAAGGCCGACCTGGTCAACGACGAGATCATCTCGTTCGAGTGGGAAGATCACGAGCGCAAGATGGCCCTCGAAGTGGCCATGCAGTGGACCACGGCGTACACCGAGAGTGTGCATACCTACGCGAACACCATCAACACCCACGAGGGTGGCACGCACGAAGAGGGGTTCCGCGCCGCGCTGACCACGCTCGTGAACAAGTACGCCCGGGAGAAAGGCATCCTGAAAGAGAAGGATGACAACCTCACCGGCGATGACGTGCGTGAGGGACTGACCGCGGTCGTATCGATCAAGCTCGCCGAACCGCAGTTCGAGGGCCAGACCAAGACCAAACTCGGCAACACCGAGGCGAAGTCGTTCGTGCAGAAGGTCGCCAACGACCAGCTCACCGACTGGTTCAACCGCAACCCGAACCCGGCACGCGAGATCATCCGCAAATCCCTGCAGGCCTCGAACGCCCGCATGGCAGCCCGCAAGGCCCGTGAAACCGCGCGCCGCAAGGGACTGCTCGAGGGTGGCGGTATGCCGGGCAAGCTCAAGGACTGCCAGAGCAAAGACCCGTCGATTTCTGAGATTTTCATTGTGGAGGGCGACTCGGCTGGCGGTTCAGCCGTGCAGGGCCGTAACCCCGAGACGCAGGCGATTCTGCCGCTGCGCGGCAAGATCCTCAACGTGGAGAAGGCCCGACTCGACCGTGCCCTCGGCAACAACGAGGTGCAGGCCATGATCACCGCGTTCGGCGCTGGCATCGGTGAAGAGTTCAACCCAGACAAGGTTCGTTACCACAAGATTGTTTTGATGGCCGACGCCGACGTCGATGGGCAGCACATCACCACCCTGCTGCTGACCCTGCTGTTCCGCTACATGCGCCCGTTGATCGATCTCGGCTACGTGTACCTGGCCCAGCCGCCGCTGTACCGGCTCAAGTGGAGCAACTCGCCGCACCAGTACGTGTACTCCGACGTCGAGCGCGACGCACTCCTCGCCGACGGTGCCGCGGCCGGCAAGCGCATCCCGAAGGACAACGGAATCCAGCGGTACAAGGGCCTCGGCGAGATGGATTACAAGGAGCTGTGGGAAACCACCATGGCCCCCGAATCCCGTACCCTGCTGCAGGTCACCCTGGACGACGCGGCATCCGCCGACGAAATCTTCTCCACCCTGATGGGTGAAGACGTCGAATCACGACGCAACTTCATCCAGAAAAACGCGAAGGACGTGCGTTTCCTTGACATCTGACGACACCACGGGCCAGCCCGACGCCGAAGAGACGGCGGCAACCGCGGCCGCTAAGGCCGCCCACCTCGTGCAGCACGGCAAGATCGACCAGGTCGACCTGCAGCTGGAAATGCAGCGCTCCTACCTCGACTACGCGATGAGCGTCATCGTCGGGCGCGCACTTCCCGACGTGCGTGACGGCATGAAGCCGGTTCACCGCCGTGTGATCTACGCCATGTTCGACGGCGGCTACCGGCCCGACAAGGCGTTCTCCAAGTGCGCCCGCGTCGTCGGCGACGTGATGGGCCAGTTCCACCCGCACGGTGACTCTTCCATTTATGACGCCCTGGTGCGCCTCGTTCAGCCGTGGAGCCTGCGGTATCCGCTCGCCCTGGGCCAGGGAAACTTTGGTTCCCCCGGCAACGATGGTGCCGCTGCCCCGCGATACACCGAAACGAAGATGGCCCCGCTCGCCCTCGAGATGGTGCGCGACATCGACGAAGACACCGTCGATTTTCAAGACAACTACGACGGCCGCACGCTTGAGCCGACCGTGTTGCCGGCCCGTTTTCCGAACCTGCTGGTCAACGGTTCGGTGGGTATCGCCGTCGGTATGGCCACCAACATTCCCCCGCACAACCTGCGCGAGGTTGCTGCTGGTGCCCAGTGGTACCTCGACAACCCCGACGCCGGCCGCGAAGAACTGCTCGAAGCGCTAATTGCGCGCATCAAGGGCCCCGACTTTCCCACCGGCGCGCAGATCCTCGGCGTCAAGGGAATTCAGGATGCCTACCGCACCGGTCGCGGCTCGATCACGATGCGGGCCGTGGTGAGCATCGAAGAGATTCAGGGGCGCACCTGCCTGGTGATCACCGAGCTGCCCTACCAGGTGAACCCGGACAACCTGGCGATCAAGATCGCCGACCTGGTCAAGGACGCCAAGATCACCGGCATCGCGGACATTCGCGATGAGACTAGTGGTCGCACCGGCCAGCGCCTCGTGATCGTGCTCAAGCGCGATGCCGTTGCCAAGGTAGTTCTGAACAACCTGTACAAGCACACCCAGCTGCAGGAGAACTTCGGCGCCAACATGCTCGCCATCGTCGACGGCGTGCCGCGCACCCTCTCCCTCGATGGCTTCATCTCGGCCTGGGTTGCGCACCAGATCGAGGTCATCGTTCGGCGCACCCAGTTCCGCCTGAATAAGGCTGAAGCGGATGCCCACATCCTGCGCGGCTACCTCAAGGCGCTGGACGCACTCGACGAGGTGATCGCGCTTATCCGTCGGTCCAACACTGTCGACGACGCCCGCGAAGGCCTGATGGCCCTGCTCGACGTGGACAAGCTGCAGGCCGACGCGATTCTCACCATGCAGCTGCGCCGTCTCGCCGCTCTGGAACGTCAGAAGATCATCGACCAGGCCGCCGAACTCGAACTGCAGATCGCTGAGTTCAAGTCGATCCTGGCCAGCCCCGAGCGCCAGCGCACGATCATCAGCGAAGAACTCGCCGAGATCACCGCCAAGTTCGGTGACGACCGCCGCACCGAGATCATGTTCGGTTTCGACGGCGACATGTCGATCGAAGACCTCATTCCCGAAGAGGAGATGGTGGTCACCGTCACCCGCGGCGGCTACATCAAGCGCACCCGCAGCGACAACTACCGCAACCAGCACCGTGGTGGCAAGGGTGTCAAGGGTGCCCAGCTGCGCGCCGACGACGTGGTCGAACACTTCTTCGTCACCACGACGCATCACTGGCTGCTGTTCTTCACCAACACCGGCCGGGTCTATCGGGCCAAGGCCTATGAGGCGCAGGAATCGGGACGGGACGCCAAGGGCCAGCACGTCGCCAACCTGCTCGCCCTGCAGCCGGGTGAAGAAATCGCGCAGATCCTCGACATTCGCGACTACGAGGTGGCCCAGTATCTGACCCTCGCCACCCGCGACGGCCTGATCAAAAAGACCGCGCTCAGTGAGTACGACACCAACCGCACCGGTGGCATTATTGCGATCAAACTACGTGAGGGCGACGAGCTCGTCTCCGCGCTGCTGGTCGAAGATGATTCCGACCTGCTGCTGGTCTCTCGCAAGGGCATGTCGATTCGCTTCACCGCCACCGATGAGGCGCTGCGCCCGATGGGCCGCAGCACGTCGGGCGTGATCGGAATGCACTTTCGCGGCGAGGACACCCTGCTGGACGCATCCGTTATCAATGACGACGGCTACGTCTTCGTGGTGACCGAGGGCGGTTACGCCAAGCGCACCGCCGCTGACCAGTACCGCCTGCAGAATCGTGGGGGCCTCGGCATCAAGGTGGCCAAGCTCAACGACGACCGCGGTGATCTGGTTGGCTCGTTGATTGTGAACCCCGAGGACGAGGTCCTCGTGGTTCTTGCCAGCGGCAAGGTGGTACGCTCGTTCGTCGCCGAGGTTCCAGCCAAGGGCCGGGACACGATGGGCGTTGTGTTCGCGAAATTCGCGGATGAAGATCGAATCATTTCCATCGCGAAAAACATCGAACGTAATCTGGTCGCCACGGACGAAGAGGGCGCAGCGGATGCCGATGCCACGGCTGGTACCGTCGACACCAGTGCTGCAGAGGGCACTGCTCCGAACGCGGATTCAGGGAAAGTAGAGACACCGAATGAGTAGCGTCGCCGAAAAGCTCGCCAAGAAATCCACTCGCAAGACCGCGAGCAAGCAGGTTCGCCTCAAACTGGTCTACGTCGACTTCTGGTCGAGCGTGAAGCTGTCATTCCTGGTGGCGGTCTGCCTGGCTATCGTCACGATCGTGGCCACCTTCTTCACCTACACCGTGCTGGTGCAGACCGAGGTGCTGACCAAGGTGGACGAGCTGTACGCGACCGTCGCGGGAGAATCGGCCGACCTGGCCGCCATCCTTTCCATCGGCAACGTCATGGGCTTCGCGGTCGTCGTGGCGATTCTGAACATGGTTGTGATCACCGCCCTCGGTGCCATCTACGCGGTGCT
This sequence comes from Cryobacterium sp. N21, assembly GCF_002929575.1. NCBI lineage: Bacteria > Bacillati > Actinomycetota > Actinomycetes > Micrococcales > Microbacteriaceae > Cryobacterium > Cryobacterium sp. N21. The sequence continues at coordinate 38,584 of NZ_PJJQ01000030.1, read as the reverse complement.
CTACAACCTGAGCGTTAAAATAACCGGCGGCTTGCTCGTCGGCTTCACGAATAACTAGTTTTTCCGCACAATCGAGGGCTGTTTCTCCCCAAAAACAGCCCTCGCAGCCCGATTTGGGTAATTCTTCCGCCTGGAAGGGTGGCTCGATTTCAGGTTCCGGCCAGATTCCGGTAGTCTCTAATCTGCCCAAGAGGGGGATATAGCTCAGTTGGTTAGAGCGCTTCACTGATAATGAAGAGGTCCCAGGTTCAAATCCCGGTATCCCCACGCAGCACCAGATTCACCACTTCTCACCCGCTTCTGCTGGCTTATCCATCCGTGCCGGTCGGGTAATTGGGGCCATAGCTCAATTGGTAGAGCGCCTGCTTTGCAAGCAGGAGGTCCGGGGTTCGATTCCCCGTGGCTCCACACGCAGGTGAAGGGCCCGTCTTTGGACGGGCCCTTCTTTTTTGCCCGAGCGTGATGTCTTAGCTCGCGAATCTGTTGCCTGCGTGATCGGCCGGCGCCGGGCATCCGCTGGGATGTCGTGTGTACGGCTCCCAGCAGGGCCGTGTCGGCCGCAGCCGCCGTTAACGAGGCAGGGCCCGCATCCGGTGGATGCGGGCCCTGCACGAGCGGACGAGCGTCTGCTCTAGTCTTCCTGCCTAGCGGCTGGTTCAACCTCGTCGTCGGCGACCCAGAGCTCGTCGTCGGCACGGAAGGTCTGCCAGACGGCGTAGGCGACGCCTACGGCGGCGACCACGGCCAGGCCGAGGGCGAAGTAGGTTCCGGCTCCGGGGCCCTTGGGTTCGACCACAACCGGCTTCTGCAGGCGGAGGCGACCTAATGCAGCGCGCACTCGGGCGTCGCGGGCGACGTCACCGACGGACATGACCGTGCCGATGGCGGTACCGATTCCGGGGAGAACGTCGTTGACGACGCGCCGGCGCACGCCGTCGGCGGCTTCCTGGGTGGCGTTCACGCTCGGGCGAACGTAGTGGTCATAGCTCTCGCGTACGCGCGGAGCTACTTCTTCGCGAGCAAGAATACCGGCCTGGTGACCGGCCTGACGAGCGAGAACGTTTGCTCGCTCCAGTACTTCTTGCTGGTGGCTCCATAGTTCGTCTGCGCTTTTGCGCAGCCGAGTGAGTTCCTTGCGGCGCTTGCGTGACAGGCTCATCTGGACCCTCCATCGATGTCGTGTGGCGAATGTGTCTCTATCTTGCCACTGAGTGCCCATCTTGCCACTCAATCGCGGAGTTGCCAGCGAATGCACTGGGAGCGCACGGCGGCAATCAGATTCGGTCGAGGTAGCTGTGCAAGAATCGGTGTATGTCTAAGCACACTGCTGTCGCCACCCTGAACACCACCCTCGGACCGATCAAGGTCAACCTCTTCGGCAATCACGCGCCGAAGACGGTCAAGAACTTCGTCGGCCTCGCGACCGGCGAACTCGAGTGGAAGCACCCCGCCACCGGCGTCGCCTCCACCACGCCGCTCTACGACGGCACGATCTTTCACCGCATCATCAAAGACTTCATGATTCAGGCCGGCGACCCGCTCGGCCAGGGCACCGGTGGCCCCGGCTACCAGTTCGATGACGAAATCAGCCCCGACCTCGACTTCACCCAGCCGTACGTGCTCGCCATGGCCAACGCGGGAATCCAGGGCGGCCACGGCACGAACGGGTCACAGTTCTTCATCACCGTCGTTCCGACCACCTGGCTGCAGGGCAAGCACACCATCTTTGGTGCCGTTGAAGACGAAGACAGCCGCGCGATCGTCGCCAAGCTTGCCACGGTCGCTACCGACGGTCGGGACCGGCCCCTCGAAGACGTCAAGATTCTGACCGTCTCCGTCGAGAACGTCTAACCAGTACCTCTGCACAGAAAATGAGTGCTCTGCCGGCCTCGGCGGCGAATTTTTGTTACCGCCATCCGGGGCGGCAGAGCTTCATTCTGTGCCAGCGTTGCGGCCGCACCATCTGCGCCGAATGCCAAACCCAGGCCGCTGTCGGGGTCATCTGCCCCGAGTGCATGAAGGAACAGCGCAAGAACGCACCCCGCACCAAACCGGCGGTGCTCACCCGACTGACCGCCGGGAAGCCTGCCGTGACGTATTCCATAATTGGAATAACGCTCGTCGTGTACCTTCTGCAGTTCGTTTTCGGCAATCAGATCACCAACCTGCTGATCTACGCAGGCTTCTTCTCCCAGCCCGGCAGTTTTGAACCCTGGCGCATGCTCACCACCGCCCTCGCACACGGCTCTATCTTCCACGTGCTGCTGAATATGTACACGCTGTGGATCTTCGGGCAGCTCCTGGAACCTCTGCTCGGCCGGGGCCGCTACTTGGCGCTGTATCTGCTGAGTGCGCTGGCCGGTTCACTCGGGGTGCTGTTTTTGGCGGATCCATTCACTCCCGTGGTGGGGGCATCCGGTGCGATCTTCGGCCTGATGGGCGCGTTCCTGGTGATTCAACGCCGACTCGGCGGCAATGCCACCCAGTTGCTCGTGCTGGTCGGTATCAACCTCGTGATCGGGTTCATTCCAGGCCTGAATATTGCCTGGCAGGCGCACGTCGGCGGAATCATCGGCGGTGCGGTGCTCGGCCTCATCTTCGTGCAGACCCGGCGCATCCGTCAGAAGCCCCTGCAGGTGGGGCTGATCGGCGCGTTCGCCGCCCTGTTGGTGCTGCTGAGCTTCGCGCGCTTCTTCGTGAGTTAACCGACCGAGCGCTGCGCGAGGGCGAGTTATCCACAGGTCTATCCACATGGGGATAATTACACCCGTGTCATTACCCTTGTTATTACGCCGTGGTGACGCAGCGGTAACGGATCAACGTTCATTGGCCGAACAGTTGGTGCAGGGCCGCCAGACTAACGCCAGCGCGTGGTCATCAGGAAGCCGATGAAGGCGATCCCGAAGCCGACCAGAATGTTCATGGCGCCAAGCCCCGCAATGGGAAGCTGGCTGCCGCTGACGTAGAACACGATGATCCAGGCCAGGCCGAGGAGCATGAAACCGAACATGACCGGCTTGAACCAGACGGCATTGGGCGCGTCCTCGTTCGAGCGGGCAACGTCGGTGCGGGCGGGCCGGGTGCGGGGATTCTTACGTGCCATTCTGCGATCCTAGCGTCTTCGCCTGTTTGAGTGGATTTGACGCGAGGTCTGGTACACGTTCAGGTCGGTAGACTCGCACTATGTGTCCCCAGGCCGACGATCCCACCGAGATCGTCACCAAGCGCCCGCGCCGGGCGAAATCAGGCAAAATTAGCGTGATCGGCGTGCTCGGCGAACTGCTCATCACTGCGGGCGCACTCGTGTTGCTGTTTTTGGGCTGGCAGCTTTGGTGGAATGACATGATCATGGCCAACTCGCAGTCCGATGCTGCCAGTCAGATCAGCCAGGACTGGATCCAACAGGACACGTCGACGCCCGAACCGGTGCCAACGACTGACCCGGCAGAACCGAGTGCAGAACCTGCACCGGTTGACTACGGAGCACCAATGGTGGCTACCGCTCCGGCCAATGCCCAGGCATTCGCCGTGTTGTATGTGCCACGGTTCGGCGCTGACTATCACCGCACCATTGCTGAGGGCACTGGCCACGACGTTCTAAACAGCAACCGCCTGGGAATCGGGCACTACGACGGCACTCAGATGCCCGGTGGGGTGGGCAATTTCGCCATCGCCGCCCACCGCAGCGCCTTCGGCGGCGGCATGCACCTGATCAACGAACTTCAGCTCGGTGACGCCATCTATGTGCAGACCGCCGACGGCTATTACACCTACCGGTATCGCGATACCGAGTACGTGGCGCCCTCTCAGGTGCAGGTGCTGGCATCCGTTCCGAATAATCCCGACGCCACTGCTGTCGACCGGATCATCACCCTGACCAGCTGTAATCCGTTGTATTCCACCGCGGAACGCATCATCGCCTACGGCGTGTTCGAGTCGTGGCAGCCGCTTTCGGCCGGCGCACCGGCCGAACTCGCACCGATCATCGCAGCCCAGGGCTAGGAGGCTCCCATCTACGCAGCACTGTGGCGCATTCTTCCCGGGCCAATCTGGGTGCGCATCATTTTGGTTCTGATCCTGTTACTGGCGGTACTCGCCGTGCTGGCCACCTGGGTGTATCCCTGGATCGACGGCATTCTCAACAACCAGGAAGCGACGGTGGGCGGCCCATGACCCGTATTCTCGTGATCGACAACTACGACAGCTTTGTGTACACCCTCAATGGGTACCTCATGGAGCTCGGCGCTGAGACCGATGTCGTGCGCAACGACTCTTTCGACAAAGCGGATGCCGCCTCCCGCATTTCCGACTACGACGGCGTTCTGATCTCACCTGGTCCGGGTAAGCCGTCAGATGCTGGTGTGTCCATTGCCGTGGTCGAGGCGGCACTCGAGGCCGAACTTCCGCTTTTTGGCGTGTGCCTCGGGCACCAGGCCATCGCTGAGGCCTTCGGAGCTACGGTGACCAACGCTGAAGAGCTCATGCACGGCAAGACGTCGCTCATCACGCACGACGGCAGCGACTTCTATGAGGGTGTGCCCCAGCCGTTCACGGCCACCCGGTACCACTCGCTCGCCGTCGTCGCGTCGACCGTTCCGAGCGACCTCGTGGTGACGTCACGCACGCAGGGCGGCGTCATCATGGGGTTACGCCACGCATCCGCTCCCATTCTCGGTGTGCAATTTCACCCGGAATCGGTGCTGACCGAGGGCGGATACCGCATGCTCGGCAACTGGCTGGCCCTGACCGGCCTCGCGGGCGCCCAGGAGACCGCAAAGTCCCTGCATCCCCTGCTGCGCCTCACCTGACGTCTCCTTCTGCACGGGGCCCAGGCCCCGTCCAGCAGGAGCGGGAAGGGGCTAGGAGCCGGAGCAATAGGTGAGCGTGATGTCCGAGCGCTGGGGGACATCGCCCGGCGCCAGGGACTGCGCCTTGATCGGGGAACCGGACTCTTGGGCGCAGGTGGGATCGGGCTTGGAGACGGGCGCGAGGCCATTGCTGCTGACCAGATCGATCGCGGCGACGAGTGACTGACCGGTGAGATCCGTCAACGTGACCAGTCCGCTCGACACGATGTAGTTGATCGTGTCCCCGGCGAATTGCGCGGATGCCGCTGCCGGGTCGGTGCGCAGGACGACGTCGGTGGCCACGGTCGGCGAGTTCTCAGCGGTAACCGACCCGGAGACGAAACCGAGCGCTTCGATCGCGGCCTGGGCATCCGTTATCGTCTGGTTGGTGACATCGGGGACGACGACGGGCACCGGACCGGTCGAAACGAAGACCTTGATCACGTCGGACGGGTTGACGATGGTGCCGGCTGGCGGGTCTGTGCGAATGACCTGATCGGCGGGTACCGTGGTGCTCGACTCTTCGGCACGGGTGGCCGCGAGATCCAGGTCGAGGAGGGTGTTCTGGGCATCATCGTAGGTCTCGCCGGTGAGCGAGGGCACCTCGCGTGAGCTGTCGGGCAGTTCCACCGAGGGTTGCAGATTCGCCACCCAGATCATGACAGCCACGACAATAACGACGACGCAGACGATTCCGGCCCAGACCCAGATCACGGGAGGGCGACGCTGCGTGCGCACCATGGTCTGGTCTTCGGAGAGCTGTTTGAGGGCCAGGGCCGAGCCGGTGATGGCGGTGGGTGCTGCGCCGAACAGTCCGGCGCCGACCTCTTCGCCGGCATGATGGATGGGGATCTGGCCGGACCCGGCGGTCTCGACATCGTTGCGGAACTCGACGGCGCTCTGGTAGCGAGCAAAACGGTCCTTGGCCAGGGCGTGCAGCACGACCGAATCGAGGGCCGGAGACACGCGGGGGTTGATCGCGGACGGCTTGACCGGCGTCTCACTGACGTGCTGGTAGGCGACGGCCACGGGCGTATCACCGCGGAACGGCGGGCGGCCGGTGAGCATTTCGAACAGCACCACACCGGTCGAGTACAGGTCGGTGCGTGCATCGACGGACTCGCCCTTGGCCTGCTCGGGGGAGAAATAGGCGGCGGTTCCGAGGATCGCGGTGGTTTGGGCCACGGTCGTGGCGGAGTCGGAGATAGCTCGGGCGATACCGAAGTCCATCACCTTCACCTGGCCGGACTTGGTGATCATGATGTTGCCCGGCTTGATGTCGCGGTGTACGACTCCAGCCCGGTGTGAGTACTCTAGGGCGGTCAGTACCCCGTCGATGATGCGCACGGCCTCGATGGAATCGATCGGACCTTCCCCAATGATGTCCTTGAGCAGCCGACCGTCGACGTGTTCCATGACGATGAACGGAATCTGCGAGTCGTGGCCGGACTCATCGGTGACGGTCTCTTCGCCGGCGTCGAACACGCGCACGATCGTCGGGTGAGCCATGCGGGCTGCGGCCTGGGCCTCCTGACGGAAGCGGGTGCGAAAGGCCGGGTCAGCCGCAAGGGTCGACTTCAGCAGCTTGATCGCCACCGTGCGGCCGAGCCGGGAATCGGTGCCGATGTGCACGTCGGACATACCGCCACGGCCGAGCAGGGCGCCGACGCGATAGCGACCCGCGATCAAACGACCAGAGTCAGGCACTACAGCACTCCCCACAATCAGACACTGTATTCGGGACGGACACAGTGAGCGCTACTTTACCGCACGGCATGAGGGAGTTACTCCGTGACAGCTGGGTCGCCCGTGACTTTCACATCGACCGTGGGCGAGAACTCGGAGCTGACCTGACCACAGAAGTAGCGGAACTTGACCTTGAAATTCTCGGTTCCAGCGGTGATGGTGCCCGTCGTCGTTTCCGCGTTGGTCGGGTTCGCCGACGTGATGACGGCGGCACCGCCCTCGGTGGCGATTTCGTAACCGGCCAGGGTCTGGCCGGCCGGGCAGGTCTGCACGTTCCAGCTGACCGTGACCGTACCGGCGGGGGCCGCGGGCGAGGGAGTCGCCGTCGGGGCCGACGTCGGCGTGCTCGGCGTTGCCACCGGGCCATAAACGGTGAGGACCACGGTGGTACCAGCCGGAACCGGACCGGTGGGGTTCACCCGGTAGACCTTGTCGACGTTGTCACTGGTCTCGGCGGCATTGCCCGTGGCGATGTCAGCCACGAAGCCCATGTCGACGAGCAAAGCTGCGGCTTCGGCGCTTGGCTTGCCGACGAAGTCGTCGGGATTGACCGAGGTGTTGGTGGGGGTCGGAGTGGGTGTCGGGCTCGGAGTCGGTGTGGGAGACGGCTTGGGCGTGGTCGAGGGTGTCGCCGACGTCGCTGCCGGCACCGGCGTCTCGTTGTTCTGGGTGAACAGCGCGATGAGCGTGCCGGTGAGTACGATTACGAGCAGGGCGACGAGGGCGATGAGTGGCCAGGTCCACTTGCTGCGTTTCTTCTTCTCCGCTTCGGCGGCTGCTGCAGCGGATGCCCGGGTGATGGGGGAACCGGTGGCCGGAAGGATGGTCGTGGCTTGGTCGTTTCCGGCGCCGGGCATGAGCATCGTGGCGCTGGTGGCACTGAGCCCGCCCAGAACGGATGGCACGGCCACGGCAGCCGCGGCCACGTCACCACGACGCAGAGCGGATGCAGCGCGCGCCAGGTGGGCAGCCGACGCCGGCCGGTCGGCCGGGTTCTTGGCCAGGCAGGCGAACACCAGGTTGCGCACCGGCTCGGAGACGGTCACCGGGAGGTCAGGAGCGATCTCATTGATCTGTGCCATGGCGATGGCGACCTGCGACTCGCCCGTGAAAGGACGTCGGCCGGCGAGGGACTCGTACGCGACGATGCCGATGGAGTAGATGTCGGTGGTCGGTGACGCCGGGTGTCCGCTGGCCTGCTCGGGTGAGAGGTACTGCACGGTGCCCATGACCTGGCCGGTCGCGGTGAGCGGAACCTGGTCGGCGATGCGGGCGATACCGAAGTCGGTGATCTTGACCCGGCCCTCCGGCGTGATCAGCAGGTTACCGGGCTTGATGTCGCGGTGTACGAGACCGGCGGCGTGGGCAGCGTGCAGCGCGGCCGAAGTCTGCGCGACGATGTCGAGCACCTTGTCGGTCGGCAGCACGTGCTCGCGCTCGAGGATGGTGGACAGGGCTTCGCCGGGCACGAGTTCCATGACCAGGAAAGCACTGCCGTCTTCTTCGCCGTAGTCGAAGACATTCGCGATGCCTTCGTGGTTGACGAGAGCGGCGTGGCGGGCTTCGGCGCGGAAGCGCTCGAGAAAGCCCGGGTCGCCGAGGTACTCGTCCTTCAAAATCTTGATGGCGACGCTGCGTCCGATGACGAGGTCGGTGGACTTCCACACCTCGCCCATGCCGCCAATCGCAATGCGCGATTGCAGCTCGTATCGTCCCCCGAAGGTGAGGCCTGCTGTGGGTCTCATTTGTTAAGCACCGCCTCTAGTACTTTCTGTGCGACAGGTGCGGCAAGTTTGTTGCCGAACCCGGTTTGTCCTTCTCCCCCGCCGTTCTCGACGAGAACGGTGATGGCATACTGCGGGTCGTTCGCCGGTGCGAAACCGGTGAACCACAACGTGAATGGATCGGTTGATCCGTTCTGAGCCGTGCCTGTTTTTCCCGCCACGTCGACCCCGTCTATTCTTGCATTGCTTGCAGCGCCATCCTGAACGCCGTTGATCATCATCGCGGTGATCGTCGCGGCAGTTTCTTCGCTCATCACCCGTCCGAGTTCGACCGGTTTGAAGGTTTCGATGGCGCTGAGGTTGGGCGCGAGAATTTCCTGCACGAGGTTAGGGGCCATTACGACGCCGCCGTTGGCGATGGCGCCGCTGACCATGGCCATCTGCAGCGGCGTTACCTGCACGTCGAACTGGCCGAACGCCGACTGCGCGGTCTGCGGATCGTCGAGCCCACGCGGATACACGCTCCCGGCGACGTTCATGGGAATGCTGTAGCTGCTGTTGAAGCCGAATTTCTCGGCTGTCTCACGAATAGCGGTGTCACCGAGTTCGACGCCGAGTTCGGCGAACGGAATATTGCAGGACAACCGGAGCGCTGTGGCCAGGGTGACCGTGTCACCTGCGCCGCAGGTGCCCCCGCTGGAGTTTTCGATCTTGCTCGTGGTGCCGGGCGCCGTGTAGACGGCCACGTTGGGAAAGGTGCTTTCCGGGGTGTAGTCGCCCGATTCCAGGGCCGCTGTGGTGACGACGAGCTTGAACACCGACCCGGGAGGGTTGAGCGAATTGATCGCCCGGTCGATCAGTGGGTCGCTCGGATCGGCCAGCAACGCTTCGTAGCTGGCCGTGACCTCGGCATTGTTGTGCACGGTGAGCAGGTTCGGGTTGAAACTCGGCTTGGACACCATGGCCAGGATACGGCCGGTGGCCGGCTCGGTGACGACGACCGATCCGGTGTAATCGCCGAGGGCATCCCAGGCGGCCTGCTGGGCTATCGGATCGATTGTGACCTCGACGGCTGCGCCCTTCGGGTCCTGGCCGGTGACCAGGGCGCTGATCTTGTCAAAGAACTGCGAGTTGGAGGTCCCGGTGAGTTCGGCGTTGAGGGCGAACTCGAGGCCGGTCGGTTCGCCGTTGATCGGGATATACCCGGTGATCGGTGCGTACAGCTCTGGATTGGTATAGGTGCGCAAGAATTTGTAGTCGTCGTCGGCCGGCATCGACTGCGCGATCGGTTCCCCGGCGACGAGGATGGCGCCGCGCTCAACCTGGTAGCTGTCGTAGAGCGTGCGGGTATTGCGCGGGTCGGCCGACAGATTGTCGGCCTGGAAGGCCTGCACGACCGAGGTCGAGCTGAGCAGGGCGACGAACATCAGCATCACGACGATGCTGACGCGCTTGAGTTCGCGGTTCACTTAGACCACCAGCCTGGGTTGGTTGCGCACGGTGTCGGAGAGCCGCAGCAGCAGGGCCGCGATGATCCAGTTGGCCACGAGCGATGAGCCGCCGGCGGCCAGGAACGGCGTGGTCAGACCGGTCAGCGGAATGACCCGGGTGACACCGCCGATGACGATGAAGCACTGCAGTGCAACGACAAAGGCGAGGCCGACAGCGAGGAGCTTGCCGAAGTCATCCTGTCCGGCGAAGCCGATGCGGAAGCCCCGAGCCACGAACAGTAGGTAGAGGGCGAGGATGCCGAACAGCCCGGCGAGCCCGAGTTCCTCGCCGAGGCTCGCGATGATGTAGTCACTCTGCGGTACCGGAGTGATTTCCGGGCGGCCCTGGCCCCAGCCGGTGCCGAGCAGCCCACCCTTGGCGAGGCCGAACAGGCCCTGCACCAGCTGAAAGCTGCCCCCCTTCGCCTCGTAGACGTCTGGATTCAGAGCATCCAGCCAGTTGGTGAACCGGCCGTTGACGTAGTCCAGGGTCTGGCTGGCCAGTAGCGCGCCGCCGAGAAAGAGACCCATGCCCAGGATGACCCAGCTCAGTCGACCGGTGGCGAGGTAGAGCATGACCAGGAACAGGCCGAAGTAGAGCAGGGCGGTGCCGAGGTCGCGCTGAAAGATGATGACTGACATCGACAGGGCCCAGACGATGAGAATCGGTCCGAGGTCGCGAAAGCGGGGAAACCGGGCGCCGAGAAACTTTTTGCCGACCATGGAGAGACTGTCTCGGTTGCGCACGAGATAGCCGGCGAAGAACACGGCGAGGGCGATCTTGGCGATCTCACCGGGCTGGAAGGTGCCGAAATTGCCGAAGCTGATCCACACCCTGGCGCCGCTGATCTCCTTGCCGAGGCCCGGAACGAGCGGAAGAAAGAGCAGGAGCACACCGACGAGACCGGCAATGTAGGTGTACCGAAACAGCACACGGTGGTTGCGGATGACCAGCAGCACGACGATGGCACTGAAAATAGCCAGGGCACTCCAGACCGTCTGGCGCACGGCCGCGCTCTCCCAACCGCCCTGTTTGTCGGCGATATCGATGCGGTAGATCATGGCGATACCGATGCCATTGAGCACCGTGGCGATCGGCAGGATGAACGGGTCGGCATCGCGGGCGACAAAGCGCAGCACAATGTGCAGGGTGATCACCAGGGCCGACAGGCCGGCGCCGAGCAGCACGAGGGTCGGGTCCAGCTCGCCGAGGGCACCGAGTTGTACGAGCACGACCGCGCTGGCGTTGATGAAGCACGCGATCAGCAGCAGGAACAGTTCGAGGTTGCGCAGTTTCTGCGGGAGGCGCAGGCGACGCACCGGCTCGGTTGCCGTCGGACGCGCCGTTTGAGCGGATGCCTTACTCAACGATGGCCCCCTTCAGTCGCTCGATGATGGCCAGGGCGTCGTCCAGTGAACCGGCATTGATGGTCTGCTCCACCTGCTGGCGGTCATAGACGCGCAGGTCGGACAGGCTCAGCTCGGTGTCTTCGTAGACGCTGGACAGTTTGATCGGACCAATGTCCTGCTGCACGCCCTGATAGATGGCGACGTTCGAACCGTCGACGCCCACGTAGTAGCGGGTCTGGGTCCACTGGTAGCCGATGATCGTGGTCGTGACGATGCTGAGCACCAGCAGAATGACACCGACCAGCCAGGTGACCTTGCGGCGGCGCGCGCGGCGGGCATCCTCTTCGATCAGTTCGGACAGGTAATCCTGCGAATCGGGCTCGAAGTGGGTTTCCCGCACCGGGTGCAGGCGCAGGGCCGGGATGCGCAGGGCACGGTTGCGGCCCGGTTCCTCACCGAAGGCGAGCGGATTCGCGGCGGAACCGACGATGACCGGGCTGTCTGTGCGCGCGGAGCCGTCGCCCGCGCCGATGTCGACGATGACCACGGTGACGTTGTCGGGGGCGCCGCCGTCGAGGCTCTCCTTGACCAGCAGGTCGGCGACATCCTGCGCGCTGGCACCGCTCGCCAGAGCGGAGGCTATGGCGGTGTGCGAGACGACGCCGGTGAGGCCGTCGGAGCAAAGCAGCCAGCGGTCGCCGTCGATCGTGGCCAGAATCGAAGTGTCGATTTCGGGACTCGCCTCGACATCGCCGAGTACGCGCATGAGCACAGAGCGGCGCGGATGCACCATGGCCTCGGCCTCGGTGATGCGCCCGCTGTCAACGAGGCGCTGCACGAAGGTGTGGTCGATGGTGATCTGGGAGAGTTCACGCTCGCGCAGCAGGTAGATGCGCGAGTCGCCGATGTGGGCGATTGCCACCTCGTTCTCGAGCACCACGATGGCACTGACCGTCGTGCCCATGCCGGTGAGTTCGGCGTGTTCGAAGACCGTCTCGGCCAGCTGGGCGTTGGCACCGATCAGGGCGGCCTGCAGAGCGAATTCGGCGTCCTGCGCGCTCGCATAGTGCTTGTCGGCCTCGATGATGCGTTTGGTGGCGATCGACGACGCGACGTCGCCGCCGGCGTGGCCACCCATGCCGTCGGCGACCACAAACAGGCTGCGACCGGCGTACCCGGAGTCCTGGTTGTTGGAGCGAATCTTGCCGACGTGAGACGCGGCTGCGCTATGACTGACCGTCGCCATGACCTACCGCCGAAGCTCGAAGCTGGTGGCGCCGATCTTCACGGTGGCGTTCAGGGGAATTTTGGTCGGCACGGTGACGCGGGAGCCGGCCAGGAAGGTGCCGTTAGTGGAATCCAGGTCTTGCAGCATCCACTCGTCGTTCCAGAGCATGAGACGCGCGTGGTGCGTGGAGGTGTAATCGTCGCGGATGACCAGGCTGGAGTCGCTCGAACGACCGATGGTGATGGTTTCGGCGCCGAGCGGAAACTCCGTGCCGGCCTTCGGGCCGCTCGTGATGACCAGGCGGGTGGTGTTCTGGGCAGTCGCCCTTCCCCCGTCTGCCCCTGAATTCCCGCCCGCCGGGCTGGCGCGCGCGACCGGCGGCGTGAAGGCGTCAGCGGCAGCGGGGGCAGCGACGGGGCCGGGGACGACGGCGGGAACAGCGGATGCCGGGAATGCGGCGGCGGGGGCGGCGGCATCCGTTTTCATCTTGCGCACGCGCTGGCCGAACAGGTCACTGCGCAGGGCGTAGACGATGCCGAAGATGAACATCCAAAGCAAGAGCAGAAAGCCGATGCGCAGCACCAGCAGGGTCAGTTCGCTGACGTTCATGTGTTCGGCCCCCAGAATCCGCCCATATCGTGGCGTTCGGTGGGCGGGTCGGCCGGCGGCGCGGCGCGCGGGTACTCGCGGGAGTCTGGTGAGGCCTGGGCGAGCACGCGGAACACGATGCGGGTGCGACCGATGGTGACGACCGAGTCGGGCTCGAGGATGGCCTGGCTGACCGGGGCGCCATTGAGCTGGGAGCCGTTGGTGGAGCCGAGGTCACGCACCTGGGCGCGCGAGCCGTCCCAGAGGATTTCGACGTGGCGACGCGAGGTGCCGGTGTCGTCGACGGTGATGTCGGCGTCGGAGCCACGGCCGATCACGGTGCGGGCCTTGACCAGGGGGTGCCGGGTGCCGTTGATGTCGAGCACCGGGCTCCAGGCGACGTTGCTCTTGACCGAGCTGGAGTCGATCTGCACCATGCCCTCGCTGAGGCTGCGGTCGTCTTGCAGGGTGATATCGATGCCGCCGGTGAACTGGTAGCGCTGCTCGGTGCCGTGCTTTTGCATGAGGGCGGTGAGCTCGTCAATGAGGGTGACGCCGAGCGCGCTCATGCGGGTGTAGTCGGCGTGGGACATGCGCACGGTAAAGCGATTGGGCGCGAGGATGCGATCCCGCGCGACGACAGCGGCCTTGGTGTCGAGCTCACGACGCAGCGCGGAGGTTATTTCCACCGGCTGCAAGCCCGATCGAAAGGTCTTGGCGAACGCTCCGTTGACGGCGCGCTCCAAGCCTTTTTCAAAGTTATCCAGTATGCCCACAGGTCTCCCGATCCGGTCCGTTTGGCTATGAGCATGTTACTTGTCTCGGGCGACAACCCACCTTCAGGGCGCAAACGGCACGAACAGCCATACTACCCGCGGAGGGTCCCGGACCGAATTCGGGGCCCATTATGGGCATTCCGTGGGTATTTTTCGATAGGTGGCGGGGAGCGGATGCTGCGCGGCCGTTTCGGGCGGTGGCATCCGTTCTCTCCGAGGCTGGCCGAGGCGGGCATCCGTTGTGCCCGCGCCCGATAGGCGGGCTCTCCTGATGGTCGCGCCCGATACCGGTGGGCGCTGCAGTAATTACCGGCGCGGCTACCAATTTCGGGCGCAGTCATGGCTGCGGGGGCCGAGATTGGGCCGATTCAGCCCCCGGACCCGCGCGGCGCGCCGTCGAATGGCGCTGACCCCCCTCGCAGTGTTAGCATTCCTAAGTTCGCGCGAGTGGCGGAATTGGCAGACGCGCTGGCTTCAGGTGCCAGTGTTCGAAAGGACGTAGGGGTTCAAGTCCCCTCTCGCGCACTCTGGGTGTTTCAGGAAATTGACGTTACGTTTTCATGAAATCCAAGCGAACAGGCCGGTTGAGTAGAAATACTCGACCGGCCTTCGGTTTTTAAGGGTTTTGACGGGGCCGATCTGGCCTGTTGAGGCGGAGTTGACCTTATAAATAGGAAAAGGCCTGCGGGTGGGCAGGCTGAAGCTTTCGGTGCGCGGGTGGTTGGTGCTGGAGTGGGTTGTGGCCGTTGTTACTGCGGTGGGGCCAGGGCCGGTAAGGCGCTGTGGGCGCTCAGTGGTGTTCCGGTGGCTTCTTTGCGGCGTCGTTCGCGGGAAAGCTTCTCGCCGAGGTCGAGTTCGGCGGCCTTTACGAAGAAGTCGTAGGTTTTGCGGAGGTTCGCTGAGACGGCGGCGAGGGTCGCGGCGAGGTAGTTAAAGGCGAAGCCGCGGCCGGAGCGTTTGCTGACGTTGGCGAGGTCTTCGAAGTTCTTGGCCTTAAGGGTCTTGTTGGCGGATTCGACCAGGCTGCGCATGCCAAAGTGTTTTTGGTGCTCTTCGGACTTGTAGGCGAACTTCTGCAGGTGCTTGACGGCGAGGCGGGGGTCGCGGTTGCGTTCGGCGGGGGCTCCCGCGTCGAGCGGAATGGTGACACTGACCGGTGTTGACGGTTTGGCGACGCGTTTGCCGCTGGCCCGGTCGATGGCCATATAGCTGCCGGGGGCCGGGTAGAGAAAACGTTGAAAGCCGTCCTTGTCGGGGAGGCCTTTGGGCTTCATCCGGTAGGCCGTGCGGTTCTCGAGGTAGGTCTTGTAGGTCTTCTTGTCGACGAGGCGCCGGGGCTTCTTTGGGTCGAGGGGGTTGGTCTCGCGGGTGTTGTAGTTCTTGGTGGCGTCGATGAGGTTCTGCGGCATATAGGTGACGTACCAGTTGCCGTCGACGAGGATGAGGTCCTTCCATTGGTTTTGGAGGCCGAGGTCGTTCTTCTTGTAGTCGATGACGAGTTCGCAGCCGCGAAGCCGCACGGGAATCTGAAAGTTGCGGGCTTTTTCGCCGTTGTAGGCGCGGTCCGCGATGACGAGGCCGCCGGCGAAGCCCAGCCGTTGGTGGGAGTCGAGGAGTTTGGCGCCGTGGCCGATAATTTCTCCCGGGCGGTGGAAACCAACAGAGGTAATGAGCGAGGGGAACACCATGTTCTGGCCGGGTTTGTCCCACACCATGACGCTGATTTCGAGTTCGTAGCCGGCCTTGTCGGTTTTGGCTCCGAGGCCGCCGTGGCTGCCTTCGCGGCGGTAACGGCCGGAGTGCGAGTCTGCATTGCCTCGTCGCATGGTTGGGTCTGTCGGGTTGGGCCGCCCGGTTCCCGGAATCAGGGTTGCGTCAATGGCGATGTTGCCGTGGTACTTGGCCCAGATGTCTGCGGGGAGCATGCGCACGCTGGTGTGGAGGAGTTGTTCGCAGAGCCAGTCCAGGCGCTCAAGATTGCGCGCAGACTTTCGTGTGGCCTTCGGCGTTGCTTGCTTCGTGAGCAATTTCGCATAGGCCTTCGGCTTCAACCGCTTATTGCGGGGACCGGGGTAGGGGTCGATGAGAGCCATCATACGATTCGCTGAGCGCCACAGACGTTGGTACCAGTCATCGTGGTCGCCGGCGTGGTTTTGTATTCCGAGCAGGGCGAATTCTTCGTCGTGGAAGTGCACGTCGAGGGTTTCCGCGATGCGGTGATAGTTGATGCCGTACCCCAGTTGCACGTGCAGGAGAAAGAGCACGAGTACAGCGCGAAAAGGGATGGTTGGTTTGACGCCGGCGTTTGATTTCAAGCGCGCGTATCGCCACTCGATAAGTTTGGTCACGACGCCGGAGTTGTCGACGATGCGGATGGCGTTGTTGAGGTAGGCGCGTGAGACGGGGCCGCAGGCGCGTTCGCGTTTGTAGTCCAGTCGGGTCATGCCGAACCTGGACTGCATCCGTTCTTCCAGCAGAGCGGCATCGGAGGAGACCGCGCTCATGGGGTGACCGTCCCGCGCAGCTCTGTGCGCGATAGGACGCGCCATCGAGGGCTTGGACATGCTCCAGGTAGCGCGGCAAGTTTTCAAACTTTTCCACACCGAGAGCGCGAGTGAGCTCCTTGATGCGGGTGCCGGCCCGAAGGTGGGCAACAATCCAGGTCGCGCGCAGCCGGTCACTGCGGGGGCGGAATTTGTCACTGGTCTCATTCGCCTTGACAAATTCGGCATCGTGGACACTGTGTCTCACAGCATCGGAGACACTTGCGGCGGTGATACTGGCTCGCTGCCTTGTGCCTGACTGACAATGCCTATAAGCTCCAAAAGTCGGGGTGACAGCTTAGATCACATATAGACCGAGGTCGCAACGCAGCACCCTCGGACCAAATTATATTCTTTAAATAGCTGGTGGATAGCTGTTTTTGTGCAAAAATATCGCGCAGACGTGCATGATTGTGCCGAATCTTTCCGGAGGAATACCTTCGTTCTGATCGCTCTCGACCCAACTGTGGGTAGCCGATTGCTACGGCTTGAGAGGGGGATTGCAGCCCACAACGTACCGAACCAGGTACCCTTGTCAGCTCGAAGCCACGCCAAAAGTCTTTGATGACCTCGCCGGCCGAACCGAGCACGCGGCAGGGCAGCCCTGCTAAATCCCGCCCGAGCAAATGAATGCTTAGACGGCCAACCCGCCAGGAGAACCGTTGTTAAACCTGCCCATTTTTACTTCATCAGTGTTGATCGGAGTTCCCGTGTTCTGGATTCTCTATACCGTCGGGTTTATGTGGGTGTCCCGGCATTGGGCGCGCGAAGACGAAGGGGGTCCGGAATGACTACCGAGATCAACTTCCTACTTTTCTACTTTTTGATTCTCATTGGCATTGGCATCTGGGCCATGCGCCGGGGCGCGGGTAAGGGCCTGGATAACTACCTGCTCGGGGGTCGAAGCATGGGGCCCGCTGTCACTGCCTTGACCTTGCAAAGCACATCCATGAGCGGGTATATGTTTCTTGGCGCTGGCTCGCTGGCCTACACCCAGGGTTATTGGAGCCTCTGGTACGCGCTCGGCGACCTCGGCGGCGGCGTGCTCAACATGTCCGTGCTGGGGCGGCGCATGCGCAAGCTGTCCCAAATCCTCGGGGCCGTCACCTCAATCGAATACCTGGAACGTCGCTATCCGTCGGCGCTTACTCGCATAATCGCCGCTCCGCTCGCACTGATATGCCTGTTCTTCTATGTTCTGGCGCAGTTCATTGCTGGCGGAAAGGGCTTGGCGCTGGTTACCGGCTTCTCCTATCCGCTCGCCCTCGGCATTGCCATCGGTGTCATCGTTCTATACACGTTCCTGGGCGGCTATCTCGCTGTGGCATACACGGATTTCTTTCAGGCGATCATCATGTTGATCGGGGTTCTGTGGGTTCTCTTCGCAGCGCTGGCCACCCTCGGCGGCCTTGGTGCTGCCAATGCGCGAATCGGTGAGATCGATTCCTCTCTGCTGACGATGTGGGGAAAAGACCTCGCAAATTACGGCCAGTGGGGGCTGATTATCGGGGCGCTGTTGGTGTTCTCGATCGGCTACCTGGGCTGGCCGCACGTGGTGACCCGGCACATGGCCATGAAGCGCCCGAGTGTCGCGCGCAAAGCCGGCGGTTACTCAATGCTCTTCAATATTCTTTTCGTTCCGGCCCCGTACCTCGTCGGCATCGTTGCTCTCCTGATCGTTCCGATCGGCACGGACCCGGAGATGGCCATCTTCGCCACCGCTCAGTTGTTGCTTCCCCCCGCCGTGGTAGGCATCGTCATGGCCGGCATTATGGCTGCCATCATGTCCACGGCGGATTCGATCCTGCTGCAAGCCGGTACCATTGCGAGTCGGGACATCTACCATCGCTTCATCAATAAGAAGATGAACGAGAAGAACATGGTGTGGGTTTCCCGCGGTATGGTGCTCGCCCTGGCCATCGTCGGATTCTTCATCGCCGTTTTTCAGCCTCCAGCGGTCTTCGCTCTCGTAATCTTCGCGACGACGATTCTGGGCAGCGCCTTTGTGCCTTGTTACGTGGCTGCCGTGTGGTGGAAGAAGGCGAACACCGTTGGGGCGATCTCCTCGATGATCGTGGGAACCGCCGTCCCAGTGGTCTGGGAGATCTTCAGCCTGGTTTCGCGCACGGGATTGGATTCGATGCTCGTAGGCATCGTCAGCTCCGTCACGGCAATGATTGTAGGCAGCCTGCTGACGCAGACGAGCTGCCCCGTCCCGGCACACATTCAGGCGGCCCTCGGCGAAACGGAGCGTCTCGGCCCGATCCCAGCCCAACTACTTAAGGGCCAAGATGTGATCATGGCGACGGAAGCGTCGGTCCGTTGAGCGCCGCGATACCGGTCGTCGGGCCACAACCAGCTCCGCCCACCACTGCCGACCAGCCGGCCCGTCGTATTCCCGCCGGTATCAGTCGCAATCGGGCTATCCGGCTCGTGCTGAACCGCGCTCCCGATCTCGTCTGCACGAACGCCCGCTTAGTGCACCATCCCTATGCCGGCTATGTCTACGCCGTTCAACAGCGAGCTTTCGGCCGAAGCATCTACGGAGTCGCCCATATCTTGGTCGACCGGTGCAGCGGCGGCACGAGCACGAGCGATCCTTGGCCCGATCCGGTTCTGATTGAACCGTGCGAAACACTGGATGCTGCTCCCGCAACGATCAGTAAAGAACACGCCGAGAACGATGCCCGGCAATGCGCGGTACGCACCGCTCTGCACCGACGTCGCGCCGTGATCCCGATCGAGGTCACAAGCGTCAGCAGAGACCCGTTGTTGTATAAGCCGAATTGGCTACTCGACTTGCAATTGCCCGCGGATGGCGGCACAGTGAAAGTCTTGGTCGACGCCTTGACCGGCGCCTATCATCTGGTGCCCGGTGGAGTCGTTCAGATCGAACCAACCGCCGCCGGGTAAGGACTAATTGCGCCTGTTCTCGATTACTTGGCTTCGCAGAATCCATCGGTAAGAAACGGCACCACGTTAGAGGATCGTCCCCATCAACTCCGCCATGTATATCCGAAGGCCCCAACTGTCGGCTCTGGCTGCTTGACTATCACCATGAACGCCCCCTTACTTTATCCTGCTGGATACAACGCCGATTTCCTTGAAATTCCTCTGCCGCTCCCCGTCCCTCCTGCGGGCACCCTGATTCGTGAACTGCTTTACACACATTTCACCGTGCTCCTCGACCCCGCGCGGCGCCTCGCGATCGCGATCGGCGTCAACATCGACGGGGATCAGCTCATTACTGTTGACCGGGGCGACGACTGGCACCTCGACTCGCGTGTCCCGGTCTACGAACAGGCCGGGGAGGGCGTCTACGCCAGAAACGATCTCGACCGCGGACACCTCGTCCGGCGACAGGACCCGGTCTGGGGCGACACAACGACAGCCAGGCGTGCGAATTACGATACCTTCGCCTACACCAACGCCGCCCCGCAAGCCGGAGCCTTTAACCAATCGAAAGAACTCCGGCTTGGCCTCGAGGACCACGTCCTCACCTACGCACGCACAAACGGTAATCGCATCAGCGTCTTCACCGCCCCCGTGCTCTCAACCCAGGACCCGATATACCGCGGCGTGAAGATTCCACAAGCGTTCTGGAAGATCGCGGCATGGACCACGACCACAAGAGGCTCCACCGCTCTTCACGCTGCCGGATTCGTCCTCGACCAAAGTCCACAGTTAGAAGACATCGACCTCGACACGGACCTCGCTCCAGCCCTCATGTACGGTAATCCCCCGCCGCTGGGGCCGTACCGCACCTACCAAGTACCCATCGTGGACATCACCGACCTCACCGGCCTCAACCTGGCCGCCCTATCTGACGCAGACGTATACGCCCCGGCCCCAGCTATCCGAGAAGACATCGACCGTCGAACGCGCTGGGTCGAACTGGTCGACACCGCAGGAATCCACCTCTAACCACACCGAATCGTCTATAGCCAGCTCAGTCCCCGGCGCCGAGGTAGACATAGACGGTTTCGCGGCTGATCCCAAACTGTCGAGCAAGAACAGATTTCGGCACGCCAGCGGCAGCCTTCTCGCGCAGCTCGGCCGCACGGGCCGTGTCCAGTGACGGGGTGCGACCGCGGTATAGGCCACGCGTCTTAGCCAAAGCAATACCCTCGCGCTGACGCTCACGAATCAGCGACCGCTCGAACTCAGCGAAAGCTCCCATGACGTTCACAAGGGTGCTTCGGCGCGGTCGGAACGGGTGCGCTGCTCGCGTGCACTTGTGCGTGACTGGTCCAGGTCGGCCCGCAGCGGGGTGAGTATGTCGTCGCGGTATTCGTGTATCGCGTGTGCTGCCCCGTCGGAGCAAGCATGCGAGTCGTTTCTGTTTGGTTGGACGGCGTGACCCACGCCACGAGCCTGTTCGTCGTATCATCATCGCTGTCGGCCTACTTACCACCGTGTCGGGTCGGCACTCCGGGGCGTCGAAGCTGGCCGTACTGGGCTCGATGAGGAGCTGTTCGAGCATCTGCACGCCTGGCCTGCCTCTGCGATGCTGGCCCGGACGATCGTGCTGTTCGCGGCATCCGTCGCCCGTGTCTGGTTAGCTGGCTGGGTCGGTGATGAAACCCTCCTCGATCATCCACTCATAGGCCACATCGGCGGGTTCGGCACCGTCGACGTCAACTTGACGGTTCATGCCGCGCAGGACCTCGTCGGTGAGTTTCGGTGATATCTTGGCGAAGACCTTTTCCAGGCCGGGGTGGGCCTTGATTGTGTCGGTGAAGAAGATCGGTGCCACGTTGTATGCCGGGAAAAATGCGAGGTCATCGGTCAGGACTGTGAGGTCGAGCGCGTCGAGGCGACCGTCAGTTGTGAAGACTTCGCCGAAGTTGCAGGCGCCGGTGTCGGTTGCGCTGTAGATGGCACCGGTGTCGTAGATGCCGATGTTGCTGTCGGGCACGCCGTTGGCGGTGCCACGTTCCAGTCCGTAATGGGCGAGCATGGGGTTCAGGCCGTCTGGCCGGGAGTTGAATTCGGACTCGACGCAGAAGGTGCGATCCTCGACCGGCAACGCGGCAAGTTCGGACATGGCCGTGATGCCGCCGAGGTCGGCGACTGCCTCACTGCGCACAGCGAGGGCGTAGGTGTTGTTCATCGGTGCCGGCGCGCCCCAGGTGACACCGTTGGTGAGGTCGAGGTCGTACACGGCCTGCCACATTTCGTTCTGGTCAGTGATCGCCTCGGCCTGACCGAGGTAGGTCAACCATGCGGTTCCGGTGTAATCCCAGAGCACGTCGGCCTGGCCAGAGAGAAGCAGCTCGCGGGCCGGCTGGCTGCCGGGCACGTTACTGAGGTCAGTGACGTCGAATCCAGCGGCGGTCCCGGCGAGCACCGCGATCTTGCCGAGCAGTAGCTGCTCAGTGAAGTTCTTGGACGTGACGGTGAGGTCGACACCGTCGGCACCGTCGAGCGGGGTGATCGACCCGGGTCCAACCGCGGGAACGTATGAGGTCGCCGGTTGCAGGCCGCAGCCGGTCAGGGCGACGGCGGACAGGGCGAGGACGCTCGTTGCTTGAGCCCAGTGGCCGACGTGTCCGCGGCGGGTGTGAAAAGAGGGGGGGTGCATCTAGAGTCCCTTCGGGCGGGCGACGTGTTCTGCTACGCGGCCGATCCAGTCGATGAGGAGGGCCAGCAGAGCCACCAATAGGGCTCCAGTGACGAGCACGGGGGTGAGGCTGAGATTGACGCCGGTGGTGATGAGGATGCCGAGTCCGCCGCCGTTGACGAACGTGGCCAGGGCGGCGGTGCCGACCAGCAGAACGAGGGCGGTACGCACGCCTGACAGCATGACCGGCACGGCAAGAGGGAGTTCCACGCGAAAGAGCACGGCTGTGGAGCTCATGCCCATGCCACGTCCGGCTTCGATGAGGCGGGCGTCGACCTGCTGCAGGCCGACCATGGTGTTGCGCAGCACCGGGAGCACCGCGTAAAGCACGAGGCTCAGCGTCGCTGCCCAGAAGCCGAAACCAACCCAGAATGCGAGGAGGACGACGACGCCGATCGCAGGGGCGGCTTGACCAACATTGGCGATCGCGAGCACCGGAGCGGTCAGAAACCGCAGGGATCGTCGGGTCAGGGCGATTCCCAAGGGAATCGCGATGACCAACACGATCACCGCGGCGAGGAGGGTGAGCTGGATATGCTGCACGGTGTAAACCCAGAGCGCGTCCGGGGCGAGTGTGGTCAGTTCGATCGGCGACAGGTTGGCCGTCAGTAGCCAGATGACGAGCGCGAGGAATGCGAGCAGAATACCGGCCAGCTGGTAGACCAGTCCCCGCCAGGATTGCCATACCGCGCGGGCACGACTGACCGGTACTGCCGGCGCGGCCGGGTCGCCGGGTGTTTCGACGGCGGAGTCGCCGCCGGAAATGCCGGCTTCTGTAGTTCGGCGGCGGGTGCTCATTGACCGGCCCGCGCGTCGGCGCCGTTGCTCTCGGTCTCGTTCAGGTCGGCGTCGGTGGCAGGCGCCTGCGCTTGGAACACGCCGGTGTTTAGTCCGACGGGCGCTTGGTCCGACTCGAGCACGGCAGCGGTCTGTGACCGGGTAATGGCGTCCATGACGGTCTGCACGTCGATGACGCCCTTGAACATGTCGCGGCGGCCGGTGACGAGCGCGGCTCCGGCGCTGGAGACGAGCATTGTGTCGAGTGCGTCATTGAGCGTGGCACGGTAGCCGACGACCGGAAGTTTCGGATCGGGAACGTTGCTAATGAGCTCGAGGCGGCCGAGCTTCCGGCGGGAGAGCCACTGGATGGGACGGTGACGCTCATCGACGATGACCGCGTGGCCGTGGCCGGCGTCGATGAGGCGGGCTAGGACATCCGCTGCCCGTTCGCCGGGGCTTCCCACGACGGCGTCGCCGAACCCGACCTCTGCCACCCGGGTGAGGGTGAGCTGTTTGAGGCCGGCGCCTGACCCGATAAAGTTTTCGACGAATTCGTTGGCCGGGTCGCCGAGGATGCGTTCCG
This sequence comes from Cryobacterium sp. N21, assembly GCF_002929575.1. Taxonomy (NCBI): domain Bacteria; kingdom Bacillati; phylum Actinomycetota; class Actinomycetes; order Micrococcales; family Microbacteriaceae; genus Cryobacterium; species Cryobacterium sp. N21. Next base: position 15,306 of record NZ_PJJQ01000030.1, on the reverse strand, counting down.
GGGTGTCGTACTGTTCGAGCTGGGCGCCCTCGTTGAAGATGGCGATCCAGTCGCCGAGCTTGACGGCTTCGTCGAAGTCGTGGGTGACGCAGACGATGGTCTTCTGCAGTTCTTCTTGGATGTTGAGTAGTTCGTCTTGCAGGCGTAGGCGGGTGATCGGGTCGACGGCGCCGAAGGGCTCGTCCATGAGTAGCACGGGTGGGTCGGCCGCGAGGGCGCGCGCCACGCCGACGCGTTGCTGCTGGCCGCCAGAGAGTTCCTTGGGGTACCGGTTTCGGTAGAGCACCGGGTCGAGGGAGACGAGCTCGAGGAGTTCGTCGACCCGCGCCGCGATACGGGCCTTGTCCCAGCCGAGCATTTTCGGCACGAGGCCGATGTTGGTGGCCACCGTCATATGGGGAAAGAGCCCCCCGGCCTGAATGACATAGCCGATGCCTCGGCGCAGGGTATCGCCGTTCATGTTGGTGACGTCGTCACCGTCGACGACGATGCGGCCCTCGGTCGGTTCGATGAGTCGGTTGATCATTTTCAGGGTGGTGGTCTTGCCGCAGCCCGAGGGGCCGACGAGCATGACGATCTTGCCGGCCGGGATCTCCATGGTCAGACCGTCGACCGCGGGGCGCGCCTGGCCGGGGAAACGCTTAGTGACGTGGTCCAGCAGGATGTTCGCACCGGTGATGCCTGTCGGGGAATCTTCGGTGCTGGTGGATTCTGCGCTGTTGGATGCAATGAGTTCAGACACGGATACCTCGGGGTGTGGTCAGGCGGCCGAGGCCGACGAGAAGGAGGTCAAGAATAAGGGCGAGCACGACAACGCCGATGACGCCCGTCATCACCGACTCGAGGGAGTTGGCGCCGCCGAGGCGGGACAGGCCGGAGAAGATGAATCCGCCCAGGCCTGGGCCGAGGGAATATGCGGCGATCGCGGCGATTCCCATGACCATTTGAGCGGATACCCGAATGCCTGTGAGGATGATTGGCCACGCCATGGGCAGTTCTACCTGCAGGAGCGTGCGGAACCGGCTCATGCCAATGCCGCGGGCGGATTCCACGATCGACGGTGCGATACCCGATAGGCCCACGACCGCGTTGCGCAGAATGGGGAGGGTAGCGAAGAACGCTACGACGATGACGGCAGGAACGACGCCGAAGCCGAGTGGCGCGATGAGCAGCCCGATGAGCGCGAACGATGGGATGGTCAGGCCTATGGCAGACACGGAGTTGACGATCCCGGTGAGCGCGGAACTGCGGTAGACGACGGCGGCCAGCACGACGGCGATGACAGTCGCCAGGATCAGGCATTGCACGACGAGGCTAAAGTGCTGCCAACTGCTGAACAGGATCTGCTCATACTGATTCCTTACAAAATCCCACACATCAAAACCCCTTCGCTTCGATCACACATGGATTCACCGCCACCGGCACGGGGGCAACTGGAGGCGCCGATGCGGAGCTGGATGGGGACGCAGGCTGAGAGCCGTAGGCAGAGATGATTCTCCAGTCTTGCACGGCTACTGCCTTGTGGACGCAGCGAGACGCTACGGTCTAATCACGTGCGCCTGCGCCCCCGCGAATGAGGACGAGGACACTTGCATGACGCTGATCAGCACCGGGCTGCGCGTCTCCGAAGCCACGGCCTTGACCTGAGCCGACCTGCAGCTGTCCTGGCCAGCCCGCGCGGTCTGCCACGGAAAAGGACACGCAGACTCTATCACCCCGCTAATCCCGGTACCTGCTCGGACAGGCTGGCCTGGCAGAAAGAAAACCGCACTCCTGAACTCCCGCAGCACCGCGATTCATCTGTGCGACAACGCGCGGTTCGGGCCGGCGGACGGTCCGGGCGCCGTCATCAACCAATACGGGCACGTGCACGGTATCGAAGGGTTGCGCGTCCCCGACACCTCGAACTGCCAACCACGCTCGTGCGCGGGCCTGCCGGTTCAGGCTGTCGTACTCGGTCAGAATGTCGCGTTTGTACTTGGCGGTATAGGTTCGCCTCCGAGCACGCTCGGGAACCTGGGGATCGGGAACATCTTCCATCCCTACAGCCTGCCCGGTCGAGCTACGTTCTGTCATTACTGCGTTCGTCAAGGGGAACTCCTTCCCCGCCCTCTACGACACTATTCGGGACGATCCCGGTGCCTTATCTAAGGTTGACAGAGAGGGCAGCAGCTCTGCTCTGCGAGCGAGTTATTCAAGCAGCAGTGCGAGGCGGTCGGTATAGGCAGGATCGGGGTCGAAAAGGACCACGGCGTTCGTCGACGAGTTCCGGCGCTCCGGCATGATCGAATAACTAGCGACGTCCGCGGATGTCGGGGCGGAGCGCCGCCGTTGAGTGCCCGCGGAGCGCTCCGAGCCAGAGACCTGCCCCGTAGGCGAGGTCGTCGGCTCGGCGTGCGATCCCGAAGCGCACGATGTCGAGTTGCGGTCTGGTTCGTCGGTAGTCGAGGACGACGTCGAGTATGGCTGCGGCGATCGTTGCCCGGCGTACCCGTCGGGAGATGATGCTGCCGAGCACCGCGATCGGCCACCAGTGCCGCGTGAGCAGGGCCATCGTCTGCGAAACCGATGCGGCGACGCCGGTGGCCGTCAGCTCGATACCGATACGCAGCGGATGCTCGTGGCGGGATAGCTTGCGCGAGATGCGCACTGCGGCAACGGCCGAAATTCCGAGGGCGAGAGGAACCGACCAGGCCCGCTGGGCGAGCAACGCCACGATGACGCCGACGCTCCAGGGCGCGAGGATCGCCGGGGCGATGTTGCCTGGATGTCGGAGTGCCAGTGCGTGGCCGCCCGTGCCATAGAACGCTTTGCGCTTGGCCCAGTCGGGAAACGTGACTCGGTGTTCATGGGCGCTCGTCGCGGCCGGTTCGTAGCGCACCCTCCAGCCCTGTTCGACGAGTGTCCAAACGAGGTCGACGTCTTCGCCGACTCGCATACCGTCGCTGAACCCGGCGCCGAGGGCTTCGACACGGGCTACGACGAAAGCCGTTGACACCCACGACACCCGCGCGCGAGGCCGCACCGTGGCGGGAGTCGGTCCGAGGTCGAGCGATGACCGGGCATCTTCGTAACGAGAGATCCAGTTGACTCGGGTCGACAGCTGGAGTCCGATCACTCGCGGGGCGACGAGGGCAACCCTTGGATCAACGAAGTGTCGGAGCAATATTGCTACAGCACCGTCGGTGACGACCATGTCGTTGTCGACGAACACTACATAGGTCGTGTGCACCAATCGCAGCCCCGCATTGCGGGCGCCGGCCGGACCCAGATTCTCGGGCAGAGCGATGAAACGGGCTCCCGCTGCGGCGGCGATTCGTTTCGCATCGCTGGGGTCGGGCGAAGCATCATCGACCACGATGACCGATTTGCGTGGCCCAATACTCGTTAGGAGGCGGTCGAGCGATTCCGGCCGACCGTACGTTGGAATCACGTAGGTGACGTCGCTCTCATCCGCTGCCGGGAGCGTGTCGAGTACCGGATCGGCCATGCCAATTTCGAGCAGCTTGTCAACGAGGGCGCCCGAGCCGGCACGGTCGACGGCCAGGAGGCGCCCGGCGAACATTCTGACGGCGGCCCGGGAGAGATAGATTGCGCGGGTCGGGGAGCCTCCGACCAAGGATCGGCCTTGGTCACGGACCGTGACCGTGCGGTTGAGTTCGACCGTGAAACCGGGTGGGAGCAGAGCAGCGGGCGGCTTCATGCTCGATCTTCCGTGGCGACGGGTGCCGGGACTGTGCACCGGGCGGGGTCGCGGAGGCAACCGCGGGGGTCGATGGACTCGCCGAGGATCCGGCGCTGCACACCGTCGCACATCTCAGCCATGAGGGCAGCGCCAGTCGTGGCGGTGGCTCCGGTCGGGTCGCCCAAAATCCCGGTCGGCGACACCGCTCGCACGCCCTCCGACGCGAGCCGGCTAAAAAGGGCAGACATCGGCGTCATCGCGCCAGGCACAACCGATGCCAGGTCGACCAACTTGGCGTCGAGATGCAGCAGAATCGATGTCTCGGTGATTCCGGCGTGGGCATCTCCCCGGGCAACCGTGCAGGGAGCCCAGGCGACAGTGTGACCTTCGCCCCGGAGCAGAGAAACGGATGTGGTGAGCGCAGCAAGGTTTCCGCCATGGCCGTTGACGAGCACAATGCGGCCAGCCCAGGTCGACAGCGAGCGCACCAGCTCGATCACGACTATCGTGAGCGCTTCGGTGCCGATCGACACGGTTCCCGGAAAATTCTGATGCTCACCACTCGCCCCGTACTGCAGGGCGGGGGCGACGACGACCGAATGCCTCCTGATGGTCAGATCCGTGGCGACTCGCTCTGCCACCGCCGAGGCGATTATGGTGTCGGTGGAGAACGGCAGGTGTGGTCCATGCTGCTCCGTCGAGCCAAGGGGTACGAGCACGACTGGGGCCGGCGGCAGCGATGGCCAGGTGCTATACGCCAATTCACCATCCACTTGTGCCCCCTCGTTCGACTTCAAGTCTGGCCCCAAAAAGTACCGTGCGCCGCCGCCATGGCGGTGACGTGGTTGATAGTGACGTGATTATTGCCGGGTCGTAGCGTCGACGTTGCTCAGTGTCGCTCCAAGGGTGCGCGAGAACGTTGGCGGGATGTAAAAGTCTGCGGGTGAGAGCTCGTGGATTGAATCATGGCCAAGGCCGAGAACGGCCGAGTCGAGTCCGCCACGCAGAATGTCGAGTACGTTTTCGACTCCGGCCTGGCCGTTTGCGGCGAGGCCCCACAGGTAGGCGCGGCCGATCATGACCGCGCGTGCGCCGAGCGCGAGGGCCTTGGCGACGTCGCTGCCTCGACGGATTCCGCCGTCCAGCACAATTTCCACGTCGCCGCCAACGGCTTCGACGACCGACGCGAGCATACGAATTGTCGCCGGTGTTCCGTCGAGGTTGTTGCCGCCGTGGTTGGACACGGAGATGGCGGTTACACCCGTGTCGACGGCTCGGTGGGCGTCGTCGATGCGGGTGACGCCCTTGAGCATGAAGGGTCCTCCCCAGGTTTCGCGCATCCAGGCGACGTCTTCCCAGGAGGGTGGCGGCGTCTGCATCCACTCGTAATAGGCGCCGAAGAATGTCGGTGCAGTGCCGCCCGGCGGAGTGAGATTGGGAGCGGTGAGGTCGGGGATACGGCCGGACTTCGCGAAGCGCAGGAGCCATTGTGGGTGGGGGAGCACGTTGGGCGCGAAGTTGATCATTGTCTTCAGGCTCATCTTTTCCGGAATCTGCGGGCTGCCCCAGTCGCGACCGTTGGAGAAGGACCAATCAAGGGTGGCGATGAGTCCCTTGGCGCCGGCGGTCCGGGCCCGGTCCATTCGCTGCACCATCGATTCCCGCGATCCCGACCAGTACATTTGGAAGAACGTGTTTGGGTTGGCAGCAATTACGTCTTCAACGGGTTTGCTGGCGAACGAACTCAGGCCCATGATGGTGCCGCGGTTAGCGGATGCCCGGGCAACGGCCACTTCACCGTCGGGGTGCACGGCCTGCACACCTGTGGGGGAAATGATGACTGGCAAAGAAATGGGGATGCCCATCACGGTTGTCGTTAGGTCGCGCACCGCATGGTGCCCGGCGACATGCGGTGAGAAGCCGAGCTCGCCAAACGCTGCCATGTTGTCGTCGATGGTCAGCCCGCGCTCAGACCCCGCAACGAGGGCACCGTAGACGGAGGAGGGAAGTGCACTCTTGGCTCGTCGCTGTGCCTCGGCAACGGTTTCGAACCATGCGTTTTTTGCCATGGGAGTTCCTGCTTTCTAGTTGTCGTTTTAGGTTCTAAAGAGTCGACTGATAGCCGGAGCGACATCGCGGTGGGTGCGCACGAGATGGGCGGTTCCATGCCCGGCAGTCGCGAGCTGCCGGCCGAGTTCGATGTCTTTCTCACCGCTCACGTCGATGAGCACGTCGAGTCGCCCCAGCCAGGCCGCGCTTTCCCGTGGATCCGGACCCGCATTATGCACACAGTCCGACAATAGGATCACGCGCGCCTCCCGTGTTGGTACCTGCGCCAGCTGACGCGCCGCGAGTTCGAGTGGGAAGGCGATGTTCGTGAGTCCGCGGGCGGGCATCTGCAAGATGGAATCGAGCAGATCCATCGGCTTCACCTCCCGGCCGAGACCGAGCAGGATGGCTGCGTCCGACCAGAACGCGATGACGGCCAGGGAGTCGTGCTGGAGTTCACCCGCGAGGGCACCGACCGTCGCGGCGGCGGTCTGCACTCGCTCGCCTTTCATTGATCCGGACACATCAACGAGCAGCACCACCGACCGGCGGGTGCGAATGCGCTCCCGCACGATGATGTCTTCGTCTTCCGGAATTGGGTGTTCGGCGAGCATCTCGATTGTGCGATCGAGATCGATTTCGTCCGACCCGGCCCGATAGGGCAAACTCGTGAGCTTGCCCGACCCGCGGTGCGCCAGCGAGTCTGTTCTTGGTTGGGGGATAGCCAGCCTCGCAGCTATCTGCCGGGCTCGGGCGCGCACGCTGGGATCGATGTCGACCACATCGGTGCCACCGAGCACTATTTCACCTATTTCGTCGGTGTTTCCCGCTTCAGTGGTGCCCGGAGACGATTTGGGCGCGGGACCGCGCCCAATTGTCTGCGCGCGCAACACCATGCCTGCGCTCCCCGCGCCGCCGGGCTCAAAGACCACCGGATCCTCCGTGAGCTGTTTCGGCTTGCGACCCAACGCGGTTCTGGCCCGTTTCTGGCGGTCCGGCCTCGAAAGGGGTGTATCCGCTTCGATCTCCCTTCAACCCGGCTCGGCAATGGCCGGTTCCAGAATGAAATGGTCTTCCCAGATCTGTCGCAACACGCGCTCGGGCGTGCTTTCCGCGGCCTCGTCGAGGTGGATGCGGCCGGACAGGGAGACGGTCATGGCATCGTAGACGAGTTCTTTGTAGCCGTCGTCGTGCGGTGACCTGAGGTGTCGAAGCAGTGCGAGTTGCAGCGCGACGAGGACGCAGTCAATTGCGCCGCGCACGCTGCTTCCCTGGCGTACATCCGGGTGACGCCTCGTTGCCCGGGTGACGGATACCGCGTCGATAACGAGGCGATTGGCGAGATCACCGTCGGCCTGGGTGCGAAGCGTGACGATTCCGCGTTCGGCTGGCTCGTCCTGATAGCCGATCGCGAGTCGGTTCAACCGGTCGTGCACGCTCGTCGACAACCGCGTCGTGCCGACGTTGTCATAGGGGTTCATCGACGCAACTACTCGGAAGGTCGGCGCCGCGATGATGGTGCCGACCCGGGGCACCGCGATGGCGCGATCGGCCATTGCGGTGAGCAGTGTGTTGAGGGTGTCTTCCGGTGCCCGGTTGAACTCCTCTATATAGAGGAACCCGCCGCGTTGCATCGCTTCGATGAGGGGCCCAGCCACGAAGTTGTCGGCGCTGTAGTCCTCCCGCAGCACCCGCGCGGGATTGTGGTGGCCAACGAGTTTGGCTGGGGTGAGGTCGGCATTGCCCTCGACGAAGTGCAAGGGGATACCCCATTCTTCGGTGATGGCTTTCAGTATGGTGGTTTTGCTAGTCCCCGGTGGCCCCTCAAGCAGGATGTCGCGGCTAGCTGCGATGGCCGCGAGCGTCAGTTCGAGCTCACGCTCCCGGCCGACAAGGTGCGCGGCTACCCGTTTCTGGGTGTCGACGATGGTACTGGTGGGTGCCACGTGTTCTCCTTCATCTGGAACAGGGCTGGTTTACTTGATGGATGCTCCACCGTCGACCGGGATCTGGCCTCCGCTGACGTAGTATGACTGGTCGGAGGCGAGCCAGGCGACCGCGTTCGATACGTGGATTGGCTCGATCCAAGCCTTGCCCATGGGGTTCAGCCCGGCGAAGGCGGGTTCGGCATCCTCGGCCTGAGGATCGTCAAGGTCTGGGCGGAACAGCTTGTAGGTGTTGCTGTTCTTCACCATCTTCGTGTCGATCGAGTTCGGGTGGATCGTGTTAACCCGAATTCCGTGAGGACCGAGTTCATTGGCGAGTACCTTCATCAGGCCGACGATGCCGTGCTTGGTAGTCGTATAGGCGGCGACGTTGGCGAGTCCCTTGAATCCCGCCAGTGAGGAGATAATAATGACCGATCCACCGGCACCGGATGCGATCAGATGGTCGGCAGCGGCTTTGTAGGTGTGCCATACCCCGGTCAGGTTAATGTCCATGAGGTCTTTCCAGGACTGCTCTTCGATCTTCTGGGTGTCCGATCCGAAGGTGAAGATTCCGGCGTTGGCGACGATGATGTCGAGCCGTCCCAGTTCTGCGACGCCCTCATCCACGGCCTTGGTCAGCGCGTCGATATCGCGCACATCCGCCTGTTTCGCCACGATACGCCGGTCGAGAGCTTCGACCTGCCGTACGGTCTCCGCCAGGTCCTCGGCGGTTGCTGGCTCATAGAATGTGGTGACGCTGTCGACGCCCTCGCAGAGGTCGATCGCGATGATGTCGGCGCCCTCCTGCGCCAGACGAATGGCGTGGCTTCTGCCCTGCCCTCTCGCTGCGCCGGTGATGAAGGCGACTTTGCCGTCGAGGTTTCCCATGTCTGTCTCTTTTCTTCCATATGTGGCGGTGCGCTTCGCGTCGCCCCGCGTCAATTGGTTACTTGACGAGGTTGCCCGCGTCCACGGGGAGGGTAACGCCGGTGATGAATCTCGCCTCGTCGGAGGCCAGGAACAATACCGCGTTGCTGATATCGACCGGCTCCACCCAAGGCACTGGCAGGGCGTTGATACTCTTGAAAGCCTCGACTGCCGAATCCTGAGTGGGGTTCGCATTGGCCGGATCGAACAACCCCCAAACGTCTTCGTTCTGGATCATGATTGTGTTGACCGTTGTTGGATGCACCGAGTTCACTCGAATTGAGTATTGGGCGAACTCGTTGGCAAGCGTCCGCATGATGCCGACGACCCCGTGCTTGGCTGCTGTGTAGTGGACGGTGTTAGCGAGTCCTTTGAGCCCCGCAGTCGAACTGGTAAGAATGATCGACCCGCCTCGTCCGCCTTTGATGAGGTGCGGTAGGGCCGCCTTGCAGGTGTTCCAGACGCCGGTCAGATTAATGTCGATGGTTTCCTGCCATGCGGCATCGTCAAGCTCGAGCGCCGGGGACATCTGAAAGATTCCCGCGTTGGCCGACACGATATCGAGCCGTCCGAGCTGAGCGACTCCATCGTCCATCACCGCTTTTAGCGCTGCTGAGTCACGTACATCGGCCTGTGTAGCGATGATGCGGCGATCCAATGCTTCCACCTGACGCACGGTCTCGGCCAGATCCTCTGCGGTGGCCATTGGGTATGCATGCACCGACTCAACAGGACCGACGATGTCGACCGCAATGATGTCCGCGCCCTCCTGGGCCAGTCGCAGCGCATGACTGCGCCCCTGACTTCTAGCGGCACCGGTGATGAACGCTACCTTGCCTTCTACTCTTCCCATGATCTTCTTCTCCTCGTCGAGTTGTGAAACGAATATTCTTACTTGATGCTGCCGCCCGCGTCGACAGGCAGGGTAACGCCGGTGATGTATCTAGCCTCGTCGGAGGCCAGGAACAGTAACGCATTGGAAATATCAATTGCTTCCAGCCACGGAATCGGCAGCGCCTGCATAGCAACCGATGCAGTCTTGAAGTCTTCGCGGGTGGGGTTCTTCAGGTCAGGGCGGAATAGCTTGTAGATTGCCTCGTTCTGGATCATGTCGGTGTTAACCTGCGTCGGGTGGATACTGTTCACACGGATCATGTGTGGTGCCAGTTCAAGGGCCAGCGTTCGCATGAGTCCCACGACACCGTGCTTAGCTGCGGTGTAGTGGGCGAGGTTCTGGTAGACCATCAGAGCGGCGTTGGAACTGGTCAGGATGATGGATCCACCGCGCCCGCCGGCCTTGATGTGCGGGATTGCTGCTTTTGTGGTGCGCCAGACACCGGACAGGTTCACGTTGATCATGTCTGTCCAAATCTCCTCCGATAGCTCCTCGGTGGGTGCCATGTCGGTTACGATGCCGGCGTTGGCCGACACGATGTCGAGGCGTCCGAGCTGCGCTACACCCTCATCCACTGCGGATTTCAGGGCGTCAAAATCGCGCACATCCGCCTTAGTAGCGATGATGCGACGATCGAGTGCCTCGACCTGACGAACGGTCTCGGCCAGATCTTCTTCCGTGGCCCCGGCGTACGGCGCTCCGGGAATGTCCTCACAGACATCGATCGCGATGATATCTGCGCCTTCTTGTGCCAGTCGGATAGCGTGACTACGCCCCTGGCCTCTGGCTGCACCCGTGATGAATGCGACTTTGCCTTCTACTCTTCCCATGGTTTCCTCCTCATTTTTGATGTTCAGGTTCTATACAGTCGACTGAGACCGGCGCGGTAGTTGCGGCGGCGCGGCATCCGATCGGAAGGCGTACTCCGCGACTGCGTCGTGCTGCACCTCACGGCTCAGAGTCCCCGTTCGCCGAAGCAGTCGCGCGTTCCGATCCTTGATAACGCATTTTTTGGCTGGAGACCACCGACTCTCTGTCGCAAGCGCACCGGGCGCTTGTCACGTCTCTCTGGGTTGCGAACTCTAACTACAGCCGCACGTTCCTTCTCCGCAGCTCTCCCCGGCGCAGCTGGATTGCGAAGTTGCGAGCAGGTTCATCCCGGCCAGTGGGCTCTCGTCACAAGCTCCTGCCGGTGGTTGTTCGGGCGTGAACCCGACGAGAGGACTGACTTCGCAGTCGCTGGCGTTCACTGGAACCATCCCGGCGCGACGGCTCAGTGTGAGCTGTACCGAGCCCATTCCTTCGCGTCCGGCTCGGGTAGTGCGGTGGGAGTGGTCGACGATTGACGATTTTGGAAGCTCTACCGCTTTGCCCTTGCGGTTCTTTAGCAACTCTTCGCCGTAGCCCTGGACGCATTCCGGGTCGGGACCATCCAGCGGTAATCCAGTGAAGAATTTGGCGGCCATGCAGCCGCCCTTGCAAGTGTCGAAAAACGCGCATGAGGTGCACGCTCCACCCGACTGCGGTTCGCGCAGTTTGAGAAAGAGTTCCGAGTGCTGCCAGACCTCCTGGAAGCCGCCCTCTGAGCGCACATTGCCGGCGAGGAACTCTTCGTGAATGGCGAAGGGGCACGCGTAGACGTCCCCGACGGGGTCTATGAGGCAGACAACACGACCTGCGCCGCACAGGTTAAGGCCGGGCAGTGCGTCTCCAAAAGCAGAGAGATGGAAGAACGAGTCTCCGGTGAGCACACCATCTCCGTGTGCGACGAGCCAGTCGTAGAGTTCGCGCTGCTGCGTTTGGGTCGGGTGCAGTTCGTCCCAGACGTCCGCTCCGCGACCGGAGGGGCGCAGGCGGGTGAGCCGCAATTGGGCGTCAAACTTGTCGGCGATGGCCTTGAAGTCGTCGAGCTGGCTGATGTTCTGGCTCGTACAGACGACCGAGATCTTGAATCCCTTGAAGCCGGCCTCATACATGTTCTGCATGGCGTTCATAGCCGTGGCGTAGGAGCCGGGGCCGCGCACATGATCGTTGACTTCCGCTGTTGCGCCGTCGAGCGAGATCTGCACGTCGACGTAGTCGCTTCTGACGAGACGCTGGGCAATCTCCGGGGAGATTTTCACGCCGTTGGTGGAGAATTTGACTCCGACGTGGTGCTCTGATGCGTAGTCGACGAGTTCCCAGAAATCGGGACGCACGGTCGGCTCGCCGCCGCCGATGTTGACGTAGAAGACCTGCATCCGCTCGAACTCGTCAATGACGGCCTTCGCCTCTGCCGTCGTCAGCTCGCGAGGATCGCGGCGCCCGGAACTCGAGAGGCAGTGAACACAGGACAGGTTGCAGGCGTAGGTCAGTTCCCAGGTGAGACAGATGGGGGCGTCAAGGCCGTATTCGAAGAGATCGACGAGACGCTCGGTCTTTCGGGGAATATCTTTCGGGGCGAGAACGAACGGGGACGTTCGGGGTGCATCGAGGAGCGTCATGAGGTCCTTTCAACGACCATGGAGGATTTCGCGAGGATGCCGAGAGCACGCTGATAGCGGGGCAGATCACTCTCAGCGATGCCCGCGGCCGTGCACGCTGCGCGGGCAGAAGGTCCGTCGGCGAGAGTCCTCACGACGGCGAGAAGCGTCGTATCTTTTAGGAATGAGAGCTGGCGGGTACCGAAATGGTAGAGCAGCGCACCGAACGGCTCCGGGCGAACAGATACCTGGGGATGGAGATCCCATCCCCGGTCAAGATCCAGGCCGGCCATGTCAGCGATTTAGTAGACGCCGCACATGCCGTCGATCGAGATCTCCTCGACCAGGGTATCGGATTCGAGATCCAACGCCGCAGAATGTTCAGCGTCGGCGGTTGCGGATTCGGTGGGGCTGGTCTTTTTTGCGGAAACCATGCGGTTCTCCTTGCGATAGAAATCGACATCAGTGGCGAAAATCTCGTGCATGCACCAGACTAGTGGCACTCAGTGCCGAAAGTACAGGGATGAAAACAAATGAATGAATGCTCTGTGGCACCGCGGATGGGCCGACAGCCGCTGACGACCCGCGCCGCCCTGAGCCACGTAGCACTTCGGCTTTTTCTCGAGCACGGTTTCGACCAGACGACCGTCGACGACATTGCCACCGCCGCCGGAATTGGGCGTCGAACCCTGTTTCGCTACTTTCCCTCCAAGAACGATCTGCCCTGGGGTGACTTTGACGCTGAACTCGCGCGTATGCGCGCGCTCCTCGCTGCTACGGACACGACCGTGTCTCTCGTCGATGCGCTCGCCCGGGCGGTCGTCGAATTCAATCGATTTCCGTCAGAAGAGGTCCCCTTTCATCGCGAGCGGATGAACCTGCTGCTGAACGTTCCTGCGCTCGTGGCGCACTCCACGCTGCGATATGCCGAGTGGCGCCTGGTGGTGTCGGATTTCGCGGCTGGCCGCTTGGGAGTCGCCGTCGACGCGATCGAACCGACAGTGATCGGCTGGGTATTCCTCGGTGCATCGCTCGCCGCGTACGAGCAGTGGCTCAGAACTGACGGCTCCAACCTCATTGAGCTGCTCGACTCGGCCTTGCTTCTGCTTAAGGAGGGTTTCACGTCGGGTGAATTATCAATAGTTGGACCCGGAGGACAGGCATGAACCCACGGGTACCGGTGTCGAACTTGACGGACGTGAACTATGACGTGATCGTGGTCGGTGCCGGCGCAGCCGGAGCCCCACTCGCAGCCCGACTGAGTGAAGATCCCGAGAGACGGGTGCTGCTCCTTGAGGCAGGACCGGTGCCGCGGTCCGCCGCCGAATTCCCGCCCGAGTTACTCGATGCTGGAACCGTGCAGGGAGCGACGCCGGGACATCCGCAGAATTGGTCGTTCACAGGTAATCTCACACCGAAACTGCCCTACTCAATCGCGCGCGGCCGGGTCCTCGGTGGATCATCGACGATCAACGGCTCGTACTTCATTCGTGCAAGAAAAGCCGACTTCGATTCCTGGTCTATCGGGTCACCCGAATGGGCCTGGGAAAAGGTATTGCCGTTCTATCGCCGGATCGAAACCGACCTGCAGTATGGCGAGTCCGCCGTTCACGGTGGTGCGGGGCCGATGGTCGTCGGTCGGCCTCCGCAGGACCATCCAGTGACCGTCGCTTTTCGCGCGGCGGCCTTGGAGCTGGGTTTCGCCGACGAACCTGACAAGAACGATCAGGGTATTCCGGGACACGGACCGCTCCCGATGAACACGCTCGACGGCGTGCGTCAGAACACCGGGATCGCCTACCTGAATCCGGTGCGGCACCGCAGAAACCTCACGGTGTCGGGTGACAGCTACGTGCGCCGTGTACTGTTCGAGGGAACAAGAGCCATCGGTGTCGAGGTCACGCGGGGCGGCGGGATGGTTCAGCTGCGAGGCCGAGAGATTGTGCTCTCGGCAGGCGCGATCAAATCACCTCACCTGCTGCTGGTCTCAGGGGTGGGCCCCCGGGAGCAACTGGAACAATTCAACATTCCAGTCGTGCGCGACTTGCCCGGGGTCGGGGCGAATTTCAGTGATCACCCGGATATCGCCGTGCTGTGGCAGCCGCGCCGACAGATCGTTGACTACCGCACGTCGCAGTCGATGGCGGCGTGCCTGAACTTCACGGCGACCGGTTCTACTGCGCCCGGGGATCTGGAGATTCTCCCGATGCTTAAACCGATGGGGTATCTGTTGACCGGCAGCGCGCGCGGCATCATGGTCGGGGTACGCGCCGCAGCGAGGCGTCCGCTTCGATCACTTCGGGCGATGCGCGGGGTGTCGATGCGGCGCTTCGCGAACCAGATCGCCTATCGGGGGGACCTCGCGCTGCTCGTCGCCGTGCAGTCAGAGACTTCGCGCGGACGTATCAGCCTCGAGTCGGGCGATCCAGACGTGCAACCGCGCATCGACTACAACTACCTCTCGACCGAACACGACCTCAAACGCATGCGCGAAGTTGTGCGGGTGGCGGTACATTTGCTGCGAACAGATGCCTACAGGCACCTGTTTAAGCGATTGACCGAACTGACCGACACCGTGCTCAAGAGCGATGAACTGCTCGATGATTGGCTGCGCTCCCACTTGGGCACCGCCATTCACCTCTGCGGCAGCGCACGGTTTGGGCCAGCAGATGATCCTGGGGCCGTCGTCGATCAATACGGGCGCGTGCACGGTGTCGAGGGGTTGCGCGTCGCCGACACCTCGATCCTGCCGACCACGCCCGTGCGCGGACCGGCCGCGACCGCCGTTCTCGTCGGGGAGCGCGTGGCCGACTTTATTCGCCGCGGAATGTAAGGCGTACTTCTTACGGCCTGTACCCCGATGATTATCGCCCGGAGGACGATTCCAACGCCGATAGAAGGGAAGATCGTTCACAAGCCCTGCACAGGATCTAGCGCCCACAATCAACGCCCCTGGGCGTTCTTCACAGTCCGGCCGTGACGCCAACGCATCCCCGTACGCCGGTTGATCTTCAACATTCGGCACGCCTAGGCGTTACTGATTCCTTGCCTCATTAGCCGAGCATATTCAACGCGCGTCTCGGCCATCGGCAGCGCCGGTCACCTTCTTGCGGCTTCGGGAACCGTCTGTCATCGCTACTCCTAAAACTCAGGTGTTGCGACGTTGGCTGGAAAACGCCCAGCCTGTCATGGCCGCCGACACACCGTCTGCGTGAAGTCGGTTCGGACTTTGCGCAGCGCTGTCCCCGATGACGGCGATTGGTTGGCGCTGCATGTGCTTGTCAAGGGCCATGAGGAACGGCCCACTGGCGGCCACTAGTAATGCCCGCTGGTGGCCATGAAAACTGCCCAGTCATGGCC
>NZ_PJJQ01000033.1:0-403098 GCF_002929575.1 Cryobacterium sp. N21 | reverse complement strand
GCTCGCCTGGGCCCAGGCGATGATCTTCTCCAGGTAGAGCACCCGGTCAACGAACTGCGCCTGATGCCGCTGAAACGGACTTAAGACGCCGCCCGGGCTGCTGTCGGCCGGGTCGAATTGGTCCGGGTCAGCGGCGGCTGAATCTGATTGGTCAGCGGCAGCGGGATGAGCCCGGAGCTCGTCAGTGGCGCCCTCATCCGAGAGGAAATCCGGGAGGAAATTGGCCGCGAGATACTCAGCGTAGAGGATCTCCTCACGGAGCTCCCCATCGAACAGATGCTCGGGCGGCACCGCAGCGAACACCTCGGTCAGGTCCAGGCCGATCGGAATCGGTGGACCGTCAATCAGCACCGGACGGTTAGCCATCGGGCTCACCGATTTCAGGTTGACGGGTTCCGGGCGGACCGGTACGGGGGCATCGTCCGGGGTGAATTCTTCGAGCCCCTCGGCGATCTCGACCCGCCAATCGGCCTGGCACTGCGCCCAGAACGCCTCGAACTCGGCGCGCTCCTCGGGAGTGGAAGGCGGGTAGCCGTGACAAGCGAAGAATGGATCGACGAGGCCCGGCTGGGGGGTGTCGCCGCTCTGGCTCATAGAACAAGTGTACCAAGCCCAACTCCAGAAGTCGAGCCATTCTCACATATTTTGAGATATCCGAGCGAAGCTGAATTCGCACGGACAGTCGCGTTTTCGGGACCGGCGAGTGTTCGCACAGCGGATGCCGTGGGCTCGGACTGCGAAGGCGCAGCCCGCACCCGCACGTGAGAAAGTGCGGCTTGATGCCACATCGCTCATGCCCTCGTCGCCGGATGGAAGCGACTGGGAGGCTTTGCTCAGGTGCGGCTGGGCACAATGGAAACCCAGCCAAACCGAAAGGCCCCCAATGAGCAACCTCCAGCGCATTCTGAGCATGGCATCCAAGGCCCTTGATAAGAAGGGACAGCCGTCCTCCGCTGGGTCAGGCAAGACGGATTGGCGCGAGATGGTGCGCACCGCAGCCGACAAGGTCACCGGAGACAGCAGGCCCACGGCGAACAACGTGCAGAGAAGTGCCACTCCCGTCGTAGCTGCGAAAGCGGCGCCAGCGGTGAGCGCCGAAGACCGCGCGGCCATCGCCCGTTACGACTACCTGCTGCAGACCGCGCAGCCCCAGCAGCTTGAGCAGGTTCACCGCGATGCCTTCGCGCGCCTCACGCCGGTGCAACGCGACGAGGTCAACGCTAAGCTGCGCACAGAGCTGCCGGCCAACGAATATCCGGCATCGACCAGCCCGGAGGACCTGGCCCGGTCGGCCACCCGCGGCGAAGCTCAGAACCCCGGCTTCCTGAAGAAGCTGTTTGCCCGGTCGTCCGTCCGAGGAGCCGGCGGCGCACCTGCCGGAGCGGGTGTCGCCGCGCTCGGGCTCGGTGCCGGCGGGCTACTCGCCGCTGTCGCCGGTGGCGCAGTTCTCAGCAATGTGGCCGGGCCTCTCCTGGACCAGGCGGCCGGCCTCGGCGTCGATTTCGAGAGCCTCGCCGGCGGTCTTGAGGGAATCACCCAGGGCGTCGATGTCGAGAGCCTTACCGGCGGTCTCGAGGGAATCACCCAGGGCGTCGATGTCGAGGGACTCACCGGCGGTCTCGAGGGAATCACCCAGGGCGTCGCCGACGGCGCCGACGAGTATGCGACCGGATTGGGCGAGCAGGTGAAAGAACTCGGGGCGAACTTCGAGATCCCCGGCCTCTCTGCTCTCGGCAACCTGTTTGGCCGTAACTAGAGAGTTCCGACAAAGCCGGCAGCCCGCCTCGGCTCCGCCGGAGTCTCTGTCGCCACCGGCGTGCGCGCTCCCGCGCTACGCTGGCGTGTGCAACTTTCCCTCTGGCTGGCCCTCGTCGGCGCAGGCGTGCTGATCAGCTTCACCCCGGGCGCGGGAGCGATCAACACCATGAACAACTCGCTGACCAGCGGGTTTCGTCGCTCGATCTGGGGAATCCTCGGGCAGCAGGCGGCACTCGTGGTGCACGTGGCCGTGGTGGCGCTCGGCGTGGGCGTGCTCGTGGCCAATTCTCCCGTGCTATTCAATGTGATTCGGTATGCCGGGGCCGCCTACCTGGTGTTTCTGGGCATCCGTCTGTTGGTGCAGAAGCCTGACCCGACGAGGGACCTGGCTGCACCGCGCACGCGCGAACCGGCCGGGTCGATGTTTCGCCGCGGTCTGTGGGTGAACCTGCTGAACCCCAAGGCGCTCGTGTTCTTTCTCGCGTTCATGCCGCAGTTCATTCGGCCCGAGCAGCCGCTGCTGCCGCAGTACCTTGTGCTGACGGTCACCGTGGTGCTGATCGACGTGATGGTGATGTGGCTGTTCTTCGCGGTGGCGGCGAAATCGTTTCAGCGCTTCACGAACACCGCTCGTGGTCAGCTAATTCTCAACCGCACGTTCGGCGTGCTGTTCGTGGCCGTCGCGCTGCTGCTGGCGCTGGTGCATTGAGATGCCGGCAGCAGCTTCTCAGAACGGATGCTCGATACGCTTACTTGATGAGTACCACCGAAACACGACCACCGCGTCCGGCCGTACTAGCGGGGATCGTGGGCTTCGCGGTCGTTATGCTGTATGCAATTTCCGGGGCGCTGCAGATTCTGGTGTGGAATCCGCTCGCGGCGGTGCCGGGCGCAACGCTCGGGCAGATTCGTGCCGACATGGCCCTCGCCGGTGAAAGCCTGAGCGCAAACGGGGTCCTCGCCTGGGCTGGCATCGGGCTGCTGCTGGCCGGGGTGATCCTGCTGGTCGCGACCATGCGCCGCACCAGTCGGGTGTGGCCGGTCGTCGCGGCCTATCTTGTGCTGCTGGTTTTTGCCGCCCCCGGGCATTTCTTCGTCTCGTTCGGCCCCGGTATGTCGCTCGCCGACACGTTCCTGATTTCGGGTGCCGATCACACTACGTGGGGCATGGTCTTGTACCTGGTGAGTGCGGCTGCCCTGCTTACCCTGATCGTGGTGATCATTCGGGCCGCTCGCGCAGTCTCGGCCGGCGCAGAATAGACGAATGAGCGACGCCGGCGACTTCGTAGATCGTACGCTGCAGTACGAAGCGACCTGGGAGCGGGCAGCCGAGTGGCAGGCGCAGCTGGGCGCCGAGCTCGAGGTCTACGGGTCGTCGGTGGGGGCCGTGCGTGGCACCATTCGCGACCTGGCCCGTCGACATAGGAGCATGACCCACGACGAGGTGACCGCGCTCAGTTCCGAACTCTGGAACGTGCCGGTGTTCGAGCGCCGCCTCGCCGCGATCGTGCTGCTGCAGGCGAACGTGACCCGGCTCGACAACAACGACCTCACCCGCATCGAAGGGTTTCTGCGCGGTGCGGCTGTGCCCGAGCTCGCGGATCCGCTCACCTTTGACGTCGTGCTCCCACTCGTGCAGCGGCTGACCGGCGCGAATCGCGCCAGAGCGGATGCAGCGCTGGCGCGGTGGGCGCGAGACGGCGACCCCTGGCTGCTCCGCGCTGCACGCGGTGTGCACGCAAGGATCGCGAGCGAGTAGCGGGGCGGGCGGCGGCATCCGCCGTGAGGGCGTCGCGTAGGCTGCGGGCATGCGCGCAATCATCGTGAACTCTCCCGGCGGGCCCGAAGCCCTGGCCATGCAAACCGTGCCCGACCTCGAGGTCGGCGCCCACGACATTCGGGTGGAGGTGGCCGCGGCCGGCGTCAACCGCGCCGACATCATGCAACGCGAGGGCCGCTACCCGTCACCTCCCGGCGCCCCGGAATGGCCGGGGCTCGAGGTGTCGGGCGTGGTCACCGAGGTAGGCGATGACGTGACCCGCTTCGGCGTGGGCGACCGGGTCTGCGCGCTGCTTCCCGGCGGTGGGTATGCCACCGAAGTGGTGGTGCACGAAGGCCTGGCGCTGCTGGTGCCGCTCTCGATGGACCTCGTAGACGCCGCCGCCCTGCCCGAAGCCCTAGCCACGGTGTGGTCTAACGTGTTCATGAGCGCCGAACTCGCGCCCGGCGAGACTCTGCTCGTGCACGGTGGCGGCAGCGGAATCGGCACCACCGCCATTCAGTTGGCCCGCCTCCTGGATGCCCGCGTGGCCGTGACGGCCGGCTCCGCCGAGAAGCTCGCCATGTGCGCAAGCCTCGGGGCCGAGACGCTCATCAACTATCGCGAGCAGGACTTTGTGACCGAGATCAAGGCCGCTACCGATGGGCGCGGTGCCAACGTGATTCTCGACATCATGGGCGGCGCCTACGCGGCGCGCAACATCGAGGCGGTCGCGATCAACGGTCGCATCATGGTGATTGCCAACCAGAGCAACGAACCGGCCACCTTCGATCCGGCCCGCCTCATGCAAAAACGTGCACGCTACTGGGCCACCACGCTGCGTGCTCGCTCCCTCGCCGAGAGAATCGATATCGTGCGCGCTCTCGAATCGGCGATCTGGCCGTGGATAGCGTCGGGCGAGTTTCGCCCCGTGATCGACGGGAGATTCTCTTTCGAGAACGCAGCGGATGCCCATAGCCGGCTGGAATCATCCGCTCACGTCGGCAAGATCGTGCTGGTGCCCTGACCGGGCACGACACGGGTCACAAACGGTGCGACCGCCGTACACTGCCGTGGGTTATTCGGTCAGTGCAAGTTGCGCAGCCAAGTCGCCGAGTTCGCGGGCCTGCTCGCTCGCATGGCGCTACAGCCGGGGGCGCCCGGCCCAGCGTTCGGCCTTGAGGGCCAGATGCAGCTCAAGGCGAGCCTGACCGCCCAGCGGATCGACGCCGATGAGCGAACGGATGCGCCCGAGCCGGTTGTAAATACTTGTGCGGTGCAGGTGCAACTGCTCGGCGACCTCGGCCACCGAACCGTCCTTGTCGTACATCAGCTCGAGTACCGGCAGCAGCTCCCCGTTGGGGTCGAGTTCGCGCAGCTCGGTGTAGAGGGTCGACTCCCCCGGCGACACGTCCCGCCCCTCAACCGCCAGGAACTGGTACACCCCGATGGCGCGAAACGACACCAGAGCCCCCAACTGGGCGTCCACCCACGCTGCCTGCACGGCGCTACGCGCCTCGGCGTAGGCTCCGGGCAGCCGGCGCAGGTCGGCAAAGGGCTCGCTCAGGCCGAGCAGGGCCGGCGCGGCCGGCTGCCCACCGCGGCGCGAGACTTCCAGCCCGAACCGACGCAGAATCTCGGACTCGTCGATGCAGTCGATCACATCTTGCAGCAGCAAAACAGCGTGCGTTTCGGTGCCTGCGGAGAACAGCACTGTGTTGATTCCGAGCGTGGCATACAGGGCAGAGAGCCGCTGCAGCAGGTTGCTCTCGGCGGAAGTGCGCCGGGCGTTGTTGCCCCGGTCGAGCAGGGTGGCCAGTCGCCACGGCCCGCGCCCGTGCACTCCCGGCCAGCCGCCCACGGACACGACGGCGTCGCGGTCGCCGAAGCAGGCGGCGAGAAATTGCGCCTCGCGGGCACGACGGCCATCGGAATCCGCGCTCGTGCGATTGAGCAGCATCTCGGCGAGTACGTCCAGCTCGGGGCGAATGATCCGCAGTTCCTGCACGATGGAATCGGGTTCGAGTTCGTCATCCTGCTGCAACACCCAGAGATACCCCACTCGGAATCCCCGGGCAAGCAGCGGCACGCACACCCGGCCCAACATGCCGAGCTCGGCATTCGCCGGAACCGGAACAGGCTTGACGGCCCTGGCGATGCCGTGGCTGAGCTGCCAGGCGCTGACATCGGGCGGAACGAGCTTGCTCAGCAGAAAGTTCGTGCGCACGCGGTCGGCCGTAGCCTGATGCGCGCTGTACGCGAGCAGGCCGCCGTCGAGGTCTTCCAGGGAGAGGGCGCGGCCAAGGCGCGCCGCGATGAAGGCCACCGCCCGGTCGATATCGGCCGCGTTCATGGGTTTAATCTTACGCAAGCGTGTGAACGCCAGGCGACAATCGACGCGGCGTGGCGCTACAGATGTCGAACCAGGCCCGCCCGAGGCTCGGGCCATGCTGCGCATCTCCGGGAATAAAACTCCCGGACAAGTACTAATTCCGGGGCGGTGAGACGTGCGGGGGCCAGCCCACGGGAGCCGCTATCAGCAGGGCCCTGCCGCGACAGCCCTCAAAACGCGGGCTTATCGTTTCTACGCTGACCAAAGTCGATCGGCGACGCGCCCTGAAGAAGTAGGAGTTCCCCATGATCATTGGTGTTCCGACCGAAGTGAAGAACAACGAATACCGTGTGGCGATCACCGCCGCCGGAGTACACGAAGCCAAGCTGCACGGCCACACCGTGCTCGTGCAGGCCGGAGCCGGAATCGCCTCCGGGTTCTCCGACGCTGATTACGCGGCCGCCGGCGCCGCGATCGTCGAAACCGCCTTCGAGGTGTGGGCGAGCGCCGACATGATCCTCAAGGTGAAAGAGCCGATCACCGCCGAGTACGTGCACTTTCGTCAGGGCCTGATTCTCTTCACCTATCTGCACCTGGCCGCTGAGCCCGAACTCGCCACCGCCCTACTCGATGCCGGCGTCACCGCCATCGCCTACGAGACCGTGCAGAAAGCCGATCGCTCGCTGCCGTTACTCGCCCCGATGAGCGAGGTCGCCGGACGCCTCGCCGTTCAGGTCGGCTCCGCGTCGATGACCCGCCCCGGCGGCGGCCCCGGAATTCTGATGGGCGGCGTACCCGGAGTACGTGCCGCCAAGGTGACCGTGATCGGCGCCGGTGTGGCCGGCTCCAACGCCGCCGCAATGGCCATCGGCATGGGCGCGGACGTCACGATTCTCGACATCAACATCGACCGCCTGCGCGAACTCGACGCCCAGTACGCCGGACGCCTCAAGACCATAGCCTCGAACGCCTACGAGATCGACCGTTCGGTCACCGAAGCCGACCTCGTGATCGGCTCAGTGCTGATTCCGGGTGCCAAGGCCCCCAAGCTCGTCACCGACGAGCTCGTCTCCCGCATGAAGCCGGGCTCCGTGCTCGTCGACATCGCGGTTGACCAGGGCGGCTGCTTCGAAGGCACCCACGCCACCACGCACGAGAACCCCACCTTCGCCGTGCACGGCTCGATCTTCTACTGCGTGGCCAACATGCCCGGCGCCGTGCCGCAGACGTCGACCCTCGCGCTGACCAACGTCACGCTGCCCTACGCCCTGTCGATCGCCGACCGTGGCGTGCGAGCAGCGTTCGAGCGTGACGCCGCCCTCGCCGGCGGGCTCAACATCGCCGCGGGCAAGATCGCGAACCGTTCGGTCAGCGTGGCTCTCGACCTCCCGCTCGCGGACTGGACCGACCTCGTGACCGAGGCCGAGCTCACCCTCGTGTAGTCGTTGGTAACGGATGCCGGGGTCGGCCGATTTCACCCCGGCATCCCTTACCGTGTTCTCCCCGTGCCAATCGCCTGGACTACAAGGAAGTATCTCCGATGTCGCAATTGAAACCCAGCACTCGATCCGCGCCCAGCGCGCAGCCGCACCTGGCACGCTCACTGTCGAATCGTCATATCCAGCTCATCGCCATCGGCGGGGCGATCGGAACGGGCCTGTTCATGGGATCCGGCAAGACCATCTCGCTGGCAGGACCGTCGGTGATCTTCGTCTATATGATCATCGGCTTCATGCTGTTCTTCGTGATGCGGGCCATGGGCGAGTTGCTGCTCTCCAACCTCGAATACAAGTCGTTCAGCGACTTCGCCGGTGACCTGCTGGGGCCGTGGGCCGGCTTCTTCACGAGCTGGACGTATTGGCTCTGCTGGATCGTCACGGCCATCGCCGAACTGATCGCTATCGCGTTGTACACGAGCTTTTGGTGGCCCGACCTGCCCCTGTGGATTCCCGCTCTCGTGGCGGTCTTGGTTCTGCTGGGCTTCAACCTCACCAGTGTCAAGGCGTTTGGGGAGACAGAGTTCTGGTTCGCCCTCATCAAGATCGTGGCCATTGTCACGCTGATCGTCGTGGGTCTCGTGATGGTGTTCACGCAGTTTCAGTCCCCCGGTGGCTCCCCGGCGCGTTTCAGCAACCTGTGGAATGACGGCGGTATGTTTCCGACTGGCCCGATGGGGTTCATCGCCGGTTTCCAGCTCTCTGTGTTCGCGTTTCTCGGGGTCGAGCTCGTGGGCACCACGGCCGCCGAAGCGCAGAATCCGCAGAAGAACCTGCCCAAGGCGATCAACTCGATCCCCATTCGCATCATGCTGTTCTACGTTCTGGCCCTGATCGTGATCATGGCGGTCACTCCGTGGCGTGAGGTCACGGCCGATGTGAGTCCGTTCGTAGCCATGTTTTCTCTCGCCGGGCTCGGCGCCGCCGCGGCCGTCATCAACTTCGTCGTGCTCACCAGCGCGACATCCTCGGCGAACTCCGGGCTATATTCCACATCGAGAATGCTCTTCGGGCTGTCGGCGGAAGGCACAGCCCCGGGGCGCTTTCATCGTCTGAGTCGCCACAAGGTGCCGGCTAACGCGCTGCTGTTCTCCTGCATGTTTCTGCTGGTATCCGCTGTGCTGCTGTATGCGAACCCGTCGATCCTGGCCGTGTTCACCGTGGTGACGACCATGTCGTCGGTGCTGTTCATCTTCGTCTGGGCGATCATCGTCGTGAGCTACATCGTGTACCGCAAGCGCCGCCCGGCGCTGCACGCGGCCTCCAAGTTCAAAATGCCCGGCGGTGTGTTCATGTGCTACCTTCTGCTGGCCTTCTTCGTCTTCTTGATCTGGGCACTCACGCAGAAGACCGACACGCTGCAGGCGCTGCTCGTGACGCCGGTGTGGTTCATTGGGCTCGCCACGGTGTGGTTCATCATTCGCCGCCGCCCGGAACTGGCCGCCCACCACGAACTTCACCGGGCGAATGTGGAGGCCGACCGGGAGTCGGCACTCGCCTTCCGCCGCTGATATCCGTGACCGGCCGCCAGTAAGCCGCTTTCGGGCTCAGCGCCTTCAGCGCGTGTAGTGAGACTCCTGCAGCTCGTACACCGGGGTATTAAGCCCCTCCATGCGGGCTTTGATCTGCAGCGCAAGGTAGTTGGAGTAGTGCCGGCTCTGGTGCAGGTTGCCGCCGTGAATCCAGAGTTGCGGAACGTTCGTGGGCTTCCACATGTTGCGTAGTTCACCCTCCCACGGCCCCGGATCCTTTGGCGTGTCGGACCCGTATCCCCAGCAGCGCCCCACCTGGTCGGCGACCTCCGGTGAGACCAGATCGGCAAGCCATCCGTTCATGGAGCCATACCCGGTGGCATACACGATGAGATCAGCTTCGAGTTCGGCACCGTCGGCGAGCACCACCGACTCGGGCGTGATGCGGTCGACCTGCCCCGACTTCACCGCGACGCGACCGTCGATAAGCAGCTGCGAGGCTCCCACATCGATGTAATAGCCGGAGCCGCGTCGCAGGTATTTCAGGAACAGGCCCGAACCATCCGTGCCAAAGTCGAGGTCGAAGCCTGCGGCGGTGAGTTGGGAGTAGAACTCGGCGTCGCGCTGCGCCATCTGTTCGAACACCGGAATCTGCGCGGCGGGCAGGAGGCGGTAAGGCAACGACGCGAAGAGCAGGTCAGCCTTTTCGGTGGTCACCCCGTTGGCGAGCGCCTGCTCGGAGTAAAGCCCACCGAGTGCGAGCTCCATGAGCGAATCGCTGCGTGAAATGTGCGTCGACGAGCGCTGCACCATGGTGACGTCTGCTCCGTGCTCCCACAGGTCGGCGCAGATATCGTGGGCCGAGTTGTTCGACCCGATCACGACGGCCTTTTTGCCGGTGTAGTCACCGCCGCCGCCGTGCTGCGATGAGTGATGCTGCTCCCCTGCGAACGACTCCGCGCCGGCGAAGACCGGCGTATTCGGATACCCGGAGACGCCGAGTGCGAAGACCAGCTGCTTGGGTCTCAGGGTGACCGGTGTGCCGTCGCGCACGACCTGTACCAGCCACTCCTGGGCGTCGTCGTCGAAAGTCGCTTTGGTGCATTCAGTGCTCGACCAATAGTTGAGTTCCATGATGCTGGTGTAGTGCTCGAGCCAGTCACCGATCTTGTCTTTCGAGGCAAAGACGGGCCAGTCCTCGGGAAACTTGAGGTACGGCAGGTGGTCGTACCAGACCGGGTCGTGCAGGTGCAGGGATTTGTAGCGATTTCGCCAGGAGTCACCCGCCTTGGCGTTCTTCTCGATCACGATCGTGGGAACACCGAGCCGCTTCATGCGGGCTGCCAGGCCGATGCCGCCCTGGCCCCCGCCCACGATCACGCAATACGGCTGCTCCTCATAACCGAGCCGAGCCTCCTGGGCCGTCTTCTTCTCGAGCCACGAGGTGCGTCCTTTCGTGATTTCGTGCGACACGCCCTGCTCCCGGGTGCGCCCCTTCTTCTCTTCAAAACCCTTGAGCTCCTGCATCGTGGTGAGCAGGGTGTAGCACAATCCGTCGTTCAACCGGAGGTGGGCGCATCCGCGAGCACTACCGGTTTCGAACGTAACCCAGGCCTCCACGGCACCGGCTACACCGGTTGCCGGTTCGGCGAGCGCCCAGCTATGCGGATTTACCTGGTCGAGGGTGGCGGCGAGCATCCGTTCTATGTCGTCCTTACCCTCAAGGGTTTTCAAATTCCACGTGAACGAGATGAAATCCCGCCAGTAGCAGTCGTCAGCGAAGAGCGCGAGGGCTCCCTCGAGGTCACGGTGCTGCAGGGCGGTATCGAACCGGGCGAGCCAGTTCTCGACGATAGTAATTGGTGTATCGGGCATGTCACTCCTTTGTGAACCAGCGAAGAATCGGCCCATTGTCGGGCGCGACCTGTATGTTCAAGTACACGGCCGCAGGGGTTGCACAGGCGTTACACCTGGTCTCTGCTCGGCCTCAACGTCGTATCCAATGAGGGAGACAGCGCATGTCCACAGAGCCCAGCGGCGTGGTTCTCGCTGCTGGCCTGCGTTTTTCTTCGCCCCGCAAATACGAGCGGATGCTCCGCGCTGCCCACGATCACACCCGCGACGGTGCACCACCGCCCGCGATCACCGGCGACGTGTGGAACTCCTGGCAGCGCTCACTCGCCGCCGGCATTGACCCCGACCGCCATCTGCCCCGGCACCTGCATGAGGTGGCGGATGCCGTGGCGCTCCGCCGCGGGCATGCGCTGCAGACGGTGATGCCGGCCCTCAGTGAGCTTCTCGCTGATGAGAGCTCTCAGGGTCAGCATCTGCTCGTGCTGGCCGATGCCCACGGTGAGGTTTTGTGGCGAGTCGGCAGCCGGGCGGCCTTGCGGCAGGCCGATCGGCTGGAGTTCGTGGAGGGGGCCGACTGGTCCGAGGCGGGTGTGGGCACGAACGCCATCAGCGAAGCAGTCCTCAGCGGCCGAGCGGCCCAGCTGTTCTCGGCGGAGCACCTCGTGCGCTCGCATCATGCCTGGGCGTGCACGGCCTCGCCGATCCGAGACCCGCAGACCGGAGTGGTGCTAGGGGTACTCACCGTGTCCGGGCCTCTCCATACGGTCACGGCAGACAGCGTGCGCATGGTCAAGTGTGGGGTGCGCGTTGCCGAGGAGTTGTTGCGGACCGCACAACGGGTGAACGACCGCACAACCAGAACCGTGGGTGCGGTCACGGTTAATCCGACAGCCGGGCACTCGTCAGCGGTCTCCCTCGACTTATTGGGTGAGCACCCGGCGGTTCTCACCGCCGACGGCCACCGGGTACTCCTCTCGCCGCGGCGCGCGGAAATTCTGGCCCTGTTGGAGTCGCGGGATCGCGGCTGGACGGCCGACGAACTCGCCTACTCCATTCACGGTGAGACCGGTTCTGCGGCAACCATCCGCATCGAAATGCACCGTATTCGGCAGGTTCTCGGCGATGCGCTGCAGTCAACGCCGTATCGCCTGGCCCCCGGCCTCCGCGGCACGTCTGACGCGGCGCGGGTCTTGCACCTGGTGCGCCAGGGACAGGTATCGGCAGCACTCGCCGCCTATACGGCCCCGTTCCTCTCCCGCTCAACCGCCCGGGCGATTGAACCTCTGCGGGCCGAGATCACGAGCGCGGTCGGGGCATCCGTTCGGGCCAGCGGAGATGCCGAGCTGCTGCGCCGGTGGTGCGCGACCGAGATGGGCAGCGATGATCGCGCCGCCGTACACGCCCTCGGGCGGCTAGCCGGCCAGGCCGATGCCGCCTATGTGTCGTCACTGGCTCGCCTCAGCCGCATCGACAGCGCGCTCGGCCTCTAACCGGGGCGCCTGCGCTGAGCGTTGTGCCCGCAGGGGCCGCACCGACCGGCGCGGCCCCTGCGTGCCGAAGTTACGCCGGTTTGTCGGCCGGCTCGGCGGTCTTCGCGGTCTCGGCTGCGGCCAGGCGTGCTGCCCTGGCCTCGGCCTTTGTTGCCGCAGCGGCCGCCTTGACGTCGGCTTCGATAGCGTCGACGAAAGCGGTGTGCTTGGCGCCGGGCATCCAGCCCTTGTTGGTGACTTTGACCTGGAAGATGATCGCAGCGACGACCAACACCACGCCGATGAGCACGGTGAGCGTCACGCCGATGGCGGTGTTGTCGCCGAGCAGGCTCACGCCGATGAGCGTGCCAAACCAGCCGAAGTCCGCGTCACCGAAGGTGCTGTTGGCAAAGCCGAAGTTGCCGAGTACGAGCAGCAGAATGGCCGGCAGGATGGTGATCAGGATTCCGTTGACGAAACCACCGACCATGGCACCGATACGACCACCGGTGGCGTTGCCGTAGACACCGGCGCCACCGCCCGTGAAGAAGTGCGGCACCATGCCGGGCAGAATCAGGGCGAGACCAAACACCGGTCCGAGCCAGATGGCCAGCACACCGAGGCTGATCAAGCCACCAGCGAAGGACGCTAGGAATCCGATGAGCACGGCGTTGGCCGCGAACGGAAAGACGATCGGAATGTCGAGCGCGGGGCGGGCACCAGGCACGACCTTTTCGGCGATGCCCTGGAACGCTGGGACGAGCTCGCCGAGGATGGTGCGCACACCGTAGAGGATGATGGCCACACCCACGCCGAACTGCAGCGCCTGGGCGAAGGCGGCCATGATGAACGCGCCTCCGTCGACGGAGCCGAAAATAGCGAGGGCATCCGCTCGGGGAAGCGCGATGAGGCCCCAGATGGCGAAGACCATGTAGATGGCGACCATCGAGACCGAGGTAGCCACCATGGAGTCGCGCAGAAAGCGCAGGTTCTGCGGAAAGTTGATGTGCTCGGTGCTCTTGCTGCGCTTGCCGACGGCCTGGCCGACGGCGCCGGCAGCGATGTAGCCGAGGGTTCCGAAGTGGCCGATGGCGATCGTGTCGTCGCCGGTGATGCGCTTGGTCCACGGCTGGGCGAAGGCCGGCATGACGACCATGATCACGCCGAGCAGGCCACCGCCAATGACGACGACGAGCCAGCTGAGCTCGGATCCGAAGCCGACCGAGAGCACGACCGCGAGCATCATGGCCATGAAGACCATGTGGTGCCCGGTGAGGAACACGTACTTGAGTGGGGTGAATCGTGCCAGAAGCAGCATGACGATGAATCCGACGACGAGCACGTAGGCGCTGGTCGCTCCGAATTCCTCGGCGGCGAGGGCTGTGATGACCTCGTTGGTCGGAATCACGCCCTGCGCGCCGGTGACCTTGAGAATCAGGTCGCCGAGCGGGGTGAGTGAGGCGACAACCACACCGGCACCGGCACCGAGAATGAGAAAGCCGAGGGCTGCCTTGAGGCTGCCGCCGATGATGGTTCCGACCGGGCGGCGCAGGGCGATGAGTCCGACGGCCGTGATGATGCCCACCAGGTAGGCCGGCACATTCAAAATCTGCTGGCCGATGAAATCCAGAATGACTAAGAACCACTCCATGTCGGGGTGCTCCCTCTCTTACTCAGACGTGCGGTTGATGAAACAGGATTATTCGAGTGCGTCGGTGAGTTTCTGGGTGATTTCTTCAAGGTCGAAGAAGTTGTCGATGACGATGACCTGGGCCTCGACGTCGCCGATCTCCTCGGCGAGCTCTTCGCTCGTCAGCACGATCTCGGCGTCGCGCGCCATGCCGCGAGCCACGCCGATGTCGGCGGCCTCAACGTCGGCGTCGATGCCGAGTGTGCGCAGCACCTTCTCGGTGTTCATTTTCAAGAGAACGGATGTGCCGATCCCCATTCCGCAGACCGCGATGATCTTCATGAGAGTGCCTTTTCTGTGAGCAGTTGGGGGTTGGACATGATCGCGAGAACCTCGGCCGGCGAATCGGCCGCCTTGAGCGCGGCGAGCAGGTCGGCGTTCATCAGCACCCCGGCGAGGGCCTGCATCATCTCGAGGTGGCCTTCGTGGTCGGGGGCGGCCAGGCCGATAACGAGCGACACCGGGTCGTTTTTCTTGTGGCCGAACTTCACTGGCTCGTCGAGGGTGACCCAGCTGAGCCCGGCGCGCAGCACGGCGGGCGATGGGCGGGAGTGGGCGATGGCCAGACCGGGTGCGATGACGATGTAGGGGCCGAGCTTGTCAACCGCAGCGATCATCTCGGCCGTGTAGTCGTCGGTCGTGACGCCACCGGCCACGAGCGCGTCGCCGGCCAGGGTGATCGCGGCCTGCCAGTCGGCGGCGACGACGTGGGTGCGAATGGATGCCTGGTCGAGTTCGTCGGCGAGATTGACTGCCATGCCTGACTCCTTGGTTCTGGCCCTCAAACTGCAAGACCACGTCGTCTGCCCCAAAATGTTTGGTGCCGTGTCTCCGAGCCTAATGCGCATTCGGAACTTTTGTCTACAAGTGATCCAAAGTCGGGGTGAAAGTCCTTAGCGCGTGAGGTGACTGATGCGGTCGGCCTCGAACAGGGCGTCCTGCGCGATGAGCGAGGCACCGAGAACGCCGGCCTTGTTGCCGAGCCGGCTCGGCTCCACGGTGAGACCGGTGCCGGAGAAGGCGCGCACGTGCGCGAGGAGGGCCTCGCGCACCGACGACAGGTAGGGGTCGCCGGCCTCGGCGAGCTGGCCGCCGATGACGATCATGGCGGGGTTCAGCAGCCCGGCGACATCGACGAGGGCGTTCCCGATCTCGGCGCCGGCGGCAGCGAGCAGCCGCACGGCATCGGGTGAGCCCATGCGCGACAAGGCAACGATGTCGCCGGTGGTGCGAATGCGGTAGCCGAGAGCGTTGAGCTCGCGGCGAATGGCGTAACCGCTCGCGACGGCCTCGAGGCAGCCGCGCTGCCCGCAGCTGCATAGCTCGTCGCCGTAGCGAAAGCTGTGGGAGAAGTCGCCGGCACCGCCGCGGGCACCGCGGTAGACCCGGCCGTCGAGCACGAGCGCGCAGCCGATGCCGAGGCCAACCTTGAGCACGGTGAGGTCCCGATGCTCCGGCCAGCCGAGCCGGGATTCCGCGACCGCCATGATGTTCACGTCACGGTCGACGGCGAAAATGGCGGTGTAGTCGGCCGAAAAATAGTCCTGCACGAGCACGTCGTTCCACTGCGCGTCGATCTGGGGGGCGGCGAGCCGGCCGGTCGCGGCATCCACTGGACCGGGAACGCCCACGCCGATCCCCCGCACGTCGGCGCGGGTCTTGCCGAGCTGGCGCAATAGGTAGTCGAACACCTGGTTGGCCCAAGTGAAGACGGTGTCCGGGCCTTCCCAGAGGCCGATATCAGCCTGGTCTTCGATGAGAATCGTGGAGACCAGATCGGTCACCGCCACGCGGGTGTGCGAGCCGCCGATGTCGACGCTGAGCAGCAGGCCGGCGTCTGTGTTGATCGCGAAGCTTTCGGCGGGGCGGCCACCACGGGAATCACTCTGGCCGGCGACAATGATGATGCCGGCCGCGAGCAGTTCGTCGAGCCGGCGGGCGAGGGTGATGCGCGACCAGCCGAGTTCGTCGATCAGTGCCGGGCGAGTCGTCGCCAAGCCCGCGCGAATGAGATCGAGCACGACACCCGACCCGGTCGACATGGCGTGGGCCACCGCAGCTCCTTCGATTGACTTAAGTATATTTATATACCAATGTGTAAAGTATGACTGTGAATTCTCGTTCTGTCACCATCGATGCCGATGTTGATCGCTCCGCTGAAGCTCGGGCGGTTGCTGCTGCCACTGCTATTCCTGCCCACATAGTGCAGTCGAAAGGCCACGGCCACGGCGGCACCGCGATGGCGCTCGCCCCACTCTCGCACGTGCTGTACTCCCGCGTGATGCGGCACAGCCCCAGCAACCCACACTGGGTGGCCCGCGACCGGTTCGTGCTGAGCGCCGGGCACGCGAGCCTGCTGCTCTACGTGCAGCTGTTTCTCACCGGCTACGGCCTGACCCTCGACGATATTGCGGCCAGCCGCACGCTCGGTTCGCGTACCCCGGGGCATCCGGAACACGGCCATACCGTGGGTGTCGAGATGAGCACCGGCCCGCTCGGGCAGGGGGTGGCATCCGCTGTGGGAATGGCGATCGCCGCCCGCAAGGAGGCCGCCACCTTTACGCCTGGCTCGGCTTTGCTCGACCACACCGTTTGGGCGGTGGCCGGCGACGGTTGCCTGCAGGAGGGCGTCTCGGCCGAGGCGTCGAGCCTGGCCGGCACCCTCGGCCTCGAGAATCTTGTGCTGATCTGGGACGACAACGGCGTGACCATCGACGGGCCAACCACGGATGCCTTCGCCGAAGACGTGCGCGCCCGCTACCGCGCCTACGGCTGGCGAGTGCTGGAGATCTCCGACGCCACCGACCTCGACGGCATCGAACGGATGCTGCGCCTCGCCGCCACCCGCACCGGTCGCCCCACCCTCGTGGCCGTGTCCACCACCATCGGAGCCCCCTCGGCCGTGTTCGGCGGGCAGCCGGCCGCGCACTCCGGCGGATTCGGGGCCGACGAACTCGCCGCCATCAAACGCTCCCTCGGGTTCGAGGCGCACGCCACACTCGCGCAGCTCGTTTCGCCCGAGGCACTCGCCTTCTGCCGCCGCGCCGTACAGCGCGGACTCGACCTGGAGGCGGGCTGGGGCGCGGACTTCGCCGCGTGGGCCGGTTCACACCCCTTAGCGGCGCAGGCCTGGCTCGCCTTTCACTCCGGCACCGACCAGGCGGCCGCCACGGCGGCGCTCGACGCCGTCGTTATTGCCGCGCCGGGCACGCCGGTGGCCACCCGCAAGACCAACGGCCAGGTCATTCAGGCGCTGACGCCAGCGCTGGCGCTCTGGGGCGGATCGGCCGACCTGAGCGGCTCCACCAACGTGACCGTTCCGGGCACGGCCGTTTCGGCGACCAACCCCGGCGGGGATTTCATCCACTTCGGTATTCGCGAGCACGCCATGGCCGCGATTCTCAACGGCATCGCCCTGGCCGGTCCGTGGCGGCCGTTCGGCTCGACCTATCTCGTGTTCAGCGATTACCTGCGCCCGGCGATGCGACTCGCTGCGCTCATGCGCCTGCCCGTGCTCTACGTCTTCACCCACGATTCGGTCGCGGTCGGCGAGGACGGCCCCACCCACCAGCCGGTTGAGCAGATCGCCTCGCTGCGCACCGTGCCGCGCCTGGCCGTCATTCGCCCAGCGGATGCTGCCGAAACCGTGGCCGCCTGGCGTCGCCTCGTTGCCCGCCCCGACGGGCCAGCGGCACTCCTACTGTCGCGTCAGGACGTGCCGGTCGTCGGCGTTCGCAGCGGGCTCGACGCGGGCGTTGCCGCCGGCGGATACGTGACCTGGCAGAGCGGAACCGGCCTCGACTTAGCGCTGATCGCGACCGGCAGTGAGGTCTCCGTGGCCATTGCTGCGGCCGAACAGCTCAGCGCTGACGGCCTCGCGGTGCGCGTCGTGTCGATGCCGTGCGTGGAGTGGTTTGCCGACGCATCCCCGGCCTACCGCGACGAGGTTTTGCCTTTAGCGGTGCACGCCCGGGTGGCCGTGGAGGCCGGGCGCAGTGACGGCTGGTGGCGCTGGGTCGGCCCTGACGGCGAGGTCGTCGGCATCGACGACTTCGGCGAATCGGGCAGCGGGCCTGAGATCATGGCGCTTAGCGGTGTGACCGTGGAGCACGTGGCGGCGGCGGCGCGGCGGGCGCTGGCGCGCGGCATCCGCTAACACCGACCTCGACCGGGAGACCCGGTCCGTGCAGGCATCTGCCACGATCGCCACGGCGGGCGGGTTGCGCCGTCGTGCGGGTGCTCGACGGCTTCGGCCCTCATCACTTTCGCGGCGCCACGGTGACCGTGGCGACCTGACCCCGGCAGATCGGGCCAGCAGCGCGGTCAGCCTTGTGGCGATGGTGTAGGCGAGCACGGCGGAGAACGAGCGCATGATGATGGGCAGCGGATTGCGGATCGGCGAGCAGACGGCCTGCACGATGCGGCTCCCCGTCGCGCGCTGCACCTCGGAGACCGTTGAGTAGCGCACGTCGCCTGACAGGAATGTCACGGTCTGCGGAGCCGGGCCGCGGCGGCCGTCGGCCACCTCGGTGGCCATGCGTGCCAGCTGGCGAAAACTGCGCTCAAACGCGGCCCAATGCTCCAGATCGACGAGCCGGCGCAGGCGCTCGCCCACCCGGGCCGCGGGCCTGCCCCACGCTCCTGTGGAGACTGCTTCATCCCACGATTCGAGGTGGTGAAGGCCGGGCGGCAGGAGAAAGGGCAGTGAGGTGCCGACCAGCAGGTGCCGAAAGCCGCCGCGCATCCGCTCGTCGAGCCGGGCGGTGAGATCGAGTTCGGTCTTACCGATGTGGGCCGCGATCTCCCGCCAGATCTCGTCGGCGGCGCGTTCCGCCGGCGACATGTTGCCGAGATGCTGGTACACCCAGTAGGAGGCCAGCCCCGCCACGATGCGGCCGTGCCACCATGACGTCGCCTCCATGTCGCGCTTCCAGGCCAGGGACGTGTTCCAGTCGTCGCGAATGTCGTGGTCATCGAAGATCTTCCCCGCATATCATCACGGCGACCCTCAACGGAGTGAGCACGTCGATCAATATCGAAGTCATTCCGACCCCGCGCTGCCACTAGCCGGCGCACTCCTGGCTCTTCTGGCGGGCATGACTGCCGTCATCGCGCTGGCTCGGCGGGCATCCGCTTAGGCGAACCGCTTCCCGAAGCTGGGCCGGCGTGCAGAACTGCGGATGGATCACCAGAATCAGGCAAAATTTTCACTGCAGCACGTGGGTCTGGTCGAGATCTCCGCAGTTGTGAACGACGAGTCGACCACATCGGCCCGTTTAGACTCGGCGCATGCCCCGCCTTGTTGTCGTTCTGCCGCTTACGCCGCTCGAAACCGGAGCGAGCTTCTTCGTCGCCGCCTGGCCGCTGCACATCACCGTGCTCGCGCCCTTTGAAACGGATGCCTCCCCAGACGAGATCGCACGCGCCACCGCCGCCGCGCTGGCCGGATTCCCTGCTATCACCGTGGTCGCCGGGCAGGACGAGCTGTTTGGTCGGCACCATGACATTGCCGTGACGCTGATCGACGAGAACGCCGCGTTGACCAGGCTGCACGACCTGCTCGTTGCCGTGCTGCGGCCACTCGCCACGTCTCCGGCCGGGCCGGCGTTTTCCGGGCCGGATTTTCGGGCGCACGTCACCGTGAAGTCGCAGGGTCGAGTGCACGCGGGCGACGCGCTCAGGCTGACCCAGATCGCGCTTGTGGACATGGTGCCGCGCGCGTCATCGAGCGGCCGCACGGTGCTCGCGACGCTCAAGCTCGGCAGCTGATCTGAACGGGCGGTCTGGCTCGCGGCCACTCCAGCGGCGAGTACGCTCGAAACCGTGCTGTCCCGCGATCTGATTCGTCTGTACCCCGAGCTCTACCACGTGGCCGCCGACGGCAGCTGGCCCGCCATCGAGCGGCACGGGCTGCTCAGTCCGGCCGCGCTCGTGACCCGCTGGGGCGTCAAGCAGGGCGCACCTCAGGCCGCCATTCTCAGCAAGCGACGAGGTGAGTCACGCGTGCTGGAGCATGCGGAATTCGGAACCGCGGTCATCCGTCATCAGAAGGCCATTCATGAGCCGTCGCTCGAGGACGCCCTCGACGATATGACCCTCGCCGAATGGTACGCAGCCCTGAACGACCGGGTGTTCTTTCACCTGCAGCCACGGCTGCTGCGCGACCTGCTGAACGCCCGCTCCTATCGGGACGACGCCCACACCGTGATCACCCTCAGCACCAAGAGTCTGGTCGCCGCGCACGAAAACGAGATCGAGCTGAGCGCGCTCAACTCCGGCTTCGCGCAGCGGCACAGCAAGGAGCCGCGGGGGCGCGACACCTTCCAGTCGATCGAGGACTACAAGCATCCGACCCGGTCGCACGCGGTGACCAAGGGGCAGGATATCGCCGAACTCGCCATTCCGCGCGGAGTGCGCGACCTGCGCGACCACGTCGTACGCGTCGAGCGGATGCGCGAGGGCACGGTTCTCGAGCGCCTCGCCTAGCGCACCGCGAGATACTCGACGGCGGCGACGATCAGGGGTGAGGTGGCGACAGCCAGCACCGTCGCAGCAGCCGCACCGGCGAGCACCGCGAACGTGGTGCGTCGGGTGCGGGCTGCGGCAACCTGCTGTTCGAGTGTGGTGAATCGTGCGTGCAGGTGCGCCGGAGCGAGCGGCTGGGCCGCTGCGCGCCAGGTCGCCGGGTCGTCGATGGCGGCGGTGAGCGCGGCCTGCTGCTCGGCGCTGAACACCCGCGGGCGAGCCACGAGCCACCGGCGCAAGCGCGGGGAGTCGATGACCGTCACGGCATCCGGCTTGCGAGCCAGCAGAATTTTGTGCGGATTGACCAGCACAATAACGGACTGAACCACGGTCGTGGCCGGCAGCACAGCACCGAGCAGTGCGGTGATCTGGGCCGATTCAAACCGGGCATCGCGCAGGTACGGCATGGCGTGATCATTGATCGGAATCGAGCGCAACGCCCCGGTCAGGTCGCGATCCCAGTGCGTCTTGGAATTGATCGAGAAGATTCCACCGGGGCCCACGACGAGGTGGTCGACCCAGAACGCGGTATTGCGAATGGGCAGGGAATGGTAAATGCTGTAGCCCTCAGGGAGCCGACCGAGAATATCGCCGACGATCATCTCGGCCTGCGCGGCGCGCAACCAGCTGAGCTCGTTCGCGTCAAGCGGCGAGGCTCCCAGGGTGCGCGCGATCCGAGAACGTGCCGGCCGATCGGCGTGCTGGCGGAGCAGTTCTTCGACGACGGACTGCCCGGCAAACCCACCGGGAGCAGACGGGACCAGAGTTGCGATGGGCATCACCGAGGCAGCCGGCTCGTGATCACGAGACGGTAGTCCAGGCCTAAGACTTGTCATAGCCACGTTCACTTGCCTCACCACGGGTTCGCACCTCGTACTATCGTGCCACCGGCACCTGCCGATTCAGTGTTCACAATCGGCAGGGCCGCAACATTGGTTAGCAATTAATAAGTAATGCTCATTCGAGTTGCGGAGGCGACGGCCTCCCCCACTCAGCCGGGCAACGTCGGCTAACCTGAAAGCCACCCCACTGATTGGAATTACTCGTGTTACACCTGACGTTCAACGTTTGCGCGATCTCAGGGCTCGCGTTCAGCGGCCTGGCCGTTCTGTTGCTACTGGCCAACTTGCTCTCGGGCAACCAGTTCGTCGACGTCATTCTGCCGGCGGCCGTGGTGTCGCTCGTGATCGGCGGCGCGTTCTCGGTGCGGGCCCGACTGCTCTCGGCCAAGGGTCACCGGCCAGCCAAACGTTAACGGGTCAGGCCGCCGCCAACTGCGCCCGCAGCGCCTCGACGACGAGGGCATGATCGTCGAGCTGTGGCAGCCCGGAGACGCCGACCACGCCCACCATCGACCCACGCACGAACAGTGGGAACGCTCCCCCGTGCGCCGCGAAACGCGTGGGATCAAGTCGGGCATCAACGTCGAAGTCGACACCGCGGCTGCGAAATTTCACGCCGACGGCGAGCGATGAGTGCCCGTAGCGGCGCACGACGGCGAACTTGCGCTCCAGCCAGCCGTCATTATCAGCGGATGCTCCCGCCAGGCCCACCTGGAACACCCGCTGGTCACCCAGCACGATCGAGATCGCGACCGGCAACGCCTGGGCGGCGGCGGTCGTGCGGAGGCGGGTGCCGAGCGCCCACGCATCGTCGTGACTGAACGCGTCGAACTGCAGGGTGCGTTCCTGGTCGAGCAGAATCTGCAGTTGGGCGAGGTCGTCGGTGTGCATCGAGGGTCCAATCCGGGGGCGTCATTGCCGTGCCACCGCGGTCGCCGGGTGGCTAGTCCCCCACGCTACCGGGCCGGGGCAGAATAGTCGGGCGACGACCCCAGGTGAGCGGGTTGTCGATCACGGCGGCGAGTTCCATGCGTTCGATCGGGCGCAACACCTGCGGGCGCGCGGCCAGCCAGTCGCCGAGCGTCGCCGCCCCGAGCACCGGCACTGTGGTCATTCTTCCCGAACGGCCGGTGACC
The DNA here is from genome assembly GCF_002929575.1 of Cryobacterium sp. N21. Lineage (NCBI taxonomy): Bacteria > Bacillati > Actinomycetota > Actinomycetes > Micrococcales > Microbacteriaceae > Cryobacterium > Cryobacterium sp. N21. The sequence continues at coordinate 380,765 of NZ_PJJQ01000033.1, read as the reverse complement.
CACAGTACGCGGGCGCCCAGCAGCACCAGCGCCGGCTGCACCGCGGTGCGTAGCGGCAGCCGCCCGCGAATCTGCGTGGTGAGCTGATTCGCGTCGGCCTGTGCCGCCGCGAGATCCGGCGAGCGCCGCCCGGCGACGAGCACGCTCTGGCAATGCACCCAGGCAATCTGACCGTCGCAGAGCTGCGCGTGCAGGGCGAGAACCCCGCCGGGGCCGACCAGCAGGCGCATCGCGCTCGGACCATCAGCATCGAGTGTGGGCAACGTGAATGCGGCCCAATGTTCGGGCAGCGTCGCGAGCAGCCTGTCGACGGCGGATTCAACCTGCGCACGAGCCAGCGCCAAGTCGGTCGGCGTCGCCGCGGGGCGGGACACGCGGCCGAGCAGCCAGGTTGGGCCGGTTGATAATCGAGGCGCTCCGGTGCGCGTCGATTCGGGCAATACCGGGGGCGTCGACAGACGCCGCCGCGTGGAGAGTATGTGAGTCATCGGGCTCCTCGCCGGGTTCTATACCTTGCCAGTGCCGCCCCCGCCACAAGACCCCCAGAATGGGTTACTTTTCACCAAGCGGATGCCGCCACGTCTCGAGGCGACCGGGTCGCACCACGTATATTCGAAGGGTCGTGCCGCGCGGCCAGAAGGAGCCCCATGACCGTTCGACGCCCGACCCGATCGTTCCTGCTAATTGGGTTGATCGTGGGGGTGCTCGCGGCGATCCTGGTGGGAACGTCGGTGGCGGGGTCATCCGTTTCGTCGAATCTGGCCGACCCAACCAGCAGCGGGGCACCGACGGCGACCATCGAGCCCAGGCTGACGGTAACGGCAAAAACCGCGCCGCCGCCCGGGCCCGACAACGCGGCCTTGGCCGTGCTGGCGACCCTGCCGGTGAAGGGGCGCGCGCCCAAGACCGGCTACGACCGTGAGGGAAGCTTCGGTTCGGCCTGGCAGGACCTGGACCAAAACGGATGCGACACCCGAAACGATATCCTGGCCCGCGACCTGACCGTGCTCGTAGTGGCCACTGATTGTGAGGTGCAGAGCGGCATCCTGCTCGGCCCGTACACCGGACTGACCATCGACTTCGTGCGCGGCCAGACGACCTCGTCGCTCGTGCAGATCGACCACGTCGTCGCTCTGTCGAACGCCTGGCAGACCGGAGCGCAGCAGCTGTCGCAGGAGCAGCGGGTGGCGCTGGCCAACGATCCGCTCAACCTGCTCGCCGTCGACGGCGTCACCAACTCGCGCAAGGGGGATGGCGACACGGCCACCTGGCTGCCGCCGCTGAAAAGCTATCGGTGTGCCTATGTAGCTCGGCAGATTTCGGTGAAGGCGACCTATGCGCTGTGGGTGACGACAGCCGAACACGATGCGATGACGCGCATCCTGTCGGACTGCCCGAACGAGGTCGCGACGGCCACCGACCCCGTCGTCGCACCGGCGCCGGCACCGGTGGCCGACCCGCCGAGCGACGTCTTCTTTCAGAACTGCACCGCCGCGCGGGTGGCCGGCGCGGCCCCGGTGCACGTTGGCGAGCCCGGCTACGGCCGCCATCTTGACCGCGACGGCGACGGAACCGGCTGCGAATAGGCCGAGTCTGTTCAGTCGGCGCGCGGCAGCGTCAATGCGAAACGAGCACCGGCCAGCGCGCCAGGGGTCGCGATCGGGCCCAGGCACTCGAGGGTTCCGCCGTGCGCCCTGGCGAGAGCTCGGGCAATCGACAGACCGAGGCCGGAACCACCGCGGTTACTCGCCCGCGACGGGTCGAGGCGCACAAAACGTTCGAAGATGCGCTCGCGGTCGGCCTCGGGCACACCGGCTCCAGAGTCGCTCACCGTCAGCTGCACCGCGCCGTCAACAACGGCCAGATAGGTGCGGATGCTGCCGCCCACCTCGGTGGCGTTGCGCGCGTTCCCGAGCAGGTTGGTCGCAACCTGCGCCAACCGTGAGGCTTTCCCGCTCGGCGCGAGGCGGGTTGTCACGCAGCAGGGTCTCCGCGCTGGCCTGTAGACCGGCGGCGGGGGTGCGCAGCTCGTGCGAGACGTCATGCGGGTGAGTGGACGCAGCGCGACTCCGACCACACCGGTCAGCAACAGCCAGGTCACGACGATGGTGAGCAGGCCGGCCACGACCTCGATCGTGCGCATCTGCACCAGCACCGCGTCGATGCCGGCCTCACTCGAGCTGAGGGTGAGGGTTCCGCCGGCGACGGTCTGGGTGACCGAGAGTCGGTCGCCGCTCTGGGTGACGACGGCGCCCGGCACTGATTCGGCGTGCGGCGGCATGCCAGGGCCACGGTCGGCGCCGGGAGTGGGGTCGGCCCGCCCGTAGACCGTGTCGCCGCCGACCGAGTAGGTCACGGTGACGTCGTCGCCGGTGAGCCGGTTCGCCAGGCTCTGCGCCTCCAGGCCCTGCTCGGCCAGAATCTGCGCGTACCCGGCCCGGTCGATCAGCCGCTGCTGCAGGTCGGCGCGCAGCTGACCGCCGAGCACGAGGTTGATCAGAATACCGACCGCCACCAGCACAATCGTGAGCATCGCCAGAACTGCGGCGACGACTCGCAGTCGCAGTGAGGTGGTGCGCATCGGGCGTACTTTCGTAGAAGGGAAACGGATGCCGCGTGCGCGACGAGCAGACGGCATCCGCTGGTATCGGTGCCGGTCAGGCGGTGAGGCGGTAGCCGATCCCCCGCACGGTGTGGATGAGGCGCGGACCGTTGCGTCGAGTTTTCGGCGGAGGGTGCTCACGTAGGCCTCGACCAGGTTGGGGTCGTAGTCGTCGTAACCCCAGACCTGGGTGAGGATCTGGGTCTTGGAGAGGGTGCGTCCGCGGTTGTGGGCGAGGTAGGTGAGCAGGCGGCGCTCCGTGGCGGTCAGGTCGACCAGCACACCCGCCCGTGTGGCGGTCGCGGCCTCTTCGTCAATGACGAGGTCGCCGACCTGCATGGTCGGGGAGACCAGGCGTCCGGTGCGGCGGAGCACGGCGGTCACCCGTGCCGCGAGCTCGGCCAGTACGAAGGGCTTCATGATGTAGTCGTCGGCGCCGGCCTGAAACGCGGCAAGCCGATCGTCGACCGCGTCACGCGCGGTCACGAAGAGCACGGGTGTGTTGCCGGCAGCCCGCAGCCGCTGGGCCAGGTGCAGCCCATTCTCGCCGGGCAGCATAATGTCGAGCACCGTGGCATCGGGCCGGAATCTGGCGATGCGCTCGGCGAAGTTCTCACCGTCGGGCGCGGTATCGACGACGAAACCGGCCTGAACGAGCGCCTGGCCGATCGCTCTGCGCAGCGTCTCCTCGTCTTCGACGACGAGAACGCGGGCAGGTTCGGTGGGCACGCTCTAACAGTGCGGGGCCAAGCTGAGCGTTTACTATGCTCCTGCTGACCGTTTGGCGACCCCCGGCAAGATTCAGTTCGTCTTCAGATTCGCCCCCGAGGCTGAAAAAGAGAGAAGCCCCGAGTGGGCATCCACTAGCTCACGCGTAGGAGAAATTATGACCCGCACCAACGATTCCCAGCCCACCGACCCGAACGACCCGAACCCGTCGTCCAGCGCCTCGGAGGGTTCAACGCCCGAAACAGCTGCGGCCGCACAGGACGAAACGGCCGCGACCGAAGCCGTCGACTCGCAGTCGAGCCCGCCCTATGACGCTCAGTCCACCCTGCCGTTTGATTCGAACGCGACGGTTCCGCTGCACGATGTGCCGAACGCCGGGCAGCCGCTGGCCAGCGAGGCGCACGCGACCCTTCCGTTCGCGGCCGCCGCGAACGGCTACGCCATGCCGAACGCGCCGTACGACCCGGCCGCCCCGAAGAAGAAGACGGGAGGATCCTGGTACCGCAAGCCCGTTCTCATCGGAAGCGCCGCCGCGGCTGCGCTGCTTCTCGTTGGCGCCGGGATCGGTTTCGGCATTGGCACCAGCGTGGGTTCGAACGCCGAATTGGCCTCGAATAACTCCAGCATCTCCAACGGTCCCGGCGCCGAAGCCGATGGCGACTCGGCCACGGAGCCCGGAGCGGGCCGCCCCGGCGGCGAGGACGGTCCCGGAAGCGGCCCGGCCCAGGGCGGCCCGCGGGAAACCGATGACGGCACCGCACCCGTCGCACCGCACCCGCCGACGGATGCCCCGACCGCACCGACCTCCTAACAAGCACGAGCAGAAGCCGCTCGACTCCGTGCATTGTGCGGCGCCGAGCGGCTTCTGCCGTGCCGTGCCGCGCGGGTTAGAGCGCGCTGACGAGCCGCGGCAACGTCAGCAGCATTTCCAGGGCCCCGAGCGTCGTGAGAACCATTCCGAGCGGCAACCACAGCAGGCGGGTACGACGCGCCCGCGCCACTTCTGACTCAAGCTCGCCGAAGCGCTGCAGAATCTCAGCCGGTTCCAACGCTACGAGGGCCTGCCAGAGCGCGGGGTTCTCGACGAACCCGGAAATTTTCAAGCGGTCGAGGGGGGCAAGCACCGGAGGGAGCCCCTGCAGCCAGGCGCACAGATCGGCCGCCTCGATCACTTTTACCCGCGACGGTTGGGCCTTCACCGTCACGCTCTTGGTATCGAAGAGCACGACCACTCCGTGCACCGACGCGGCGTGCGGAATCCGCTCGGACAGCAGAGTGGTGAGGCTGACCTCCTCGAATTCGGCCGCCCTTATATAGGGAATCTTGCGGGCACCGACCAGCACACTGCGCCCGGCGACCAGTACCGACTTGCGCGCCTGACGGTCGGAGTGCAGGGCAAATACCCCGCCCGGCCCGATCACGAGGTGATCGACGTCGGCGCCGCGCTCACCCACCGGCAGGGAGTGGAAGACGATCCATTCCCGGGGCAGTTCGGCCAGAGCCAGCCCCACGGCAATTTCAGCGCGAGCGGCGTCGAAGCAGCGCGCGCTGTCCGCGCCGAGCGGCGACCGACCAGGCGTTGCACCGGGCTGCGGGGCGCAACCAGGCGTTGCTCAAGCAGGAGCACTTCTATGATCGACTGCGCAGGGCAACGCTGTCGCATTATGGAAGCATCGATGGTCACGGTTCTCCTCTTCGGGTGTTTGAACTTAGCCGTCGGACGGCCAGCCCCAGCAGCCCCCGATCGGGAGCTTGCGCGCGGGTCAGATGCCTGATTTATCGCACTGGGACGGCTTTGTTCACCCCAGTACGGGGGTGGCATCGGCTTGGCTGGACTTTTACCGAATGAGTTGTGCCACGATGACATTGCCCGGTTGTTCGACAGCAACCCCACGGCACGACCAGCCCGGCATGTTGCCGTTGGTCGTAGAAATGACCGGGGGAAATTCATGATCGACAATGATCTGTCGCGCGCGGTCACCAATACGCAGGCCGCGGCGACGGCCGCCGTCGCCGCATTCAATGCCAGCACCTCCCCGGAACAGCCGGAGGGACTCCAAACTCCGTTCACAACGACTGCCCGGGCGACCGCAGCGGCTTCGGCAACGTCCTATGCCACCTGGCAAGGTGTCAGTGAGCAACGCCACATCAACTATCGGTTGTGGGTGCAATCACCAGACGGTCAGAGATACTGCGATTGGGCCCCGCGGGCGTCCCTGCTGAGCCAGGCTATCGCAGCTCGCGACGAGGCCATCCTGGCCGCCTGGCGGTTTGATGCCAGCCAAGTTATCTCGCCGGCAGAGCAGGAGGCCCTCGCCGCCAGCCAGGCCGGCACAACCACGCTCCGGTCGAAGCGCTCGCGATCCATTCGTCGAGGTGGAATTGCCCTCATGTTGCTGTCGCCCGTGGTCTGGGTCTTCGCCTACTTCTTTGTTCTGCTCACCGGCGGTGAAGTCAGCATGCAGGCTATTCTGCCCGTCGCCTGGCTCCTGCTCGGTGCCGGAGTGGTCTTCGCCGGAGCACGAATGGCTCGCCCGCTACCCACCGACGACTCCGACCTCACAGCCGGATTCGCTAACCGGGTGGCCCTGCTCGGGTTCGATCCCCTCACCGAGCCAGCCCGGCTGCCGCGGTTGTGGACCGAGGATCCGAAGGTGGGCGAGCGCCTCGATCAGTTCATGCGCGACTCCTACACGAATTTTCCGACGCCGAGCGAGCTGCCGGCTCTGCGCATTCCCGACGTACGATCGGGGCGCACCGAGGCGTCGATTCAAGTGCGGGCCGTTCTCGATCAGTTTGCCGCAACGGATGCGTTGAATCGCCTCTGACCGATCGGTCGCTCTCTCAACCAGTGAATTACCTGAGCGTGCGCGCGACCATTAGGGGACGTATATTCCTTCGATTATGCTGAAGCTAAGCAACTTAGGCATGGCCTTTTCGGTCCCCTTCGCCTGGGGGCACCGACGTAAGGCACCTGTACCATGAACAAGAAGAATATTCTCATCGCCAGCGCCATCGGCGTCGTACTCGTGTTGAGCGGCGCAGGTATTGCCCTGGCCGTCAGCGATATCGGCGATAACGATGGCCCCCTCTCCGGCGAGACGCTCGACCGTGCGAGTAACGCAGCCCTGGCCGAAGTTGGCCCCGGCACCGTGACGAGCGCGGCGCGCAACGATGACGGCGGCAGCGCCTACGACCTCGAGGTGCGCCTCGAGAACGGCACCACGGTCGACGTGGAACTCAACGACGCCTTCGACGTGGTCTGGGTCGGCGACTTCGACAATGACAACTCGAACAACTCGTCGAACAACAGCTCATCGGCACCGAGCGCGGCGACCGACACGAGCGCCGCCGACCAGGCTGCCAGCGAGCGCTCGAGCGCCGAAGCCGCAGCCCTCGCTGCGATCGGCAGCGGGCGCGTGACCGACTTCGACCGGGACGACGACTGGGACCACGTCTACGAGGTTGAGGTCACCCTCGACAACGGCAGCGACCGCGACGTCGAGCTCGACGCCAACTTCGTCGTCGTGCGCATCGACGACGTTCAGCAGTAACAGCCGTACTCGATCAACGGTTAGCGTTCGACCAGAATCCCGTCTTCGTCGCAGTAGACGGTGCGCCCGGGCGTGAAGGTCACACCGGCGAACTCGACCACGGTATCCGCTGTGCCCGAGCCGGTCTTGGAACTCTTGCGCGGATTGCTGCCGAGGGCTTTCACGCCGAGGTCGAGGGCGCCGATGGCGACCCGGTCACGCACCGCGCCGTTGATGATGGCGCCGGACCAGCCGTTCGCGACCGCGAGGTCGGCGATCATGTCACCCATGAGGGCCGAGTTGAGGGAGCCGCCGCCATCGATGACGAGCACGGCACCGTCACCGGGCGTGGACAGGATGGACTTGAGCAGGGCGTTGTCTTCGAAGCAGGTGACCGTGCGGATCGGGCCGCTGAAGCGGGTTCGCCCGCCGATTGTCTGAAACTGCAGGGGTACGGATTGCAGCTCGTCGCCACGCTCGTCGTACAAATCGGCGGTCAATACGGTCATTGTTCCTCCAGGGTTTCGTTGCTTCCAGAGTAGGCCCGGGCGCGCGGCCTACATGACGCTGTCGAGGAAGGCCTGGGTGCGCGGGTTCTGTGGATTGTCGAGCACCCTGGTCGGAGGGCCGCTCTCCACAACGATTCCGGCGTCCATGAAGACGACCTCGTCGGCGGCGCCGCGGGCGAAGCCGATCTCGTGGGTGACCACGACCATCGTCATGCCGTCGGCCGCGAGGGCGCGCATGACGTCGAGCACATCACCGACCAGTTCGGGGTCGAGGGCGCTGGTCGGCTCGTCGAACAAGAGCAACTTCGGATCCATCGCGAGGGCGCGGGCGATCGCGACGCGCTGCTGCTGGCCGCCGGAGAGTTGGGCGGGGTAGGACTGCGCGAGGTCGGCCAGGCCGACCCGGTCGAGAAGCGCGCGGCCTCGCGACAGGGCGGCGGGTTTCGGCACGCCTCGTACGCCGATCGGCGCCGCCGTGATGTTCTCGAGGGCGGTCATGTGCGGAAACAGGTTGAAGCGTTGAAAGACCATGCCAATACCCCGGCGTTGTTTGGCGACCTCGCGGCGGTTCATCTCGAAGATGCGGCCGTGCCGAGCGGCGTAACCGACGAGTTCGCCGTCGACGGAGATGCGACCGCCGTCGATACGTTCCAGGTGGTTGATGCAGCGCAGAAACGTGCTTTTGCCCGACCCCGACGGCCCGAGCAGACACATCACCTGACCGGCCGCAACATCGAGGGAGATGCCCTTGAGCACCTCGACGCCGCCAAAGCTCTTACGCACTTTGCGGGCGCTCAGCAACGGTTGATGAGCGGATGCCGTCGGGTCAGGTACGCGCTCGCGGTCGGTCACGGGGCATCCGCTCTGTTGGTGGTGGGACGAGGAACTGGACGCAGTATCTTCCACACCCGTGCGAGCGGCGTCGGCGGCAGGGTACGTGCGTTGCCGCGCCCGTAATGACGCTCGAGGTAGTACTGCGGAATGGACAGCACCGAGGTGAGGAACAGGTACCAGCAGCTGACGACGACGAGCAGTTCAACCTGTCGCAGGTTCTGCGAGGAGATCTGGGTGGCGACCGTGTACAGCTCAAGCACAGCGATCACCGAAAGCAGCGAGGTGTTTTTGAGCATCGAGATGGTCTCGTTGCCCATCGGCGGGATGATCACCCGCATGGCCTGTGGAAGCACCACCTTGAACAGGGTGAAGGTGGGGCTCATTCCCACCGAGTACGCGGCCTCATACTGGCCTTCGTCGACCGAGAGCATGCCGGCACGCACGATTTCGGCCGAGTACGCGGCCTGATTGAGCGTGAGGGCGAGCAGCCCGGCGGTGAATGCCGGGATGAGCGTGTTGGTGTCGATAGAGAACAGGGTGAAATCGGTGAACGGCACACCGAGCGATATCTGGGAATAGAGAAGCCCCAGATATCCCCACAACACGATCTGAATGAGCAGCGGCGTACCGCGAAACACCCAGACGTACATCCAGGCCAGCACGGTCATCACCGGGTTGTTGGAGAGGCGCATGACCGCCAGCAAGACTCCGAGCAGTGTCGATATCAGCATGGCGACGACCGTGAGCACGAGCGTGAGCAGCACTCCGCTGAGGATGCGCTGGTTGAAGATGAACTCGCTGATCGTTGGGTGGTGAACGTTTCCGTTGCCCCACAACGACACGCCGAGGCTGACTCCACCGCCCAGCAGGATGGCTGCAACGACCCAGCGCCACGGGTGACGCAGTGGTACGGCGACGATATCGTCAGAGTCAAGGACAGCCGGCTGCAACTGGCTCGCGCGTCGGCTCAGCGTTGTCGGCGCCATCAGGAACCGAGGTTGATGCCGGCCTGGTCGGCCGCGTAGTCGCCCATGTCGTACTTGTCGAGAATCTGCTGGTAGCTGCCGTCGTCCATGACAGACTGCAGCGCGAGCAGCAGGGCTTTGGTCAATTCCGAGTCCTTCTTGAGCACGCCGATACCGGTATAGACGGGGTTATAACCGGCCGGGTTCGCACTGTCGCGAACGACCTCGAACATCGTGCCATCACCTGCCGTCTGCGCGGCGTAGGCGGCGACAGCGGAATCAACCACATCGGCGACGGCCTTGCCCGATCGAACCGCAGTCTGAACATCCGTCTCCAGGGGCAGTTCGGCGATCTTCATCGCGGTCGAACCGCTCTTCGTGCATTCCTCGTCGTAGCCGTGCAGAATCTCGGCCTGCACCGTGGCCTTTTGCACCGCCACATTCTGGCCACACAGGTCGAGAACGGTCGTGATCTTTTCGGGGTTTCCAGCCAGAACCAGAATGGAGAACCCGGCGTGGAAGTAGTCGACGAAGTCGAGCGTGGCCTGGCGTTCCAACGTGTCATTCATGCCCGACATGATCACATCGTGTTTACCGGACTGCAGCGACGGAATAATGCTGTCGAAGGCCTGCGTCTGCAGCTCCATCGTGACACCGAGTTTGGCTCCGATCGCCTGCGCGAGGTCGTAGTCGAAACCGGTGAGGTTCTGGTTTTCGTCGAACATTTCCATGGGCGGGAACGGAATGTCGGAGGCCACCTTGATCACCCCGGCGTCCTTGTATTTCGTCGGCAAGGCCGCAGCGGCTGCCGCGTCGATCTCAGCGGCATTGGGTGTGTTGGCCGGTTCCGGGTCGCTGCTGGCTCCGCACCCGGCCAAGGAGAGCGTTGCGACAACGCCAATCGAGGCGAGAACCAGCCAGGGGGCTCTGCGGCGCTGCGTGTGATTCATGGTTTTCTCCAGACTGCTCGGCGTGATGTTTAGAAGCGGATGTTGGTGGTCGACGCGGTGACGTCCGCGAGCACGTCTGGCAGCACTTCGACACCGATGCCAGGGCCGGTGGGGAGTCGAAGGTGCCCGTTCTCGAGAACAAACGGTACCGTCAGGTCGCGCGCGTAGTACCGGTTCGAGGCCGAGGTATCGCCCGGCAGCACGAAGTTCGGCAGTCCGGCGAGGGCCACGTTCGCCGCGCGTCCGATGCCCGTTTCGAGCATGCCGCCACACCAGACCGGCACGCCGTGTGCTGCGGCGACGTCGTGGATGCGTCGGGCTTCGAGGTAGCCACCGACCCTGGCCGGTTTCACGTTGATAATGCTGCAGGCTCCGAGTGTGATTGCCGTCGCGGCGTCGCAAGCAGACTCGATCGACTCGTCGAGACAGATCGGCGTCGTGATGAGCCTGGCCAGTTTGGCGTGGCCGAGCAGATCGTCTTCCTTCATCGGCTGTTCCATCAACAGCAGGTCGAAGGGGTCGAGCCGGGCGAGTTGGCGGGCATCGGCGAGGGTGTATGCGGTGTTCGCGTCGACCTGCAGCAGAATGTCGGGGCCGAATCGTTCGCGCACTGCGCGGACCGGAGCGAGGTCCCAGCCGGGTTCGATCTTCAGTTTAATGCGCAGGTAGCCCTCGGCGAGGTAGCCGGCGACCGCGTCGAGCAGCTCGGGGATCGAGTCCATGATGCCCACCGACACTCCGGCCGGAACCGTGTCATTGACGGCGCCCAGGTAATTGCCGAAGGACACCCCGGTTTCCTTGAGTTGGGCGTCGAGAATGGCCGTTTCGAGCACGGCCTTGCTCATCATGTGGCCCTTGACCGGTTCGAGGGCGGTGGCGACGCGTTCGGCTGTGAGCCGGTCACCGAGGGCCTGCAGCCGGGGAACCAGATGGTCCCGAATGACGAGGTCGGCGGCGTCGAGAAATTCAGAGCTATAGAGCGGGTCGGGTTCTGAGGCGCATTCGGCCCAGCCTTCGGCATTGGCCGTGGTCACTCGTACCAGCGTTGTCTCACGTTCGGTCGAGGTACCGAAAGACGTTCGAAATGGGGTCACCAGCGGCAGGTGCACTCGGCGGAGCTCGATGTTTTCAATCTTCATTCGTGGTGTCCTTTGTGTTCTGAGGGCTGTAGTAGATACCAGCCGGTGCGGGTCATCGCTGTCGCCGTATACCCCTCGGAGAAGGCGTTTTGGAAGATGGCGCGGGTGCCGGTACGCCAGGCCGCTGCCAGAACCGGATCCTCTGCGCGGAGGGCGACGATGTCGGTCGGGACGCGGCACCAGAGGTCGTGGCCGAGCTCGACCAGGACCGGCTGGCCGTCCGGGCCTGTGCCACATACGGCATCCGCTGTGAAGTCGGGCAGTTCGACGAGCGCAGGGGTCCCCTCGCTGCACACCAACGTTTCGGGCGATTCGAGCAGCCAGAGCGCGACGAGACGGTCGCTTTCATCGTGCGCGTTGATTTCGTCATCCATCTCGCCGTAGAAATTCTCGACATATTCGCTGGCGTGGGCGCCGAGTTTGGTGAGATTGAAACGGGCATTGCGGCTGACCAGGGGGTCGAAGGTCCACGTCATGGTGGTGAGCCCCCGGGTAAGCGCCCAGGCGCGCTGGTGCTGTTTCAGTGCAAACCCGACGCCGGCGTCGCCGAGGCCCGGCAATACCCCGGCGATGAGCGAGTACATCGAGGGGACATCGGGAGAGACGATGGCCGCAGCGGCGCCGCAGAGCAGGCCTTCGCGGTTATAGGCGGCCGTGACGTTACATCCGGCATGGCCGATGCTGCGAAGCAGGTCGGCTGGAATCGGGGGCCCGTGCTGTGAGGTGCCCCAGACTCGAATGAGTAAGTCCGCTATGTCACGGTGGCGCTGCATCGAAGTCTCATCTACGACCCGCACCGCGGCCACGTTCGCCGCCCGCGAAGCGGCCAACTGCGCTTGGCAGACCAGGGGGCTGGGCTCGCGGATTCCGGCGCTGCGAGTGGGGATGTTGATCAACATGGCTTAAGTGTTGCCAGTCGACCCGACCAAGGCTTTAGCGTGCAGCACGAATGATATAGCAATTGTTTGTCGTACAGCACTATCACCGGTAGGTTGAGCCCATGGAGGACGGCCCAAAGCGCGAGCCCGATGGGATCGCGCTGTCCGAGCTACTCGGCATTCTGAATGGTTCCGGGCTGCGCAGCGCTTCGGCAAGGGTTTCGCGGTGGCTGCCGTTGACGAGCCCGACCCTGTTCGATCGGTGGATGCCGCCGACCGGGCCACGGAGCGGCATTCTGCTGGCCATCGGGGTGCATCCGGGCGCGCCGGAGTCCGTGGAGGTCCTGCGTGACGCAGCCCGGATTGGTTTTGGTGCGGTGGTCGTGAAGGCGCTCGCGCAGGACGTACAGCCGCTGGCAACGCTGGCCGACGACCTCGATATTGCGCTGCTGGTTGTAGACGACGAGATCGAATGGCGACAGCTGGAGGCGCTCATCAATGCTGCCCTCAGCACGGCCTCCGAAGCCGGCACCTCACCGGTGACTCTGGTTGTGGGCGATCTCTTCGCGCTGGCAAATGCGATTGCCGCGTCGATCGGCGGCGCGACTTCGATCGAGAATCTGCAACAGAATATATTGGCCTATTCCACTCTGCCGGGTCAGCCCATCGATGAGGACCGGCGCGAGGGTATCCTCGGCCGTCAGGTGCCCGACCTGCCGGAGAATGCCGAACAGTATGCGGCTCTATTTCGAGCTCCCGGCGCCCTGCGTATTGCCGGCGTGCCACCGGCACTCGACCGCCTTGCGGTCGCTGTGCGCGCCGGCACACAGGCACTTGGCTCGATCTGGGTGGTCGAGGCATCCGGCGTCCTCGACGCGGATGCTGCCGGCGCCCTTGAACGCGCCGCCGACATCGCCGCCCTTCACTTGTTGCGCGCCCGGAGCGCTGCCGACCTCGCCAAGCAACAACGCTCGGAGTTGCTGCGGCGTCTGCTGGAGGGAGGCGAAGATGCCCTTCTGGTGGTGCGCCAACTGGGTCTTGATCGCGCCGGGCCATTCACCGTACTCGCGATATCGCCCCGCATCGAGGGCCACGAACTGCGTCTGGACCGGCTGGCGGACCTTGTCGCGATGGCTTGCCAGGCACACCAATCCGGGACCGAGTGTGTGCTGATCGGTAACACGGTGTACGCCGTCTTCAGCGGCGTGGGCAGCGAGACTACGAGAGTGGAGGCGTCCGCCGCACGATTGGCCGATCGGGCAGCGGCCAGTCTGCGCGTGCCGGTACGCGCGTCCGTCGGCTCGCAGGTAGCCAGCGTCGGTCAGATCGCTCGGTCACGCCGCGATGCCGACCTCGTATTGCTGATCATGGCGAACGATGCGGCGCACGGGCCGGTGACCAGTGCGCGCGATGTGCGCAGTCAGCTCAGCCTGCTCGAACTTGGGCAAGTTCTTCGCGACACCCCACGGCTGTTTTCGTACTCGGCACAGGCTGTGCTCGACCTTGATGCCCGCTCAGGTACCGACTATGCCGCGACCCTGCGTACCTACCTTGATTGCGGGCGAGACTCGGCCAGAACGGCCGCATTGCTGTCGGTGCACCAGAACACATTGCGCTACCGCTTGCGGCGGGTGCATGAGCTGTTCGGTATCAACCTCGACCACGCTGACGACACGCTCATGCTATGGCTAAGCCTGCGCGTGGTCGATTAGCTGTTGTGCAGGCCGCCCACCGGGGCACAATAGTCAGGTGATTCGCAAACGAGTGCTCGCCCGCGGCGAGGTGCAGGGCGTCGGGTTTCGTTACCATGCCCGGGCCCAAGCGCTGCACCTCGGGCTGGTCGGGTACATTCGGAACCGGCCGGACGGGTCGGTGGAACTCGAAATCGAGGGGCGGGAGGCATCCGTTGCGCGCATGCTGCACTGGCTGGAAACCGGCCCGCGGTATGCCGTCGTGACCGCCCTCGAGGTGAGTGACGTCGCGGCAACCGGCGAGAGCGAGTTTCAGATCACCGGTTGAGGTCGGGGGCTGCCCGGCGCTGGCGTAGCGTTAGCCTATGACCGCGCGCACGAGCCCCGCCGGGGTACGGGAATGAAAGCGCGCACCGCGTTCGGTGTGGCGCGCCTCGGCCTGACCGCGGTCGAACTCGTGGCCCTCATCGGCTACTTTCAGTACACCCTCGGCGTGACTACCTTCGCCATCGCGAACTTCTTCAGCTACTTCACGGTGCAGAGCGCCATCGCATCGATGTTCGTCTTTCTGACCGCCGCGAGTGTCGCATTGCGGCGATCGACCGACCCGGCCTGGCTCGACATGTTGCGAGCGATGGTGACGACCTACATTCTGGTCTCCGGAGTCGTCTACGGCATCATCGTCTGGCAGTCGTCGAGCGCGAACTATTCCATCGAGGTGCCCTGGTCGAGCCAGCTGCTGCACTTCGTTATTCCGGTCTTGGCCCTCATCGACTGGATCGTCGACCCGTTCAAGGCCCGCCTGCCGTGGAGATATCTCGGCTGGGCCATCGTCTTTCCGGTGTTCTGGCTGGTCTTCACCCTGTTACGCGGGCCCATCGTGGGCTGGTACCCGTACTTCTTTCTCGACGCCCGCCAGGTGAGCGGCCCCGGCGAGACCGTGTTCTACTGCCTGATCATCGTGGTGATCATCACGAGCATTGCGGCCCTGCTCACCTGGATCACAAGGCTCAAGCGGATGCCGCACCACCGACTTGCGTACTGGCGCCCCTGAGCTGTTCAGCTGCACTACTACGGGTCGGGTACCGCCAGGAACGGCTCGAGCGCGGTGAGCGCCGCCGCGAGAAAGTCGTCGTCGTCGAGCTCGCTCAGCCGGGTCGCGTTTTCGGCTGCGACCAGACCCATTAGAACGGGATCGCCGGTCAGCGGCATCATGTTGATCCAGACCGGGAAGTCGGCGTCTTCGCCGACGATGGTCCAGAGGCGGGCGGAGGTATCCCAGAACGGCACGTCGAACCGCAACCAGACCTTGTCGACCACGCCCATGCCGAGCGCGCCGATGGCACCGCGGTGGGCGAATGGCAGCGCCGGCGAGAATTCGATGGCCGCGTTCTTCAGCACACCGAGTGGCACGGTCACGATCACCCGATCGGCGGACAGCGACTCGCCGGTACCAAGGCGCAGGCTCACGCCGTCGTCGTCGTGGGCCACGCGATTGACCACGCTCGAGAGCAGCATTTCGAGGCCTTCGGCGTCACTGGCGAGCAGGGTGGAGTAGCCGCCCACAACGAGCTGGTCGTCGTCGGTGCTCGCGATGTCGGTCGTGTACCAGGCCGATTGCTGGCTCGGTGTGGCCCCGGTCTCAACCTTGAGTTTCGTGGCGATCTCGTACTCGAGCCAGTCGGCATCCGAGAGGCCATCGGCGTTCGGGGTCTTCGACAGACTTGCTTCGCCCGAATCGACCAGGGCACGTTCAACCGAGACATCCTGCTGCTGATTGGCTGCCCAGCTGAGGGCTCCGGCCACGGCCTGAGTGCCGAGTGGTGACACCTCGACGATCGCCCCGGCTCGGGTTCGCACCTCGGGCGTGCGCACGAACGGCAGCAGCTTCACCCCGAGCGCCGTGAGCTCGTCGTCCAAAAAATTATCCGAGGTGTTGTGTACGAACGAGGGACCACGTTCGATCGGAAAGGGCCAGTCGTCGCTGACTGTGTCGATGCGCCCACCGATGCGGTCGCGCGCCTCAATCACGACCACGTTGAAGCCATCGTTGACGAGTTGACGGGCCGCCGTTATCCCGGCAATTCCGGCACCGACAATCGTGATACGTTCCCCCGGAGCCGCGACATCCCGCACCTGGCTGGCCGCCAGCAGACCAGAAGCGCGGGCACCCTGCACAGTGCCGGGCTCATCGGCCGCGGTCGCTTCGCCAGCGAAGAACACTCGGGCATCGACGGCCTGGCCGAGGGCTGTTCGGTGCTCTGGGGTGGCACCGACGCTGGCGTAGCTGAAGGATCCGCGGGAGAAAGGGTCGGCCGACCAGTTGGTTCTGGAGACCGTGAGCGGCTGCGGAACCAGCGAGGGGGTGAGCGTGGTTGGCGCCGGGGATGTCGTCGGAACCGGCGCCGGGGACACGCACGCGGCGAGAGCCAACACGGAAAAACCCGACGCTGTGCCGAGCAGAAAAGTGCGCCGCTTCACGATCGGTCTGCTTTAGAACGGCGGATCCCGGGCGCGCGCCCGCAGTGCTTCAGTACGGCGCCAGTCATGAGACCAAACTACCGCAGACCGTGCCGCTTGACATTTTCTTCTCGAGAGCCGCTGGTTACCGGCGCTCCTCGGCCACGGAGTTACCGCCGTCGACGACGATCACCTGCCCGGTGACGTAGGCGGCTCCTGGCGAGGCAAGAAACGCGATGACGGATGCGACTTCCCCCGGCGTGCCGCTTCGGCCGGCCGGAACCAGCGCACCCTCCAGAGCCTCGCTCGTGAGCTGGGAACCGGTCGAGATCCAGCCGGGCGCGACGGCGTTCGCCGTGATGCCCACTTCGGCCTCGTCCACTGCGAGCGCCCGCACCAGCCCGACCAGCCCGGCCTTCGCTGCGGCGTAGGCGACATCATTGCGGCTGGCCATGATCGACCCGCTCACGCTCGACACCATCACGATGCGACCCCATCCGGCCGCGCGCATGAACCCGATCACCGTGCGAGTGGCATGAAATGCTGTGGACAGATTGATGGCGAGGCCGTGTTCCCACTCGGCCGGACTGGTCAGGATATCTCCGTGACCCATCTCGGCGTCGCCGACCGCGACCATGCCCGCGTTGTTCACGAGAATCGTCGGCTCGCTCCCGGTCGCGGCGAGCGCCACCCGCAGTCCCTCGGTACCGACGGCCGAGTCGAGGGCACAGACGATTCCGCTCGCATCGAGTCCGTGTGCCGTCAGTTCGCGCGCACGGTCGTGCACCCGCGCCGTCGTGCCCGTGAGGATCACCCGGCAACCGAGTTCACCCAGCATCCGTGCTGCGGCGAAGCCGATACCGGTGGCGCTGCCCGCCCCGGTGATGAGTGCGGTGTGCCCGCCGAGGTCGAAGGCGGCCGGGAGCGCGGTTGCGGGAGTCATGGCGTCAGGTTAGTGCCCTCTCACCGCAGACTGTGCCGGTTGACATTTTCCTCTCAAGGTAGTTAGTTAGTCACATGACCAACTAACCAGTGAACCGGCGGGGGCTGGGAATCGGGCAGCAGCATCCACTGAAAGCAGGCAGTCCTTGATCGAAGCGGGCAAACCGATCTTCGTGCAGATCGCGGAGCAGATCGAGAACGACATCATCGATGGCGTCATTGAGGAAGAAACATCCGTTGCGTCGACCAACGAATTCGCGGCCTTTCACCGCATCAATCCGGCGACCGCTGGCAAGGGCGTCAACCGTCTGGTCGAAGACGGCATTCTCTACAAGAGGCGAGGAATAGGAATGTTTGTAGCAACCGGAGCTCGGCAACGACTGGTCGTCGCCCGCACCGAACAGTTTCGGGCCAACTTCGTCGGCCCCCTGCTCAGTGAAGCCGCCAAGCTCGGCATCACCCCGGAACAGGTGGCCGGAATGATCAACATTGAATCGAGAAAGGGCAGTAACTCATGACTGACACCGCTGTGCGCGTCGCCGGCCTCACCAAGAAGTTCGGCGCCTTCACCGCTATCGACGACGTGAGTTTCACGGTCGAACGCAACAAGATCTATGGTCTGCTCGGCCGCAACGGCGCCGGCAAGACTACCCTGATGCAGCTGCTCACCGGACAGCAGTTCGCCACCAGCGGCACCCTCGAGGTGTTCGGCGCCTCCCCCGTTGAGAACGCGCGGGTGTTGCAGTCGCTGTGTTTCATCAAGGAAAGCCAGAGATATCCGGACAGTTTTCGGCCCCAACACGTCTTCGCGAGCGCTCCGTGGTTTTTCGCGAACTGGGACGACGCCTTCGCCGCCCGTCTGGTGGAGGATTTTCGGCTGCCGCTCAACCGTCCGATCAAGAAACTCTCCCGTGGTCAGCTCTCGGCGGTCGGCGTGATTGTGGGGCTCGCCTCGCGCGCGCCGCTCACCTTCTTCGATGAGCCCTACCTTGGACTCGATGCGGTCGCGCGGCAGATCTTCTACGATCGCCTGCTCGAGGACTACGCCGAGTATCCGCGCACCATCATGCTCTCGACACACCTCATTGACGAGGTCAGCAACCTGCTCGAGCACGTTCTCGTGATCGACGAGGGCCGTATCCTCATGGACCAGGACGCCGAGCAGCTGCGCGGCTCAGCCAGCACCGTGGTCGGCAAGAAAACGGATGTCGACGCTTTCGTTGCCGGCCGCGACATTATTTCCCGAGATGGTATCGGCGGGCTCGCCTCGGTGACCGTGGCCGGCCTCGGCGAGGCCGAACGGGCCGCCGCGCGCGCCGCCGGACTCGAGCTCTCGCCCGTGTCGCTGCAGCAGCTGATCGTGCAGCGCACCACGAGCACCACCGGCAGCGCAACCCTTGATGAAACCGAGAGCAAGACCGACGCCTGGAGCACACACTCATGACCGTCACCGATTCGCTGACCGGCACCGCGGCATCCGTTCACCCGCGGAGCGCGCCGGCCCGCATCTGGAACGTGGTGCGGTTGCACCTCATCGACCGCCGAACCTACATCGGTATCCCGTGGCTCATAGTGGGCATGGCCTTCGTGATCACCATCTTCATCGCCCAGATCGTCGGTTTCACGACCGGCGGACTCGGCACCCCCGACGCCATCGAGGGCCAGCGCTACAGCTGGGCCGTGCTCTCACCGCAGTGGTACCTGGTTGTCGTGGGCGTGCAGGCCATCTCCTTCGGGTTTCCGCTCGCGCTCGGTTTCGGCGTCACCCGCCGGGACTTCTACCTCGGAACAGCGCTGCTGTTCCTACTGATCTCGGCCGCCAACGCCCTCGCGTTCGCCCTGCTGACCCAGCTCGAACAGCTAACCGAGGGGTGGTTCATCGACACCTATATGTTCAACGCGCTCTGGCTCGGCATCGACGGGTTCTGGGTTGACCTTTTCTCGTTCTTCGTGATGCAGCTGCTCGTGTTCTTCATCGGGGCGTCGATCGCGACCATCTATATGCGCTGGCGCATGCCCGGCATGCTCGTGTTCTGGAGCTCGCTGGCCCTGGCCATCGTCGGCGCGGTCACGATCATCACCTTCACGAGCAACTGGCCGGCAGTTGCTATCTGGTTCGGCGCCCAGGGAATCGGCGGCATCTTCGCCTGGCTGCTTCTGCCCGCAGCGGTCGCCGGATTCGGCGGCTTCCTGGCTCTGCGCCGCGCGACCCCCAAGAACTAGCTACTTCAGGAAGCCATCGACTAAAAGGGCGCGCACCTTGGGCAGCAGCTCGGCGGTCAGCGCTGGCTCGTCCGCGTCGAGCAGCTGGGCGAGGGCTCCGATGATGGCGCCGACGGCGAGCTCACCGTCGCAGGCACCGACCAGCCCGGCCAGGGCGGTGTCGAGCGGCAACGAGCGGCCGAATCCGCTGCCCTGGTGCAGGGTCATGAGCGTCGGATCCTGCTGTCCTGGCCAGTAGTGGCGCTCTTCGGTGACGTCGGAGGCCACGGTGAGATTTGTGCGCAACAGGCGCGCATCATCCGTTGCCGCCTGCCAGTCGTGCGCGGCGAGACACTCGGCGAGGTGCGCGCCGAGCCCGGCCGGGTTGTGGCCCAGGGCATCGGGCAGGCGCTCGAGGCGACGCAGGCCGGGAGCGGTGCCCCGGGTGGATGCGGTTTCCGGCAGGCGCAGCAGCAGGTAGCCGAAGCCGACCCGACCCACTCCGCGCGCCTCGAAGTCGTTCAGCCAGGCCTTGTACAGCCGGTCGAAATCGGGACCGGGGCGGGTGCCGCCGTCGCGGATCCAGGTCTCGGCATACTCGCCCGGCGTCTGCACCTCGCGCTCGATGATCCACGCGTCGAGGGCACCCGGCGTGAGCCAGCGCTCAAGGCGCTCGAAGGCATCCGTTTCACCGAAGTATTCCCAGTTTCCGAGCAGCTGAACAACTCCGCCGGGCGTGAGGTGGTTGGCGGCGCCGCGCACAACAGCCTCGACCAGGGCATCACCGACCATTCCGCCGTCGCGGTACTCGTAGCTCGGCACTCCCTCGGTCCGCGGGGTGATCACGAACGGCGGGTTCGAGATGATGTGGTCGAACCGCTCCCCCGCCACCGGCTCGAACAGGCTGCCGAACCGAAACTCGATGTTGTCGATCTGGTTGAGCTCGGCGTTCAGCGCCGCGAGCTCGAGCGCACGCACCGAGATGTCGGTCGCGACGACATGCTCGGCGTGCCGGGAAGCGTGCATGGCCTGGATTCCGCAGCCGGTGCCGATGTCGAGCGCCCGCTCAACCGCGCGCGGCATCATGAGCCCGCTCAGGGTGCGCGAGGCGCCGCCGATGCCGAGAACGTGACTTTCGCCGAGCGGATGCCCGAGCGCCAGCTCCCCCAGATCGCTCACGATCCACCAGCTGCCGGCCCCGTGCGCGTCAATGAAGCTGTACGGACGGAGGTCGACGAGCGGGCGCACGAGCGCATCGACGGCGGCCACGAGCCCGAGTCGTTCAGCACCGGCTGCCCCGAGTGTCGGCAGCGCGGCATCGAGATCGACACGCGGAACCGCGTCTCCGAACAGAAACAGCCGAGCCAGCGTCGCGGCGGGCTCATTCCGCCCCAGTTTGACGGCGAGCGTGGCGAGCGCCCGCTGGGCCGGAACCCGCTGGTTGCGGCGGAGGGCGGCATCCGCTTCTATGCCCCACAGTCCGGTCAGGCCAGGAACCGAGAAATGAGCGGCCGCGAGGTCGGTGCGGAGGCGGGGAACGAGAGTTGCAGGAGTCACGGTTCTATTCAACTCGATGCGCGCGGTCACAACCAACGCATGGTGAACGCCCGGACCACCAGTTCGTTGGCCGGCGGCAGCGTGAGACCGCGCACGACGGCGTTGCGAACGCCGAGTCGCAGACCGTGGGCTGGCCGGCCCATCTGCATGTTGAATCCGGCTTGCAGGGCCGCTCGCCGGGCGGCGCGGCGGCGCGTGCGGTCGTAGCGGGCCAAAACGGATGCCGCCGCTGACGGTTCGAGCAGCGCCCGCTGCACCGCCGGCGCGAGGGCCACGGCGTCGAGCCAGCCGAGGTTCATGCCCTGCCCACCGATCGGGCTGATCTGGTGCGCCGCATCGCCGATCAGCACCACGCGGCCCGTGCACATGCTCCCCGCGAGCCGCTGCTGCACGGCGAAGGCGCTGACAGCCCCGAGCGGCTGGGCAACGCTGACTCCTGTTCGGTGACGGATGAGCGCGGCGAAGTCGGCGCTGTCGGCATCCGTTGCGAGAAAATCGGTCATCGCCACCCACCGACGCCGATCGCCGGGCAGCGGAAACGACTCGACCACGCCGCCGCGCTCGAAGTAGAGCACCGCGCCGGTATCTCTCGGGTCAGGATCGGCGAAGTCACCCATGAGATACGTTTCACCGCGGCCGAGCTGCCGCCAGGCGATGCCTGCCGCCTGACGCACGCGGCTGCGCGCGCCGTCCGCGCCGATCACGTAGCGGGTATCGATCGGGCCGGCGTCGGTCGTGAGTTTCAGGGCGTCACCGCGGTCTTGCACCCCGGACACGGTCACGCCGCTGCGATACAGGCCTGGGCGGAGTTGCTCGAACCGATCGCGCAGCAGCGCCTCCGTCTCGTATTGCGGCAGGGCGACCACGAACGGATACGCCGGCGCGACCTTCTCGAACGACATCTGCCCGAGCCGGCGCGAATCGCAGCGCACCTCTCCCGTGCGAATGCGCACGGCCCGCTCGAGCAGGGCGTCGGTGATGCCGATGGCGGCGAGGGCGGCCAGCGACGGCGGGTGAATGCCGATCGCCCGCGACCGGAGGGACGGCGTCTCGCGCTGCTCCAGCACCTCAACGTCGAGCCCGCCGACGGCGAGTACGCAGGCGAGCATGGTGCCGACCGGGCCGCCACCCACGATGACGACGTCACGCATCAGGCCGCATCCCAGCCCAGCACGAGCCGCGACGGCAGGCCGCGCGACACCGTCCACCCAGCGGGCACCGCCGCCCGCAGCTCGACGGCCGTGTAGCTGCGTTGAATCGAAGTGAGCCCGTCCGGGCGAATATAGGAATGCCGAAAGAACGGCCAGGTCGCCGCCGCGAACCCGAGGTACGCGTAGTTGGAACGCTCCAGATCGGCGTGCAGCACGCGCACGCGAGCGAGATCCTCCGAGTCCACGAGCAGCCCCTTCAGCTCGTCCACGCTCAGATGGTGCAGCACGTGATTGGACACCACGAAGTCGAAGCGCGCGCCCTCTGCGACGAGGTCGGAGCTGAGCGCCCGGCGAAACGAGAGGCCGGCGATCTTCGGCTGGCTGGTCGCGAAGACGTGCGCACGGGCATCCGGATCGATGCCGGTCACGGTGAGCCGCAGTCCGTCGCGCACTGCCCAGCGGGCCAGCGATCGCGAGACATCGCCACCGCCGGAGCCGACGTCGAGCAGCGTCGTTTCGGTCGTGGTGGACAGGGTCGGGCGGATGCTGCGGCGATAGATCCCCGGCCAGCCCGACACGACCGCATTGACCACCTGAAAATTCTGGTACGTGCGCGTGAGCATGGCCGGGTCGCACAGCGGAGAATCCATGATCTCCACGGCCCCATGCGCCCGCACGCGCAGTGACGGAAGGGCCATTCAGCCCTCGATCACGGTCATCAGGCCGGACTCCACGGTGAGACCGGGGCCGAACGCCATGGCGCAGACCCGTTCACCGTCGGCGGTGGCTGGGCCGTCGAGAATTGCCTTCATGACGAAGAGAATGGTCGCGCTGCTCATATTGCCGTTGGTGCGCAGCGTCTCACGCGAAGGCAGCAGCTGGTCGGGGCGGAGTCCGAGTTTGGCCTCGGTCTTGTCGAGAATGCTCCGACCACCGGGGTGGATCGCCCAGTGCTCGATCACCGAGCTCAGCGTGGCCGGCGGCGCGAGGGTGAGGACCGGGGCCGCGCTGGCCGCTGCATCCGCTTCACAAGGGACGGCCACGAGCTGCCGGGTGATCGACGCGTCGCGGGCAAACAGGGGCGCGAGGGCACTCTCGATGTGTTCGTCGATGATGTGCGGAACGTAGGTGCTCAGAATCATTTCGAAGCCCTCATCGCCGATTTTCCAGGCCATGTCGCCCTCACCGACCGGGGTGATGACCGTTTCGAACAGGTCGAGACCGAGGGCTTTCTCGCCGGGCAGCGGTGCCCGGGAGCTGACGATACCGGCGGCCGCGCCGTCGGAGAACAGCGAGGAGGCGACGATGGTGTCCGGGTCGCTCGAGGTGCGCAGGTGCAGCGAGCAGAGTTCGGCGCTGACCACGAGTACGACCGCATTCGGGTCGGCCTCGACGAACTGCTTCGCGGTGCGGAGGGCAGGCATGGAGGCGTAGCAGCCCATGAATCCGAGGTGGTAGCGCTGGGTGCTGGCATTCAAGCCGAGTTCGCGCACGAGCATGTAGTCGGGGCCGGGGGCGTAGAACCCGGTGCAGGAGACTGTGACGACGTGGGTCACATCTTCCGGGCGAATGTCGGGGCAGGCGGCGAGCGCCCGGCGGCCAGCCTCGACGAAGAGTTTGGTGGCTTCCGTGATGTAGAGCTCGTTACGCACCCGGGTACTCGGCACCAGCAGAAGTTGCTGCCGCGCATCGAAGAACTGCGGATCGGCCGAATCGTTGTCGAGGGTGAGCTCGGCAATCACGGTATGTCGGGTTTCAATACCCGACACGTTGAAACTAGTGCTGACCAGCCGTTGTGCCAGTCGGCTGAGTCCGGGCTGGGCGGCGAAAATGTCGCGCACCTGCTCCTGGATCAGAATCGTCGGGGGAACTACGGTCTGGAGCGCTCTCAACGTGACGGCCATGAGTTAGTCTCGCACGTGGTTTCGATTGAGTACACCCCTCCGAGGCCGAATCTCAGGGCGTTGGCGAATCTAGGGCAGTCGAGCGAACAGCCGAGTTCCACTCAGCGCGAGCAGCAGGCCGGCGGTCACGATGGCCGCAACCCCGCCCAAGTAGGCCACGATGGTGCCGAGCGTACCGACGCGCTCGAACAGGCTGCTGTCCAGCACGAGGGTCACGATGAAGGCCACGGCGGAGATCGCCCCGCACCCGATCGACAGCCAGCGCACCACGCGAATCGTCGACTGTCGCAGCCCGGTAAAGGCTGGCCATCGTGAGCTGGGGGCGGCAGCATCCGTTTGCGGCACGACACCTACCCGCGGCCAGGCCAGCACCGCCCCGGCGAGGCACCCCCAGAATGCGACCCAGAGCAGGGCTGCAATCACGTCGCTCGGCCGATGCCACTGGTTGGCAAGCGTGGCCACACCGGCCAGCACGGCGAAAGCGGTGCCCCACCCGGCGACCATCGGGCGCATGCGCGGGCTCGCGACCAGAAAGACCACCAGCGCGGATGCCGCCGCCACCGTCGTATGCCCCGACGGGAATGAGTTTCCGGCGTAGCCCTCGACCGCGAGGTCGGGACGGGCCAGAATGCCATACTTCAGCAGTTGGGCCGAGGCAGTCGCCGCCGCTGCCGCGACCAGGGCAACCACGAGGGTGCGCCAGTTGCGGCGCACGAGCGCGATGACGGCGGTCAGCACCACGCCGAATGCCACGGCGATGTCCGGAACAGAGTCCAGCATCCGACCGGTGAACGAGGTAATGCTGCGACGGCCGAATTCGGCGCCGTCATAGGCAAGCTGGTCGGCTTCCTGGCCGGCGTGGCTGCGCACGAAGAACAGGTAGAGACCGATGAAGGCCACGGTGGTAAGCGCGGCCCCGGCGACGTACCCGAGCGAACCCTGTTTCAGGGAGTTTCGAGGGGACCAATTGCGCACGGTCAAGCATGCCACAGTGTTTCTGGGAGACGCGGTTTCTGGGAGACGCGGTTTCTGGGGCCCGCTACCGGGTAGTGAGAACGACTTTGCCGTGCAGGTGGCCCGCCATGAGGTGGCGGTAGGCGTCCTGCACCTGATCGAGCGGGAACACCCGGTCGATCGGCAGCACGATCTCACCGTGCGCAATCAGTGTGGCCAGCGCCTCGAGGTCGTTGATGTCCGCGAACTGTCCGCCCACCTCGGTTACGCCCGCGCACCCGTACCTCACCGCGCCCGGCCTGCGGCTGCTCATCGTGCACGATGCTCAGCACCTCTGGCTCACCAAATTCGTCAATGCGTACGTATCGAGCCATGCCTCAGCCTAGAGGCCCGCTCGTATGTCACCGACCGACCACGAATTGTCTCGCCCATTTACCCCAATTGCTGCACGATTGATGCGTGGCGTACACCGGTTGTTCAAGAACTTCTGATCGAATAGTGTCTACCACCGAGAGGGCATGCCGAAAGAGCGTGCACCCGACAAACGAATGGACGCTCTGTGAGCATTCGAACGGCTGAGTACCCCCGGCCGGACCACTTCCTGTTACACCTGAGCGACACCCACCTGCTGGCGGGAGGCTCAAAGCTCTATGGCAGCGTCAACGCTGAAGCCCATCTGGCCAAGCTGTTCGCCGAGGTCGAGGCATCCGGGGCCCGCCCCGAGGCCATCGTCTTCACCGGTGATCTCGCCGACAAGGGCGAACCGGGCGCCTACGAGCTGCTGCGCAAGATCGTCGAGCCGGCCGCTGCCAGGCTCGGTGCACGCGTCATCTGGGTGATGGGCAATCACGACAATCGTTCGGTTTTTCGCACCGAGTTGCTCGACCAGGCCGCGAGCGAGGCCCCGATCGACCGGTCCTATGACCTCAACGGCCTGCGCCTGATCACCCTCGACACCTCGGTCCCCGGTCACCATCACGGCGCGGTGAGCGACCAGCAGCTGCTCTGGCTCGCCGACGAGCTGCGGGTACCGGCGCCCGACGGCACGATTCTGGCCATGCACCACCCGCCGATT
This sequence comes from Cryobacterium sp. N21, assembly GCF_002929575.1. NCBI lineage: Bacteria > Bacillati > Actinomycetota > Actinomycetes > Micrococcales > Microbacteriaceae > Cryobacterium > Cryobacterium sp. N21. The sequence continues at coordinate 354,690 of NZ_PJJQ01000033.1, read as the reverse complement.
CCGAGCGTGCTCGACCTGGCCAACGCGGTGGAGCTGCGCGACCAAGATCGCCTCGCCAGCGTGCTCCGCGGCACTGACGTGCGCAGCATCATCGCCGGACACCTGCACTACTCGTCCATGGCCATGTTCGCCGGTATCCCCGTGTCGGTGTCGTCGGCCACCTGCTACACCCAGGATCTGAACGTTCCGGTGGGCGGCACCCTGGGTCGCGACGGCGCACGAGCCTTCAACCTCGTGCACGTCTACCCGGGCACCGTGCTGCACTCCGTGGTGCCGCTCGGCCACTATCCAACGCTCGACTACGTCGACGCCGCCGAAAGCGCACGTCGTCTGCGCGCTTCCGGCGTCGAGATCACGCCGTCGGAGACTCTGCCTGCATTGCGTGAGCCGCCAATGACCCGACCGATCCCAGTTCTGCGATAGTGGCAACACTGGCCCGTTCCCACGGTGCCACGATCGGAAAGTACAGCTCCAGAAATTCGGTGACCGCAGCGCGGCGCACCTCGGTGGAAATCTCCGGGTGACTGCCGTCGTTCAGGCAGAACATGTCCTGATCGCGACGCTTGCGCAGGTGATTCATCTGGCGCAGGGCGATGCGTAGTGTCGTCTCGATGTAGAGCGAACGCACCTGAGTTTGGGCGACCGCACGACCGGTCATCAAGGCGTAATAGTGGTACAGCGAGTTGGTGACCGAGATGTCGGTCGCCGAACGAAAACGACTCGCCGCGGTGCGGCTGAAGTCCTCGGGAAATTCCTGTTCCAACTCGAGCAGCACACTCTTGCGCATGGGAGCTGGCGTGTGCTCCAGGTGCCGGGTGGTGACCTTGCCGAAGCGCCCACGCAGCAGCGCCCGGTTCACGCGAGCGGCGTTCTCGAACCCGCTGCGGGTCGGATCGTTCTCGCCGAGGCCGATCCGAGTGGCTGCCTCCACAAACTTGGTCACCCCACCGGGTGAGAAGAACAGCTCCGGACCGACCGGGCGACCGAAGAACATGTCGTCGTTGGAGTAGAGAAAGTGCTCGGCCAGCCCGGGAATGTGGTGCAGCTGGCTTTCCACGGCGTGCGAGTTGTGAATGGGCAGCACGCTCGTGTCGACGAAGAAGTCCTCGCTGCGCATGATGGTGACGCGAGGATGCTCGGAGAGCCACTCCGGCACCGGTGAGTCAGTGGCGATGAAGATGCGGCGAATCCAGGGTGCGAACATGTATACGCTGCGCAAAGCGTACTTGAGCTCGTCGATCTGGCGAAAACGGGCGTCGGAATCGTCACCCTCCCCGATGACATAGGCCTTCATACGTTTGGCACGTTCCCGCTGAAACTCGTCGCTAGAACCGTCGACCCAGCTGAACACCAGGTCGATGTCGAAGGACACGTCGCTGGCCAGGTCGTCGAACATGTTCTGCAAGGTCAGCCAGGTGCGTCCATACAGGTCGATCGTGGTTTCGCGGGCTTCGGAGCGTGGCAGCCGGGTGCGCATGAGCGCGTTCTCGACCGGGGCGATGATTTCATCTTCGCCGAAACGCCACAGCTCGAACTGGAACGCGGTCTGGGCGCCGTAGCGCAGGCGGCCGATCGGTTCGATGCGCGGCCGGTAGACGCGAAAGACGGAGGACTTGCGCAGCGTCATGAGGGCGCCATCGGCGAGCAGAAACTGCTGGCTGACGTTGCCATCGAGCGGCTTGGCGTAGAACGGCTCGTTGGCGAATGCCGCAGTCAGGACCTTGGTGATTTCCTTGCGCCGCTTGCGGTCGACGGCGATGACCGGACGGTTGTGGTCGCCGCGCACGAGTAGAAAGTCGATGCCGGCGTTGGTGAGGGCGTCGTACACGGCCACGAGGTCCTTGACCATGGACTCGTGCGGAGTGTAGTGACCGTTGATGAGGGCGATCTCACCCTTGCGCACGACGAGGTCGTCGCGGTCGAACCGGCGCGTACGGGCATCCGGTGTGATCAGCACCAGCTCCGGCTCACTGCTGAGCGACAGAGTCGGGATCAGGCCGGTGTTGGTGGGTGGTTCGGGTTCACTGGAGTCGTAGCCCACGGAGTCGGGGCGTAAGGCGTCGGTGTCGAAGATGTCACCGCCGAACGAGTCGGGGTCCCCCTGCTCGCCAGTCTCCGGTTGTGCGTCCGGAATATTGCGTGTCGCCATGGTCCTCCTTGAGAAAGTGGAGCACTCCAGCGCGACCAGCCGGGGCTGAAACCGAGGAATGCGGCCGAAAGTGCCGGCGTGAATGGTTCAGAGTGTTTCGCATCGTGGATCTTCTCGAGAAGTGACGAGGTTCTCGATGAGCGACTGGCGTTTGGTGAAACGCGGGGACATTTGTCTTTAGTGTACGTCGCGATGTCGGTAGTTTGCTGCGGCGTCTAGCAGCCAGGGAGATGAGCCCAGGAAATGCGAAATGAGGAAGTGGGGCGAGGTTATACCCCGATGTTAGCGCTTGTGCGGCCGCACCGATTGTTGCGCTTCGGCGGTAATTTCGCTCAGGAGTCTGGCCGTGCCCGCGATCGGTGGCAGCTGCGCCGGGTCAGTGATCGGCAGCTGGCAGACGAAGTCGCGGCAGAGGTACGCGGTGGGTTGGCCGGCCTTGGCCATCCGCGCCAGGAACAGGCCGAAGCCGGCCTCCGCAAATGCTTGGGCCTGTGACTCTGAAACGGATGCGACCACTCGCGCCGCGTGGCGTCGGGCGAGGTCGTGCAGGGTGATGGCCGGGCGGTTTGCCGCGGCGGCACCAAACCGGTCGGGCGAGACGATCACGAGCTGCTCGATCGGGGCGTTGAGTTCGTCGAACAGGCGCAGGGCGGCGCCGTAGGCAAGTGGCCGGCTCGGTGCCAGAGTTGCGACGAGGCCGAGGCCGGCCTGCGCGGCCAAACGATAGCGGTCGTCGCCGGTGAGGCTGTGCAACAGCAGTGCGGCATCCGCTGTGGCGGAGAGTCCGGAGGGGTAGGCACCCTCGGAAGGGTCGATGGCGCTAACCAGGCCCTGCCGGCTGAGCACTGGATCCGCGCCGTTCGGAGAGCGGAAGGCAGGCGCGTCGGTGGCTGCTGGTAGCGTGCTGTCGAGCAGGTGACGAGCCTGGGTGGCGTAGCAAACGTTACCGGTGACGAGCGCGAGTTCGAGGAGTCCCCGTGCGTACATGCCGTAGTCCTCCAGCGTGGCGTTCGCTGTGGAGGTGCGTGCGGCAACGGAGGCACGAACGAGGGTGCCGTCGGCGCGCACGTGGTGTTCGCGCAGGTAGTCGGCCGCGCGGCAGGCGGCGTCAATGAGACGGGGCTGGTCGAAGGCGAAGCCGGCCCGGGCGAGAGCCTGAATCGCGAGTCCGTTCCAGCCGGTGAGTACTTTCGTATCGAGGGCCGGCGGGGTCTGCCGCAGACGGTCGCCCGGTTCGAGTGCGTAGTAGCCGCCCTCGACCCGATGGCCGTCGACGGTGCTTTCCGAGTCTTGGGCGCTGGCAAACCCGCCTCCCGGAAGCTGCATCACGTCACAGAGAAAGCGGGCAATTCCCTCGGCGACGTGACGTACCCACGGTGCGCCGGTGAGCATCCAGGCGCGGGTGTAGAGGCTGAGCAGCTGGGCGTTGTCGTAGAGCATCCGTTCGTAATGTGGATCACTCCAATCACGGTTGACCGCGTAGCGAAAGAAGCCGCCCTCGATCGGGTCGCGAAGCGGTGACGCGCCCATGAGCTTGAGTGTGCGCAGCGCGAGCATTGGCCCGTCGCCGTTCGCGTCGCCGTGCCCGAGCAGAAAGGAGAGAGCAGGGGCCACCGGAAACTTTGGTGCACCGCCGAAGCCACCAAATCGGGCGTCTTCATAACCGACCAGCTCGGTGACCGCCCGGTCGAGCACTGCGGTGCTGGGATGCAGGGGCACCGCGGCGCCACCCGCCGCCGCGGCACCCTCGGCGAGCTCACGCGCCGATTCGGCGAGCAACTCGGCCACCTTGGTGGCGCCGGCCCTGACCTCGGCCCGCCGGGTGTGCCAGGCCGTCGTCACCGCGGTCAGAACGTCGCGAAACGACGGATGCCCCGCCAGGGCCACCGGCGGAAAGTACGTTCCCGCGTGAAACGCCTGCCCGTCGGGGGTGACGAACACGTTGAGCGGCCAGCCGAGTCCCTCGATGAAGGCACTCGCGGCAGAGAGATAGCTCGCGTCGACATCGGGGTGCTCCTCCCGGTCGACCTTGATGCTGACGAAGTGGGTGTTGAGGTACTCGGCAATCGCCGGGTCGCTGAAACTCTCCCGCGCCATGACGTGACACCAGTGGCAGGTGGAGTAGCCGATCGACACCAGCACGGGCACATCGCGCTCGCGGGCTTCGGCAAAGGCTTCCTCGCCCCAGCCGAACCAGTCGACCGGGTTGTCGGCATGGCTGCGCAGGTAGGGGCTGATGGCGTCGGCGAGGCTGTTGGGCATGCTCTATTCTGCGCCCCGTTGCCCGGGCGGGCGAGGTCAGGGCAGCAGGGCAGCCCCGAGCAGGGCGTTGCGGCGGCGTTGAACCCGCACCCAGACCACGAAACCCACGAGGGTGAAGGCGCCGTAGAACAGGTACAGCACGGCCGAGGCGTAGTAGCCGGCGCTGATCAGCAGTGGCACGCCGACCACGTCGACGGCTACCCAGATCAGCCAGAATTCGGTCCAGCCCTTGGCCATTCCGTAGGTCGCCAGCAGCGATCCGGTAAAGATCCAGGCATCCGCCCAGACCGGTTCGAACGAGCCGAGGGCGCGAAAGATGGGGGTGAGCACCAGGGTGCCGGCGACGAGCCCGAGCCCCAGCAGGATGCGGGTGCGGTTACCGGCCCAGTGCGGGGCGACGGCAACGTGCACCGCCGAGTTGCGGCTGCGCTGCCACTGTACCCAGCCGAAGATCGACACGATGATGAACATGATCTGCCGGCCGGCCTGCCCGAGCAGATTGACCGGGTTGGGAGTGCCGAACACAGCGCCGAGAAACACGGTGAACAGCAGGGCGTTGCCGATGATGCCGACCGGCCAGGCCCAGATCTTGCGGCGCATGCCGCCGACGGCGCTCGCGATGCCGAAGGCGTTGCCGACGACCTCGCGCCAGAGAATGGTCTGGGTGCCGATCTGCAACTGGGCGTCGAACAGCCATTCAATCGGGTTCATGGGGATCTTTCTGCGCGCGCGGCATGTGCCGCGCCTGACAAAGCGCGGCGCGTCCAATCTACGCCGCTGCCCGGCCCTCTGCCGCCCGATGACAGAGCGGTGGCCCCGCAGAGTCTGCGGGGCCACTCAAACGGATGCTTCGGGCTAGTTCACCTCGTTGGGGTGCGCCGAGACGCGGCCGGCGCGTTCGAGCGCGGAGATCATGGTGACCTCCGTGTGGGTGAGTTCGAAGTCGAACACGTTGAAGTTCTCAATCATGCGCTCCAGCCGGTTCGACTTGGGGAACAGGATGTTGCCCACCTGCAGGTGCCAGCGAATGACGATCTGCGCGGGCGACTTGCCGTGCGCGTCGGCAGCATCCGTTATGATCTGCTCGTCGAACAGGGGGTACTTGCCCTGGCCCAGCGGGCCCCAGGCCTCAATGTTGATGCCGTTTTCGCGAGCGAACGCGGTGACTTCCGGCTGCTGGTGCGCTGGGTGCAGCTCGATCTGGTTGACCGCGGGCACAATGCTGGTCTCGTGCAGCAGGCGGTCCAGGTGCGGCACCAGAAAGTTCGAGACACCGATGGATCGGGCGCGGCCCGATTCCTGGATCTTTTCCAGGGCGCGCCAGCTCTCTACAAACTTGTCGTTCGCCGGAGCCGGCCAGTGAATCAAATAGAGGTCGACGTAGTCGAGGCCAAGCTTCTCGAGGCTCTCCTCGAACGCGTCAAAGGCCGACTCGGTACCCTGACGGTCGTTCCACAGCTTGGTCGTGATGAACAGATCGGAGCGGTCGATGCCGGAGGCGGCCAGAGCCTTGCCCACGCCCGCCTCGTTGCCGTAGATGGCGGCGGTATCGATGTGGCGATAACCGACCGACAGCGCGTCGGCCACGATGCGGGTGGTCTCGTCAGGTTCGACCTTGAACACGCCGAAACCAAGCTGCGGAATCGTGTGGCCGTCGTTGAGGGTGATGGTGGGAACAGATTTCGTCATCCCCTCACCCTATGCGCCCCGAAAGCCGTGCACCCCCCGAATACCCAGTGTTCACTGACCGCGAAAACGCCCTCGGAGTGCGACGAAGTATTATTGGAGCTTCATGGAAACGCTCAACATCACCTTCCCGCCCGAACTGCCGGTCAGCCAGCGCCGCGATGACATCGCCGCAGCCATCCGCGACAACCAGGTCGTCATCGTCGCCGGTTCGACCGGGTCGGGCAAGACCACCCAGCTGCCCAAGATCTGCCTCGAACTCGGCCGCCAGAACATCGGCCACACGCAGCCCCGCCGGCTCGCCGCCCGCACGATCGCCGAGCGCATTGCCGAGGAGCTCGGCCAGGAGGTCGGGCAGCTCGTCGGCTACCAGGTGCGGTTCACCGACAAGATCGGCGCCGATACCCGGATCAAGTTGATGACCGACGGCATCCTCTTGAATGAGATTCACCGCGACCGCATGCTGCAGAAGTACGACACGATCATCATCGACGAAGCGCACGAGCGCAGCCTCAACATCGACTTTCTGCTCGGCTACCTGCGCCAACTGCTGCCCAAGCGCCCTGATCTGAAGTTGATCATCACCTCGGCCACCATCGATCCGGCCAGCTTCGCAAAGCACTTTGCCGCCGCCGACGGCACCCCGGCGCCGGTGGTCGAGGTGTCCGGGCGCACCTTTCCGGTGGAGATTCGCTACCGGCCGCTGGTGGCCGAGCCCGGCATCGACGACGATGACGACACGACGGATGCCGCTCCCCCGGTCGACCGCGACTACATCGAGGGGATCACCGCCGCCCTCGACGAGCTCGAACGCGAGTCGAACGGTGACGTACTGGTCTTTCTCTCGGGCGAGACCGAGATTCGCGACGCGGCCGACGCCCTGCAGGGTAAATACGCCTCCTCGGCCAGTCGCAACCCGACCGAGGTGCTGCCGCTTTACGGCCGGCTGTCGTCTGCCGACCAGCATCGCGTGTTCCAACCATCGACCGTGGCGGGGGTGAAGCGGCGCATCGTGCTCGCGACCAACGTCGCCGAGACCAGCCTGACGGTGCCGGGCATCCGCTACGTGATCGACGCCGGAACTGCGCGCATCAGCCGGTACAGCGTGCGCTCGAAGGTGCAGCGGCTGCCGATCGAAGCCATCTCGCAGGCCTCGGGCAACCAGCGCAGCGGCCGGAGCGGGCGCACCAGCGACGGCATCGCCATCCGCCTGTATTCCGAGGAAGACTATCTGCGGCGCCCGGAATACACCGAGCCGGAGATTCTGCGCACCAACCTCGCCGCCGTCATTCTGCAGATGATCTCGCTCGGGCTCGGCGATATCGCCTCGTTCCCGTTTTTGACCCCGCCGGATTCCCGCAATATCAAGGACGGCCTCGACCTGCTCGCCGAACTCGGCGCGATCGAGGCAGAGGGAGCCGGCCGCACCAAGAGCGGCCGCGGCCGCGTTGCAACGGATGCCGCAGCCCCGGCCGGCCCGGCCACCCCGCGCCTCACCCGAATCGGCCAGCAACTCGCGCAGCTGCCGATCGACCCGCGGTTTGGCCGCATGGTGATCGAGTCGAAAACCCAAGGCACCAGCCGCGAAGTCATGGCGATCGTGGCCGGGCTCACCATTCAGGACCCGCGGGAGCGCCCGCTCGAGCGGCGTGCGCAGGCCGACCAGTTCCACGCGCGATTCGCTGACCCCACGAGTGACTTCCTCAGCCTGCTCAATCTCTGGAACTACCTCGAGAAGCAGCAGTCCGAACTGGGCTCGAGCGCCTTTCGGCGGCTGTGCAAGAACGAGTACCTCAACTACCTGCGGGTGCGCGAATGGCAGGACGTGCTGCGCCAGTTGCGCCAGCTGGCCAAACCGCTCGGCCTGCACCTCGGTGAGCCGAGCGCGAACCCCGACGGCGTGCACCGCTCGCTGCTGGCCGGGCTGCTCTCCCACATCGGGCTGAAGGACGTCGCCAAGAAGGACTATGTCGGGGCGAGGCAGCAGCGCTTCGTGCTGTTTCCCGGCTCGACCCTCGCGAAGAAGCAACCGAACGCTGTCATGAGCGCCGAACTGGTCGAGACCAGCCGACTGTTCGCCCGCATGAACGCTGTCGTCGACCCGGCCTGGGCCGAGCCGCTCGCCGGCGACCTGTGCAAGCGCAGCTACTCCGAACCGCACTGGGAGATGAAGCAGGGCGCCGCCGTCGTGTACGAACGCGTGACGCTGTACGGCGTGCCGATCGTGGCGCGGCGCCGGGTGCAGTTCTCCCGCATCGACCCGGCCTATGCCCGCGAGCTGTTCATTCGGCACGCTCTGGTCGAGGGCGAGTGGGACCGCGCGTCGGGGCCGCAGTCTGTCGCCGCCGAGAAAGAAGCCGACCGCGGCGGTCGCGGGCCTTCGCGCAGCGAGCGCGTCAGCATCTCCGTGGACGGGGGCGCTGCCTCGGGCGGGCGCGGGTCCGGCGGCGCGCCCGCGGTAGGCTCCAGCGCGAGCCGCGGCGGAAGGCCCGGCCAGACCGGCGACCCCGGCATGTGGGCGTTCGAACGGGCCAATGCCCGGCTGCGGGAGGAACTGGCCGAGCTGGAGGAGCGCACTCGGCGCCGGGACATCCTCTTTGACGACGAGGCTGTCTTCGACTTCTACCAACGGCGCATTCCGGCTGATGTCTCGTCGACCAAGAGCTTCGAGGGCTGGTGGCGCAGTGCCCGCTTCGACACCCCCGACCTGCTCACGATGACCGCCGACGCGCTCGTGGCCGAAGACTCCCCCGAGATCGACGAGGGGCTGTTTCCGCCGAGCTGGCAGCAGGGTGACCAGCGCCTGACCCTCGGGTACCGCTTCGAGCCCGGTGAGGAGGACGACGGCGTAACCGTGCGCATCCCGCTCGCCCTGCTCGCCCGACTGTCGCCGAACGGATTCGACTGGCAGGTGCCCGGCCTCCGCGCCGAACTCGTGACCGCCATGATCAAGTCGCTGCCGAAAAGCATCCGGCGCAATGTCGTTCCGGCCGCCGACTGGGCCACGCGACTGCTCGGCGAGCTGCCCGGCGAACCCGGAATTGTGGAGACTCTGCCGACGCCGGTGCCCGAGGTTTCGTTCGCTGAGACCCTCGCCGCGCTGATTCAGAAGCTCACCTATGTGCCGGTCACCGCACGCGACTTCGAGCTCGGCCGCGTTCCCTCCCACCTGCGCATGACCTTCGTCGTCACCGACGAGCGCGGCCGCACGGTCGCCTCCGACAAGGACCTCGCCGACCTGCAGCGCCGCCTGGTCACCCGGGTGCGGGAGAGCGTCGCGAAGGCGACCAGCGCCGCCGCCCCCGGCAATGCCATCGAACGCGGCGGCATCACCACGTGGGACCTCGGTGAACTCCCCCGCTTCCTCGACACGAAGCAGGGTGACAACACGATTCGCGGGTATCCGACGCTGGTCGATGACGGGGCATCCGTTTCTATTCGCATGATGAGCACCGAGCTGGAGCAGGCCCGTGCGCTGCCCCGCGGGGTGCGGCGGCTGCTGCTGCTCGCGACGCCGTCGCCGGCCGCGTACGTACAGCAGCACCTGACCGCGGCCGAGAAGCTTTCGCTCGCGACCAGCCCGTACAAGAGCACGCAGACCCTGTTCGAGGATTGTCTCGCGGCCGCGGTCGATGACGTATTGTTTCGCGTGCGTCCAGGCGGCCAGGTGTTCATGAAGGCGGAGTTCGACACCATTCGCGACCGGGTGTCGGGGGTCGTGATGGATTCCATGTTTGAAACTGTCGGCCTGGTCGCCCGCATTCTGACCGCCCAGCGCCTGGCCGATAAGGCGCTCAAGGCCGCGACCAGCATGGCGCTGCTGCCCGGAATCAGCGATGCCCGCCAGCAGCTGACAACGCTGGTCTACCCCGGGTTCGTCAGCGATACCGGCCTCGCCCGGCTGCGCCACCTGCCGCGCTACCTCGGCGGAATCAGCGCCCGGGTGCCGAAACTGGTCGACAATCCGAGCCGCGACCGGGTCTGGATGAACGAGACCCAGGCCGCAACCACCCGGTTCGAGAACGCCGGCGGAACCATGCCCCTGAAAGCGGATGCCGCGGCATCCGTTTTGCGCGCCCGCTGGATGATCGAGGAGCTGCGCATCAGCTTGTTTGCGCAGGAGCTCAGAGCGGCAGAGCCCGTCTCGCTGCAGCGTATCCAGAAGGCGCTCGCCGGATAGTTCACGCCCCAGGCCCACCTTATGAACCCGGGCCCAGTCTATAAACTGGGCCCGGGGACGGGGCCCGGGCCCCGTCCCCGGGTGGTGGTGCGGGGCTAGAGCACCTTGGAGAGGAAGGCCTGGGTGCGGTGGTGCTGGGGGTTGGCGAGCACCTCGGTGGGCACGCCGCTCTCGACGACGACGCCGCCGTCCATGAAGACCAGGGAGTCGGCGACCTCGCGGGCGAATCCCATCTCGTGGGTGACCACGATCATGGTCATGCCATCGCGAGCGAGGCCCTGCATCACGTCGAGCACCTCGCCGACGAGCTCGGGGTCGAGCGCACTGGTGGGCTCATCGAACAGCATGAGCTTGGGTTCCATGGCAAGGGCACGAGCAATAGCGACCCGCTGCTGCTGACCGCCGGAGAGGTGCGCCGGGTAGTAGTCGGCGCGTTCGGCCAGTCCCACCCGGGCCAGCAGGGCGCGAGCGTTGGCCTCGACCCCGGCCTTGGACAGGCCTTTGACCCGGATCGGCGCTTCCATGACGTTCTGCAGCGCGGTCATGTGCGGAAACAGGTTGAACCGCTGGAACACCATGCCGATATCGCGACGCTGCCGGGCGGCCTCCTTCGGGCGCATCTCGTAGAGCTTGTGGTTGGCTTCGCGGTAGCCGATGAGCTCGCCGTCGACACTGAGGCGTCCGGCCGAGACGACCTCGAGGTGATTGATGCAGCGCAGGAAGGTGGACTTGCCCGAGCCGCTGGGCCCGACCAGGCACATGACCTCGCCGCGCTTGACCTCGAGCGAGATGCTCTTGAGCACCTCATTGGAACCGAAGCTCTTGGAGACACGGTCGGCGACGACCATGGGGGTATCGGGCATCAGCGGTCTCCCTTGTGCGGGTCGGTGGGGGGAAGCACCACGGTGGGCTGGCCGCTGCCGACGACCCGGGTGACGCCCGTGATCGACGCGGTGGCGTCATCCGCTTTCTTGTCGGGGCGGCGGTCGCCGATGCCGCGGGCGAACCGCTTCTCGAGGAAGTACTGGCCGACCATGAGGATGGAGGTGAAGAACAGGTACCAGATCGACGCGACGATGAGCATCGGCACCGTTTCGAAGGTGACCGCGGCGATATCGCGGGAGCGGGTGTAGAGCTCGAGCGTGAACGGGATAGCCGTCACGAGCGAGGTGGTCTTGAGCATCGAGATGACCTCGTTGCCGGCCGGCGGGATGATCACCCGCATCGACTGCGGAACGATGACGCGCACCATGGTCTGGAACCAGCTCATGCCGAGCGCGGTGGCGGCTTCTTCCTGCCCGCTGTCGACCGAGAGCAGGCCGGCCCGCACGATCTCCGCCATGTAGGCGGCTTCGTTGAGCGCGAGCCCGATGATCGCCAGGATGAACGCGGAGAGCGCCACCCTGGTGGGGAAGGACACCCACGGGTCGGTGAATGGGAGTCCGATGTCAATGGACTGGTAGATCGTGCCGATCAGGCCCCAGAACACCAGCTGCACGTACACCGGGGTGCCGCGGAACACCCAGAGGTAGACCCACGCGATGCTGTTGACCACTGGGTTCGGTGACAGCCGCATGATCGCGAGGGTCACCCCGAGGATGATCGCGATGATCATCGAGTACACCGTGAGCTGCAGGGTCACGAACGCCGCCTGCGAGATGCGCTGGTCGAACAGGTACTTACCGACGGCCGGCCAGTCGTAGGCCGGCCGCATCGCCGCATCGGCGACGAACAGCGCGACAATGAGCAATAACACCACCGCGAAGGTGTTGCGCCACGGGTGGCGCAGGCGAATCGCCTTGATTCCGGGCTCCGTCTTGCCGCCCGGCGCGGCCGTGTCAGTCATGATGTGAGTCGCTTACTGCTCTAGCCGTTGGAGGCGGCGTTGATGGTGATGGTGTCGATGCCACCGTCGGTGACACCCCACTTGTCGAGGATCTTGCCGTAGGAACCGTCATCGACCATGGACTGCAGGGCGGCCTGCACGGCCTTGGTCAGCTCGGAACCCTTGTTGACGGTGATGCCGTAGGGCGCCGTGTCGAAGCTCTCGCCGGCCGGCTGCAGCTTGCCGCCCGACTTGGAGATGGCGTAGAGGGTGACGGGCGAGTCGGCGCTGAGGGCGGCGGCCTTGCCGAGAATGACAGCGTTGGTCGCTTCGTCCTGCGAACCGTAGGGCAAAATCTCGATCTTGTCCTTGCCAGCGGCGAGGCAGGCGTCATTCTTGGCGGGCAGCTCGTCGGTGTATTCCACCGTGCCCGACTGCACGGCGACGGTCAGGCCGCAGGCGTTGTCGGGGTCGACGGTCGTTCCGGCGGGCGAGGCCCAGAGAATGCCGGCGTTGTAGTAGTTGACGAAGTCAACCTGCTTCTCGCGCTCGAGGTTGTCGGTGAACGAGGATTCGCCCATGTCGACGGTGCCGCCGGTGATGCTCGGAATGATGTTGTCGAACGATGCAATCTGGTACTTGGTCGTCAGGCCGAGCTTGGCGGCGATGCCGTCGGAGAGTTCGATGCCCCAGCCGATCGGTGCGCCGGCATCGTTCTTGAACTCGTTCGGCGGGTAGGCCGCATCGGTTCCGATAATGAGCACGCCGGCGCTCTTGATAGTGGCGGGGAGCAGCGCGACGGCTGCGGCATCCGCTTCAATGGTGGCAGCGGCGCCGGGCGTCGTGGCGGCCGGAGTCGAGTTGTCGACACAGCCGGTGAGCAGCAAAACGGCGGCGGCGGCAAAAGCCGGAACGAAATAGCGTGCGCGCATGGCACTTCCTTCTTGATTTGGTCGAAAGTGCGGGATTCGCCAGTGAATCCCACACGCGGGTAAGACTTATCGAGCCTAATGCACACCGGAGCGCGCGAGAATCGAGACGGCACCCCCCATCCGCCGTTTTTTTGACGAGCGGATGCTGCGGATCTATCGTCAAGAGGTGCCCACCACCACCCCGAACATTCTGTACACCTCCCCCGACGATCCGCTCGCCGCTCCTCTCGTGGCTGAACTGTCGCGGGAGTACGACGAACGCTACGGCCTGAACGACGGCATTCCGTCGTCGGTCGAGCTCAGCCGCTACCCGACCCGGCGGTTTCAGCCGGTCGACGGTGGTACTTTTCTGCTCCTGGTCGAAAACGGGCAGGCGGTGGCCGGCGGAGCTTTCATGCGGGCCGACGACGACACCACCGTCGAGGTCAAACGGGTGTGGACGCACTCGGCGCATCGTCGCCGCGGGCTGGCCCGTCAGGTGGTGGCCGAGCTCGAAGCGGAAGCTGCACGGCGCGGCATTCGCTCGATCGTGCTGACCACGGGAGCCCGCCAGCCGGAGGCAGTGGCGCTCTACCTCGCGCTCGGCTACGAACCGCAGTTCGACCTGGACGAGGACTGGGAGTCGATCGGGTATTTGGAGTTTCGCAAGCAGCCTTCAGTCGTCGACGAGTCGGGCCAGACGCCGCTCTGACGGCACGCACACAACGGATGCCGCGCGCCCAGCTGGGCCAGCGGCATCCGTTTTTTGAAGCGTGCTACTGGTTGACGGCGGCGGCGAGCAGGGTGACGTAGTCGTCGAGGCCCCAGCTCAGCGAGAGTCCGGTGGGCGGCGAGACCGAGCTGATGAACGCGGCGCCGACCGGGCTTGCAACCGTGCCGGCCTGCACCTGCGGCATCGCCTGGGAGTAGCTGGCGTCCAGGAACGCATCCGACTGTTCTTGAGTGGATCCGAAGTTGACCAGCAGGTCGCTGGAGAGTTGGTCGAGCTGTTCGTAGCTGAGCGTGTAGTAGAAGCTGGCCTCGTCGGTGGCGAGCTCATCGACGGCGGGGGCGTTGACGAAGCCGAGGTCGAGCGTGAAGGCGACGCGCGGGTCTTCCTTCTTATAGACGTAGAAGGTTCCGTCGCTGTCGCTCGTGAGGGCGATGGTCTTTCCGGCGAATTCGGGGTGCGCAGCGGCTTGGTCAGCGATTTCAGTGTCGATGGACGCAAGCAGAGCGGTCGCCTCGGTGCTCTTGCCGAGTGCGGTGCCCGTGATCTCGATCAGATCGCGCCACGGGGTGGCCCAGGCGTCACCCGGGTAGGCGACGACCGGCGCGATCTTGCTGAGCAGGTTATATTCCTCTTCGGTGATACCGGAATACGCGGCGAGAATAACGTCGGGTGCGGCCGCGGCGATGTCCTCGTAGGGCGGCTCCTCGGTGTCGGGCAGTACGACCGGCATTTCCTGGCCCTTGAGCGCATCGGAGATCCACGGCAGTACGCCATTCTTGTCGCCGCCGTAGCTCTGGAACGGAATCGCCACCGGTATCACGCCGAGCGCAATCGCGTCATCGGCACTGCCCCAGCCCCAGGCTACGACGCGGGTCGGCTGCTCATCGATCGTGGTTTCGCCGAAGGCGTGCTCGATGGTGACGGGAAAGCTGCCGGATGCAGCGGTGTCGGCGGCGGGGGCCGTCGCGGCGGCGGTGCATCCGCCGAGCCCCAGGGCGAGGATGCTCGCTGCGGCCGCGAGCGTGATGGTCAGGCATCGGGACACGAATTTCTCCAGTTCGTTGGCAACAATACTTAGGGTAGCCTACCCTAACTTTAGACCTGCTGGTGTAGCCGGGAACGAGTCGCGGGCGCAGGATCGGCGGGCGCCGGATCAGGGTCGGCCGCTCGCCCGTGGAACCGGCCGATCGGAACGACCATGGGCGCACCACAGACCGGATCTGGCACGATCCGTGCCTCGAGGTCGAAGGCAGAGCGCACGATCTCGGCGGTGAGCGTGTCGGCGGGCGCGCCAGTCGCGATGATTTTGCCGGCGCGCATGACGACGAGGTGGTCGGCGTAGCGGGCGGCGAGGTTGAGGTCGTGCAGCACCATCACGACGGTCGTTCCGTGTTGGCGGTTGCGCTCGAGCAGCAGGTCGAGCACTTCGATTTGGTGGGTCACGTCGAGAAATGTCGTGGGTTCGTCGAGCAGCAGAATCTCGGGGTCCTGGGCGAGGGCCATGGCAATCCAGACCCGCTGCCGCTGCCCGCCGGAAAGGTCTTCGAGGTGGCGGGCTGCAAGCTGCTCGGTGTTCGTGGCGGCCATCGCCGCGGCGACGATCTCGTCGTCGGTACTCGACCACTGCCGAAACCAGCCCTGGTGCGGGTAGCGGCCTCGCCCGACGAGGTCGGCCACGGTGATGCCGTCGGGAGCGATGGGCTGCTGCGGCAGCAGTCCGACGACGGTCGCGACCTTCTTCCCTGGCAGCGCGGCGATGTTGCGGCCACCCAGGGTGACCTGGCCGGCATCCGGTTTGATCAGTCGGGAGAGCCCCTTAAGCAGGGTGGATTTACCGGAAGCGTTGGCGCCGACGATGACCGTGATCGCACCGGGGATAACCTCGAGGTCGAGGCCGTCGATGATGGGCGTGTGGTCGTAGCCGAGGATGATGCCTTCGGCGCGCAGTTGGTGGGTCATCAGGCGCCCTTTCCGGTTTTGTTGCTGGTGGCGAGCAGCCAGAGCAGATAGGGGGCGCCGATCGCGCCCGTGATGATTCCGGCGGGGAGTTCGAGCTGCCCGGGCAGCAGATGCTGTGCCGTGAAATCGGCCACGGCAGTGATGAGGGCGCCAACGAGTGCCGCGGGCACGAGTGCGAGGCCGCCGGTGCCGAGCACGCGCCGGGCGATCGGTGCCGCCACAAAAGCCACGAAGGCGAGCGGACCGACCGCCGCGGTCGCCGTCGCGGCGAGGGCAACCGCGACTACGAGCAGCAGGAGTCGAGTGCGTTCGGCCCCGACGCCGAGGCTTGCTGCGAGGTCATCGCCGAGTTGCAGGGCTTGCAGTCGCCCGTCAGCCAAGCGAATAACCGGCAGCAGCACGAACAAAACGAGGGCCACGACGGCGATGTCCTGCCAGCGGGCGCCGCTCACGCTGCCGACCAGCCAGAGCAGCGCGCCCTGCGCGTCGTTCAGGTCGGCGCGGGACAGCAGGTAGCCGAGCACTCCCTGCACCATGAAGGCGACGCCCACGCCGATCAGCACGAAGCGATAGCCGACCACACCGCCGCGCCAGGCCAGCAGGTAGATGGCGCAGGCGACAATGATGGCTCCGGCGAAGGCGGCGAGGGAGGTGGCGACACTTCCGAAGCCGAGAATGAGCATGCTGAAGACGGCGGCGGCGCTCGCTCCCCCGGTGACTCCGATGATGTCCGGGCTGGCGAGCGGGTTGCGCAGCACGGTCTGGAACAGGGCGCCGGACAGCGCGAACGCCACGCCGACGAGCACGGCGAGGGTCAGTCGGGGCAGGCGCAGCGAGAGCACGATGAAGTTTTCGCCCTGGCTGCCCTGGCCGGTGAGGGTGCGAAGCAGGCCCGGAACGCTGAGCGAGTACGCGCCGACGGCGAGGCTGAACGCCGCGACGACGACGAGGGCAGCCAGGAGTACGAGCACGACGCTCCGGTTGCGCAGGCCGCGCTGGGCGCGCGCGTGCGCCAGGGGGGTAGCATCCGCTCTCTGCAAAGTTGTCATCACAGGCCTGCCAGTTTCACGCGACGCACCAGTGCGATCAGCACCGGCGCGCCGAGAAACGCGACGACGAGACCGGCCTCGATTTCGCCGGGCTGGGCGATGAAGCGACCGAGCACGTCGGCGAGCACGAGCAGGGTCGGGCCGAACAGCGCCGAGAACGCGATGATCAGGCGGTAGTCGGGGCCGGTGATCCACCGGGCCACGTGCGGCACGGCGAGGCCGACGAACACGATCGGGCCGGCCATCGCCGTCGCCGAGCCACAGAGCAGCACGATGGCGACGGCGCAGACGATGCGGGCGGTAATCAGGTTTTGGCCGAGGCCGCGGGCGAGGTCGTCGCCCAGCGCGAGGGCGTTGAGCATGCGGGCGGCCACGATCGCCAGTACCAGACCAACCAGGATGAACGGGGCCAGCGGCAGGGCGGCGTCGAGGCCGCGTGCCACGAGCGACCCGGCCGCCCAGAACCGGTAGCGATCGAAGGCTTCGGTGTCGGCGAGCAGCACGATGGTGATGAGCGAGGTGAACGCGGCGGTCAGCGCGGTTCCGGCGAGGGCGAGCTTGACCGGCGTCGCACCCTCACGGCCGAGAGAACCGATGAGGTACACGATGGTGGCCGCGACGGCGGCGCCCGCGAAGGCGAACCAGACATAGCCAAGCGAGGACGTCACCCCGAACCAGGCGATCCCGGCGACGACGAACAGCGAGGCGCCGGCGTTGACGCCGAGCAGGCCGGGGTCGGCGATCGGGTTGCGCGTGACGCCCTGCATGAGAGCGCCGGCCAGGCCGAGGGCGAGGCCGGCGAGCAGGCCAACGGCGGTGCGCGGCACCCGCAGGTCGAGAATGACGGTGTGGTCGGTCAGGGTGCGGTCCGGGCTGAACAGGGCGTTCCACACGGTGCCGGGGGCGATCTCGCGGGTGCCGACCAGGAGCGATGCGGCCACGCTGAGCCCGAGCAGCCCGACGGCGAGCGCGAAGCCGATGACGACCCGGCGCGGGCGGGCGCGCGGTGACACGGGCACAGCCACGGGTCGATCCGGAGCCAGGGTCATTGAGCTTCGGACCGGCCGAGCCGCCAGTAGCCCATGAAAGCCACCCTTGAGCGGTCGATGCCGGTCTGACTCACCAGAAACCGTCGCAGGAGTTTGATCGTGCAGGATTCTCCGGCGAGCCAGGCGTAGAACCCGGCCCCGTTCTCTTCGGCGGGCGATTCCCAGAGCACGTCACAGTCCACGTCGACCTCAGCGAGCGGCTGCGGGGCCGCCGCGACCGCGGCCTCGACCAGGGCGCGATTGCTCGCAACCCAGCCACGCACTGCGGCGTCGAGGCGCTCTCCGTGCGGCGCCCGATCGCGAGCCAGCCAGGTGATCTCGCACCCTGCGGGCAGAACGAGAGGCAGGGCATCCGCCCCAGTGGGTATCTCGATGAAGGCGTGGGCGCGGCGGCCGGCCGGCAGGCTTTCGAGGATGCTGCAGATGGCGGGGGCGGCGGTCTCGTCGCCGGCCAGCAGCAGGTCGGTCGCCTGGCCGGAGTGCCAGTCGAGGCCGATGGAACGACCCGGGCTGCGCTCGTCGGGGCCGACGATGACGACGTCACTGCCGATGGAAACGCCCTGCAGCCAGCGCGCAGCCGGGCCGAGTGCGCCGTGAGCGGCGTGGGTGACGAAATCCACGTCGAGTTCCCGCTGTTCGGGGCGCACGGCGCGAATCGTGTAGGTGCGAAAAGGGTTGCGATCGGCGTCGGGCAGTGCACGCCAGCGGTCATACCAGCGGCCCGTGGCAATGGTTTCCTCTTGGTCGGCGCCGATATCGGAGAGTCCCCGGCCGGGCAGCGGAAACACGATCTTGACGCGCTGGTCCAGCCCGGCCGTGCCGAAGGTGTCGAACTGTTCACCGAAGAAGGTCACCCGGGTGAAATGTTCACTCAATAAGCGGATGCCGACGACCGTCGCGCGATAGGGCCGGTAGGCCGGGCGGTCAGCGACCGTCGTAGCGCCGGGGCCGGTCACGCTCGGTAAGGTAAGCATTACCTTAGTATGGCATGCCTTGCCTCAGATCAGGCTGTACGGTCTGAAACTGTCCTGGCGCGCTGACTCCCCAGTTTTCGATTCAACCGACCCTAGACTGAAATCATTGTGAAAAGTTACTGGACCCTTCTGCGCACGCCGGGCGTATCCCGCCTGATCGGCGCGCAGTTGACGGCGAGGTTTCCCTTTGGAATGCTCTCCCTCGCCTTTCTCATTCACATCGAGCGCATCTTCGATTCGTACGGTGCGGCGGGGCTCGTTCTGGGCGCGATGAGTATCGGCCAGGCCATCGCCGGTCCCCTGACCAGCCGGCTGATGGGCCGGCTCGGCATGCGCCCGGTCATCATCGCGACAATGTTCATCTGCGCCGTGTCGATCGTGGTCATGGCACTGGTTCCGCTGTCGGTACTGAGCCTGATGCTCATCGGATTCGTCGCCGGACTGTCGACCCCGCCGATCCAGCCGGCCGTGCGCACCATCTACCCCAAAATCGTCAACTCCCGCCAGCTCACCCCGCTGTTCTCGCTCGACGCCTCGGCGCAGGAGATCATCTGGGTGCTCGGGCCGGTGATCGCGACCTTCGTGGCTTTGCAGGTATCGACGACCGCGGGCATCCTGCTCGCCGCGTTCTTTCTAGTGGCCGGCGGAATCTGGTTCGTCTCGCTGCCCGAGGTCGGCCGGGTGCGCATCCCCCGCAGCCGGCGCAAGCTCGGCGTCGTGCTCAAAAAGCCCGAGGTACTGCTCAGCACCATCGTCGGGTTCACGTTGGTCGCGGCCTGCGCCGCCGTGGAAGCCGGGGTGGTCGCGGTGTTCGGCCACGGCAGCGCCGATGCCGGCTGGGTGCTCGGCATCTTCGCCATCGGCTCGCTCATCGGTGGGCTCGCCCTCGGCCACGCCCCGATCGGCCCCTGGGCGCTCGCTGCCCGCATGCTCATCGTCACGATCGGCCTCGCCCTGGCCAGCCTGTGGCTCACCTTCTGGTGGCTGTCCTTTGCTCTGCTTCTGGCCGGAGTCGGCATCGCCCCCGCCTTCGCCGTTCTGTTCGGCATCGTCTCGGCCAGCGTCAAGTTCAGCGACACCGCCGAAGCCTACGGCTGGGTCGGCACCGGCCAGCTGATCGGCGCCGCCATGGGCTCCGCCATTGCCGGGTTCTCGATCGACCACTCCGGACCGGTCTCGGCCATCTACGTCGCCGCCGGCTTCGCCGCCCTGGGCTGCATCATTCCCGCGCTCGGCCGCCGCTGGCACCCCGACCTGCGCGGCCGCGACATCAGCCCCATCCCCGACACCGAGCCCATTCAGATTCAGGTCTCGTAGCATTATGGGATGACCTCCCTCACGCTCAATGACGGCCACGTGATCCCCCAGCTCGGTCTCGGGGTCTATAAAGTAGCGGATGCCCTCGCAGCCGACACCGTCGAGGTCGCCCTCGCCGCCGGGTACCGTCACGTCGACACCGCAGCCCTCTACGAGAACGAGGTCGGCGTCGGGCAGGGTCTCGCGCGCTCGAACGTGCCCCGCGAGGACGTGTTCGTGACCACCAAGGTGTGGAACGACCGCCACGGCTACGACGAAACGCTGAAAGCGTTCGACGAGAGCCTGGCCAAACTCGACCTCGACTACGTCGACCTCTACCTGATCCACTGGCCGGCCCCGACCCAGAATCGCTACGTCGAGACCTATCGGGCGCTTGAGGCGATCCGGGCCACGGGCCGCGCCCGCTCGATCGGCGTCTCCAACTTTCATCCGCACCACCTCGACCGGCTGCTGAATGAGACCGAGGTCGTTCCGGTGCTCAACCAGGTGGAGTTGCACCCGTGGCTGCCGCAAGCCGAGGTGCGCGCGTATGACGCGGCCCACGGCATCCTGACCGAAGCGTGGTCGCCGCTGGCTCGCGGGCGTGCGATCGGCAACCGGGCCCTCGATGCGATCGGCGCCAGGCACGGCAAGTCGGCCGCGCAGATCGTGATCGCCTGGCACCTCGCGCTCGGCAACGTGGTCATTCCCAAGTCGGTCACGCCGGCGCGCATCCGCGCCAACATCGACGTGTTCGACATTTCCCTCGACGCCGACGACCTCGCGGCGATTGCCGGTCTGGAAAGCGGCGAGCGCACCGGCAAGGACCCCGACGACCTCGACTGAGCCCTATAGGGGAACGAGGGCGTCCGGCCCGAGCGGGTCTGGCACGTCTTCGGCGTTCGGCAGGATGCTGATGAACCGGTAGAACACGATGCCGAGCACCGTCGCGACCACGCCGCCAATGATGAAGGGCAGGGCAAGATCGATGCGCCCGACCAGACCGCCGAGCACGCTCCCGATCGGTGTCGCTCCCCAGAGCAGGGTGCGCCACGTGCCGTGCACTCGCCCGAGCAGATGCCCCGGAATGATGCTCTGCCGCAGGGACATCACCAGAATGTTCCAGACTGTCACCGCGCCGCTGCTCACCGCGAAAAAGATCACGGTCACCCACAAGTTGGGCCAGAGGCCAACAATCAGGAACGCCAGGCCGCTCAAGACCAGCATGATCGCCATGGTCGGCCCGGCATTCAAGCGGTTCTTGAGCGGTGCCGTAAAAACCGATCCAACGATGCCGCCGATCGCGCCGCTCAGCATGAAGACTCCGAACCAAGCCTCCGGTACCGCGAGCGGTCCGAGCACGAACAGCACGAAGCTGGCCGTGGCGAAGGAGAACGCGAGTCCGATGGTAGTGCTCAGCAGCCAGAGCGTGACCAGCATGCGGCTCTTCACGATGAAACGGTAGCCGTCGACGAACTGGCGATACCAGGCGGCTTCGGTCTGGTCGCCGATCAGAGCGTGCTGCCGTCCCGACGCGATCTTCGGCAGGAACAGCGCGAGCGCTGCGGCGACCAGAAAAGCCACCGCGTTCGCACCGAGCGGAATCAGCACCGAAACGGCGAACAGCAGGCTGGTGAGCGGCCCGGCCAGAAAATTCTGCACCACGAGCTCGCCGGCCTCGATGCGGGAATTGGCGCGGGGCAGGTCGGCGCGGCCGATGATGCTCGGAACGACCGCGCGGGTCGCCCCGTCGTACACGGTCTCGAACGCACCATAGATGAAAATAAGGGCGTACAGCCAGACGATGGTGAGGGCATCCGTTGCGGTGAGCACACACAGGGCGACGGCGAGGATCATGCGCACGGTGTTGGCGAGTGCGAGGGCGATGCGACGGTCGATGCGGTCGACCAGGATGCCGGCCGGGATGGCGCAGAGCAGCCACGGCAGCATCGCCATGGCCGCGATACCGGCGATCAGCAGGGGGTCGTCGGTGAGCCGCGCCGCGAGCAGGGGCAGCGCGGTGCGCGCGATACCGTCACCGAGATTGCTCGCGAGGCTCGCCGTGAACAGGTTGTTGAAGGCCGGCCCGAGGCCGCCCGACAGGCGACGCCGCATCACCAGCGGGGGTGAATCTGCTCCCGCAGGAGCCGATCGTAGACATCCTGCACGCCCTCGTTAAAGGCGAGGTCAAGTGGTTCGGCAACGCCCGCCGTGGCATTGCCCAGCGCCTGCGCGACCGAGCGAGCGCCGGGAATGACGGCGCTCACGCCGTCGATCTGAGCAACCCAGGCCAGCGCAGCCTGCGCGGGAGTGAGGCCGGCCGGGGCCAGAGCGGCAAATTCAGTCGCGGCCTGCAGGCCTGCCTCGAAGTCGACGCCGGAGAAGGTCTCGCCAACGTCGAAGTGGCTGCCGTCACGGTTGAAGTTGCGGTGGTCGCTCTCGGCGAACACCGTCTCGCGGGAGTATTTGCCGGTCAGCAGTCCGCTGGCCAGCGGCACCCGCGCGATAATGCCGACCCCGGCCTCCCGCGCGGCGGGCAGCACCTCATCGAGCGGCTTCAGTCGAAACGCGTTCAGGATGATCTGCACGGTGGCGACGCCGGGGTGGCTGATCGCGGCGAGGGCCTGGGCGCAGGTCTCCACGCTCATGCCGTAGTTGCTGATGACGCCCTCGTCGACGAGGGTGTCGAGCGCGTCGTAGACCTCGCCCGAGTCGAAGACCGCGCTCGGCGGGCAGTGCAGTTGTACGAGGTCGAGGGTGTCCGTGCCCAGGTTTGTGCGCGAGCGGTCGGTCCAGGCCCGAAAATTGCCAAGCACGAAATTCTCGGGCAGCTGCTCGGCCCGCCGCCCCATCTTGGTCGCTACGGTGATTTCAGCGCCCGGGGCGTCGTGCGCGAGAAAATGCCCGATCAGGCGTTCGCTGCGGCCGTCACCGTAGACATCCGCTGTGTCAAAAAAGGTGATTCCGGCATCAGCGGATGCCGCCAGCACAGCGGTCGCGTCAGCGTCAGACACGGCACCCCAGTCGGCGCCGAGCTGCCAGGTTCCGAGGCCGATCACGGAAACAGTGCGGCCGGTTCGTCCGAGGGTGCGTTTGTGCATAGCTCCAGCTTAGGCAGGGGGCGGTTTCAGCGCCGCAAGAATTTCTGGTCTGGCGGGGAAGGCGCTCAGACCGGGCGACCGCCGACGATCGCGATGGCGCGGGCGGCGAGACGACTACCGGCATCCGCTGCTGACGTCATCGACGCACCCTCGAGCCACGCTGCGACGAAACCGGCACCGAAGGCATCGCCGGCCCCGGACGCGTCGGTCCGGTCACCGCCTGCGGCCGGAACCATCACCGGAGGCTGTCCGTCGACTGCGACAACCGCGCCCTCGGCCCCCATGGTTAGTGCGACCAGCCCAAAACTCTCAGCGAGACGCGTCGCAACGTCGAACGGATCCTCCAGCCCGGTGAGGGCACGCCCCTCGGGAAGGTTGGGCAACAGAACGGATGCCCCCGCCACCGCCCGCAAGAAATGCGCCACCCCGAAATCCGCCAGTTGACCGCCCGACCCGGGGTCCACGACGACGGGCACCCCACGCTCGCGGCATCGCCCCAGGAGGTGTTGGAAGGAATCAACCGTCCCCTCCGGGTCGTGCTGGCCGGAGAACACCGTATACCCGGTGAAATACAGCGCCGCAGCACCATCGAGCAGGGAATCGGGCACGTCGTTCGGAGTCAGAACCCGGTTGGCCCCGCGTTCGATCAGCACGGTACGGCCCTCGTTCTCATCGACAATGACGATGATCGTGCCCGTAGGACGGGTCGCGTCGGGAGTGAGGTGAGCCCGCACACCGAAATCAGCGAGGAAGGCGGCATGGTAGTCACAGTCGATGGCGCCGACCCGCCCGATGAAGTCCACGTCGACCCCGGCATCTCCGAGCCAGGCCGACACGTTGGCCGCAGCACCGCCCGGGACCTGCCGAATCGATGACTGCGTATCGGTATCGACAAGCGGCTCCCGATGCGGTCGAACGACGATGTCGTCGATCACGTCGCCGAACACCACAACCCGTGGGCGTCCACCATCGCTCAAGTTATTCCCCCTTGAATTAGTGCTGGCCGGAATTCTTAGTGGTCGGTCTGGCCAGGCCGCACCGACCCCCGAATGACCGAACATTCTCTGAGCCTAGTGGCCCCCGATGCGCTCCGCGATCAGCGGACCGCCATCCTGCACGGGTTCCCCCGGGTCGCCGATGCGCCAGGCACCCGCGACGGCTTCGAGGGCACGGGCGAACCGTGCTGGCTCGTCGGCGCTGAGCGTGAACAGGGGCTGCCCTTTGACCACGGTGTCGCCGGGCTTGGCGTGCAGGTCGATTCCGGCGGCGTGCTGCACCGGATCCTGCTTGCGCGCCCGCCCCGCGCCGAGCCGCCAGGCACCGATCCCGAACGGCAGGGCCTGCTGTTCCACCAGCACGCCGCTCCGCTCGGCGAGTACGACGTGGGTTTCGCGGGCAACCGGCAACGCGGCATCCGGGTCGCCGCCCTGCGCGCGAATCACGGCGCGCCACTTGTCCATGGCCCGACCATCGTTCAGGGCGGCCCCCACGTCGACGCCGGTGATTCCAGCGAGTGAGAGCATCTCCTCGGCCAGAGCCACGGTGAGTTCGACCACGTCTTTCGGCCCGCCGCCGGCGAGCACCTCGACCGATTCGCGCACCTCATTGGCATTGCCGATGGCAAAACCGAGCGGCACGTTCATGTTGGTCAGCAGGGCGGATGTCGCCACCCCGGCATCCTCGCCGAGTTCCACCATGGTGCGGGCGAGCTCGCGTGAGCGCTCGATATCTTTCAGAAAAGCACCGGAGCCGAACTTCACGTCGAGCACGAGAGCGCTGGTGCCCTCGGCGATCTTCTTCGACATGATCGACGACGCGATCAGCGGAATCGCCTCGACCGTTCCGGTGATGTCGCGCAGGGCATAGAGCTTGCCGTCGGCCGGAGCCAGACCGCTGCCAGCCGCGCAGACCACGCCGCCGATCTCCTGCAACTGTTTAAGCATCTCGGCGTTGCTGAGGTTGGCGCGCCAGCCCGGAATGGACTCGAGCTTGTCCAGCGTGCCGCCCGTGTGGCCGAGGCCACGACCCGAAAGCTGCGGCACGGCCGCGCCGAACACCGCGACGAGCGGCATCAGCGGCAGGGTGATCTTGTCGCCGACACCGCCGGTGGAGTGCTTGTCGGTGGTCGGCTTGCCGAGCCCGTCGAAGGTCATGCGTTCGCCGCTCGCGAGCATCGCCATGGTCAGCGCCCGAATCTCGTTACGGCTCATGCCGTTCAGAAAGATGGCCATGGTCATGGCGGCCATCTGCTCGTCGCCGACGTAACCACGCGTGTAGGCGTCGATCAGCCAGTTGATCTGCGCTTCGCTGAGTTCGCCGCGGTCGCGCTTGGTGTGGATGAGGTCGACGGCGTCAAACGCTTCGATGGTGGTCATTCCGTGTGTTCCTTTACAGCGTGATACTCGGCGAGCTGGCGTGGCCCGAAGGCATCCGGCAGCACCTCGTCAATGGTTTTCACGCCGGAGACGGTTTCAAGCAGCATGCCCGGCGCGGAGTGTTCATACAGAAGCTGCCGGCAGCGACCGCACGGCATGAGAATGCCACCGTTGCCGTCGACGCAGGTGAAGGCCACGAGGTGGCCGCCGCCGCTCCGGTGCAGCGCGGAAACCAGACCGCACTCGGCGCAGAGGGTGAGGCCGTAGGAGGCGTTCTCCACGTTGCATCCGCTGATCACTCGTCCGTCATCGACCAACGCCGCAACGCCCACCGGAAACTTGGAGTACGGCACGTAGGCGGTCTTCATGGCGGTGAGGGCGACCTCCCGCAGCGCGGCCCAGTCGACGGTCACCGTGCTCACTTGATGTACGGTTTTCCGTCGGCGGCGGGGGCCCGCGAGCGGCCGACGAACCCGGCCACGGCGAAGATCGTGACGACGTAGGGCAGCATGAGCATGAATTCACTCGGCACCGGCGAGCCAATGATGCCCAGCACGTTTTGCAGGTTGGTGGCGAAGCCGAACAGAAGCGCCGCGAGGGTGGCCTTGATCGGATGCCACTGGCCGAAGATCACCGCGGCGAGGGCGATGAAGCCCATGCCGTTTGTCATCTCCTTGTTGAACGCGCCGACAGCACCGAGGGTGAAGTACGCTCCGCCGAAGCCCGAGATGACGCCGCCGAGGGTGACGGCAACGAAACGGGTGCGGTTGACGTTGATGCCGACGGTGTCGGCGGCCTGCGGATGCTCACCCACGGCCCGCACGCGCAGGCCCCACTTGGTGCGAAACAGGCCAAAATACACCACGGCAACGGCTACGTACATGATGTAGACGATGATGGTCTGGCGAAAAAGCACCGGGCCGATGATGGGGATTTCGCTGAGCAGCGGAATGTTGAGTCGGGGAAAGACATCGGGTGAGTTGAGGTTGGCGCTCGGGGCGAGAACCTGCGAGTAGAGAAAGCTGGTGAGCCCGATCACAAGCACGTTGAGCACGACGCCGACGATGACCTGGTCGACGAGATACTTGAGCGCGAATGCGGCCAGCACCATGGAGACGAGCGCTCCGGCGACCATCGCGGCGAGCAAGCCGATGTAGGGGTTGCCCGTGGCGGAGGCGACGACCGCTGAGCTGAAGGCACCGGCCAGAAGCTGCGCCTCGATGGCAACGTTCACGACGCCGGCTCGCTCGGACAGCACACCGCCGAGGGCACCGAAGATGAGCGGGGCGCTCAGGGTGACCGTTCCGATCAGCAGTCCGGGCACCGGAATGGTCGATCCCGATGCAGCCCAGGCCAGAAAGCCGACCAGAAACAGCAGGGCGAACAGAATGGTCAGCACGATCGGGATCTTGCGGTGGCGGTAGACCAGCCAGACCGACGCCGCGGCCAGCAGCACGAGCACGATGGCGATGATCACCCCGGTGGCGAAAGTCGGAAGGGCCATCTCGGGCAGCTGAATCAGGTCGCGCGCTTCGGACAGACGGAAGGTGCTGAGCTCGCCGCGCTGGCCTCGTCCGAGCACCACGAACAGGATCAGGGACAGCACGGCAAAGCCGCCGAAGGTGATCGGAATCTTCCAGCTGCGAATTTGTGCCGTCGTCGCGATCGCGGCGGAAACGGGAGCTGTGCTCTCTGCGATCGTGCTCACTTCGCCACCACCTCGTTGCTCTTGCTTGCCTTGACGGCGCTGATCTTGGGTTTTCTCGTGGTGCCTGGCGTCGGAAGGTGGAACATGGCCCGCACCAGCGGCGGGGCAGCGATGAACAGCACGATCAGAGCCTGTACGACCACGACGATATCGATGGGCACACCCTCTGCCGCCTGCATGGAAAACCCTCCGGCTTTGAAAGCACCGAAGAGAATGCCGGCGGCGAAGATTCCCCAGGGCTTAGACCGGCCCAAAAGTGCCACCGTGATGGCGTCGAAACCGATACCCGCGTCGATACCGGAACCGAAACCAGTCGTCACCGTACCGAGCACCTGGTTGATACCGGCCAGCCCCACGAGCGCACCCGAGATGGCCATGGCATACAGGTAGACGTTCTTCACGTTGATGCCTGCTACCCGGGCCGCGCTGGGGTTTTGACCGACGGCGCGAAACTGAAACCCGAGGTTGGAGCGGCTGAGCAGCCACCAGACGAAGATTGTGGCGGCGATGACCGTGAGAAAACCGGCGTGGAGGTTGTATCGGGGGCCAAACAGGTCGGGGAACACCGCGGTGGACAACATCGGCGGGGTCTTCGGGTTATTGCTCCCCGGAGCCTGGAGGGCACCCGGCGTGCGCAGCAAGAACTGGATGAGGTAGAGCGCCACGAAGTTGAGCATGATCGTGACGATCACCTCGTGGGCACCGGTGCGAGCCTTGAGCAGGCCCACAATTCCGCCCCAGATAGCCCCGCCGAGCAGTCCGGCCAGGATAGCGACAATCAAGTGGATGCCGGCCGGCAGCTCGACCGCAAAAGCGACATAGCCAGCGGCCCCGGCGGCGATGAGCATCTGCCCACGACCGCCGATGTTGAACATCCCCA
This sequence comes from Cryobacterium sp. N21, assembly GCF_002929575.1. Taxonomy (NCBI): domain Bacteria; kingdom Bacillati; phylum Actinomycetota; class Actinomycetes; order Micrococcales; family Microbacteriaceae; genus Cryobacterium; species Cryobacterium sp. N21. The sequence continues at coordinate 326,553 of NZ_PJJQ01000033.1, read as the reverse complement.
CCCGAAAGGCGAGCCCGACGCCGAGGCCGGCCGCGATCAGCGGCGTGGCGAAGGTGAGGGTTTCGGTCAGCGGGCGTATCGCGGTGAGAAAGTTCTGCGCCCGAAAGTTATAGATCGACCCCTGGAACAGGGCGGAATAGGCTCCCGCGACGGCGTCCCACACGGCCTGCAGCAGGTCGGCCGGACGGGAGAAGAAGTACCCGGCCGTCTCCTGTACGCGTTCATTGGTGAATGCGATCAAAATGGCGCCGACCACGAGCGCGAACACGACGGCGAGAATGGAGATCATGGCGCTGCCGCCGGTGATGTCGCGCAGGCTTTGGGTCCAGCGCTCAGACCCGTCCTTCCGGCCAGGTCCGGCAGCCGGAGCGGCGGGAGCCGGCGCTGCCGGTGCCGTCAGGTCGCTCACAGTGCAGCCTCGGTTTCGGGGGCGTGTTCGCCGGCCATCATGAGGCCCAGCGTGGCGCGGGGGGTGTTGCCAGGAACGATTCCAACGATTTCTCCTCGATACATCACCGCGATGCGGTCTGCGAGCGCGACGACCTCGTCGAGCTCGGTGGATACCACGATCACGGGAATACCCGAATCCCGCGTTTCGATAATGCGGGTGTGCACGAACTCGATCGAACCGACATCGAGCCCGCGGGTGGGCTGGGCTGCCACGAACAATCGCAGCTCCCGACTCAGCTCACGGGCGAGCACCACTTTCTGTTGGTTGCCACCGGAGAGCCGGCCAGCCTCCATGGCACTGCCCTGCGAACGAATATCGAACTCGTGAATCTTCTCGGCGGCGAATTTGGCTCGAAATCCCAGCTGGAGGTTTCCGCCCTTCACGAACGGCGCCCCGGAGCTGCGGTCCAGCATGAGATTCTCGGCGATGCTGAAATCGGCGATGAGGCCGTCTTCGGTGCGGTCCTCGGGAACGAACCCAACGCCGGAATCGAGGATGCGCCGCACGCTGTAGCCGCGCAATGGTTTTCCGTCGAGTTCGATCGACCCGGTCACGTGGTGCTGCAGCCCGATCAGGGCTTCGGTCAGTTCGGTTTGGCCGTTGCCCTGCACCCCGGCAATGGCGAGCACCTCACCGGCCTGCACGTCGAAGCTCACGTTGTTGACGACGATCTGGTTGCGGGCGTCGATGACCGTGAGATTCTTTACCGACAGTGCGGTACCGCGCAGCTCCGGCGCGTTCTTGTGCACGGTCAGTTCGACGGCACGACCCACCATGAGTGATGCCAGCTCGGCGTTCGTCGCGGTCGGCGAGGCTTCACCGACAACGGTTCCCAAGCGGATGACGGTGATGCGGTCGGCGACGGCGCGCACCTCCCGCAATTTGTGCGTGATGAACACGATTGAGGTGCCGGACTCGGCGAGCTGGCGCATGATGATCATGAGCTCGTCGGTCTCTTGCGGGGTGAGCACGGCGGTGGGTTCGTCGAACACCAGCACCTTCGCATCTTGGGACAGCGCCTTGATGATTTCCACCCGCTGCTGCACACCGACCGGCAGATCTTCGATCAGGGCGTCCGGATCGATATCGAAGCCGAAGCGGTCGGAGATCTCGCGAACCTTGGCGCGGGCCGAACTGAGATCCAGGCGTCCGCCGAAGGTGGTCTGTTCGTGGCCGAGCACGACGTTCTCGGCAACAGTGAACACCGGAACGAGCATGAAGTGCTGGTGGACCATGCCGATTCCCGCGTTCATGGCGTCGCCGGGACCGGCGAATTTCTGCACCACGTCGTCGAGCAGAATCTCGCCCTCTTCGGCAATGTACAGGCCGTACAGCACGTTCATCAGGGTGGACTTGCCAGCGCCGTTCTCACCCAGGAGGGCGTGAATTTCACCCGACTCGACGGTGAGGGAGATGTTGTTGTTGGCGACCAACGCACCAAAGCGCTTGGTGATGCCGCGAAGTTCGAGCTTCATTCATCCTGAATTCTTGAGTCGAGCATGGCGGGAGTGCACGAGGGTAATGAAATGGGGAGGCCGAAAAATCGGCCTCCCCATTGCTGTCAGCGTATTACTGCTTGGGCGAAGCGGGTGATTCCACCGTGATCGAACCGTCGATGATACCAGCCTTGATCGCGTCCAGCTCGTCGGTCATGGTCGCGGGGACCTTGGATTCGAAGTCGTGGAACGGCGCAACTCCCACGCCGTCGTTGGCCAAGGTACCGACGAATGCGGTGGCATCGAAGGCACCTGTGCCGGCACCGGTGACGACGTCGGACACGCCGACCTTGATGCCCTTGAGAATGCTGGTCAGGAACAGGTCAGCGCCATCCGGGTAGGTCTCGTATAGGTCGGCGTCGACACCGATCATGGCGATGTCCTTGCCCGAGCTCTTGATCGCTTCAATCGCGCTCAGGAAGATCGGTCCACCAACGGGAAGCAGCACGTCGGCGTTCTGGTCGATGAGGCCCTGGGCCTTGGCGAGCGAGTCGACGCCTGCAGCGAAGCCACCGGTGAAGGAGCCGGTCTGCGAGGCGACGTCCCAGCCGACGGTCTGAACGGACGTACCGTTCTGGTCGTTGAAGTAGGTGACACCGTCAGCGAAACCATCCATGAAGATGGTGACCGGGGGAATCTGAAGTCCGCCATAGGTTCCCACGACGCCGGTCTTGCTGTAGCCGGCTGCCGCGTAGCCGGCCATGAAGCCGGCGGGGGCGGTGTCGAACACGATCGGCTTGATGTTCGGCGCGTCTACCTCACCGTTGAAGTCGAGGTCGGCGGTGTCGTCGATGATGGCGTAGTTGACTTCGGGGTTGGCCAGAGCCGACTCGACCGTTGCGGCGGCGAGGTTGAAGCCTACGGTGACGATGAGAGAGCAGCCCTGGTCGACAAGGTTCTGCACGTTCGACTGGTAGTCAGTCTCGGTCGCAGACTCGACCGTGATCGGCGTGACGCCCAGGGACTTGGCCGCTTCGTTGAGTCCTTCGAAACCGAGCTGGTTGAACGACTTGTCGTCGAATCCACCCGCGTCAGAAACCATGCAGGGAACGAAGTCGCTGGCTGCGGCGGAGTTAGTGTCATCGGTAGTCGCCGGCGCCTGGGCACAGGCCGCGAGCATCGCCACTGAGCCGAACATTGCAAGACCGGTGAGTACGGTCTTACGGGTCGAAATTGTCAAGAGGACCTCCAGGGTGCTGCCCAGCTAGATCGCACGGGCGTGGTGCGATCCACGTTACCGAATGTGACGCTGCGCAGATGAGCAATGTGCGTGCGCGGGCGAGTCGTTACCAAGCCGCGACATTACGGAAACATTTCTCCCCCTATTGGGGTGAACTGGGGCCGTTTACATCGATGATCCCGGCTATGATAGCGGCCCGGATCTGATCGACCTCGTCACTGAGTTCGGTGGTCACCAAGCCGGCCTGGTCGTGGAAGTCAGCGATCTCGACGCCGCCGTTCTTCAGCGTGCCGACGAACGCCGTGTTGTCGAAGCTGCCGTCGAGGTCAGAGCCGATGGTTTCCACGACCGCGGCCGACGTGTTTTTGAGCACACTCGTGAGCACAACCGACCGGAACTGTTCCGGAAGCGTCACAAAGCCGTCGTTGTCGACCCAGATAATGGTCACGCCCGGCGTCTCGATCGCGGCAGCGGCCGCACCCTGCCCCACCTGGCCGGCCACCGGCAGAATAATGTCGGCGCCCTGGTCGATGAACGACTGGGCGAGGGCCTTGCCCTTGTTGACGTCTTCGAAGTCGCCGGTGAAGCGGCCATCCTGAAGCTCCTTGTTCCAGCCGAGCACCTTCACGGCAGCCTTGTGCTTGTCGTTGTACATGGCGACGCCGTCGACGAAGCCGTCCATGAACAGGGTGACGGGCGGCTGGTTACCGCCGCCGAAGGTGGCGACGATTCCAGTCTTGCTCACCCCGGCAGCGAGGTAGCCGGCCAGAAACGACGCCTGGGCGGTGTCGAAGACGATCGGTTTCACGTTGGGGGCATCGACGACCTCGTCGACGATTGCAAAGTGCACCTCGGGGTTCGCGGTGGCTTCGGCCAGCGTGGCGTCGGCGAGTTCGTAGCCGACGGTGAGAACGAAATCACAGCCGGTGGCGACGGCCTGGCTCACATTGGGCGCCAGATCGGTCTCCGAGGTCGAGACGATAGCGTCGGTATTGATGTTGTAGGTCGTCGCCGCTTCCTGCAGGCCTTCCCAGCTGGACTGGTTGAAGGACCGGTCTTCGAGGCCGCCCGAGTTCGTGACCATGCGGGCGCAGTAGTCGGGCGCCGTCGCATCCGCTGTCGTGGTGGGTGCCGGTGCCTGCGCGCACCCGGCCAGCAGCAGAGCGGATGCCGCGAGGGCAGAAACAGCAATCACACGACGCATGGACACTCCTTAAGCATGAATTGGAATTCTAGTCAGGAATGGCCTACAGCACATCGCTGGAGCCGGAGAGCTTTAGCGCGTCGACGACAGCCTTGACCTTCTGGGCGTTCGCGCTGGTCGTGACCAGCAGGGCGTCGGGAGTGTCGATCACGACGATGTCCTCCACCCCGATCAGTGCGATCATGCGACCGGTGTGGCTGACCACGATGCCGCTCGACGAGTCGGCGAGCACTCGCGCGCCCTCGCCGAGGATGGCGAGGTTGGATTTGCGGCCGCCGGAGTGCAGCTTGGCGATCGAGGCGAAGTCGCCCACGTCGTCCCAGTCGAACTGGCCGGGAATCACGACGAGCTTTCCGGCAGCCGCGGCGGGCTCGGCGACCGAATAGTCGATCGCGATCTTCTTCAGGCGCGGCCAGACCTGGTCGACGACAGCGCCGCGGGCCGGGGTGTCCCAGGCTTCGGCAAGTTTCATCAGTCCGGCGTGCAGCTCGGGCTCGGCCGAGGCAATCTCGGCCAGCAAGCGGTCAGCGCGCGCGATGAAGATGCCGGCGTTCCACAGGTAGTTGCCGTCGGCGAGGTATTGCTCAGCGACCTCGGGGCTCGGCTTCTCGACGAAGGAGTCGACGGCCAGGGCGGTCGGGGCGCCGTCGATGGGCAGGGGCGCCGCGCTCTTGATGTAGCCGAAGCCGATCGCGGGCTCGGTCGGCTGGATGCCGATCGTGACGATGTAGCCGGCATCCGCTGCCGCAACCGCCTCGGTCACCGCCGAGCGGAAGAGGGCGTCGCCCTTGATGACCTGGTCGGCCGGGAACGATCCGATGATCACGCCGGGTTCGCGCAGCTCGAGAATGGCGGCGGCGAGGCCGATCGCGGCGGTCGAGTCGCGCGGTTCGCTTTCGAGAACGACGTTCGGATCGGCCAGTTCGGGCAGCTGCTGCTCGACGGCGGCCCGGTGGGCACGCCCGGTGACGACCATGATGCGTCGCTCGGTCGAGAGCGGAACGAGGCGATCCCAGGTATCGCGCAGCAGGGTGCGGCCAGAGCCGGTGAGGTCGTGCAGAAATTTGGGGGCATCCGCTCGCGACAGCGGCCACAGCCGGGAGCCGATGCCGCCGGCGGGAATCACGCTGTACAGGCGGTCGATGGGCTCACTGGACGTAATCATTGGATCAGACTATCGGGCGGCCCCGATGCGAGTGCCTGACACCACTGTTCATGCGCCCGTCACCCGGCGGCAATCGTCGCGACTTAACCTCGAACCATGCGGATCGCAGTCATCAGCGAAAGTTTTCTCCCCACCGTGAGCGGGGTGACCACGAGCGTGTGCAAGGTGCTCGACCACCTGGCCGCCACCGGACACGAGGCCCTGGTCATCGCCCCCTCCGGTGCCCCAGCCGAGTATGCGGGTTTTCCGGTGCACACCGTCTCCGCCGTGAACTACCGCGAATTTCCTGTCGGAATGCCGAGCCCGCAGGTACAGAAGCTGCTCGCCGACTTTCGCCCGGACGTGCTGCACGCCGCCTCGCCGTTTCTGCTCGGCGCCCAGGGCATCAGCGCCGCCAACCGGCTCGACATCCCCTCGGTCGCGATCTTTCAAACGGATGTCGCCGGTTACGCTCACCGAAATCACCTCGGCCCCGCAACGGCCCTGGCCTGGCGATTCGTGAAGTGGGTACACGAGGGTGCCACCCGCACCCTCGTTCCATCGTCGTCGTCGATGGCCGCCCTGCTGCGCCTCGGCGTGCCCCGCCTGGCCATGTGGACCCGCGGTGTCGACCTGACCGGTTTTCACCCCAATCTGAAGAACGATCCGGCGGTCGCCGCGCTCCGGGAACGGATTGCGCCCGCGCTCAAGACGGAAGGCCAACGCGATGTGATCGTGGGCTACGTCGGTCGCATGGCCCCGGAGAAGCAGGTGGAGCGGCTTCGTGCGCTGCGCGGGGTGCCGGGCATCCGTTTGGCTCTCGTCGGAGACGGACCGAGCGTACCTTCTATACGGCGGGCCCTCGCGGGCATGCCGGTCACCTGGCTGGGGCGGCTGTCGGGCCGCGAACTCGCCGTCGCCTACGCGAGCTTTGACGTGTTCGTGCACGCCGGTACCGAGGAGACGTTCGGCCAGACGCTGCAGGAAGCGCACGCGGCCGGGCTGCCGGTGGTGGCCCCGCACGCCGGAGGGCCGATCGATCTGGTGGCGCACGGCGAGAACGGGTATCTGTTTCGACCGAATGACGACCGTGATCTCAAGCACTGGGTGTGCCAGCTCGCACTCGACCCCATGCTGCGTGCGCGCATGGGCGAAGCCGGGCGTCGCGCAGTGCTCGGGCGCTCCTGGCCCACGGTCTGCGCCGAGCTGGTCGACTACTACGAGCAGGCCATCGACGAGCGCCTCGCCGTGCGCGCCGGCACTCACGTGCCACCCTCGATGCAACGTTAGGGCACCCTAACTGACACGAGAAGGCGGAGCACTTGTAGACTAACTAAATGTGCTAATAGCGCATTCTCGGTCTCACTTAAGAGCCATAATTCAGCCAGGGAGGGTTGTTCATGCCACAGACGGCAGGAACCCTAGATTCTCAGCAGAAGACGACGTCACGTCGCCCCGCCGGCACCCTGTATCGGGGTAACACGGGCATGTGGTCGTGGGTATTGCACCGCATCACCGGCGTCGCAATTTTCTTCTTTCTGCTCGTCCATATTCTCGATACGGCGCTCGTGCGGGTCAGCCCCGAAGCGTACAACGCGGTTATCGGGCAGTACCAGACACCGATCATGGGTCTCGGTGAGGTCGCACTCGTCGGCGCCATCGTGTTCCACGCCTTCAACGGTCTGCGCATCATTCTGATCGACTTCTGGAACGCCAAGCACCAGCGGGTGCTGTTCTACGTCGTCATCGGCCTCTGGGTCGTCACCATGCTGGGCTTCGCGCCGCGCCACCTCATCAACGTGTTCAGCCACTAGGGGGCGACAATATGACTTCAACAATCGAAGCTCCCCGCAGCCCGTACACCCGCAGCACGAAAAAGAGCGGGGTCAACTGGGAAAAGTGGGGCTGGATCTACATGCGCGTCTCCGGCGTCGTGCTGGTCGTGCTCATCTTCGGCCACCTGTTCGTCAACCTCATGATCGGTGAGGGCGTCAGCGCCCTGAACTTCGCGTTCGTCGCCGGCAAGCTGACCAACCCGTTCTGGATGGTTTGGGACGTCATCATGCTCTGGCTCGCCTTGATTCACGGCGGCAACGGCATGCGCACCCTGGTCAACGACTACGCCACCTCGCGGATCAGCCGCGGCATCCTGAAGGTCGCGATTCTGGTCAGCGTCGTCGCGCTGATCACGCTCGGCACCCTCGTGGTGTTCACCTTCGATCCTTGCCCCGCCGGTGCGCCCGCCGACCTCGTGGCCTCGTTCTGTAAGTCCCTCTAGGAGCTGCACTAACAAATATGACTTCTTCCACAGCGTCCCCGGAGTCCACCGTCGTAGACGGCGTGCACTACCACCAGCACGACATCGTCATTGTGGGAGCGGGTGGAGCCGGCATGCGTGCCGCCATCGAAGCCGGCCCCCACGCCAGCACAGCGGTCATTTCCAAGCTCTACCCGACGCGTTCTCACACCGGTGCGGCGCAGGGCGGGATGGCTGCGGCCCTCGCCAACGTCGAGGAAGACAACTGGGAATGGCACACCTTCGACACGATCAAGGGCGGCGACTACCTGGTTGACCAGGACGCCGCCGAGATCCTGGCCAAGGAAGCCATCGACGCGGTCATCGACCTTGAGAACATGGGCCTGCCGTTCAACCGCACGCCTGAGGGAAAGATCGACCAGCGCCGTTTCGGTGGCCACACTCGCGACCACGGTAAGAGCCCGGTGCGTCGCGCCTGCTACGCCGCTGACCGCACCGGCCACATGATCCTCCAGACGCTCTATCAGAACTGCGTCAAGCGCGGCATCAACTTCTTCAACGAGTACTACGTACTCGACCTGGTCATGACCAACGTCGACGGTGTCGACCAGCCGTCGGCCGTGGTGGCCCTCGACCTGTCGAGCGGCGAACTGCACGTGTTCCAGGGCAAGGCGTTCATCTTCGCCACCGGTGGTTTCGGCAAGATCTACAAGACCACCTCCAACGCCCACACCCTCACCGGTGACGGCGTCGGCATCGTCTGGCGCAAGGGTCTGCCGCTCGAGGACATGGAGTTCTTCCAGTTCCACCCGACCGGGCTGGCCGGATTGGGCATCCTCTTGACCGAGGGAGCTCGCGGCGAGGGAGCAATCCTTCGGAACGCTTCAGGTGAGCGTTTCATGGAACGTTACGCACCGACCATCAAGGACCTCGCCCCGCGTGACATCGTCTCGCGCTGCATGCTCAAGGAGGTCGCGGAGGGTCGCGGCGCCGGGCCCGACAAGGACTACCTGTACCTGGACTGCACCCACCTCGGTAAGGAACTGCTCGAGACCAAGCTGCCCGACATCACCGAATTCGCGCGCACCTACCTCGGCGTCGACCCGGTCACCGAGCCGGTTCCGGTCATGCCGACCGCGCACTACGCGATGGGCGGCATCCCGACCAACGTGAAGGCCGAAGTCTGGCGCAACAATGAGGTCGTCGTTCCCGGGCTGTACGCAGCCGGCGAGTGCGCCTGCGTCTCGGTGCACGGCTCGAACCGTCTCGGCACCAACTCGCTGCTCGACATCAACGTGTTCGGCAAGCGCGCCGGCAACAACGCCGTTGAGTACGTCAAGACGGCCGAGTTCGTTCCGCTGCCGGAAGACCCGGCCAAGGAGGTGCGCGAGCTGCTGGAAGGCATCCGCTCGTCGACCGGAACCGAGCGCATCGCCGTGCTGCGCAAGATTCTGCAGGAAGAAATGGACAAGAAGGCTCAGGTGTTCCGCACCGATGAGTCCCTCGCCGAGGTCACAGAGACCATCCACCTGCTGCGTCAGCGCTACAAGAACATCGGCGTGCAGGACAAGGGTCGTCGATTCAACACCGACCTGCTCGAAGCCGTCGAACTGGGCTTTTTGCTCGACCTCGCCGAGGTCGTCGTCTACTCCGCCCGCAACCGCAAGGAAAGCCGCGGCGGCCACCAGCGCGAGGACTACCTCGTTCGTGATGACGAGAACTACCTCAAGCACACCATGGCGTACCTCAAGGGTGACGCCATGTCGGCCGATGCCGCCGACCACATCAAGCTTGACTGGAAACCGGTTGTCATCACCCGCTACCAGCCGATGGAGAGGAAGTACTAGTGAGTACCGCCACAATCGATAACAAGCCCGTCGTGCCGGAAGAGATCAAATCCTTCACGGTCACGCTCATTATTCGTCGCTTCAACCCGGAGGTCGACGACGAGCCGCACTGGCAGGATTTTGACGTGCAGCTCTACCCGACCGACCGCGTGCTCGACGCGCTGCACAAGATCAAGTGGGAGCAGGACGGCTCGCTGACCTTCCGTCGCTCCTGCGCTCACGGCATCTGCGGCTCGGATGCCATGCGCATCAACGGCCGCAACCGTCTTGCCTGTAAGACGCTCATGAAGGACCTCGACGTTACGAAGCCCATTTATGTGGAGGCCATCAAGGGCTTGCCGCTGGAGAAGGACCTCATCGTTGACATGGAGCCGTTCTTCGCCTCCTTCAAGGCAATACAGCCGTTCATGATGAACAGCGTCAAGCCGGAAAAGGGCAAGGAGCGCATCCAGACGGTCGCCCAGCGCGCGCGCTTCGACGACACCACAAAATGTATTCTCTGCGCGGCATGCACGTCGAGCTGCCCGGTGTTCTGGACCGACGGCCAGTACTTCGGCCCGGCCGCCATCGTCAACGCGCACCGTTTCATCTTTGATTCGCGCGACGATGGCGCCCAAGTGCGCCTCGACATTCTCAACGACAAAGAGGGCGTGTGGCGTTGCCGCACGACCTTCAACTGCACGGATGCCTGCCCCCGCGGCATCCAGGTGACCCAGGCCATCGCCGAGGTCAAGCAGGCCATCATGCGAGGCAAGGCGTAACTGCCCGATTGCATGAAGAACACCCCCGTCGATTCGACGGGGGTGTCTCTCGTTAAACTGGCAGAGTGAAAGAACTTGTAGCGCGCGTCCAGACTTGGCGCCCCGTGCGGGTCGTGACTCATTTCAGCAGCGTGGGCGGCAGTATCTTGGCCGCCGGTATGTCGTATCAGGCGATTTTCGCCATTTTCGCGGCCGTTTGGGTGGGTTTCTCCATTGCCGGACTGTTCTTGACCGCGAACCAGCCCCTGCTGGACGCGCTCTATGCAATCATCAACCAGTCGATTCCGGGATTGATTGGCACCGACGGCATCATTGACCCAAAGCTGCTGGCGGCCGCCGGAATTTTCACCTGGATCGGTGCGATAGCACTGGTCGGGCTGCTGTTCACCGCGCTCAGCTGGCTGTCGGCCACGGCCCAGGCCGTGCGCACCGTGTTCGATATGCCCCCGCAGACCACGTTCTTCGTCTGGGTGAAGCTCCGTGAGCTCGGCCTTGGGCTGGTGTTCGGCCTGGCCCTGATTCTCTCGGCCGTCGTGTCGCTCGCCAGCACAGCCCTGCTCGACGTGCTGTTCAGTGTCTTTCACCTGCCGCAGGACTCGTTCTTCTATGAGGCGTCGGCCCGGCTGATCGGTCTGGCGGTCGTGCTCATCATCGATACGCTCACGCTGGCCGGCCTGTTCCGGGTGCTCTCCCGGGTGCGCATTCCCCCGCGGCGGCTGTTTACCGGAGCTCTGCTCGGTGGCGTCGCTCTCGGCCTGCTCAAGGTCCTCGGCGGCGCGCTCCTCGGCGGCGCCAATCGCAACCCGCTCCTGGCGACGTTCGCCGTGATCATCGGGCTACTGATCTGGTTCAACCTCGTGAGCACGGTCACGCTGATCGCCGCGTCCTGGATTGCGGTGGGCATGGACGACGCGGGGATCCCGCCCCACACCCTGAGCGCCGATGAAGCCGCCGCCAGCCAGCGCCGGCGCATGCACGACGCTCTCCGGCTGACCGCGCAGGGCGAGCTCAGCTCGGCCAGGGCTGCCGTCGACACCTCGCCCTGGTATGTCCGCTGGAGCGCCCGGCGACGGCTCCGCGCGGCCGAGGCGATCGTCGCTGGGTACGCCAAGGCGGATGCGGCTCAGACCACTAAGTAGACTTGGCCCATGTCTTCAGCTAAGCCCCTACGCATTGCCAGCATCAACACGAACGGGGTACGAGCCGCGTACCGCAAGGGGATGGGCGACTGGCTGAATGCCCGAGACGTTGACATTCTCGCGATTCAGGAAGTGCGTGCCTCCACCGAGGACCTCGAGGGACTGCTCGGGCCGGACTGGAACATTCTGCACGATGCCGCCACCGCGAAGGGGCGGGCCGGGGTCGCCTTGGCGAGCCGCGCCGGAGCATCCATTCATCGTGTTGCCTTGGGCGCCGAAGAATTCGACAGCGCCGGCCGCTGGCTCGAAGCCGACTACGAGGTCAACGGGCAGGTCATCACCGTCGTGAGCACCTACGTGCACTCCGGCGAGACCGACACCCCCAAGCAGGTCGAGAAGTACAAGTTTCTCGACGCCATGCTCGCGCGGCTGCCCGAACTGACCGCGCACAGCCCGCTCGCGCTCGTACTCGGCGACCTGAACGTGGGGCACCGCACGCTGGATATCAAGAACTGGCGCGGAAACAAGAAGCACGCCGGCTTCCTGCCGGAAGAGCGGGAGTATTTCGACCGTATCCTCGGAGCGGAAGGCGACCCCCTGTACAACGCGGGTGCCGGACTCGGCTGGGTCGATGTCGGGCGCAAGTGGGCCGGCGAGGTCGAGGGACCGTACACCTGGTGGTCCCAGCGCGGCCAGGCTTTCGACAATGACACCGGGTGGCGGCTGGACTACCATCTGGCCAGCCCGCTGTTGGCGGCATCCGTTGGTTCCTACGCGGTCGATCGGGCCGCGGCGTACGACCAGCGCTGGAGCGACCATTCCCCCGTCGTTGTCGACTATGACCTTTCTGGAGCGTTGAACTCATGACCAAACCCCGCCTGTATTCGGGCATGCAGCCCTCCGCCGAGTCCCTGCAGATCGGCAACTACATTGGCGCGCTGCTCAACTGGAAGTCGCTGCAGCAGACGCACGACGCGTTCTTCTCCATCGTCGACCTGCACGCCATCACCGTGGCGCAGGAGCCTTCAAAGCTGCGGGAGAACACCCGCGGCACTGCGGCGCAATATATTGCGGCCGGCATCGACCCGTCGGCATCGACGCTGTACGTGCAGTCGCACGTGGCCGCGCATGCCCAGCTGGCCTGGGTTCTGAACACCATCACCGGGTTCGGTGAGGCCAGCCGCATGACGCAGTTCAAGGACAAGTCCGCGCGGCACGGCGCAGACGCGACCACCGTTGGCCTGTTCGCCTACCCGACGCTGATGGCCGCGGACATTCTGCTGTACCAGACCGAGGTGGTGCCGGTCGGGGAAGACCAGCGCCAGCACGTCGAACTCACCCGCGACCTCGCGCTGCGCTTCAACTCGCGGTTCGGCGACACCTTCACGGTTCCCGAGGTGGCGATCGTGAAGGAAACCGCGAAGATCTACGACCTGCAGAACCCCGTGTCGAAGATGAGCAAGTCGGCCGAATCGCACGCCGGGGTCATCTGGTTGCTCGACGAGCCCGGTGTGACTCGCAAGAAGATCATGCGCGCGGTGACGGATGTCGATGGCGGCGTGGTGTTTGACCGCGAGAACAAGCCGGGTGTGGCGAACCTGCTCACGATCTACTCCGTGCTGGCCTCGCGCACGATCGAGTCGCTCGAAACCGAGTATGCCGGGCGCGGCTACGGCGATCTCAAGAAGGGGCTGGTCGAGGTTGTTCTGGGCACCTTCGACCCGATTCGCGAGCGCGTCGCCGAACTGCTCGGCGACCAGGCCGAGCTCGACCGGGTGCTGGCGTCGAACGCCGCGAGGGCTGACGCTGTCGCGAACGAGACGCTGGCAACCGTCTACGACCGGGTCGGCTTCCTGCCGCGCCGCTGATGCGTCCGTTCGTGCTGTCATCGCCCGGGGTCGTGCTCGATCAACCGGTGGCCGACGATGCCGATCGAGTCTTCGAGTACTGCCAGGACCCGATCTTCGAGCGCTTTCTGACCGTTCCGTGGCCGTACCGCTTCGAGCACGCCGAAGGATTCCTCAGCGAGTATGTTCCCGCCGGATGGATGTCGGATCGAGAATATACCTGGGCGCTGCGCGAGACGGCCGGGGCAGACCTCCTCGGCGTGATCGCGCTGCGCTTGACGGGAGAATCCGTCGCGGCCGACGCTTCCGTCCACCGGGTGGGGTCCATCGGCTTCTGGTTGGGCGCCCCGCACCGTGGCCGCGGGCTCATCCCCGAAGCGCAACGACTGGTCGCCGATTGGGCGTTCTCATCCAGACTCATCGATGTTCTGCACTGGGAGTGCCTGCTCGGAAACGTCGCGTCAGCCCGAGCGGCGTGGAAGTCGGGGTTTCGGTATTCCGGGGTGGGGCCATCCGTCGCCGCCTACCGGGACGGAAGCTACCCTGACTCGTGGCAGGGCCACCTCGCCGCCGGAGACGACCGTGGGCCACAGCCCGGCTGGCCCGCAGAGACCCTGGGCTCGCGATGATGCCGAGGGTTGTTCTGTTCGACCTCGACGACACCCTCTTCGCACACCGGGGAGCGGTTGCAGCGGGCATTCTGCTGCACCTCGACCGGATCGGCGGCGAATTCGCTACCGGCGACCGGACGGCGGCCACCGCGCTCTGGGATGCACTCGAGGAGGAGCACTACCACTCCTACCTCGCCGGCACTCTGGATTTCGCCGGCCAACGCCGCGCCCGCGCCCAGGACTTCGCGGCGTCATTCCGCGTTTCGTTGACTGACGCCGAGGCTGACGCCTGGTTCGACGACTACTTCCTGAGGTACCGGGCCAGTTGGCGGCTGCACGACGACGCCCTCCCCTGCCTCGATGCGCTGGTGGAGCTTCTGCCCGGAGTGCGTTTTGGCCTCATCACGAACGGCGACCCGGTCTTTCAGGGCGAGAAAATTTGGCGGGTCGGATTGCACGACCGGTTCGAGCACGTCGTCACCTCGGGTGCACTCGGCGTCGCCAAGCCCGACGTGCGCATCTTCGAGCACGCCTGCGCCCTGTTCGGCGTGCCCGTGTCAGAGGCGGTGTATGTCGGGGACCGGCTCCGCACGGATGCTCTGGGCGCGGCTGCTGCGGGACTGACGGGGGTCTGGCTCGACCGCGCCACCCCATCCGCTGTCCCACTGACGCCTGCCGACAAAATAGACGCCGCGCGCCTCCGTATTCTTCGGATCGAGACCTTGGCCGAACTCACCAGTGCGCTCAGCGGGCAGTCAGTGGAAACGCGCCCGGCCTAACTCCAATTCGCGGCCGCAAATTGCAGGAATTATGCGGCTGGGCCAGGTGGAAAGGGGAGACAGAGCGGAGGCCGGATGGCCAGCTGCTCGTCGAGGTGAGATGCCGAAAGCCCGGCTCCGCGTTGGCGGGGCCGGGCTTTGGGTCACACGGGCGGACGCTAGCGCACGTCTTCGTCTACCCAGTCGAGGGTCTTCGTTACGGCCTTCTTCCAGTTGCGCAGGAGGCGGTCGGCCTCGTCCTTGTCCATGGAGGGCTCCCAGCGGGAGTCTTCCTGCCAGTTGGCGCGGAGGTCGTCGAGGCCGCTCCAGAATCCGACCGCTAGGCCGGCCGCATACGCGGCACCGAGGGCGGTGGTCTCGGCGACGACCGGGCGCACGACCGGCACGCCGATGATGTCGGCCTGGAACTGCATGAGCAGGTCGTTCGCCGTGGCGCCGCCGTCGACCTTGAGCTCAGTCAGCGGCACGCCGGAGTCGGCGTTGACCGCGTCGAGCACCTCGCGGGTCTGGTACGCAATGGCCTCGAGCGCCGCGCGTGCGATGTGACCCTTGTTGACGTAGCGGGTAAGGCCGACCAGGGCACCGCGGGCGTCGGACCGCCAGTACGGCGCGAACAGGCCGGAGAAGGCCGGTACGAAGTAGGCTCCGCCGTTGTCCTTGACCGTCTTGGCGAGGTCTTCGATCTCAGAGGCGTTCTTAATGATGCCGAGCTGGTCGCGCATCCACTGCACGAGCGACCCGGTCACGGCGATCGATCCTTCGAGCGCGTAGTGCACGGGGGCGTCGCCGAGCTTGTAGCCGACCGTGGTGAGCAGGCCGTTCTTCGAGTGGATGATCTCGGTGCCGGTGTTGAAGATCAGAAAGTTACCGGTGCCATAGGTGTTCTTCGCTTCGCCCTGGTCGAAGGCGGCCTGGCCGAAGGTTGCGGCCTGCTGGTCGCCGAGGATGCCGGCGATCGGCACCTCGCGCAGCAGGCTGTGCCCGCTCGCGATGCCGTAGACCTCGGATGAAGACTTGATCTCGGGCAGCATCGACTTCGGCACGTCGAAGATGGCGAGGATCTCGTCGTCCCACTGAAGGGTTTCGAGGTCCATGAACATGGTGCGGCTCGCGTTGGTGACGTCGGTCGCGTGCACGCCGCCCTCGATGCCACCGGTCAGGTTCCAGAGGACCCAGGAGTCGGTGGTGCCGAACAGGAGGTCGCCGGCATCCGCTTTGGCGCGGGCACCCTCGACGTTTTCGAGGATCCAGACGATCTTGGTGCCGGAGAAGTAGGTGGCCAGTGGCAGGCCGACCTTGCCCTTGAACCGCTCGACACCGCCATCCGCTGCGAGACGATCGACGATCGGCTGGGTTCGCGTGTCCTGCCAGACGATGGCGTTGTAGACGGGCACGCCGGTGTTCTTGTCCCAGACGACAGCGGTTTCGCGCTGGTTGGTGATGCCGATGGCTTCGATGTCGTGGCGCGTGATGTTCGCCTTTGACAGCGCCTGGCCGATGGCCTCACGGGTGTTGTCCCAGATTTCCTTCGGGTCATGCTCGACCCAGCCGGCCTGCGGCAGAATCTGTTCGTGCTCGAGCTGGCCGGTCGAAATGATCGACCCCGCCTTGTCGAACACGATCGCGCGGGAGCTCGTGGTTCCCTGGTCGATGGCGAGAACGTACTTGGCCATGTGTAACTCCTTTGTTGTTCCAGGTGGAATTTCTAAGTTTAAAGCGGATGCTGCAGAATACGTCGAGTGGCTTAGCCCAGGATGGGTAGCAGCACTCCCGACGAGGCGCCGGCAAGGACGCCACCGATGATGGGGCCCACGACCGGCACCCAGGAATAGGACCAGTCGCTCGACCCTTTGCCCTTGATCGGCAGCAGGAAGTGCGCGATGCGGGGTCCGAGGTCACGGGCGGGGTTGATGGCGTAACCGGTGGGCCCACCGAGAGAGGCACCGATCGCGATCACGAGCAGGGCCACCGGCAGCGCGCCGAGGGCTGCCAGGCCGCCGCCGTCGCCGTTGCGGCCGAAACCGATGACGACGAAGACGAGCACGAAGGTGCCGATGATCTCGGTGACGAGGTTCCAGCCGTAAGAGCGGATGGCTGGCCCGGTAGAGAAGACGCCGAGCTTGTTGGCGGCTTCCGGCTCCTGGTCGAAGTGCTGCTTGTAGGCGAGCCACACCACGACGGCGCCGAGGATGGCACCGATCATCTGGGCGCCGATATAGGTCAGCGTCGATACGACATTGACCGGCACGCCCGAACCGAAGGTGTCGGCCCCACTCGCGACGAGACCGAGGGTGACGGCCGGGTTCAGGTGGGCACCGGAGTTGTAGGCGGCGATCACACCGGCGTAGACCGCGAGGCCCCAGCCGATGGTGACCATGAGAAAACCGCCGCCGAAACCCTTGTTCTTGGCGAGGGCGACGTTGGCGACCACGCCACAGCCGAGTAGCACGAGGATGGCCGTTCCCACGACCTCTGACATAAAGACGACACCGAGATTGTCCACATTGACCTTTCAGATGGGGTGCTGCTGTTCACCGCGCTCGACCTAGTTGTCGAGTGCGGCTGTCGTGCGTTGTGTCTAAAACGTATCGGCGCCCAAGGCGGAGTGAGCCGGTTTCGCCTGCACATTCGTGCAGATTGCCGGCAATCGTCAGCCCCGGACGGGGGGTCAGGCGCCGAAGACGGCGGCCTCGCTGACGGCAGCGAGGTCGACCCCGTGCGCGTCGATCAGGATGCCGCGTGCCAGCTCGATTTCTTCAGCCCGGCGTTCGGCGTCCCAGCCGAGCACGGGGGCGACGACGAGCGCGAGCTCTTTGAGCAGCGGGGTGGTGACCGCGCCGACGAAGGCCATGCTGGTGCGGCGCAGGAGCACGTCGATCAGGCGCACGACGCTCTCGGTCGATGCCAGAAACTCGATCTCACGCCGGCTGTAGGCCGCGTTGTGCTGGAGCGGGGCATCCGCCGGACCGCTTGGGTCGGTCAAGAACTCGATGACCTCGCTGGCCCGCGTTCCGTACCGGGCGAGCAGGGCTGCGGCGCGGTCAGTGCCGACCTCGTCGCCGTGGGCGGTGACCCAAACCTGGTGGGCGGCATCCGTTGCCGGGAAGTTGCGCCCGCCACCGATGGCCAGGCCCTCGGTAGAGACGGTGCGCGGCAGGCCAAGCAGCTTCAGAATGTCGGTGCTCAGGTTTTCGGCCAGGGCACGGAACGTTGTCCACTTGCCTCCGACCAGGCTGAGCAGGGTGCCGTCGGCGGCTCCGGCGCGGGGCAGCGGACGCGACTCGATGCGATAGTCGCGGGAGACGAAACCGGGGGCCTCATCGTCGTGGCGGGGCAGCGGGCGCACACCGGCGAAGCGAAACACGATGTGCGAACGATCGACCTTTACCGTTGGGAAAACGTGCGCGACCAGGTCGAAGAAGTAGTCGATCTCAGGTTCGGTGCACCGAATCGGCTTGGTCATATCGTGCTCGAGGTCGGTGGTACCGACCAGAACGCGGCCCTTGAGCGGGTAGATCAACACGATGCGACCGTCTTCATGCTCGAAGAAGATCTCGCGTCCACCGGTTGCCGCGAGCAGCTCCGGGTTGTCGAGCACCACGTGGGAGCCTTTGGTGCCGCCCATGAAGGTGCTCGGCTGACCGAGGGCAGAGTTGGTGAGGTCGGTCCAGGGGCCACTGGTGTTGACGACGACATCCGCCTGGAATCGGAATTCATCGCCGGTGATGGTGTTGCGCAGGAGCACACCGTTCTCATCCATGCCCGCGGCTTCAACGTAATTAGCGGCGCGGGCGTGGGGACCGGCGTCGAGGCCGTCGCGCAGCACATCGAGGGCGAGACGCTCAGGGTCGTGCATGGCCGCGTCGTAGTAGGTGGCGGTGTACTTGAGGCCGGGGTTCAGCAGCGGCAGGGCGGCGAGCGCCTTGGCACGGCCCTTGAACTCGTGGCGCGGCACGGTGCCGCCGTCGCGGGAGAAGGCGTCGTAGATCATCATACCGAGCTTGATGAGCATGGCGCCGCGCTCAACGTGCTTGGCTCCCTGCTTGTGGGTCAGGAACCGGAGCGGCGCTGCCATCACACCGGAGAAGGTGGAGAAGATGGGAATGGTCGTCTGCAGCGGCTTGACGTAGTGCGGCGCGATCTTGAGCAGGCTGTTGCGCTCCGTCACCGACTCCTTCACCAGGCGAAACTCACCGTTTTCGAGGTAGCGCACGCCGCCGTGGAT
The DNA here is from genome assembly GCF_002929575.1 of Cryobacterium sp. N21. Classification (NCBI taxonomy): domain Bacteria; kingdom Bacillati; phylum Actinomycetota; class Actinomycetes; order Micrococcales; family Microbacteriaceae; genus Cryobacterium; species Cryobacterium sp. N21. Next base: position 307,612 of record NZ_PJJQ01000033.1, on the reverse strand, counting down.
CATGTGCGAGCTGGCCGACGAGGCGCCGGAGACGAAGTCGTTCTTTTCTACGATGACCACGTCGACGCCCTGCAGTGCCAGATCGCGGAAGGTCGCGATGCCGTTGATGCCTGCGCCGATGATGAGCACCTGGGCGTTCGGATGAGCGGAGATCGCGGTCGAAGTCTGTGAGTTTAAGAACGACATTGTTGTCACCTCTGTCTCGGGCTTGCACTCGACAAGCCATGTGAATAGATTCATTCTGACAGTCCTACATAATTTCTCAACCGGATTGAACATACGTGCAAGGAGCCGCTGTGACCTTCGAGACCGACCCCGTGCAGTCCGACCGCAGCCGCGATGCCCTCACCGCCGCGCACCTGTACTACATGCAGGACCTCACAATGGATGCCATTGCCCAGGAGCTACATACCTCCCGTTCCTCCGTCTCCCGCTTGCTCAGCCACGCTCGAGAGACCGGCCTGGTCGACATCCAAATCAAGTCCCCACTGGATGCCCCGAGTCACCTCGAGCAGCAGATCGAGGCTCGATTTCAGATCACCGCGCACGTCGTTCCGGTTCCGGACAGCGCGAGCGATGTCGATCGGCTCGAGCGTGTGGCCCTGTCTGTTGCACGGATTCTCGGCCAATACTTTGACTCGAACATGACCATGGGTATCGCCTGGGGTTCGACCATGAACGCGATCAGCCGGCACGTGACGCCCAAGCAGACGCACAACTCGCAGATCGTGCAGCTCAACGGCGCCGGAAATATGCGTACGACCGGTCTCGGCTACGCGAGTGAGATTCTCGGCCGTTTCGGAACGGCCTTCGGCGCGCATGTGCAGCAGTTTCCGGTGCCGGCCTTCTTCGACGACCCCGCGACCAAGCAGGCGCTGTGGCGCGAGCGCAGCATCAGTCGCCTGATCGATATGCAGTCCATCATGGATATCGCCCTGTTCGGCCTCGGTTCTCCGTTCTCCGGCGTGATCAGCCGGGTCTACGCCGGCGGCTACCTCGAGCAGGCCGAATTCGACGCCCTCAGCGCGGCCGGCGTGGTCGGCGACGTCGCGACAGTGTTCTACCGCGCCGACGGTTCGGCCGACGATATCGCCATGAACGAACGCTCCACCGGTCCGGACTTCACCGCGCTGCGCCGCACCCCGCGCCGCATCTGCGTTGTGGCCGGTCGCTCCAAGCTCGCGAGCCTGCGCGGCGCTCTGGCCGCACACCTCATCACCGACCTGTTCGTCGACGAGAGCACGGCCCGCGCCCTGGTCGAGGCAAACTGATCGGATATTGAACGGAATACCACGGCGCGCAGGCTGTTGCACTATAACTAGAAGTACTACACGTGCTCCGGGGTCGGTGTAATTCCGAACCGGCGGTTAAAGTCCGCGACCCGTTAGTCCCTTTGACGAGGGACCGACGGTTGAGCTGGTGAAACTCCAGCACCGACGGTTAAAGTCCGGACGGGAGGCGCACGAGTTGGTTGGCCCCTACGGTTGACCGACGGGTTTTAGGCATGATGATGCACACCCACGCCCCCGGAGCTCGTCCGACACGGATGAGGGCGGGATGACCAACAACGCGGCAGTTAACGTGGGCCTGCGGAGCGCCATGCGCCGCGCCCTCGAGCTGGCCGCCCAGGGCCTCGCCACCGGAGTCAACCCGCGGGTGGGCTGCGTAATTCTGAATGCCAACGGCGAGACCCTCGCCGAAGGGTGGCACCGCGGCGCCGGCACCCGGCACGCGGAGGTCGACGCGCTCGCACAGCTCGACCCCGGCGCCGCTCGCGGAAGCACCGTCGTTGTCACGCTCGAACCGTGCAACCATATCGGCCGCACCGGTCCGTGCGCAGAGGCCCTGATCGATGCCGGCGTGGCCCGCGTCGTGTACTCGGTGACCGACCCGGGCCAGCACTCCTGCGGCGGGGCCGACCGGCTGCGCGCCGCCGGCATCGAGGTGCAGGGCGGGCTGTTCGCCAATGTCGGCGAGGCTTTTCTCGCCGACTGGCTCGTCGCCGCCCGCCTCGGTCGCCCGTTCGTCACTCTCAAATGGGCGTCGAGCCTCGACGGGCGCGCGGCCGCCGCCGACGGCTCCAGCCGTTGGATCACCGGCGACGCGGCCCGCCTCGACGTGCACCGACGTCGTAGCGCCTCCGATGCGATCCTGATCGGCACCGGCACCGTTCTCGCCGATGACCCCGCCTTGACCGCGCGCGACGCCGACGGTGTGCTGCTCCCCCGGCAGCCCGTGCCCGTGGTGGTCGGGCGACGCGAGGCGCCGGCATCCTCTGCCCTGTTTGCGCACCCGCAGCAGCCGCTGTTCTTCGACGGCCTCGACCTGCCCGGCCTACTCGCCGACCTGCACAAACGCGCCGTGCGCAGCGTGTTCATCGAGGGCGGCCCAACCGTGGCGAGCGCGTTCGTGGCCGCCGGGCTGGTCGACGAATACCTCGTCTACCTCGCGCCGACGCTGATCGGCGGCCCGCGACTGGCCCTCACTGACATCGGCGTAGCCGCAATCGGCGAGCAGCGCCGCCTCTCTATCCACTCCCTCGACCGCCTCGGCGACGATGTTCTCATCGTGGCCCGACCGCTCACACCCTAAGGAACCCATGTTCACCGGAATCATCGAGGAGCTCGGCCAGATCGAGCGCATCGAGACCACAGCGGATGCCGCCCGCCTCACCATCCGCGGCCCACTCGTGGTCGACGGCGCCGGTCACGGCGACTCCATCGCCGTAGCCGGCGTCTGCCTCACCGTGGTCGAACGCACCCCCGACACGTTCACCGCCGACGTGATGGCCCAGACCCTGTCGATGTCGACCCTGTCTGACGCCAGAGTCGGCTCCACGGTCAACCTCGAACGCGCCGCCCTCGTCGGCGGACGACTCGGCGGCCACATCGTGCAGGGCCACATCGACGGCACCAGCACCGTACTCGCCGTCACCCCCGGCGAGGCCTGGCGGGTGCTGCGATTCAGCCTCAGCGCCCAGCTGGCGCCGCTCGTGGTCGGTAAGGGGTCGATCGCCATCGACGGCGTCTCCCTCACCGTGAGCAACATCAGTCCGGCCACCGATGTGAACCAGTGGTTCGAGGTGTCGCTCATTCCGGAGACCCTCACCGCCACCACCCTCGGCGAACGCGCCGTCGGCGACCGGGTCAACATCGAGACCGACATTCTGGCGCGCCACGTCGAACGGATGCTGGCCCTCGCCACCCACAATTCCCAGCCCGAAGCAGCAACAAGGAGCGCATCATGAGCCTCGCCGATATTCCCTCCGCACTCGACGCCCTGCGCCTCGGCCGACCGGTCATCGTCGCCGACGACGAGGGCCGCGAAAACGAGGGCGACGTCATCATCTCCGCCCAGTTGGCCACGCAGGAGTGGATCGCCTGGACCGTGCGCTACTCCTCCGGATTCATCTGCGCGCCGATGACCAACGAGATCGCCGACCAGCTCGACCTGCCGGTGATGGTGCTCAACAACGAGGACCCACTCGGCACCAACTACACGGTGAGTGTCGATGCCGCCGACCGGCTGTCGACCGGCATCAGTGCCGCTGACCGCGCCCACACCCTGCGGGTGCTGGCCGACCCGCAGTCGGCCCCGGCCAGCCTGCACCGCCCCGGCCACATCCTGCCGCTGCGGGCCCGCGACGGCGGCGTGCGAGAGCGCGGCGGCCACACCGAAGCCGGCGTCGACCTCATGAAACTGGCCGGCCTGGTTCCGGTCGCCGCGATCGCCGAGATCGTCGCCGAGGACGGCGAAATGATGCGCCTGCCCGGCCTGCTCGAACTCGGTGAGCGCGAGGGGCTGCTCGTCATCACGATCAAAGACCTGATCAGCTACCTGGACGAGTTCCACCCGAACGAGGCGCTGCCGACGATCGCCCCGATCATCGAGGCCCCGCGGGTCGACTTCGAGGTGGAGACCACGGTGCCCACCCGGCACGGGGCCTTCCGAGTACGCGCCTACCGGGACCGCTCCACCGGTGCCGATCACGTCGCTTTCGTCGCCGGAACCCCGGTCAATGGTGCCATTGTGCGGGTGCACTCCGAGTGCCTCACCGGGGAGGCCTTCGGCTCGCTCAAGTGCGAGTGCGGACCGCAGCTCGACGCCTCCCTCGACATCATCCAGGCGGAGGGCGGCGTCGTCGTCTACCTGCGCGGCCAGGAGGGGCGCGGCATCGGCCTGATCAACAAGCTGCGCGCCTACGAGCTGCAGGAGGACGGCCTCGACACCCTCGACGCCAACCTCGCGCTGGGGCTGCCCGGCGACAGCCGCGATTACGGCGCGGCCACCAGCATCCTGCACGATCTGGGTTTGCAGTCGGTGCGGCTGCTCACCAACAACCCGGAGAAGGTGCGTCAACTTGAACTGCACGGCGTCGCCGTGACCGAACGGGTGCCGCTCGTGGTGGGTATCGGCGAGTTCAACGAGGAGTACGTCGCCACCAAACGTGACCGCATGGGTCACCACATTTCCAACATCGAAATCATGAACGGAATCGCCTAATGGCTGGAACAGGACCCACAATCAGCGTTGACGGACGCGGCCTTCGGCTCGTCATCGTTGCCGGTCTGTGGCACACCGGCATCACCGACGGCCTCATCGCCGGCGCGACCCGGGTGCTCGAAGCGAGCAACGCCGAATTCTCACTCGTTCGCGTTCCGGGCAGCTTCGAATTGCCCGTCGCCTGCAAGGTCGCGCTCGATAGCGGTGCCGACGCGGTCGTCGCGCTCGGCGTGATCATTCGCGGCGGCACCCCCCACTTCGAGTTCGTTTCGAATGCGGCAACGGATGGCCTCACCCGCGTCGCCCTCGACACCGGCAAGCCTGTGGGGTTCGGCGTCTTGACGCTGGACGACGAGCAGCAGGGCCTCGACCGGGCCGGATTGCCCGGGTCGAAGGAAGACAAGGGCGAGGAGGCGGCATCCGCTGCCCTCTCGACCGCGTTGGTGCTTCGGGAGTTGCGCGGGCACATCGGGTAAGGGACGGCGTCTTTGTGTCTCTAGGCTGAACGCATGGACCTTATACGCAATATTCTGCTCATTCTGCACTTCGTCGGACTGGCTTCGCTGCTCGGCGGCTTTCTCGTGCAGATCAAGCCGATCATTGTCGGCAAGGGCACGATCGTCGCCGCAATGTTCCACGGTGCGCTGACCCAGCTGGTCACCGGCGTGCTGCTCGTCGGCATCATCGAGATGGGTTCGCTCGGCCACATCGACAATGCCAAGATCGGCGTCAAGCTGGTCGTGCTCCTCGTGATCACCGTGCTCGTGATCGTCAACCGCAAGAAGCCGAGCGTTTCATCGCTCGTGCTCTGGGCCATTGGCGCCTTGACCCTGGCCAACGTTGCCATCGCGGTGCTCTGGAAGTAACTGCGCGAAAGCGGGCTAAGGTATTTCGTGACCTCTACACGCGGCCACACCACCATTCGTGCGTAAACGCTTCCGCGGGAAGTCAGATCGACTTGCGGGTTTCGTCGGCGCTCAGCCATCCTTTCGAAAGCGTTCCATCCTCATGTCAACAAGCACAGCGTCAGTATCGACGCCGACTACACCTCTCAATCCGAAGAGTCGCGTCATCATGGCGAGCCTCATCGGCACGACCATTGAGTTCTACGACTTCTACGTCTACGCGACGGCAGCCGTTCTGGTCTTCCCGCACCTGTTCTTTCCGACCGGCAACGACACCACCGCGCTGCTCGCCTCCTTCGCCGTCTTCGGCGCTGCGATGGTCGCCCGCCCGATCGGCGCGCTGTTCTTCGGCCACTTCGGTGACCGCAAGGGACGCAAGGCCACCCTGGTCGGCGCTCTGCTCACGATGGGTATCGCGACCTTTTTGATCGGCCTGCTGCCGACCTACGCCATGATCGGCTGGTGGGCACCGCTCATGCTCGTCATCCTGCGTCTCGCCCAAGGCTTCGCCCTCGGTGGGGAGTGGAGCGGCGCGGCGCTGGTTGCGACCGAGAATGCTCCGGTCGGCAAGCGCGCCTGGTACGGCACCTTCCCGCAGGTCGGCGCCCCGCTCGGCTTCATCATTGCCAACGGCCTGTTTCTCGGCCTCGCCCTCGCGCTGCCGTCGACCGACCCGACCCGTCCGTCGGAGGCGTTCCTCGAGTGGGCCTGGCGCGTGCCGTTCCTGTTCTCGGCCGTGATGGTCATCGTCGGACTCTGGGTGCGTCTGCGCCTAGTTGAAAGTGACGTCTTCACCAAGGTCGTCAAGGCTGACAGGGTTGAGAAGCTGCCGCTCGCTGCCGTGTTCAAGTCCAACTGGCGCGAACTCATCCTCGGCACGTTCATCATGCTGGCCACCTACGTGCTGTTCTACCTGATGACCACCTTCACGCTGAGCTACGGTCGTGCCGCCACCGATGCCGAGGTCCCCGGACTCGGCTTCACCTACAACAGCTTCATTCTCATGATGATTCTCGGCGTGGTGTTCTTCGGAATCTTCACCCTCGCCTCCGGCCCCTGGGCGGATAAGCACGGACGTCGCAAGACGCTCATCATCGTGACCCTGTTCATCATCGTGTTCGGGTTCCTCTTCGTGCCGTTGCTCGGTGCCGGTGACCTCAGTGTGATGCTGTTCCTCATCGTGGGCTTCTCGCTCATGGGCATGACCTTCGGCCCGATGGGCGCGTTGCTGCCCGAGCTGTTCCCGACCAATGTGCGCTACACCGGCTCGGCGTTCGCTTACAACATAAGTTCCATTCTGGGTGCCGCAGTTGCCCCGTTCATCGCCGTCTGGCTCTGGACGATCGGCGAGGGCAGCCCGTTCTGGGTCGGCATCTACCTCTCGGTGATGGGTGTCATCACCCTGATCGCGCTGATCCTGAGCCGCGAAACCAAAGACCTCGACCTGCACCGCTGAGTTCTTTCGGTACGGCATCCGCTCCTCTCACGCTCGGCGTGGGGGGAGCGTTGTCAGTTCAGGAAGAGGGCTTTGAGGCGGCGGGTGGTCGCGAACAGGCCGACCACGATCATCACGGCATAGTAGAGCACGTGCCAGAGCAGCCCAAGGTTGACCTGGCCGGTGGTCAGTGCCCGCACGAGCTCGACACCGTGCCAGAGCGGCAGCGCCTGGATCACATATTGGATTCCCTGCGGGTAGACGCTGAGCGGGTAGAACGTGGCCGAAAACAGAAACATCGGCAGCAGCACGAAGTTGATCCAGTCCATCTGCTGGAACGTCTTCATGTAGCTTGTGACCGCCATACCCACGCTCGCAAAGCCGAACGCGATGAGCAACACGGCGAGCAGGGCGAGCAGCGCCCACCAGGACAGGTTCAGGCCGAGGGCCTGCATGACGAGCATGAATCCGGTCGCGTAGAGCAGTCCGCGCAGCAGGGCGAGCGAGATCTCGCCGAGTGCCACGTCGAGCGGGCCGAGCGAGGTCGATAGCATCCCCTCGTAAAGCTTGGCGAACTGCATCTTGAAGAACACGTTCCAGGTCGAGTCGTAGATCGCGCCGTTCATCGCGGCGACGGCGAGCAGGGCCGGGGCAATGAACGCTGCGTAGGAGACCTGGGTGCCGTCGGCGGTCTGCACCTGCCCGATCAGTGCCCCGAGGCCGAGGCCCATTGACAGCAGGTAGAAGATGGGCTCGACGAAGCCGCTCAGTACGACGAGGGAGTTGGTGCTGCGGGTCGCTCGCCAGCCGCGCGCCATGACACTGCGCGCGTTGCCAGCATAAAGGTGGCCGAACGCGCGCGGCGGGCGAGCGCCCGCCGCGATCGTCGACGGAGACAGCTGCGGCCCGGTCACTTGTTCAACCTGTCGGCCGTGAGGCGGCGGGCACAGATCCAGCCGACGGCCAGCAGCGCGGCGAGATAGAGCACGTGCACGAGGCTCAACCAGATCGGCTCCGGCATACCGTAGGCGAAGACTCGAGAGAGTTCGGTGCCGTGCCAGAGTGGCGAGATCCAGCCGATCCACTGCAGGTACGGTGGCAGCACATCGAGGGGAAAGAACGTGCCCGAGAACAGGGTCATCGGCAAAATGACGAAGCGTTGCACCATGGCGAGCTGTCCGGTGTCGTCTTTGAGGGTGGCCGTGTAGGCCATCACGAGCGCCCCGAAGGCCAGGCCGGTGAGCAGCGCCACGAGCACAGCGACGAACCCCAGTGGCCCCGGTACCGCCCCGAAGACCAGCATGAAGACGAAGAAGATGGCACAGGTGAGCAGCATGCGCGCGGCGACCGAGATGACGATGCCGTTGATGATCTGGCCGGGCTGAATCGAGCTTGCGTTCATGCCGAAGAAGGTGGGGTTCCACTTGAAGCCGAGCATGATCGGGTAGGTGAACTCTTCGGAAGCCACCGCGATCGCACTGCTGGCGAGCAACGCCGGGGCGAGGAAGGAGAGGTAGCTCACCCCGTTGACGGCGTCGTCGCCGAGATTGCCGTCGACCAGGCTTGCCAGGCCTACCCCCATCGCGTACAGGTAGACCAGCGGGCTGCCGATTGCTGTGAACAGCACGGTCTGGGCATACGACCGCATCACCAAAAATCGGTGTTCGGCCACATACCAGGAGCCGTAACGGCGGGTACGCGCGGCCTGCGCGACCGCCGCCGCGAGCGTATCAGAGCGGATGCCGTCGCTCGTATTATCGGAAAGCGTGCTCATTCGATCAGGTTTCGGCCGGTGAGCCGCAGGAACACGTCTTCGAGGCTGGAGCGACGCACGAGGCTGGTGATCGGGTGGAGGCCGGCTGCGGTCATCCGCTCTAATTCATTCTCGCCGCTGTCGCTGTAGACCAGGATGCGGTCGGGCAGCACGTCGACCCGCTCGCCATAGCCCTCGATGCGGCCCGCGACCTCGGCGTTCTGGGTGGACCCGAACCGCACCTCGAGCACTTCGCGCGAGGAATAGCGGCGAATGAGGTCGGCCGGGGAACCTTCGGCCATGATGCGCCCCTTGTCGACCACGACGAGGCGGTCGCAGAGCTGCTCGGCTTCGTCCATATAGTGGGTGGTGAGGAGCAGCGTCGTGCCCTGCTCTTTCAGGCGGAAGAGGCGGTCCCAGAGAATGTGGCGTGCCTGCGGGTCGAGGCCGGTGGTCGGTTCGTCGAGGAGCAGGATGCGCGGGTCGTTGATGAGGGCCCGGGCGATGGTGAGGCGACGCTTCATGCCGCCGGACAGGTCGTCGACCTTGGCGGAGGCCTTGTCGGCGAGCTGCGCGAACTCGAGCAGTTCGTCGGCCCGACGGGCCACCCGGGCGCGCGGCAGCCCGAAGTAGCGGCCGTAGACCAGTAGGTTCTCCCGCACCTTGAGTTCCATGTCGAGGTTGTTCTCCTGCGGAACGACACCGAGCTGGGAGCGAATCTCGGGACCATACCGATTGGGGTCGAGGCCGAGCACAGTCAGGTCGCCGCTCGTGCGCGTGGAGACCGCACCGATCATGCGCATCGTCGTGGATTTACCGGCGCCGTTGGGCCCGAGCAGCCCGAAGGACTCCCCCGGCGCAACCTCAAAGCTGATGCCGTCGACGGCGACGAAATCGCTTGCGTTCTTGACCGGATAACTTTTGACGAGATTCTGGGTGGCGATGACAGGCTCTGGCACAGTTCTAACCTAGACCGCACCGGTGACACTGGGGATTGTTCGCATCTTCGGCAGCTACGATTCTCTGGTGACTACCGCTACCCGTGTGCCCGAATCCGCTGCTGCATCCGCTTCCCCGAGCGCCGGGAAGACACCGCGCGGCCGACGCGGCCGACCCGTTCCCGCCGGTCCCCGCGCCACGTTCAGCCAGTTATTGCCCTACCTGTTCGAGCACAAAAAGGTGCTCAGCGTCGTCATCGTTCTGAGCGTGCTGGGCGCCGCCGCGAGCCTGGCCCAGCCGCTGCTCGTCAGCCAGGTCATCACGATCGTGCAGGCGAATGACCCACTCGGGTCGCTCGTTGGTGTGCTGATTGCGCTCGTGGTCATTTCGGGCCTGATCAGCGGCTACCAGCACTATCTGCTGCAGCGCACCGGCGAGGGCGTCGTGCTCTCCAGCCGGCGCAAACTGGTCGGGCGACTGCTGCGACTGCCGATCAGCGAATTCGACGCCCGCCGCACCGGAGACCTCGTCTCCCGCGTCGGCAGCGACACCACCCTGCTGCGCGCGGTACTCACCCAGGGCCTGGTCGAAGCGATCGGCGGGTCGCTCACCTTCATCGGCGCACTCGTGGCGATGCTCATCATCGACCCGGTACTGCTCGGCCTGACCGTGCTCGTCATCGCAGTGTCGGTGGTCACCGTCATCCTGCTGTCCCGCCGCATTCGCACCGCCAGCACGGCCGCCCAGGTGAAGGTTGGCGACCTCGCGGCCAGCGTCGAACGCGCCATCAGCGCCATTCGCACCGTGCGCGCCGCCAATGCCACCGACCGTGAAGTCGCCGTGATCGAGGAAGACGCCCGCGGCGCTTGGCGCATGGGTATCAAGGTTGCCAAGATCAGCGCCCTCGTCGTACCGATCGCCGGCATCGCCATGCAGGTGTCGTTTCTCGTGGTGCTCGGCGTCGGCGGTTTTCGGGTCGCGAGCGACGCCATCACCATCGCCGACCTGGTCGCGTTCATTCTGTTTCTGTTCATGATGATCATGCCGCTCGGACAGTTCTTCGGCGCGATCACCTCGGTTAACTCCGCGCTCGGCGCGCTCGGCCGTATCCAGGAGATCATCGACCTGCCCGCCGAGGACCAGTTCGACCGGGACATCGCCCCGCTCGCCATGACGGTCGGCGCCGCCAACGAAAAGGTGCGCCCCGAAGCCGCCGCGATCAGCTTCGAGAACGTGCACTTCGGCTATGCGGTCGCTCCGGTCGACGCTGATTCCAACGAAGCGGATGCTGCCGCCGCCGATATCGAGACCGCTCCCCCGTCAACAGACCCGCGGCCGGTGCTCAACGGCGTTTCTTTCGCCGCCCCGCGCGGACTGCGCACGGCGCTCGTCGGGCCGAGCGGCGCGGGCAAGAGCACCATCCTCGCCCTGATCGAGAGGTTTTACGACGTTTCGGACGGCACCGTGCGACTGGGCGGGCTGGACATCCGCTCGCTGGATCGCACCGCGCTGCGCGCCCAGATCGGCTACGTCGAACAGGACGCCCCGGTGCTCGCCGGGTCGCTGCGGGACAACCTCACTCTCGCGACCCCCGACGCCACCGACGAGGACTGCATCACCGTGCTGCACGCGGTCAACCTGGGCGAGGTACTCGACCGCGACCCGGCCGGACTCGGGGCTGCGGTCGGCGAATCGGGAGTGAAACTCTCCGGTGGCGAACGCCAGCGGCTCGCGATCGCGCGGGCGCTGCTCGCGGCGCCACCGATTCTGCTGCTCGACGAGTCCACCTCGAGCCTCGACGGCAAGAACGAGCAGATGATGCGGGAGGCCATCGACGCCGTCGCGGCCGACCGCACCCTGATCGTGATCGCGCACCGCCTGTCGACCGTGGTCGACAGTGACCAGATCGTGGTGCTCGACCACGGCCAGGTCGTCGGCGTCGGCACGCACTCCGAGCTCGTCGTCTCGACCCCCCTCTATCGCGACTTAGCAAAACACCAACTACTGGTCTAGCCCGCCATGCCGGTATTTTTTACCGGTAAATATGCGACACGCCGCACAGATTGACGCGCGATTACTGCGTGTCGCGAAATCTACCGGGGTTACGTGCGCCGAAAGCGCAGAGTGACGAGCTGAAACGGGCGCAGCTCCAGCGTCAGGGCGGCGTCATCGGCCTCGATGACGGCGGCCGAGATGACCGGGCGCTCCAGTAGGTCGGTCTCGAACATTTCGGTCGCGTCGAATGAGCGGATGACGCGGGCCAGGGCCCGGGTACCGTGCGCCTCGTAGACCCGCACGATGACGTCGCCGCTGCCGTCTTCGGCGAGTTTCACCGCCTCGATCACGACGGCCGGGTTGTCGACAGTGAATAGCGGCTCCACTGGCGTGGAACCGACGCCGGTTACGGTGCGGATCGGCAGATTCAGTCGATAGCCCTCATATACCGCGTCGGGAATACTCGCGCCCACGCGCAGAGCAACGCGTAGCTCGTGCCGCCCCTGGTCGGCGGTCGGATCGGGAAAAAGCGGCGCGCGCAGCAGGGAGAGCGACACGGTCGTGCCGATGCGGGGTGCGGCATCCGCTTCTGAAGCGAAGACGGTGCGGGTGATCGAGTGCCCGTAGGTGGAATCGTTGGCGACGGCCACTCCGAAGCCGGGTTCGCCGACGTGCACCCAGCGGTGGGCGACGGTTTCGAAGCGGGCCGCATCCCACGAGGTGTTTGCATGCGTCGGACGGAATATATGGCCGAACTGAATCTCGGAGGCGGCCCGGTCAGCGGCGACCTCGAGCGCGAAGTTTAGCCTCAGCAGTTTCTGGCGCTCGTGCCAGTCGATGTTGAACGTGAGGTCGATGGCACTCGAGTCTTGCGCCAGGGTGACGTCTTGGGTGATAGTCGAGGCACCGAAGCGCCGCGTGACGCGAACGCCGACCTGACCGTGGGGCAGGTGGTCGAGCTGCTCCACCGTCTCGGCGTCGGTGAGCGCCTCGAACAGGCGTGCGTTGGGGGTGTCGATGTCCCAGGCATCCCACTGGGTGGGGGTGTCGCGGTGCAGGGTGAGCAGGTTGGCCCTGGCTCCGGTCGGCACGACCTCGCGCTCGGCGTGGCGATCGTAGATCGAAGTGAAGAGACCGTCGGCGTCGATGGTCACGCGCACGTGCCGGTTCGACAGTACCCAGCCGGCGGGGGTGCGCGCGATCGTGGCGCCAAGAAGGGAATCCGCAACCTGCGTGACACCGCAAAGTGCGGGCACACCCTCCTGGGCGTAGGGCCCCGCGTTCAGCAGAATCGCGTCGTCGCCTGGTCCGCACAGCGCTCGAACGGATGCCTTGATCACCCCTTCGAGCACCCCCGCGACCCGCGCATACTCACGCTCGGCCTGTTGGTGAACCCAGGCGATCGACGATCCCGGAAGAATGTCATGAAACTGTTGCAGCAACACCGTCTGCCACGCGTTTTCGAGTGCCGCGCGTGGATACTCCGCTCCTGACCGAATGAATGCCGTCGTCGCCCATAACTCGGCCTCCCGCAGTAGGTGTTCGCAGCGCCGGTTGCCCTGCTTGGTGCGGGCCTGCGAGGTGAGCGTGCCGCGGTGAAACTCCAAGTACAGCTCCCCCGACCAGACCGGTGGCGCCGCGTAATCGGCCTCCGCCGCCTCGAAGAACCGCCGCGGACTCGACAGCTCGACCGTGGGCGATCCCTCGAGGGACGCGGTGCGGTGGGCGGCGGCGATCATCTCCTCGGTCGGTCCGCCGCCGCCGTCGCCCCAGCCGAACGGCACGAGCGAGGTGTTCGCGACACCCTTTTCGCTGTAGAGGCGTTCGGCCCGGGCCAGTTCGAGCCCGGAGAGCTGCGCGTTGTAGTCGGCGACCGGCGGAAAGTGTGTAAAGATGCGGCTGCCGTCGAGGCCCTCCCAGAGAAAGCTGTGGTGCGGAAACACGTTCGTGTCGTTCCAGGAGAGTTTTTGGGTGAGAAACCAGCGGCTGCCGGCGGCCCGCACGATCTGCGGCAGCGCCGCCGAGTATCCGAACGAGTCCGGCAGCCAGACCTCGAGTGGTTCTACCCCGAACTCGCGCAGGAAAAACCCCTTGCCCGCCACGAACTGCCGCGCCAACGCCTCACCGCCGGGCATGTTCGTGTCGGATTCGACCCACATTCCGCCGGTCGGCACGAAGTTGCCGGCCGCGACGGCCCGCCGCACCCGCTCGAACAGCTCAGGGTAGCCGTCCTGCAGCCAGGCGTATTGCTGCGCCGACGAGGCGGCGAACACGAAATCGGGGTACCGGTCAATCAGGTCGAGCACGTTGGAGAAGGTGCGCGCGACCTTGCGCACCGTCTCCCGCACCGGCCACAGCCAGGCACTGTCGATGTGCGCGTGCCCGACAGCGTGCACCCGGTGCGCGCTGGCATTCGCCGGGCTCGCGAGCACGTCGGCGAAGGCGGCCCGACCAACCGCCGCCGTGCCGCCGACATCGTCGGGGTCGAGAAGGTCGAGGCAGCGTTCCAGCGCCCGCAGAATGTTCGCCCGTCGGGGCGAGGCGGCCGGCAGCTCGCGGCGCAGGCCGTCTAGCGCTACGACGTCCTGCAGAAGGTGCCAGGCCTGTGTGTCGCGCGCTGCGACATCCGCTTGCCGCAGGGTGTAGAGCGGCGTGGTGCCGGCGGTGGCGAGGTCGCCCAGCGGGGTGGGGGTGAAGCTGAAGTCGGCGGCGATATTGGGGTTGGCGGCCGCCTCGATGTACATATCGACAATTTCGCCGGTGACCGTGACGGCACGGTTCAGCGATTCGACGCCTTTGAGGAGTCGCCCGTCTGGGTTGTAGGCCGTGCCCTCGGCCTGAAACCCCGGCACGGCGACCGTGAACCCGAGGTCGACCACGACCTCGATGCGGGTTTCGGCCAGGCCGGCCCACTTGGGCGGCACCGTTCCCGTCAGGTGAAACCACACCGTGCCCCAGGGCCGCCCCCACGCCTCGCCCACGGCAAACGGCGTGAACGGATGCGAGACGGCCTCCGCAAACGAGACTGGCTCCCCCGGCGCCACCCAGGCCGTGACCGTGAGCGGCGCGGTAGCCCCATAGATCGCCGGCTGCAGCCGTTCGCGAACAAACCGATTCATCCGGGCCTCGACGAGTGCGCTGTCGTCATGCATGCTCGCATCCTACGACCGTGGCTGTCGTCGAGCGAGGCGGCGTGCTGACGAGCATCCCCGTGGTGGGGCCCACCTTACGTCCCTGGGCCCAGTTTATAAACTGGGCCCAGGGACGGGGCCCGGGCCCCGACCGCGGTGGGGACGCGAAACGGCCCCGCCACCAGGGGTGGCGGGGCCGTTTCGCGCTGCCGGGACTAGTCCTTGAGGTGGTAACGCACGCTCGCGAGCTCGGCGCGCAGTGCCGGCGGCACCTTGTCGCCGAACTTGTCGAAGTACTCCTCGGTCAAGTCGCACTCGGCGAGCCAGCTGGTCTTGTCGATGGCGAAGAGCTGGTCGACGGCTTCCTTGGACAGGTCGAGACCGTCGAGGTTCAGGCCGTCCTCGGCCGGGAGCAGGCCGATCGGGGTGTCGACGGCGTCGATGCGGCCCTGAATGCGGCGTATCATCCACTCCAGAACCCGCGAGTTCTCGCCGAATCCGGGCCATATGAAGCTGCCATCGGGGCCTTTGCGGAACCAGTTCACCTGGAAGATCGCCGGGGCGTTGGTGCCGAGTTCCTTGCCGACCTTGAGCCAGTGACCCCAGTAGTCGGCCATGTTGTAGCCGCAGAACGGGAGCATCGCGAACGGGTCGCGGCGCAGCTCGCCGACGATGCCGTCAGCAGCGGCAGTCTTCTCGGACGAGATCGTCGCGCCCATGAACACGCCGTGCTTCCAGCTGCGGGCCTGCGCCACCAGCGGAACGTTGGTGGCGCGACGGCCGCCGAAGACGATGGCGTCGATCGGCACGCCGCCAGCAGCTTCCCAGTCGTCGGCGATCGACGGGCACTGGGCGGCCGCAACGGTGAAGCGGGAGTTCGGGTGGGCGGCGGTACGGCCGGAGTCGGGCGTCCAGTCCTTGCCCTGCCAGTCGATCAGGTGCTCGGGAGCCTTGTCGGTGAGGCCTTCCCACCAGACATCTCCGTCGTCGCGCAGGGCGACGTTGGTGAAGATGGTGTTGCCCCACATGGTGGAGACGGCGGTCGGGTTGGTGGTTTCACCGGTTCCGGGGGCGACTCCGAAGAAGCCGGCCTCTGGATTGATGGCCCAGAGACGGCCGTCTTCGCCCTGACGCAGCCATGCGATGTCGTCGCCGATGGTCTCGACCGTCCAGCCGGGAACGGTCGGGCGCAGCATCGACAGGTTCGTCTTGCCACAGGCCGACGGGAACGCGGCGGCCACGTGGAACACGCCGCCCTCCGGCGAGATCAGCTTGATGAGCAGCATGTGCTCGGCCAGCCAGCCCTCGTCGCGGCCCATGACCGACGCGATACGCAGGGCGAAGGACTTCTTCGAGAGCAGGGCGTTTCCGCCGTAGCCGGAACCGTAGGACCAGACCTCGCGGGTGTCGGGGAACTGCACGATGTACTTGTCGTCGTTGCAGGGCCATTCGATGTCGGGACGGGTGATGCCCGACGCGTCAACGAGCGGGTAGCCGACGCTGTGCACGGTGTGCACCCACGGGTCGCCATCTTCGATCATGGTCAGTACGGTCTCGCCCATGCGGGTCATGATGCCCATATTGAGCACGACGTAGGGGGAATCGGTGATCTCGACGCCGAGCTGCGAGATGGGGCCGCCGAGCGGGCCCATCGAGAACGGCACGATGTACATGGTGCGACCGCGCATACTGCCCGCGAAGACGCCGCGCAGTTCGGCGCGCATGGCCGACGGTTCGGCCCAGTTGTTGGTGGGGCCGGCATCCGCTTCATCGTTGGAGCAGATGAAGGTGCGGTTCTCGACGCGGGCAACGTCCTTCGGGTTGGTGCGGGCGAGGAAGCTGTTCGGGCGCCATTCCGGGTTGAGACGGATGAGCTGGCCTGAAGTAACGAGCAGTTTGGAGAGCTCGTTGGCCTCGCGCTTGGAACCGTCGCACCAGACGATGGCGTCGGGTTCGGTCAGGCGAGCAACCTCATCGACCCAAGCCTGCAGGTTGGGGTCGGTGCTGTCCGTACGCGACGGGTACGCATCCCCGTTGGTCTGGAGGGAAGAGTTGGTGAGAGTCATATTCTGGCCTTTCCGGTTGTTCGGGTAGGTGCAAATTTATGGAACGTCGGGCTGCGTTGCTTACTTGACGTTGCGTACGGCCATAATTTCGGCCACAAATCAAGGATGCTCCCCTCTGCAGACGAGAACCGGCGATATTGCCAGTTAAGAATGTTCATTCTTTAGATATTGTTAAGGAATGTCGCCTCAAGCTTCTGATCTGATCACCCTCGGCCATCGCATCCGCCATTTTCGAAGCGAACGCGGCCTCACGCTCGACCAACTCGGTGAGCGGGTCAGTCTCGCGGGCAGCCAGCTGTCACTGATCGAGAACGGCCGCCGGGAGCCAAAACTCTCGACGCTGCAGGAACTCGCGACCGCGCTGTCGGTCGACCTGGCCGAGCTGCTGCGCCGGGAAGCGCCGAACAATCGGGCGGCGCTCGAGATCGAACTCGACCGGGCGCAGAAGAATCCGCTCTACGGCGCGCTCGGCCTGCCGGTCGTGAAAGTGACCAAGGGGATGCCGCTGCCCGCGATCGAATCGCTGCTCGGCCTGCACCGCGAGCTGTCCCGCCGGGCCAGCGAGGCCATCGCCACCCCGGAGGAGGCCCGCCGCGCCAATACGGAATTGCGCGAGCGGATGCGCGAGCAGGGCAACTACCTGCCGGCCATCGAAGAGCTCGTGGAGGAACGGGTGCGCGCGAGCGGCCACATCTCCGGCGCGCTCACGCACCGCGAGGTGAGCGTTATGGCCGATCAGCTCGGTTTCAACCTGATCTACGTGAACGATCTGCCCAACTCCACCCGGTCGGTCACCGACCTCGCCAACGGCCGCATCTACCTGCCGCCGGCCTCGATTCCCGGCGGGCACGGACTGCGGTCGATGGCGTTGCAGGCGATGGGCCACCGATTGCTCGGGCACGAACGGCCGGGCAGCTACGCCGAGTTCCTGTGGCAACGACTTGAGATCAACTATTTCGCGGCGGCGTGTTTGATGCCGCGCGAGGCATCCGTCGCCTTTCTCTCCAACGCCAAGCAGGAACGCGAGCTGTCGGTCGAGGACTTTCGCGACACCTTCGGCGTCACCCACGAGGCGGCAGCGTTGCGCCTGACCAACCTCGCCACGAGTCACCTCGACATGACGCTGCACTTTCTGCGGGTCAACGGCGACGGCGCCCTGCAGAAGGGGTACGAAAACGACGACCTACCGTTTCCGGTCGACGTCACCGGGTCGATCGAGGGCCAGTACGTCTGCAAGCAGTGGAGCGCCCGCAGCGCCTTCACCCACACCAACCGCACCACCGAGTTCTACCAGTACACCGACACCCCCGCCGGCACGTTCTGGTCGGCCACCCAGACCGGGTCAACGGATGCCGGCGAGTTCTCGATCAGCGTCGGCGTTCCGTTCGCGCAGGCCAAGTGGTTTCGCGGGCGCGAGACCACCCAACGCACGGTGTCACGCTGTCCAGACGAGTCATGCTGCCGCCGCCCCAACTCGGATGCCGCCGCGCGCTGGGCCGGCCGGGCCTGGCCGAGCGCCCGGCTGCACGCGCACGTTCTGTCGCCGTTGCCGTCCGGCACGTTTCCGGGTGTCGACGACTCCGAGGTGTACGCGTTTCTGGAGGCGCACGCCGCGGAGTAACGGGACCATATAGTTTGAAGCAGGTAGTTGACCGCTTAGAGTTCACAGGAGAACCGCATGCGCCTGATCGAGGCCCCGTCCAGCCCCGCGTCGCCCACCCGGGCCAGCGAGCCCGACCGCCTCCCCCTGCGCGTCGGCCTCGTGCAGCATCGCTGGCACGCCGAGGCGGCGACGCTCGAGACAGAGCTGGCCGACGGCATCCGTTTGGCGGCTGAAGCCGGCGCGCGCATCGTCTTTCTGCCCGAACTGACCCTCAGCAAATACCCCGGCAACGTGCGGGCTACAGGAATTCCCAAAGCGGATTCCGAGCCGCTCCTGACCGGCCCCACCTACGAATTCGCCGCGGCCCAGGCGCGGCTGCACAATGTCATCGTGCACGCGTCCCTGTTCGAACGGCCGGCTGACACCGACGAACCGAACGACCCGCGCGGCTACAACACGGCCATTCTCGTATCGCCGACCGGCGAGCTGCTCGGCCGCACCCGCAAAACGCACATTCCGGTCACGGCGGGGTACTACGAGGACACCTATTTTCGGCCGGGTCCCGCCGAAGACGCCTACCCGGTCTACGAGGTGGCGGGTTCCCGCCTCGGTCTGCCGACCTGCTGGGACGAATGGTTTCCCGAAGTCTCCCGACTGTACGGGCTCGGCGGTGCCGAGATTCTCGCCTACCCCACCGCGATCGGCTCTGAGCCGCTTTTTCCGAAGTTCGACACCCAGCCGATCTGGCAGCAGGTCATCGTGGCCAACGGCATCACCAGCGGACTGTTCATGGTCGTGCCCAACCGGCACGGCGACGAGGGCGACCTCACCTTTTACGGTTCCTCGTTCATCTCCGATCCGTTCGGACGCGTGCTGGTGCAGGCACCGCGCGGCGAATCCGTGGCGCTCGTGGCCGACCTCGATCTGACGCAGCGCGAGGAGTGGCTCACCCTGTTCCCATTCCTGTCCACCCGCCGGCCCGACAGCTACGCGGCGCTGACGGCGGCGGTCGACCCGGCGCATCCGTTTGGATCGGCGCGCGCATGACCTGGCGCATGCCGGCCGAAACCGCGCCGCAGGACCGGGTCTGGATGGCTTTTCCGGCTGGCGGCTACACCCTCGGGGACACCGCAGCCGACGCGCACGAGGCACGCCGCACCTGGACCGCCGTCGCCCATGCGATCGCCGACTTCGAGCCGGTGACCATGGTCGTCGACCCGGCCGCCCGCGCCGACGCTGTCCGCTATCTGAGTAGCGAGATCGAGGTCGTGGAAGCCGAGCTGAACGACAGTTGGATGCGCGACATCGGTCCGAGCTTCGTGCACGACGCGGATGGCCGGCTCGGCGCCGTCGACTGGACCTTCAACGGCTGGGGCGGCCAGGACTGGGCCAGCTGGGACAAAGACGAGTCGGTCGGTCGGTTTGTAGCGGATGCCGCCGGCGCAGCCCTCGTAACGTCGTCGCTCGTGAACGAGGGCGGCGGCATCCACGTCGACGGCGCGGGCACAGTGCTGGCGACGGAGAGCGTGCAGCTTGACCCCGGACGTAACCCCGGCACCACGACCGCCGACGTCGAAGCAGAATTCCGCCGCACGATCGGTGCCGAGCACGTCGTCTGGCTGCCGCGCGGTCTCACCCGCGACCAAGCCCGGTTCGGCACCCGCGGGCACATCGATATGGTCGCCACGATCTCGTCGCCGGGCACGATTCTGCTGCACGCGCAGAACGATCCAGGGCATCCCGACTACCCGCTGACCCGCGATTTCCGGGCCCTCCTGGCCGCCGAACACGATGCGGCCGGGCGCTCGTTCACCATTATCGATCTGCCGGCGCCCGCCGTGCTGCGCGACGACGAGGGCTTCGTCGACTACAACTACGTCAACCACCTCGTGGTCAACGGCGGCGTCATTGCCTGCAGCTTCGGTGAGGAACGGGCCGATGCCATAGCCCGCGACCTGCTCGCCGCCGCTTACCCGGGGCGACGGGTCGTGTCGGTCGACGCGCGGCCGTTGTTCGCGCGCGGCGGCGGCATCCACTGCATCACGCAGCAGCAGCCGTCTGCACTGCGGGCCTGATCAGGCGTCAGCCGGCCGACGCGCGTTGCGCCACAAGCCGAAGATGAGCGGCAGAACGAGAACGATCCCGAAAATCAGATAGGCCCACTCACCAAGCTCGTTCTGCAGGATCCCGACGCCGGAGACCAGGAGTGCGATCTGGAGCATTCTCCAGACCAATGCTGGAAGCCGCTGGCGCCCCTTGAATTTCACGAAGGTTCCCGAGCCACGGTTCGGCCCCGATATCCTCGAGGCTTCCACGAGACCGAGGGCCGTCGAGATAGCAATGAGAACGACGCCGAGCAGAAGCTCCATCAGCGCTGTACGCCTGCAGCGACCTGCCGATTATGCCAGAACCGCACGAGGTTGAACGGCACCAGAACGGCGATGATGAGCAGCACGAACGCCCAGGGGCCGACCTCGGCCGTCATGAGGTTGGCACCCCAGATCACCAGGACGACCGCACCGATATTCAACAAAGTGGATGCCCGTGGCTGGGTCGGGGCCGTGCGCATCAGCGGGATCACGACCCCGGCGTTGGCGCGGGACAGCCAGACCGCGTAAACGATGCCACAGGCGAACCCGGACAAAACGAAAATCGCGCCGAATATCACTGCCATGCGGTCGTGCCCCCTGACGAGTCGTTTCTACAAGCCTAACCGCAGGGTAACGCCGGTCACGCGTTACTTTCTATTTGGAAAGTACCTGCTAGCCTTCCAGCAGAGCCATGGCGCGGCACCCGCTCGCTGCACCGGCGTGAAGCGAGGAACCACCATGAAGCCGAACGACACGGACCGTCTCGATGCAGCGGGAGCCGCGCGCTTGCTCGAGGCCGGCGCCGTCGCGAGCGCCCGGGCCGACGGCGCTGTCGACCATCGGGTATTGGCCCGGACGCAGTGCGGTATCGCGGCTGCGATGTTCATCTACATCAGCGCATTCCTGCTGCTGTTCGGCAACCAGACGCAGGAGGCTGTGTCGGGAGCAGCATCTGGCGGCTATGCCTACGCCAACGTCTTACTCATTCCCTTTCTCGTACTCACGCAGCTGGTCATGGGAGTGCGCGATCGGGTGCGCGTTCTGCGCGCGCATCGGCCTTACCTCGTCTTCACCCTGATTGGGCTGATTCCGTTCCTCGCTCTTGCCGTGCTGAGTGTTTTCGGCGTGAGCTATCCATGGGGCTTCAACCTCGTCGCTGCCGCCGCACCGGCCGTTCCAATGGTCTGGTTGGGCCTGAAATCGGCCCGCCGGGCGGACCCGCCAGCTACGACGGTCGCACACACCGAACCGGGCCGGCCCGCCCGGATCATGACCGCGAGTCTCGGCCTCTATCTCGGACTCACCGGCATGCTCGCGGCCTTCAACGGGTTCGCTCTCACCGGTCTCGGCCTCATCACCGTGTTGATCGTGCTGCTCGCCCTGTTCTCGTCCCGCTGGGGACTGCCCAGCCTCGGAGCCGCGTGGAGCACCCGCGAATGGACCGCCTACGCCCTCTCGTTCACCCTGCTGGTCACCCTGGCCGTCGTGCTCGCCCGCACCCCGTGGAACACGCCGCTGGTCGGCGTGGTCGGAGGAATGCTCGTGGCCGCGCCGCTGGTGGTCGCGGCCGTTCGCGGCGCACGGTCATGACCGAGCGGCGCCATCCGCGCCATGGGCTCGACGACGCGCTGCTGACCCCCCTGCGCTTCTCGCTCATGGCCGCGCTCGGGCCTGAAGCCGAGATCGACTTCGCGACGCTGCGCCAGTTGCTCGAGACCGACGATTCGGCGCTCAGCAAGGCCATCGCGACCCTTAGGGCGGCGGGCTATGTTGGCGTGCGCAAGGGATACGTGGCCAACCGTCCGCGCACCTGGCTTCGGGCGACCCTAAGTGGCCGGGCAGCCATGCGCGTGCACGTCAGCGCCCTGCAGGCCATCGCCGGCGGGCTGACTACTTCGGCTGCATCCGAATCGCCCCGTCAAGACGGATAGTTTCTCCATTGAGCATGGGATTCTCGATGATATGCCGCACCAGGAAAGCAAACTCAGTCGGGTCACCGAGCCGGGAGGGATGCGGCACCTGGGCGCCGAGGGAGTCCCGCACCGGCTGCGGCAGCCCCTGCAGCATGGGGGTGTCGAAGATGCCGGGTGCAATCGACATCACCCGAATCAGGCTCTGCGCGAATTCGCGAGCCAGCGGCAGGGTCATCGCTGCGACGCCGCCCTTGGACGCGGCATAGGCAGCCTGCCCGATCTGACCGTCGAATGCGGCGACGGAGGCCGTGTTCACGATGACGCCGCGTTCAGCGCCGCCCTGACGGTCCTGGTTGCCCGCGGGTTCGGTGCGTTGCATTGCGGCGGCGGCCAAGCGCACGACGTTGAAGGTACCGACGAGGTTGATGCGGATGGCCCGCTCAAAGTCCTCGAGCGGCAGTGGGCCGTCGCGGCCGACTGTGCGAGCGCCGGGCGCGATGCCGGCACAGTTGATCACGATGCGCAGCGGCCCGTGCACCACTGCGGCGTCGACGGCACTCTGCACGTCGCCCGCGCTCGTGACGTCGCCGGCTACGAACCGGGCGCGGTCGCCTAGGGAGGCCGCGATTTGTTCGCCGGGCGCGCCCGGCAGATCGAGCAGCACCACGAAGGCCCCGGCCTCGTGCAGCGTGCGAACGCAGGCCAAGCCGAGGCCGGAGGCGCCTCCGGTAATGAGGGCGGAGCATCCGTCAATCTGCATTAGAGCCTTTCCATCAAAGGTGTGACAATCGCGAAATCGCGCATTAGAGCCGCTCAATCAGGGTGGCATTGGCCATGCCGCCGCCCTCGCACATGGCCTGCAGGCCCCAACGACCGCCGGTCATTTCGAGGTGGTTGAGCAGGGTGCCAAGCAGTCGGGTGCCCGAGGAACCGAGCGCGTGGCCGAGGGCGATGGCACCGCCGCGCGGGTTGAGGCAGTCGGGATCAGCACCAGTCTCGCGCAGCCAGGCCAGCGGCACGCTCGCGAACGCCTCGTTGATCTCGTAGGCGTCGATGTCGTCGATGCCGAGGCCAGCCCGCGCGAGGATGCGCTGGGTCGCCGGAATCACGCCGGTCAGCATGAGCATCGGATCGCTTCCCACAACGGTGAAGCTATGGAAGCGGGCGCGGGGGTTCAGGCCGAGCTGCGCGGCCCGCTTGGCGCTCATAATCAGGGTCGCCGAGGCGCCGTCGGTGAGCGGGGACGAGTTGCCGGCCGTGACATGCCAGCCAAGCTTCGGAAACCGGGCGGCGAGCGCGTCGGTGCGATAGGCGGGGCGCAGGTTGGCGAGCCCGGCGTGCGAGGTGCCGGGGCGGATGGTTTCGTCCTCGCTGAAGACGCTGCCGTCTGGCCGGGTGACGGCCACGATTTCGCCACCGAAGTCGCCTCGTTCGGCGGCCGCTGCGGCGAGCCGGTGCGAGCGGGCCGCGTAGTTGTCGAGGGCGTCGCGGCCGAGATTCCATTTCTGGTTGATGAGCTCTGCGGACACTCCCTGGTTGACCAGGCCGTCGGGGTAACGCTCGTGCATGAGGGTGCCGAACGGGTCCTGTCCGCCGGCCGTGGAACCGAGCGGCACCCGGCTCATCGATTCAACGCCGCAGGCGATGACGACGTCGGCGTTGCCGCTCATCACGGCCTGGGCGGCAAAGGTGGCGGCCTGCTGGCTGGACCCGCACTGGCGGTCGATGGTGGTGCCGGGTACAGTGTGCGGAAATCCGGCGCTGAGCAGGGCGGTGCGGGTCACGTTGTTCCCCTGTTCTCCGGCCTGGCTGACGCAGCCGCCGATGACGTCGTCGATCAGTGCCGGGTCGAGGTTGTTACGGTTGACCAGTTCGTGCAGCACGGTGGCCAGGAGGTCGGCCGGATGGATGCCGTCGAGGGCTCCCCCGGGCTTCCCCCGGCCCGAGGGGGTGCGCAGAACGTCGATGATGACAGCCTCATTGCTCATGACCCCAGCCTAGGCCCGCTCGGCGGGCGCGTGCCCACCGGACGGTGAGCGGATGCCCGCCGAGCGTTACCCGGACAGCGCCCACATCGCGACGGCGCTCGCTGCGGCGACGTTGAGCGAGTCGATGCCGTGCTTCATCGGAATCTGCACGACGCTGTCCGACGCGGCGAGCGCATCGGGCGTGAGCCCCTCCCCCTCGGCGCCGAGCAGCAGGGCCAGGCGCTCGTGGCTGGTGCCGTCGAAGTCGCGCAGGCTGACCGCATCGGGCGTCAGCGCGAGGGCGGCCACGTGAAAGCCGTGCCGGGTGAGCAGGGCGCGGGTGTCGGTCCAGTCCCCGACGCGGGTCCACGGCACCTGCAGCACCGTGCCCATCGACACGCGAATGGCGCGGCGGTAGAACGGGTCGGAGCAGCGCGGTGTGACCAGAATTGCATCCGCTCCAATGGCACCGGCCGAGCGGAAGATGGCGCCGACGTTGGTCGGGTCCGAGACGTTTTCGAGGATCACGATGCGGCGCGCACCGGCTAGCAGGGTGTCGGCGCTGGGCAGCGCGGGCCGGTTCATCGACGCGATCAGGCCGCGATGCAGAATGTACCCGGTGAGGTCGGCGAGCATTTCTCCTGGGCCGACGAACACCGGAACCTCGGCCGCGTAGTCGCCGAGCACCGCGAGTGCTTCATCAGCCGTATTGCCGAGCGCCAGCACCGACCGCGGAATGTGACCTGCGCGCAGCGCGCGCTCAAGCACAAGGGCCGATTCGGCGATGTAGAGGCCGTGCTCGGTGCCGCGGGCTTTCTTGAGCGCGACATCGGTGAGGTGGGCGTAGTCGACAAGTCGCGGGTCGCTCAGGTCGTCGATCGCGATCAGAGGCATCCGCAAAGTCTAGTGAAAGGCAGAACTCCCGCAGGCCGAAGCCTGCGGGAGTTCTGCTGCACGTGTGGCTCGGATTACTTCGTGGCCACCGTCTGCACGGCGAGCGCGAGGGTACCGTCGGCGAGACTGCCCCAGGCGTAGACGATCGTGTTGGTTCTCTTGGCGATGACCACATCGGCCGGGCCGATGAGCGCTGCGGTCGTTCCGGCAGCGGCAACCGCAGCCGAGATGGTGCCGACCGGCAGCACGAGCACTGACTCGTTCGGATTGGTCAGACCGGTGATGGCCGGGGCACCGTTGGCCAGCACGTCCACGGCGGGTGCGGCCGCGACGTGACGAACCGTGAGCCGACCCTGGCCGGCGCCGGGCGCCGAGGTGTCGTTGGTGAACAGGGCAGCGGTCGGAACTCCGGCCTCACTCAGGTGGGCGACAGCCGTGTAGTTCATACCGGACGCAACCACGAGATCGACCGGGCCGATCACCGGAGCGCTCGCGTCGGGGGCATCCGCTGCGGTGATGGCGAGGGTGTAGCTGCCGGCCGGAATTCGGAACGTCTTCGTAAGGGTGCCGGGTTCGAAGTCGTCGATGACCTTGGTGTTGTCGACGTAGACGTCGACCATGACGCCCGGAACGGCGTGCAGCACCGAAACGGATGCCGGCGCTGCGGCCCGCGTGCGCACCGTCTGCACGAACAATGCGAGGTTGCTGTCGGCGAGACTCCCCCAGGCATAGACGATGGTGTTGGTGCGCGGGGCGATCGTGACGTCGGCCGGGCCGAGCAGCGGCGCGGTGGTTCCGGCGGCGGCAACGACGGCGCTGATTGAGCCGACCGGCAGGTCGAGCACGGCCTGCGACGGGTTGGTCAGGCCGGCGACGGCGACCGCGCCGTTCGCGAGCACGTCAACGGCGGGTGCGGCCGCAACGTGCCGCACTGTCAGGCGACCCTGCCCGGGCGCCAGCGGCGTGGTGTCGTCGTTGAACAGGGTTGCGGTGGGGAGGCCGGCGTCACTCAGGTGGGCCACGGCCGTGAAGCTTCGATTGGCCGTGACCGTCACGGTGGTTGAACCACTGATCGCAATCGCGGGCAGCGGAACGCCGTTCGCGCCCACGCCCACCTCGAGCGGGTTCGACGCGGAGATGTCGACGGTGTGGGTGCCGGCCGCGATCTTCAGCGGGCCGAGCAGGGTTCCCGGCATGAAGTCGTCGACGACGACGCGGCCGTCGACCGAGATGTCGAGGGTCAGCCCGGGAATGGCGTGCAGCACCGAGACGGATGCCGTATCCGGCGAAGCGGATGCTGCCGGCACGGCCGCCTGCGCCGGCGCGAGCCCGGCGAGGGCGACGAGAAGGCCGGCGGAGATTCCGACGGCGAGGGACTTGCGCATTGCTACCTCCAGTGGGTCGTTACGGAAGGCGGCTGTGCCTTCCTGGTAACAACTTCTCCGGCCGGGCGCGTTTCGGATGCATCGGCAGCAAGTATTTCGCAATCAGAGTCTGTGCAGCGCTCCGCGCACGATCGAGTCACCGGAGTGGGCCGGGTCGCCGTCGGCGGGTTCGGCCGACACGTCGACCAGCGGGTACTGGGTGAGGTCGACGCTCGCCGGGATGGTGAAGCGGCCGGTGGAACCGTCGAGGAAACCGATGCTGACCAGGCTGGAGGCATCCGCTTTGAGCAGCCAGACCTCGCGCAGGCCCGAGCCCGGGATGGCTGCCGCGTCGAGGTCGACCACAACCGAGCGGCGGCCGTCGGCGGCCTGCTCGACCCGGGCCGAGCCGCTCGCGGTCCAGCCGGGCAGGGCGTCCAGGGCTGCTTCGGCCACGACCTGCTCGGGCGGCGGGCCGGTGGTACTCGCGACACCGATGGCGATGCCGCCGACCAGGCCGATCACGCCGGCGGCCGCCGCGAACGGCACCCAGCGGCGGCGGGGCAGCAGGCGAACCGGTGCTGGCGCGCTCAACGATTCGGGCGTCGATTCGACCGGCAGGGACGCGACGACCGGCGAAGCGGATGCGCGGGGCGGGGGCGCAGCATCCATCAACTCAGGGGTGCTCGCGAACGACGGCGGTCTGCGCACAGTATCGCTCAGCCCGAGCTCGGCATGGATGCCCGCCCAGACACCCGCCGGCGGCGTGAGCAGCGGATCGGACCCGGCGGCACGACCAAGTTGCACGACCTGCCGCAGGGCGAGGTACTCCTCCGCGCACTCGGCGCAGGCAGCGAGGTGGGCACGCTCGCCGACGCTGGCGCCCTGTTCGGCCAGAGCGAGCAGGTGCAGGTCGTCCGCGGCAATGTGGGCGCCATCAATAGGAGTCATCGGACACCTCCAGCCGGGTGCGGAGGCGGGTCAGGCTGCGCCGCATGTGGCTCTTGACCGTGCCGAGCGGCAGCCCGAGACTGTCGGCGATCTGCACCTGGGTGAGATCGTCGAAAAAGGCCAGGCGCATCACCTGCCGTGGCACCGGTTCGAGCCGGTCGATTTCGTCGCCGACCAGCACCCGGTTGACCACGCTCACGCTGTCGTCGACCCGATGGGCGGGGATGGTCGCCGCGATGGACTCTTCTAGCCGTCGCTGTCGGCTACGGGCCTCGTGGGTGTCGGCGACCACATGCCTCGTGATTCCGATCAACCAGGCCGGCAGGCGGGAACGGGCCGGGTCGAACCCGGATCGCCCCCGCCAGGCGGCAATGAACACCTTCTGGGTGACGTCCTCGGCGTCAGCCGCATTGGCGAGGGAGCGCACGGCGATCGTGAAGACCAGGGGCGACCAGCGCGCGTAAGCCGCAGCGAGGGCACGCTCATCACCGTCCTGAAAGGCGCGGGCCAGAGCCGCGTCATCGTCGGTGGGTGCGCTCACGTGAGTGTGGGTCCTTCGGGCCGAAACACGAACCGGGCAGGGGCGCTTCGGCCGGACACTCCGGGTGTCAACCTCCGCGCGCACCAGCATAGTGAGTTTCCTTCGACTCGGTTGCGGTACCCGCTCGAGCAAAGGGGCCACAGCAGCAAACCCGACGTCGCTTGCTGTGGCCCTTCCCGGGGCGGGAAACCACTTACTCCTCTATTTCTCTCCTCGAGGGCGAAACGGATGCACCCTGCCGCAGCTCACGGCTCTACGGCGTCGGCGTGAGCGTGTACTTCGTCGAGAGATACTCCTGGATTCCCTCGAGCCCGCCCTCGCGGCCGAGGCCGGACTGCTTGACGCCGCCGAACGGTGCGGCGGCGTTGGAGACGACACCGGTGTTCAGGCCCATCATGCCGGTCTGTAGCTTCTCGATCATGCGCTGGCCGCGCGCGAGATCGGTCGTGAACACATAGCTGATCAAGCCGAACTCGGTGTCGTTGGCGAGGCGCACGGCATCCGCTTCGTCGGTGAACGTGCTGATTGCCAGCACAGGGCCGAAGATTTCGTCGCGCAGAATATCGCTGCCGGCCTTGACGTCGGTCAGTACCGTGGGCGCATAGAAGGTTCCCTCGCGCTCGATGGCGGCGCCGCCGGTAAGCAGGGTCGCGCCACGGGTGAGGGCGTCTTGCACCAGGGAATCGGCCTTGGCGACGGCTTTGCCATCGATCAGCGGGCCGATGGTAATGCCGGCCTCTGTGCCACGGCCGATCTGGAACGCTTCAACGCGTTCGGTGATGCGGCGGGCGAATTCGGCGGCGACGGACTCGTGCACGATGAAGCGGTTGGCAGCTGTGCAGGCCTGGCCGATGTTGCGGAACTTGGCGATGAGCGCGCCATCGACGGCCTTGTCGAGGTCGGCGTCGGCGAAGACGACGAACGGTGCATTGCCGCCGAGCTCCATCGAGGTGCGCAGCACGTTCTCGGCGGAGAGCTTGATCAGCGACTTGCCGACCGCGGTCGACCCGGTGAAGCTGAGCTTGCGAAGGCGCGGGTCGGCGATGATCGGTTCGGACACCGCGCCGGACTGCGACGTCGTGATGACGTTAACGACGCCCGCGGGTAGGCCAGCCTCTTCGAGCAGGGCCACGAAGTGCAGGGTGGTTAGCGGGGTGAGCGCGGCCGGCTTGACGACGACGGTACAGCCGGCGGCGAGCGCCGGGGCAATTTTGCGCGTCGCCATGGCGAGCGGAAAGTTCCACGGGGTGATCAGAAAGCACGGGCCCACCGGATGCTGGGTGACGATCATACGACCGGTGCCCTCGGGGTTGGTGCCGTAGCGGCCGCTGATGCGCACCGCTTCTTCGCTGAACCAGCGCAGGAATTCGCCGCCGTAGGCGACCTCGCCGAGCGCCTCGGGCAGCGGCTTGCCCATTTCGATGGTCATGAGCAGCGCGAACTCCTGCTTGCGTTCCTGCAGCAGGTCGAAGGCGCGGCGCAGAATTTCACCCCGCACCCGGGCCGGCGTCGCAGCCCAGTCGGCCTGGGCGGCGTCGGCGGCGTCGAGGGCTGCAGTGCCGTCGGCCACACTCGCGTCGGCGATGGTCTTGATGACGCGGCCGGTGGCCGGGTCGGTGACATTGAGGGTGCGGCCGCCGGTGGCGGCGACCCACTTGCCGTTGATGTAGAGCTGGTTCGGGACGCGAGCGAGCAGCTCGGATTCGTTCGTTGGCGCTTCGGTAACAACCGTCATTGCATCTCCCAATACTTTGTCTGCCCGTCTATCTGACGGTAATAGCCTAGCTGCGCCCACCAACAGGGGCGCTGAGCGCTTGTGGTTCAGCTCAACATCACGGAAACGATCATGCTGGCGTGGTGCGCGGCCACGCTACGCGCGAACCTTAGGGCCGGCTTGTCGACCGGCGCACGGTTGGGGCGTAACGGCGCACCCTCACGCTGAAGAAGGGGTTGCATCTTTCGACTGATCGTATATGATTTCAAATACACACGTAGCGCAGCGAGAGGACATCACATGCAGAACCCCGCACCATTCACCGGCACCCCCGGCAAGGTGATCGCCCTGCACCTCAACTATCCCTCCCGCATTGCCCAGCGCGGCCGCACGCCGGAACAGCCGTCATACTTCCTGAAGCCCGGCAGCTCGGTGAGCGCCTCCGGCACCCCGATCGAACGCCCGGCCGGCACCGAACTGCTCGCCTTCGAGGGCGAGATCGCCCTGATCATCGGCCACAGCATCCGTCGGGTAACCCCGGAGCAGGGCTGGGCGGCCGTCTCCGGCGTCACCGCCGCCAACGATTTCGGCGTCTACGACCTGCGCTACGCCGACAAGGGCTCAAATCTGAAGTCCAAGGGCGGCGACGGCTTCACCCCGCTCGGCCCGACCGTGATCAACGCCACAGACATTCAACCGGATGCCCTCCGGGTGCGCACGTGGGTCAATGGCGCGTTGGTGCAGAACGACACCACGGCGCACCTGGCCTTCGGGTTCGGCCGTCTGGTCGCCGACCTCTCCCAGCTGATGACCCTCGAACCGGGCGATGTGATTCTCACCGGAACCCCCGCCGGTTCCTCCGTCGTGCAGCCTGGCGACGTGGTCGAGGTCGAAGTGGATGCCCCCACCGCGCCCGGCGCGCCCAGCACCGGGCGACTGGTCACGCCCGTCGTCGCCGGCTCGATCGCCATGGCCGAATGCGGCGCCGGCCCGAAGATCGACGATCTGCAACGGGCCGAGGCGTGGGGATCAGCGGAGGCGGCCGGACTGCCCACGAAGACACTTCTGACCGACGAGCTCAAGGCGAAAATCAACTCGGTCGGCACCGCCACGCTCAGCTCCCAGCTGCGCAAACGCGGCCTGAACAACGTCTCCATCGACGGGCTGCAGTCCACTCGGCCGAGCGTGCGCCTGGTCGGGCTTGCCCGCACCCTGCGGTTCATTCCCAACCGGGAAGACCTCTTCATCTCTCATGGCGGCGGCTACAACGCCCAAAAGCGCGCCTTCGACTCCCTCCGCCCCGACGATGTGCTCGTGATCGAGGCCCGCGGCGAGACCGGCACCGGCACCGTCGGCGATATCCTCGCCCTCCGCGCCCAGGTGAACGGCGCCGCCGGCCTGGTGACGGATGGCGGGGTGCGCGACGTCGCCGCCGTCACCGCCCTGAAAATGCCCACCTACTTCGCCAACGCGCATCCCGCCGTGCTCGGCCGCAAGCATGTGCCGTGGGACACCGACCTCACCATCGCCTGCGGCGGCGCGGCCGTGCAGCCGGGCGATGTGATCGTCGGGGACGCCGACGGCATCCTGGTGATTCCGCCGCACCTGATCGAGGAGGTCGTCACCGACGCGATCGAGCAGGAGCGCGAGGAAACCTTCATCGCCGAGATGGTCGCCGCCGGCGAGGGCGTCGACGGGCTGTACCCGATGAACGCGAAGTGGAAGGGACGGTACCAGCAATGGCTGCAGTAACAGCGCCGTCGGTCAGCAAGTCCCAACTCGCCTATCAGTGGGTCAAGGCGCGCATCTCCGACGGAACGTTCACGCCGGGCTACCGTTTAGTCCTGGGCGCAATCGGCAGGGAGCTCGGCGTGAGCGTCGCACCGGTGCGCGAGGCAATCCGTCGCCTCGAAGCGGAGGGACTGGTCACCTTCGAGCGCAACGTCGGCGCGCAGGTCGCCATGCTCGAGGAGACCGAATATCTCTACACGATGCAGACCCTGAGTGTCGTCGAGGGCGTCGCGACCGCGCTGTCGGCACCGTTCATCACGGCCGCCGACATCGAACGCGCCCGCTCGGTCAACCAGGCCATGGCCGCCTCCCTCGAAGACTTGAACCCACACCGGTTCACCGAACTGAACCTCGACTTTCACTCGATCCTGTTTGAGAACTGCCCGAACCCGCACATCCTCGATCTCGTGCACCGCGGGTGGAACCGCATGAAAGTGCTGCGCGACTCGACCTTCAGCTTTGTGCCCGGCCGCGCCCGCGACTCCGTGTCGGAGCACGAAAACCTGCTGCAGCTGATCGAATCGGGCTCCGACGCGCTCACGCTCGAGCTGGCCGCGCGCGCCCACCGCACCGGCACACTGGATGCCTTCCTCACGTACCAGAAATCGCATCACCCCCACACACCATCCGAACCGTCCCCGAGAAAGAGAGCCTGACTATGACGCAGACGTCTGTCCAGACCACGCACTACGTCCCCGCCGACCTGCCCACCAGCATCCGTCATTTCATCGGTGGAGAATTCGTCGACAGTGTCGGAGGCGAAACCTTCGACGTGCTCGACCCGGTGTCGAACCAGACTTACGCCACCGCCGCCGCCGGCCAGCAGGCCGACATTGCGCGAGCCGTCGCCGCAGCGAAAGATGCCTTCGACAACGGCCCCTGGCCGCGCATGCTGCCCCGCGCCCGCGCCCGCGTGCTGCACGCGATCGCCGACGCCGTCGAGGCGCAAGACGCCCGGCTCGCCGAGCTGGAGACCTTCGACACCGGACTGCCGATCACCCAGGCACTCGGCCAGGCCCAGCGCGCGGCCGAGAACTTTCGCTTCTTCGCCGACCTGATCGTGGCGCAGGTCGACGACACCTACAAGGTGCCGGGCCGGCAGATCAACTACGTCAACCGCAAGCCGGTCGGTGTCGCCGGGCTGATCACCCCGTGGAACACCCCGTTCATGCTGGAGAGCTGGAAGCTCGCCCCCGCGCTCGCCTCCGGCTGCACCGTCGTGCTGAAACCGGCCGAATTCACCCCACTGTCAGCGAGCCTCTGGGCCGAGATCTTTCGCACCGCCGGCGTGCCCGACGGGGTTTTCAACCTGGTCAACGGCATCGGTGAGGAGGCCGGCGATGCGCTGGTCAAGCATCCTGATGTGCCGCTCATCTCTTTCACCGGCGAGACCACGACCGGCCAGACCATCTACCGCAACTGCGCCGCGAACCTCAAGGGCATATCGATGGAACTCGGCGGCAAGTCGCCCGCCGTCGTCTTCGCCGACGCCGACCTCGACGCCGCGATCGACTCGACCCTGTTCGGCGTGTTCTCCCTCAACGGCGAGCGTTGCACCGCGTCGAGCCGCATTCTGGTCGAACGCTCCATCTACGACGACTTCTGCGCCCGCTACGCCGCCCGCGCGCAGAGCATCGTGGTCGGCGACCCGCACGACCCGAAAACCGAGGTCGGCGCGCTCGTACACCCCGACCACTACGCCAAGGTCATGAGCTACGTCGAAATCGGCAAAACCGAGGGTCGACTGCTCGCCGGCGGCGGCCGCCCGGAAGGCCTAACGGAGGGCAACTATGTCTCCCCCACGGTCTTCGCGGATGTCGCCCCCACCGCCCGCATCTTTCAGGAAGAGATCTTCGGCCCGGTTGTGGCCATCACTCCCTTTGAAACGGATGCCGAAGCGCTCGCCCTGGCCAACGGTGTGAAGTACGGGCTGGCTGCGTACATCTGGACCACGAACCTCGTTCGCGCCCACAACTTCGCCCAGGCGGTCGATGCCGGCATGGTCTGGTTGAACTCGCACAACGTGCGGGACCTGCGCACCCCGTTCGGCGGCGTCAAGGCCTCCGGCCTCGGGCACGAGGGCGGCTACCGGTCGATCGATTTCTACACCGACTCGCAGGCCGTGCACATAACACTCGCCCCCGTGCACACGCCCCGCTTCGGCGGCAACTAGTCCCTCACCACCCGGGGACGGGGCCCGGGCCCCGTCCTCGGGCCCAGTTTATAAACTGGGCCCGCGTTCATAAGGTGGGCCCGGCCGCAGGACCCGCGCTGGCGGTCTTGATAGCCAGCCCCACGCATCCACTGTAGAAACCTCAACGAGGAGAACCCCATGACACTCAGCCCGATCCCCACCCCCGCCGCAACCCCGCCCGACATCCTGCGCTGCGCCTACATGGACATCGTCGTGACCGACCTGGCCCGCTCCCGCGAGTTCTACGTCGACATTCTCGGCCTCGTCGTCACCGAGGAGAGCGACACCGAGATCTACCTGCGCAGCTTCGAGGAGTTCATCCACCACAATCTCGTGCTGCGCCAGGGGCCCATTGCCGCCGTCGCCGCGATGGCGTTCCGGGTGCGCAGCCCCGAAGACGTCGACCTCGCCGAGGCCTACTATAAGGAGCTCGGCTGCCGCACCGAACGCCGCACCGAGGGCTTTGTCAAGGGAATCGGCGACAGCGTGCGCGTCGAAGACCCGCTCGGCTTCCCCTACGAATTCTTCTTCGCCACTACCCACGTGGAACGCCTCGCCTGGCGCTACGACCTGCAGGGCCCGGGCGCACTGGTGCGACTGGACCACTTCAACCAGGTCACCCCCGACGTCGGCCGCGGCCGCAAATACCTCGAGGACCTGGGCTTTCGCGTCACCGAAGACATTCAGGACGCGGACGGTGTCACCTACGCAGCCTGGATGCGCCGCAAGGACACCGTGCACGACACCGCGCTCACCGGCGGAAACGGGCCGCGCATGCACCACATCGCGTTCTCGACGCACGAGAAGCACAACATCATCTACATCTGCGACAAGCTCGGCGCACTGCGCCAGAGCGACCTGATCGAGCGGGGACCTGGCCGCCACGGCGTCTCGAACGCGTTCTACCTGTACCTGCGCGACCCCGACGGCCACCGCGTCGAGATCTACACGCAGGACTACTACACCGGCGACCCTGACAACCCCGTGGTCACCTGGGACGTGCACGACAACCAGCGCCGCGACTGGTGGGGCAACCCCGTCGTGCCCAGCTGGTACACGGATGCCTCGCTCGTGCTCGACCTCGACGGCAACCCGCAGCCGGTCGCCCTGCGCACCGAGTCCAGCGAAATGGCCGTGACCGTCGGCGCCGACGGTTTCTCCTACACTCGCAAAGACGACGAGTTGGCCGGCTTTAAACTCGGCACCACCCTCTAGAAGGCAGTGCGCATGCTTGACCAGTCAGTCATTGAAGAGATCGCCGACGAACTCGTCGCGGCCGGGCGGACCCGGTCGACGGTTCCCCTGCTGACCACCCGCTACCCCGGCATGACCGTCGACGACGCCTACGCCGTGCAGAGCCTGTGGAAAGAACGCGGCATCGCGGCCGGCCGAAGGCTGGTCGGCCGCAAGATCGGCCTGACCTCCAAGGTCATGCAGGTCGCCACCGGCATCACCGAGCCCGATTACGGTGTGATCTTCAGCGACGAGGTCTACGAGAATGGCGCGAGCATCCGTTTCGACAGCTTCTCTAACGTGCGCATCGAGGTCGAACTGGCGTTCGTGCTCGGCAAGCCGCTGTCCGGCCCGAACTGCACGCTGTTCGACGTGCTGGACGCCACGGACTACGTGGTTCCGGCCCTCGAGATTCTCAGCTCGCGCATCGAGATGGCCGGCCGAACCATCGTCGACACCATCTCCGACAACGCGGCGATGGGCGGGATGGTTGTGGGCGGCACGCCCGTGAAGGTCGGAGACATCGACCTGCGCTGGGTGTCGGCCTTGCTGTATCGCAACCAGACCATCGAGGAATCGGGGGTGGCCGCCGCTGTGCTGAACCACCCCGCGGCCGGCGTCTACTGGCTGGCCAACAAGCTGGCCCAGCACGGAACCAGCCTCGAGGCCGGGGAGATCATTTTGGCCGGCTCGTTCACCCGCCCGATGTGGGTGGAGCAGGGCGACACCGTGCACGCCGACTATGGACCATTGGGAGCCATCACATGTCGATTCGAATAGCCGCAGAGCCGACCTTCCGCGACGTTCTCGCGGGCGCCGCACGCCCTCAGATGGGAATGTGGGTGTGCTCCGGCAGCGCGCTGGTGGCGGAGATCTGCGCCGGCAGCGGTCTCGATTGGCTTTTGATCGACACCGAACACAGCCCGAACGGCCTCGAGTCGACGCTCAGCCAGCTGCAAGCCGTGCACGGCTACCCCATCGTGCCGCTGGTGCGCGCGCCGATCGGGGATCGGATCATCGTGAAACAGCTCCTTGACCTCGGCGCTCAAAATTTGCTCATTCCGATGGTCGACACCGCCGAGCAGGCCCGCGAGATGGTGGCCGCGGTGCGCTACCCGCCGCTCGGCGTTCGCGGTGTCGGCAGCGCCCTCGCCCGAGCCTCCCGCTGGAACCGTATCGACGACTACCTGGCCCGCGCCAACGAGACGATCTCACTGTTCGTACAGATCGAGACAACGGATGCCGTGGCCAACATCGCCGAGATCGCCGGCGTCGACGGCGTCGACGGCCTGTTCGTTGGTCCCTCCGACCTCGCCGCATCGATGGGCTTGCTTGGCCAGCAGGACCACCCCGACATCGTGGCCGCGGTCGAGCAGTGCATTCGCACTGTCGCGGCGATCGGCAAACCCGTCGGCGTCAATGCCTTCGCGCCAACGACCGCCGACCGTTACCTGGCGGCGGGGGCCAACTTCGTGCTCGTCGGTGCCGACGTGGCTATCCTCGCCAGGGCCTCGGAGTCGCTCGCCGCCACCTTCATCAGGCCCACGGGTCTGGCCGGGCCCGAGGTCCCACGACCGAGTTACTGAGCGGCAGAGTTACTGAGCGGCAGAGTACCCGAGCCGAATGCGAGAATAGAAGGGTGTCGATCTCAGAATTCGCCGAGACCGCCGGCAGCCCCCTGCCGGCACCCGCTGCGCACTCGCAAACGCTGTCGCGTGGCATCCGCGTGCTGGAGGTTCTCGCTGAAGCCGACGAACCGATGAGTATCATCGAACTCGCCGCAGCCCTCGACGTGCACCGATCTATCGCCTATCGAATCCTCCGCACTCTCGAAGATCACGGCCTCGTCGTTCGGAACCCGGCCGGACTGGTGCGGCTCGGCCCGCGCCTGGCCGCCCTGGCCCGCGGGGTGTCCCGTGACCTGCAGGCCACGGCCCTGCCGGTGCTCACCCGTATCGCCAACGAGCTCGGCATGACGGCGTTCGTCGCGGTGCTCGACCAGGGCGAGATCTTCACTCTCGTGAGTATCGAACCGCGCAAGGCCCACGCGACGGTTGCGCAACAGCCCGGCACGCGGCATCCGCTGCACCGGGGTGCACCGGGAATCGCCATCCAGTCTGGCCTGAGCGCCGCGCAGTGGGCCGCGCTCGGCCTCCCCGAAACCCGCCGCAGTGAGGCCGGTGAGGTCGCTGCCCTCGGCTACGCTTCGAGCCATAACGAAGTCATTCCGGGCCTGTCATCTATTGCCGTGCCGTTGCTCGTGCCCGGGGAATCACCCGCCTCCGTCGCCGTCGTGTATATCTCGAGTCTGCACTCCCCCACCGACATCGGGGCCGTGCTCACCGCGGCCGCGCGCACGATCGTCGCCGAGCTCGGCTGAGCTGCCCACGCTCAACTGACTACCGCACCACGCACAGGCTCTGCATGCCCACGCGCACGGTCGATCCGACGTGGCGGGCGCGCAGCTGCGACACGATGCTCGGTGCGTCGGCGACGGCGTAGAACTCGGTGTTCTCGGGGGCGCTGGGGTGTCCGTCGGCGGCCCAGCCTTCGGTGATGCGCAGGTACGCGGCTTCCGCGGCGTCGTAGTTGACATCCCAGTCGTCGGCATCGGCGCCGGAGAAGGTGAGCTCCATGCCGTAGCCGATGCCCGTCCCCAGGCAGTCGAACGCATAGGGCGCGGCGGCCACGTCCAGGTCGAGCGCGGGGCCGGGAATTGCCCCCTGTCGCTCCGGCTCGGCATAGGCCGGCCCGAATCGTGCGGTCGTCTGGGCGACGAACGCCGCAAACTGTTGCTCGAGCTCGGCTGCCGACAGAGCCGTCGACGGCTCGGTCGGCAGCTCGATGGGCGGTGACGCCGGCTGCGGCAGGATTTCCACTCCGCCCGATGACGGCGGCACGGTTATCTGGGCGCTGTCGGTCGCCGACGGTGCGATCCGTTCACCGGCCGCGACAATCTTGGCGATGGCCCCCACACCCAGCGACAGGGTGAGCCCGAGCAGCACCACTGCGGCGACCAATCCAGCGACCGCAACGGATGCCGCATCCGCTCCCCCAGACCGCGCGCGAGCCCGCAGCACCCAGCCGACAATCCCCGCAGCGAGGGCCAGCAGCGGAATCACGGCCGCGACAAGAAGCTGCCCGACGTAGATCGGAATCTGAGTGTAAGGGTCGGCCGCGCCGTTTCCGCCCTGGTCGACGCCGATGTCCAGGTAGAGCATCCAGGCCGGCGAGAGTACGGAAACCACCGCGAGCAACCCGCACAGCCGACGCAGTCGACGAACCCGGCGCGAGGGCAGGCTCCCGGCGACGTAGGCGAAGTTCACACCGGATGCTGCCGGCGCAAGCTTCGGCACCAACCACACCCCCGCGAGCACCCCGACCAGCATGGCCGCAACGCCGAGCACGAGCACGACGGAAAGACCAACGGTCACGCCCTCCGCGGTCGCGCTTACCCACCCATCACCCCCGGTTGAACAGAGCATGCGCGGTGGGAAAAAGTCATAGCGCACGAGGTCGCCCGAGCCGTGTACCCGCGCGCAGGTCTCATCCGGATCCCAGGCGCTGAGAACGAAAACGGCCGTGACGATCGGCCAGAGCAGGGTCACGATCAAGCCGGCGATCAGCACGCCGAGCGCGGTGCGGGCACGCTTCACGGCGGATTTCTGGGAAGACATTCCCCTCAAACTACCGCTCAACACCCCTCGTACTGCAACCGGCATGCTCCAGCACGCCCCCGATCGGCACGCACTGTGCTACACCGGCACCCAAAAAAACAACAATACTGACCAAAAGGTAGGTAATCCTGGATTTTCCTGCCATACTGCCCCAGTGCCGGTTTTTCTCCGCACGATCCACACACTTTGCAGCAGCACCCGACCCAGCACCGCAGTGAGATACGAGGGAGTATTCCATGGCTTTAACGACCGAGCGCACGCAGGCAACCAGCGCTAAACGGAACGAAGAACGGCGGGTCCTCGCCGGCACAATGGTGGGTACCACCATCGAGTGGTATGACTTCTTCATTTACGCCCAGGCCGCCGGCCTCGTGCTGGCCGGCCTGTTCTTCGCCCCGCTCGCCGGCGAGAATGAGCCGCTCGCCCAGCTGATCGCCTGGGCCTCGCTCGGCATTAGTTTTCTGTTCCGCCCGCTCGGCGCCATCGTCGCCGGCCACCTCGGCGACCGGATCGGCCGCAAGGCGATGCTGGTCTTCACCCTCGTTATGATGGGCGCGGCCACCGCACTCATCGGCCTCCTGCCGACCTTCGACCAGATCGGCGTCTGGGCGCCCATCTTCCTGATCGTGCTTCGCATCCTGCAGGGCTTCTCGGCCGGCGGCGAATGGGGCGGTGCCGCACTCATGTCGGTTGAACACGCACCGATCAACAAACGCGGCTTCTTCGGCGCCTACCCGCAGATCGGCGTTCCGGTCGGCCTCATCCTTGCCACCGGCGTGATGATCGCCGTGACCACCTCGATGAGCGAAGAGGCATTCCTCAGCTGGGGCTGGCGCATCCCGTTCCTGGTTTCCGTGCTGCTCATCGTCGTCGGCTGGGTCATCCGCCGCGCGGTCGCCGAGAGCCCGGTCTTCAAGGAGATGCAGACCCGCAAGAAGGAATCTGCCGCCCCACTCAAGCAGCTGTTCAAGAACCACTCTCGTCAGGTCATCCTCACCGCACTCATCTTCATCGCCAACAACGCGGCCGGCTACATGCTCATCGCCTTCTTCAGCTCCTACGCCACCAAGCCCGCCGAAGCCGGCGGACTCGGCATGGAGCGCACCCCGGTGCTTATCGCGAGCACCGTTGCAGCCGTGTTCTGGCTCGCCTCGACCATGGCCGGTGGCATCCTCTCTGACAAAATCGGCCGCGTGCGCACCTTCCAGATTGGCTACGCGTTTCTCTTCATCTGGGCAATCCCGATGTTCCTGCTGATCGACACCGGCGACATCGTCTGGTTCGCGCTCTCGCTCATCATCCTGGCGAGCGGACTCGGTCTCTCCTACGGCCCGCAGGCCGCGCTCTACGCCGAGATGTTCCCGGCTCAGGTGCGCTACTCCGGCGTGTCGATCGGTTACGCCCTCGGCGCGATTCTCGGTGGAGCCTTCGCCCCGCTGATCGCCCAGCTGCTGCTCGATCAGACCGGCCAGTCCGTCTCGATCGGCGTCTACCTCATGGTGCTCGCCGCGATCTCCTTCGTCGCGGTGACCCTCGTGAAGGAAACCCGCGGGGTTCCGCTGGGCATCAGCACGCACGAGTAACCAGCTCGCAGTACCTGACCGTGCCGCCCGGCCTCTACCCCGGCGGCACGGTTAT
Organism: Cryobacterium sp. N21; assembly: GCF_002929575.1. NCBI lineage: Bacteria > Bacillati > Actinomycetota > Actinomycetes > Micrococcales > Microbacteriaceae > Cryobacterium > Cryobacterium sp. N21. The sequence continues at coordinate 267,315 of NZ_PJJQ01000033.1, read as the reverse complement.
TTTATGCTCCCTGTGGCCGGGCGAGCCTGCTCGCCCGGGGACTAATTCAGGAAATTCCCGCGACCCCCGGCGGTCCGCCGCAGGTTTTTGCGGGGCGGGCCCAGACATCCGCTCACCATTCCTGAATTAGCCACCACCAGCCCGGGCACACCGGCACAGAAGTGGGCCCCCGCCGGTGGCGAGGGCCCTGTTTTCCTGAGCGGATGGTTAGCCGTTGATGACCTGCGGCACGCCGAGTGCCTTGAGGCCCTCGACACCGAACTCGAGCCCGTAGCCGGACTGCTTGGCCCCGCCAAACGGAATCATCGGGTGCACCGCGCCGTGCGCGTTGATCCACACCGTGCCGGTTTCGAGGCGAGCGGCGACCGCGCGCGCTGCGACGAGGTCGCTCGACCAAACCGAACCGCCGAGCCCGACGTCAACACTGTTGGCGCGAGCGATGACATCGTCAAGGTCGGTATAGCGGATGATCGGAAGCGCCGGCCCGAACTGCTCCTCCCGCACGAGCGGGTTGTCGTCGTCGATGTCGGCGATGAGCGTGGTCGGGTAGAAGAAACCGGGAGCCGCCAGGTCGGGGTTACCGCCGATGAGCACGCGTGCTCCGGAGTCTTTCGCTGACTGCACGAGGCCGGCGACAATGTCGAACTGGGCCTTATTCTGCAGCGGGCCGAGCACGTTGTTCTCGTCAATTCCGACACCCATCGGCATCTTGGCGGCGACTGCTGTGAGTGCGTCGCAGACCGCGTCGTAGATGTCGTCGTGCACGTAGAGGCGCTTGAGCGCTGCGCAGGTCTGGCCGGTGTTGATGAACGCGCCCCAGAACAGTCCCTCAGCGATGGCCTCCGGGTCGGCGTCGGGAAGCACGATTCCGGCGTCGTTGCCGCCGAGCTCGAGGGTGAGGCGCTTGACCGTGTCGGCCGAGCTCTTGATGATGGCCTTGCCGGTCGCGGTCGATCCGGTGAACATGACCTTGCCGATGCCGGGGTGCACGGCGAGGCCGGCACCGATCGCGCGGCCGCCGGAGACGACGCTGACGAGTCCTTCTGGCAGCATCTGGTTCAGCACTGCCACGAGAGCGAGCACGCTGAGCGGCGTGTACTCGGAGGGCTTGACCACGACGGCGTTGCCCATGCGCAGCGCGGGAGCGATCTGCCAGATCGCAATCATCATCGGCCAGTTCCACGGGCCGATCGCGCCGACGACGCCGATCGGGCGGTAGGTGATCGCCGCGTGGGTGGTGCCGTCGTCGATGAGCACCTCAGACTCCAGCGGGGTCGCCGCAGCCGTGCGCAGCCAAGCGGATGCTCCGCCCACCTCGAACCGCGCGTTCGGACCATTGAGCGGTTTACCCTGTTCGCGGGAGAGCAACTGGGCGAGGGCCTCGGCTGCTGCATCGATCGCGTCGGCGGCGCGCACCATGACGGCGCTGCGCTGGGTGTGCCCGAGCGCGGCCCAGGCCGGCTGGGCCAGCGTTGCCGCGGCGATGGCGGCTTCGAGGTCGTCGACGGTGTGCACCGGGGCGAGACCGACCACCGCGCCGGTCGCGGGGTCGAGAATCTCGCGCGTCTCACCCGTTGTGGGAGTGATGGCGGCGAGCAGCCCGTCGAAGGTGTCGAGTGTCGGGGTGGCCAGGGTGTCGTTCGTTGTCATGAGTCCTCCACATTGAGTGCGGCGTCTTCAGTCCCGCCGTGGCTCCACCGTATGCGCGAGCACCGACATCCACTTGCACGAGAGCGCTACCCACTCGCCATCCCGCGCACATCGTGCACGAGCCCGATGGTCAGGCCAGAAACTCCAGCGCCGCCTGCTTGAACTCACGCGACGTCAGCGCGTTGACATGGGTGCGGCCAGGCAGCTCGAGGTACTGCGCGCCGCGCTCGGCCGCGAGTGCGACTACCCCGGCGGTGATCTGGTCGGCACCGCCGGCGACAAAGAGCTGCGGGATGCCGGCGGGCACGTCGAGCGTGAAACCCGCGACCCCCTGCACGCATGCCAACAGCGCCTCGCGGTCGGCACCGGCCGCGATTGCCGGGCCGAGAACCGCTGCGATGGTCGGGTCGGCGGGCAGCTGACCCGAGACAATGAACCGGTTGACCTCACCCTGGTCCCAGGTCTCGAACAGTTCGAGCGGACCCGCTCCGCCGAGCACGAGTCGCCGCACGCGCTCCGGCGCCAGCCGGGCCAGGGCGGCGACCACCCGCGATCCCATGGAGTATCCGATCACGTCGACCCGGTCGAGTTCGAGGGTGTCGAGCACGGCCACGAGGTCGGCGGCGAGTTGCCGGGGCGCGTAATCAGCGGCACGATGCGGCTTGTCGCTGCGCCCGTGGCCGCGCAGGTCGGGTGTGATCGCCCCGCGACCCGCCTCGCCTAGCGCGCGCACCCAGCCGGAACCGCCCCAGGTGACCGCGACAGTCGAGGCGAAACCGTGCACGAGCAGCACCGGCCGCTCTCCCGGCGTGGCGTCGAAGGCGATGCGCACACCGTCGAGCCGTCTTGCGAACTCCGTCACTCGACGGCGTCACTCGCGGCGAACACCGCGCCGGCGTGCGCCATCTCGGCGAGGGCGGCCTGGGTGGATTCGGCGGCGACCCCGGCCACGAGGTCAGTCAGCACGCGCACGTGCTGGCCGTGCTCGAGGGCATCGAGGGTGGAAGCCCGCACGCAGTAGTCGGTGGCGAGGCCGACGATGTCAACGTCGGTGACTCCGTGCTCGCTGAGCAGTGCGCCCACGGTCTGCCCGGCCTCGGTGGTGCCCTCGAAGATGGAGTACGCGGGCTTGCCCTGGCCCTTGCGAATGTGAAAGGTCACCGCATCCGGTGTGAGAGCTTTGTGATATTCGGCGCCCGCAGTTCCAGCCACACAGTGCACCGGCCAGGTCGTGACGTAGTCGGGAGCAGCGTCGCGGGCGAAGTGACCGCCGTTGTCGTTGCCGATGTCGTGCCAGTCGCGCGAGGCGAAGACGTATTTATAGGCGCCACCATGATCAGCCAGCAGCGCGCTCACGCCCGCCGCGACCGCGCTACCGCCGTCAACCCCGAGCGCACCGCCCTCGGTGAAATCGTTCTGAACGTCGATGATGAATAGTGCACGGGTCACGAGTTCTCCTTACGAATGGTCAGTTGTTGGACAGATTATCGCCGCAGTGGAAAAAGCCGGTGGTCAGGGTGTCGATGGCGATTTTCGCATTCGAACTCACGTTGCCAATGGCGTAAATAGCGAAGGTAAGCGGGGTGCCGTCGGCGGAGTGGATGACGCCGGCGAGTGTGTAGCCGGTGTCGATCCAGCCGGTTTTGGCGAAGACGGCGCCGTCAGCAGCGGAGTTCGCGCCAGCGAAACGGTCGCTGTAGGAGAGGGATCCGCGCGGACCGCCGGCGACCGGCAGGCCGTCGAACAGTACGCCCAGGTTGCCTTCACGCGCGTTGACCTTCACGAACAGGGCGGTGAGGTAGGCCGGCGATACGGCGTTGTTCGGGCTGAGCCCGGAGCCGTCCTTGATGATCATGCCGGTCGTGTCGATGCCATAGGCGGCAAGCCCGCCAACGATGCCCTGCTGCAGTGCGGAGAAAGAGTTGCCGGCACCGTTTTCGATGGCGACGAGGCGGGCGAGCATTTCGGCGATGGTGTTGTCGCTCACGATGAGGGACTGCTGAATGAGCGTGGACACCGGCGCGGACTGCACGGCGCCGAGCTGGGCGGCGCCGGCCGGGGCCGTGGCCTGGCTGATGGCGAGTCCGCCACCGAGGGCGTCGGCGAAGGCCTGCCCGGCCCGGGCAATCGGGTCTTCGCTGCGAGCGGAGGTGCTGCGGGTGGGTTCGTTGCGGTCGCCGTCCACCATGAGGGCCGTGATTTCGGGCATGTAGCCGAGGCCGAGTTCGGTGCGGGCCCAGCCGTCGTCCCAGTCGGGGCCGGAGAAGTAGGAGGAGTCGAGCACGAGGGAGGTGATCGGCGGGTTGGCCGGGTCGGCGGCCCAGGCGACCATGGTCTGGGTGGCGAGGTCGTCGAGGTGGGCTGCCCCGGTATAGAACGGCTCCTGGCCTGTGGGCAGGCGCGACAGTGTCAGGTCTCCGCCGCCGACGAGCACGATCTGGCCGGGTTCGGCGCCCTTCACGACGCGGGTGGTGGCGCGGTAGTCGCTGCCCAGCACGTTGAGCGCGGCGGCCGAGGTGAGTACCTTCATGACGCTCGCCGTGCGGGACGACGTCGTGCCGCCGCGGTCGAACAGAACTTCGCCGGTGGTGGCGTTGACGACCTGCGCCTGAAAATCGGCGAGGCGCGTGTCGGCAGCGAGCCCGGCGACCGAGCAGGTGCGCAGACGGCTAGCCGTCGTTGCCTCGGCGGGCACCGGCCGGGCCGGATCCACCGTGGGCGTCGGGCTCGGAGTGGCCGTCGACGATGAAACAGCGGATGCCGCAGCCGGCTCGTTCCCGCCGGTCTGCGTTCCAGCGAACACTGCTCCACTGCTCCACTGCTCAGCAGTACGAACACCAGGGCGCCGGCGGCGATCAGCCACGCCCGGCGATGCTGGGAGAAGACGGCCGCGATGCCGCCGCGCGGGGCCGTAGAAGCCGTGGCGGGTTCGGGTGTCTGCACTGGTTCGTCCACCTCCGTATGGTATCCGACTGGCCTCGGGCAGGCTATTCGCCCGGGTAGCGCAAGCCGATCTGGGCGCGCACGGAATCGAGGGTCTCCAGGATCGCAACGGATTCTTCGGCCGGCATGATGTCGCTCGAGATTCTGCCGGCCCGAATCAGCGCCTCGACCTCGACCGCTTCGAAGTGCATGCCGCGGCCAGCGAACTCGGCCGGCACAAAGGTCTCGAGCACCGCGCCGAGATTATCCAGCACCCGAAATTCGGTCGGCGAGTACCACACCGAGTTGATATCGATGCGCCCCAGCGTGCCAATGATGGAGGCCGTGGTGGGGCCGAGGGTGTCGCTGGCCGAGAACGTCGTGGCGATCTGACCGCCGGCGTAGCGAAAGATGGTGGCGATCTGGGCATCCGCTCCGGTGGCTTTGAACGAGGCGCTGGCCAGAATTGTGTCGGGCACCCCGAACACGGCGTGCGCGAAGTTCACCGGGTAGACGCCGAGGTCGAGCAGCGCGCCGCCGCCGAGGGCGAGCGAGTTCAGCCGATGCGCCGGATTGTCGGGTAGATCTTGGGTGTGGTCGGCGAGCAGGCTGCGCACGTCACCGAGCGTTCCGGCGGCGAGAACCTCGCGAATACGGGCCATGTGCGGCAGAAACCGCGTCCACATGGCTTCCATCACCAGCAATCCGCGGCTCACTGCGAGATCGACTATCTGGCGGGCTTCACGAGCATTGAGCGCAAACGGCTTCTCGATGAGCACGTGCTTGCCGGCGTTCAGCGCGAGACGTGCATGCTCAGCGTGGAAGGGGTGCGGGGTCGACACGTAGATGACGTCGACCTCGGGGTCGTTCACGAGATCGGCGTAGCTGGAGTGCGCGGTGGGAATGGAGAATTCGGCAGCGAAGGAATGCGCTGAGGCCTGGCTGCGCGATCCGACCGCCTGCACCGTATGGCCGTTCTGCACGAGGTCGTTGGTGAACAGGTGGGCGATGCCGCCGGTGGCCAGGATTCCCCAGCGAATGAGAGCCGTCATGCCTGCAGTTTATCCACGGGCGCCGACATTGCGTTCTGGATGCCGAGGCCCGACACGATTCCGCCGCCAACCAGCAGAATTCCGGTGGCAATCGCGGCCCGATGGAACCCCTCGACGTCGAGCACCGGCCCGACGATGATGCTCGCCGCTGCGATCGCGACGAGTCCCGCCACCCGTGACAGGGCGTTGTTGACGGCCGAGGCGATGCCGGCCCGGCTGGGATCGATGGCGCCGAGGATGGCGGAGGTCAGCGGGGCCACGGTGATGGTCAGGCCCAGGCCGAAGATAACGACGCCGGGCAGCACGCTGCTGAAGTAGATGACGCTCTGATCGACCCGCAGCATGGTGAAGAAGCCGATTCCGGCGGTGATCGGGCCGACGCACATGAACAGCCGCGGCCCGAACCGTCCGGCGAGCCGGCCGACAAGACCCGACAGCGCAATGCTCAGGATGCTGACGGGCAGCAACGCCAGGCCGGCCAGCGTCGCTGAATACCCGCCGACCTGCTGCAGGAACACCGCGAGAATGAACGAGCCGAGCGACAGGGCCGCATAGATGAAGGTCGTGGCCACGTTGCCCACCCAGAAGTTGCGCACCTGGAACAGGCTGAGCGGCATCATCGGTTGCCGGGTGCGGCGCTCGTGTGCGATGAACGCGGCAAAGCACACGAGGCCCACCACGAGTGGAATCAGGATGACCGGGCTGCCCCACCCGAAGTTGCCCTGTTCGATGAGCGCGAAGACGGGCAGGGCCAGGCCGAGCACCCCGAGTACCGCGCCGACGATGTCGACGCGGGTGCCGGCATCCGCTGCAGGGTCGCGGGGAAGGCGCGCCAGCAGAAACAGGGTCGCCGCGATGGGCACGATGTTGATGGCGAACACCAGCCGCCACGACGAGAGATCGACCAGCAGACCCCCGATGAGCGGGCCGGCGATGAAGGCGGTACTGGTCCAGGCAGTCCAGGTGCCGATCGCGCGAGCCTGGCCGGCGCCAGAAAACGTGCTGAAGATAAGCGCCAGGGAGCTCGGCACCAGCAGGGCACCGGCCACCCCCTGCAATCCACGCGCGCCGATCAGAACGAGGGCGCTCGGTGCCAGGGCGCAGAGAACGGATGCCGCGGCGAACCCCACGAGGCCCCAGAACAGCACCCGCTTACGCCCAAACGCGTCGGAGAGTGAACCGGCGAGCAGGATGATGCCGCCCAGGGTGATGAGGTAGGCATCGACGACCCACTGCTGGGTGGCAATGCCGCCGCCGAGCTCACGAGTGATCGCTGGCAGGGCCACATTGATGACGGTGCCGTCGAGAAATGCGATGAACGAGGCGAGCACCGCGACCACGAGAACGAGCCGTTGGGTGCCGGCCGAAGAACTTGTCATGATCCGAGTTAACTCCACCGGCCGCAATATATAGGTCAAACTAGACCAATGATCACCCTGCAGCAGGATGCCGATGGCTTCATCCGCATGAACCGGCACTTTCCCGACAACTCACTCATCAGCATCAGCTTCACCGAGGGGGCCGCGAAGGAATTCACCGGAACCCAGCTGAACGCCATCTTCGACGACGCCCTGGCCGAGTTTCGCGGGCAGAACCGTCTCGAGGGGGCGAAGGGCTTCTCCCGGGCACCCGCGAAAACCGTGCACCCCACGAAGAACATCACCTTCGTGAAGGTGCACCCCGGAATGGCCGCCTAACCTCGACCACTCAGGCGGTTTGCGGCGCTCGGGCGGTCAGCGCGGCGAGCCTGTCGACACCGATCGGTTCGTCGGCCAGCAACGGAACGATCGCGACCCGATCGGCACGGGCGTGCACCTCGTCGATCTGGATGGCCTCGTTGGCGGCGCGCGCCTGCAGAAAAGGCGTCTCCGGGTGCGCTGCGGCGATGGAATTGTTCACCACCCAGCCCCAGGGCTGGATTCCGGCGCGAACGAGGTCGTCCTGCAGCCCCGCGGCCTCGAGCACCGGCGTCGTCTCGGCCAAGGTCACCAGCAACACCTTGGTCAGCGCCGGATCCTGAAGCCGCATCAACGGGGTCACGAACGCCATGCCCTCCCCCATCTGGCGGGCGATTTCCCGGTGATACGCCCCGGTGGCGTCGAGCAACAGCAGGGTGTGACCGGTCGGCGCGGTATCGACAACGACAAATTCGTGCCGCGATTCGTGCACCGCCTGCGAGAACTGCCTAAAAACCGCGACCTCGTCGGTACACGGCGAGAGCAGGTCTTCGGCCAGGGCAGCTCGGCCATCGTTGTCGAGATTCTTACCCTTGGTGGCCATGACGTGATCCCGATACTCCCGAATCGCTTCCTCCGGGTCGATGCGTGAGACGCGCAGCCCCGGCAGGCTCCCGTGCAGGGTCGCGGCCAGATGGGCGGCCGGATCCGTCGTCGTCAGGTGCACGGCGTGGCCGCGCTGGGCGAGAGCCACGGCGAGTGCCGCCGCAATCGTGGTCTTGCCCACGCCGCCCTTTCCCATACAGAGAATGAGGCCGTGCCCGGTCGGTTCCAGCTCGTCGACGAACGCGCCGAGCGGTGCATCCGGCACGTCAACCCGAGTCTGCGAATCGGCTCTGTCAGCACCGGGCCGAAACAGTGTGCGCAGCGCCGCGACGCCCACCATGTTGCCCGCTTTGAGCTCGAGGATGTCCCGCGGCAAGGCTGCCAGGCGTGCGGGAATTCCGCTCAGCGCGGCCTCCTCCCGGTTGCGCACCGCTGTCGCTATCGGCTCGGTTCCAGCTTGATTCGGCAGTACGCCGTTGATCACGACGTAGCCGCCGAGAATGCCGATCTGCTCAAGCTCCCCGAAGGTGCGATCGATTTCGGCCACAGCGGATGCCTGCGCCCGCGCCACCAGCACCAGTCGCGTCCGCGCGGGGTCGGCCAGGGCGGCGACCGCCGCGGCGTAGACCGTCTTGTGCTTCTCCAGCCCGGACAACGGGCCGAGGCACGACGGATCGCCCTTACCCGCGTCGAGAAATTCGGTCCAGGAACCCGGGAGTTGCAGCAGGCGAATCGTGTGCCCGGTCGGCGCAGTGTCGAACACGATGTGGTCGTAGGTCGTGAGCAGGCTGTCGTCGGTGAGCAGGTTGGTGAACTCGTCGAACGAAGCGACTTCGGTAGTACAAGAGCCCGAAAGCCCCTCGGCAATGCTCGCGAGCTCGCGCTCCGGCAGCAGTCCGCGAACCGGGGCGATGATGCGTTCGCGGTAGGCATCCGCTGCCTGCTCCGGGTCGATTTCGAGAGCGCTCAGGCCGGCAATCGCGACGATCGGCGTGACGGTGTTGCCGATGGTGAGGCCAAAGACCTGGCCGATGTTGGAGGCCGGGTCGGTGCTCACCAGCAGCACGCGGCGTCCGCGTTCGGCCAGCTCCACGGCGGCGGCGCAGGCAACGGATGTCTTCCCCACGCCGCCCTTGCCGGTGAAGAACACAAAGCGGGGCGGGTTGTGCAGGAACTTCATGGTGTCAGCTGTCCGTGGTGTCAGCAGCAAGCCGAGTCGGCGTCGCAGCATCCGCTGTCAGATTGTGCGGTCAACCCGAGCTGCGGGCGCTCAGCCAGGCCGGCGAAGGCGAGCAGCTGATCTTTGGAGGGGTAGGAGCCGGTCGCGACGGTGACGCCGTCGACGACGGTGAGCGGCAGCCCGGTGGAACCGACGACGTGCATGAAAGCGCGCACGGTCTCATCCGTCGTGAAAGCGAGCGGATCGGTGGCCAGATTGTGGCGTTGGATGTCCGCGCCGAGCTCCTGCAGATTGCGCACGGCGGCCGTCACCTCCACCAGGGACTGGTCGACGTCGACGCCACAGACGCCGGTGTCGCAGCACAATGCCGGTTCGTAGATTCGGATGGCAGCCATGTCGATCTCCCTCGAAATTTCAGTCACGCTCGCTATATCGATCAGTATCAATGTAGCAGTAGGCTGGTGCCGCCACCTACCGAGAGGATCAACCGATGACCGAGAAATCTGAGATCACCGAGCTCGTTCGCGAGCGCTACGCGGCGGCCGCCCTGCAGCTGAGCGATGTCTCGAGCACGTCCTGCTGCGTGCCCACCGACCTCGGCAACGGCGACGTGTTCGGGCGGGTGCTGTATACCCAGGGTGAGGACGACGAGATCCCCGAGGAAGCGCTCCTGGCCAGCCTGGGCTGCGGCAACCCGACGGCGGTCGCTGACCTGCACCCGGGCGAAACTGTGCTCGACCTGGGCTCTGGCGGCGGCATCGACGTGCTTCTCTCCGCCCGCCGAGTGGGCCCGACCGGCTTCGCCTACGGGCTCGACATGACCGATGAGATGCTCGCGCTCGCCCGGGCCAACGCCGCCAAGGCCGAAGCCACTAACGTCGAGTTCATCAAGGGGCAGATGGAGGCCATCCCCCTGGCCGACGACACCATCGACGTGATTATCTCCAACTGCGTCATCAACCTGTCCGCCGACAAGAATGCCGTGATCTCCGAGATGTTCCGGGTATTGAAGCCCGGCGGGCGCCTCGGCATCTCCGATGTCGTGGCCGAAAACCACCTGAGCGCAGAGGATCGTATCCAGCGCGGCAGCTACGCCGGCTGCATCGCTGGTGCCCTCTCGAACCAGGAGTACCTCGACGCCCTGGCCGCAGCGGGCTTCGTCGACGGGGCCGTGAACTACACCCACGAGGTCGCCGCCGAAATGCACGGAGCCATCGTGAAGGCCGTCAAGCCCGGCGTTCCCTCCGACGCCTGACTGCGGCTGGTTCTGCGGCTACAGGTAGGCGGCCGGTTATCCCGCCCGTCGTGGCACGCCTTTGAGAAGTTGGCACTGGTTTGAACACGGGCCAGCTTCCGCACAACGTGCAGCGAGCGCGCACAAACAGCCGAGGTCGTGCCCGTTCCCTACTTCCGTTCGACGCTGAACAGCTCACACTCCGCGTTGTAGTAGTCAGAGGTCGTCCCTTTGTGCGTCATTCCGATGCGCTGGGCCACAGCCTGTGATGCGACATTGTCCTTGTTGGTCACGGCAGAGATCCGATCGAGTCCCATCACAAAGGCGTGGGCCAGGACGGCTCGCGCCGCTTCACTCGCATAACCGTGCCCCCACGCGTCGGGGTGCAGATGCCAACCGATCTCAATCTCACCAGAGGGACTCAACGGCATCTCCGCACCGGATGCGGGTAGTGGTTTCAGGAGCAACACGCCGAATCGCTGTCCGCTCGTCTTCTCCGTGATCGCCCACAGCCCGTGCACGGGATGCTCGAATGCGGCGTATCGCGCGGCGCGCTCGTTTGCCTCGGAGCGATCAGCCATCACTCGGGGCTTCACACCGATGAAGCGTTGCACGTCCCATCGGGAGTACATGTCGAAGATGAAGTCCGCATCATCGGTAGTGAAACGGCGAAGTGCGAGACGATCAGTCAGCAGTTCTTTCACGTGTCGAGTCTAGGCGGCAGCACTTGCGAATCGCAGGTAAATTGTCCTGCCACAACGTACCGTGGCCGGTTCGAGCACTTAGGCAGGATCAGATGACTACAAAGCTATTGGCATCGACGTGGCCGCTGTCGATGAACGGGTCGACGTGAATACGAACCTGTCGTGTGGATCCCATTCGTACTCGTCGTCGCAACGGTAACCGCGCAGCCACGGCTGGCCGTCGACGACGCGAATGTAGAAGCCTTTCGGGAAAGCGGCCTCTAATCGAAGCGGTGGGGCGGCGACGGTGAGCGATCCGGACGGTGCGTGGCCATTGGACATGACCGTGTCGGGAGCTGCCCTCTGACTGCCGAGCGCCAACCGAAGGTAGGGGGCGGCACCCGATGGGCAGAGGTGGAGGCCGCCCTCGCGGGCTGTCTGAAAGATGCGCGAGAGCACAGCACCGTCCTCCAGCCCCAGTTCGATCAAAGAGTGTTCGACGACGGTTATGGTCTCGCGTTCCGGGCCGTCGAAGATGGGGTCGTCGAGCAAGACGGTCGCCCAGTCGTTCAATTGCACACCCGCTTTGCCCACAGCTTCCCGCAACTGCGGTCGGGTCATGGTGCCGGTCTCGAAACTGAGCGGTTCTAGAAGGGTTGGAAGATGCATACCATCAGCTTCACGCAAAACAAGCACCCGAGCGCACTCTGCGCGATTTGTGTGAACACGATTAGATGGGACGATGAATGCAAATTATCGGTTCTCATCTGACGTTGCCGAGATCGACCGCGACCAGGTGCACCGCTGGATCAGCGAGCAGTCCTACTGGGCGCCCGAGCGATCACGCTCACGACAAGACGCAGCGATTGACGGCTCACGCAACTTCGGCGTGTACGACACCGTGTCCAACCGGCAGGTCGCCTACGCGCGCGTCATCACCGACGGCGTCACGTTTGCCTGGCTCTGCGATGTCTTCGTCGACCCCGCCGTTCGCGGTCACGGCATTGGCAAGGCCCTCATCGCGGGGATTCTCGAGGAGTGCGATCCCCTGGGACTGAGGCGCATCGCCCTCTCGACCAACGATGCACACGGCCTGTATTCCAATCTCGGGTTCTCCACTTTGATCGCCCCGGAGACGTGGATGGAGCGCATCGTCAACCCCGGCGTGTAGCCAAGAGACGACTATCTGCTCCGCGCGTGCGACCCCCGGAGACGTGGGATCTACAACCGCCTTCGCGATACAGAAGATGTCTTTCGCGCCGAAATCCTGCACCCCTTGGCAAAATGAACCGAAGCGTGTAACACTCTGACTGCGGCCGGACATTATTGGGTATGACTGACTTTGACGCAGACGCCAGCGATGCAGACGTGTGGTCGCAGGTGCGCGCGGGCAACGGCCAGTCGTTCGGGGTGCTCTTCGACCGGCACCGCGACCGGGTCTTCCGCTACAGCTTCAGACTGGGAAATCCTCTCGCTCTGTGTTCTCGAAGAGCTCTCGGCACCAGACGTCGGCGAGATCCTCGGCATCGCCCCCGGCGCAGTCCGCGCACGCCTCATGCGCGCCAAACGGCGCCTCAGCCACACCCTTGACATCGATTCCTTGACAGTTTCCTCAGGAGAGACACGATGAATACGAACGATGACAGCCGCCCCGTGTTCAACGAAGCGCGCAGCGCCTCGATGCGCGCGATGCTGGTCGATGTTGCAGAAATCGGCACCACCCAGAATCGTCGATTCCGAGTGGCTCAACGAGCGTGGACCGTCGTGCCGGCCGCCCTCCTGGTGATCGGCCTCTCAGCGGGCATGTTTTTCGCCACCCAACCAGTGACCGATCAGTACTCAGTCGCCTGCTTCGCCCGCGCCGAACTGGACTGGCGCGGAGCCTTCCCCGGCACGACCGGCGCGTCCCTCATCGGCACAACCGATGGCTCAGACGGAGGATCATCCCCCATCACCGACGCCATCGCGTTCTGTTCCGACCTGTGGGCGCAGCACGCACTCGATGCCAGCTCCCCCAACGGAACACCCCCCGGCCCCGGATACGAAGATCGCACCTTCTCCCACCCCGTGCCCAGCCCCCTGACCGAGTGCGTCATGAAAAACGGCGCAGCGGCCGTTATCCCCGGCGGCCCCGACGTGTGCAGCCGACTCGGCCTCGCCTCAAAATCCCAATAGGCCGCCCGCATCGGCACCACCCACGCAGACCGCTGATGCTCGAGAACTTGGCCGGCCTTCTCAGCTACCAAGTTCTAGACACTTCAACACCGCGTGTGCTGCTCGACCCAGTTCAACTCCACGAAGAATGTGAAAACCACCTGGGCGTGGGCAAATTGTGGGCAAATCCGGTAAATTCGGAGAAACATACCACTCAGTCAGTTTTGGAAACCAACTCTGACCAGGAGTTTTAGTGGAGCCGCCTGTCAGAATCGAACTGACGACCTTCTCATTACGAGTGAGATGCTCTACCAACTGAGCTAAGGCGGCGATACCAGAACACCCCATAAGGCACTCGGTGACACAGCAGCCAAGCCTAGTCGTTTCTGCGAGTGATTCTGTACACCTCGGCGAACGAGGCGTCCACGCGCTCCGAGAGAGGGCTCGCACCGTCCCCCTCGGCCCAGCACCGCCAGGCATGACGGATGGCGGCCACGGCCACCAGAGTGAACAGCAGGGCGCGCTGGTGCAGCTCGGCTGCGTCGTGAGCGGGGGCGGGGGCATCCGCTTTGAAGCGTTGCTCGATGATCTGCTGCAACTGGTCTTCGAAGTCGCGCAGGGTGGCCATGCGCATGCCGAACAGGTAGGCATTTTCCCTCATGACCGTGCGTCGCAGCTGGTGGATCTCGCGGTCGTCCTCTGTGCGCTGCAGGCTCTTGGAGAGCAGCACGGCCAGATCGGCCAGCACGTCGTTGTCGGGACCGCCAGCGACAAACACCTCGATATCTTCAGCGGATGCCAGTCCCGGCGCGTCCCCGATGAGGGCGGCGTCTTTGGAGGAGAAATAGTTGAAGAACGTGCGCGGCGACACGTTGGCGACGCGGCTGATGTCTTCGACGGTGACGTGGTCGATTCCGCGCTCGCGGGACAGGGTCAGCACGGCGTGCTGGATGGCCCGCCGGGTGGCGAGGCGCTTGCGCTCGCGCAGTCCGGGCAGTTCAGTATCGATCGACATGCCGCAATTATTTCACAGCACGCAAAAGGCTAGCACTGGGGGTCGGAGGCGGGCACGATTCCGTCCACCAGATACGAGTCGACGGCATCGTTCACACAGGAGTTCGACTTGTTGTAGGCGGTGTGTCCTTCGCCGGTGTAGGTCACGAGACTGCCGCTGTCGAGCTGCTCGGCCAATTGCTGCGCCCAGACGTAGGGGGTGGCCGGGTCGTTGGTGGTACCGACGACGAGAATGGGTGCCGCGCCCGGCGCATGAATCTCGGTGCGTTCGCCAGTGAACTTGTACGGCCAGTCGGCGCAGCCGATGTCGCCGAAGCTCATGAACGGGCCGATCACCGGTGCTGCAGCCTCGAGCTCGGCAGCCTGAGCACGCATCACGGTCGGGTCGGCGTTGTACGGATAGTCTATGCAGTTGATCGCCATGAACGACTCGGTGGAGTTGTCGGTGTAGTCGCCGTTTGCGTCCCGGCCGTTGTAGGCATCCGCAAATTGAAACGCGCCCTCGGCGCTGCCGTGCAGCACGGTGTCCAGCATCGTGCTCAATTGCGGCCACGCGGTGGCCTGGTAGAGCGGGTAGATGATCGCGGTGAGCAGCGCGTTTCCGCCGAGCTGACGGCCGTCTGTGGCGGTGATCGGGCTTGCGTCGACGGATTTCAGCAGCGCACCGATCGTCGTCATCGCGCTGTCGATACTGCCACGGAAGGGGCAGTCCTCGCCCGCCAGGCAGTCACTGAGGTAAGCGCGCAGAGCGTTTTCGAAGCCCACCGCCTGGGTCTTGGTGACCTCGAAGTTACTGGTCGAGGGGTCGACGGCACCGTCGAGCACGAGGCGGCCGACCTTCTCGGGAAAGAGTTCGGCGTAGGTGGCTCCGAGGAAGGTGCCGTAGGAGTAGCCGAGGTAGTTCAGGTGGGTGTCGCCGAGTACGGCGCGCAGCAGGTCAAGGTCGCGGGCGGCGCTCTTGGTGTCAACCGTGCCGAGCAGCGGCCCGGTGCGCTGGGCACACGCCGCAGCGAAGGCGTCAGAGGAGGCTTTCAGCTCGGCGATCCAGGCATCCGTTCCGCGCTCGGCGGTCGTGAGCCCGTAGACGTACTCATCCATCTCCGCGGAGTCATAGCAGGCGACCGCCGAGGAACGCCCGACTCCCCGAGGGTCGAACCCGACGATGTCGAAGCTCGCCTGCAGGGTGGAGTCGGTGGCGTAGTCGAGGGAATCCTTGATGAAGTCGTAGCCGGAACCGCCCGGCCCACCGGGATTCACCAGCAGTGAGCCGATCCGGTCATTGCCGGTGGCGACGTGGCGTACCAGGGCCAGCGAGACATCGCCGGCGGCCGGATCGGTGTAGTCGAGCGGCGCTGACGCATCGGTGCACTGCAGGCCGTCGCCACAGTCGCTCCACTGCAGCACCTGGCTGTAGAACGGGTCGAGGTCGTTCGTCACCTGCTCGCCGGTGGGGGTAGACTCGGTCGGGCCGGCATCCGTCGCGAACCAGGAGGCGCATCCGCTCAGCGCGAGGGTGAGGGCCAGGGCTGTGGCGGTGATGCTGGTGGCGCGAGTGCGTCGGTTCAACGGGTTCCTCTTTCATAGCGTGAAGCGGATGCTGCGGTTCAGGCTACCGAAAGCGGCTGGGAGTCACTGCGTATGGTGGCACTGTGGGCGTCTCACTGGGGGCGTCTCACTGGGGGCGGCGGATCGCCGACACGAGCATCGCCTCGAGGGCGAGAGCCGGGGCGACGTTGCCCTGAATGCGCTGGCGGGCCACGGCGATGGCGTCCATCGTGGCGACCGTGGTTGCTGGGCTGCCGGCCACACTGGCCGTGCGCAGTTCGGCGAGCAGTTCGAGGTTGATCACGGCGTGTTCCCGTCCGAGCTGCACCATGCAGACATCGCGATAGAGCGAGGCGAGGTCGACCAGAATACGGTCGATGCCGTCGTGCAGGCTGCGCTTCGCCCGGCGCTTCTGGTCGTCTTCGAGGTCTTTGATCTGGCTACGCAGCCCCGGTGGCACGGACTGCCCGGCTTCGACACCAAGCGAGCGCAGCATGCCGTCGCGCTCGGCGGCATCCAGCTCGACGGTAATCGCCTTCGCGTCGTCACCGGCGATCGCGAGCAGTCGAGCGGCAGCGTTGACGGCAGACGACACCGAGCGGATGCCGAGAGCCGCGCGTAGGGTCTCCTCGCGTCGTGCCCGCGCATCAGCGTTGGTGGCGAGCCGCCGAGCCATACCGATGTGGCTCTGGGCGAGGCGGGCGCTGAGCTCGGCGATGACGGGGTCGACGCCGTTGCGGCGCACGAGCAGGTCGGCGACGTCGGCGACGCTCGGCACGCGCAGACGAACCGTGCGCACGCGCGAGCGGATGGTGGGGAGCAGGTCGGCCTCGCTCGGCGCGCACAGAATCCACACCGTGCGTTCGGGCGGTTCTTCGAGGGCTTTTAGCAGCACATTCGAGGTGCGCTCGACCATGCGGTCGGCATCTTCGACCACGACAACCCGGTAACGACCGACCGAGGGCGAGTATTGCGAGCGGGCGACGGCCTCCTTGACGGTCTTCATCGGGATGATGACGCCCTCGGTCGTCAGCACGCTGAGGTCGGGGTGGGTGCGCGCCTCCACCTGACGGGCGGCCGCGAGGTCGCCGTCGGGGGTGCCCGGGCTCAGCAGGGCCGCCGCAAAAGCGAAAGCGAGGTTGGAGCGGCCGGAGCCGGGCGGGCCGGTGATGAGCCAGGCGTGCGTCATGGAACTGGATTCGGCGGTGGCGGTGCTGCCGGCCGCTCCCCCGGCATCCGCTGCACCGGTGGTCGACGGCACCCGCTGCGCCGCCGCCCGGAAGATGGCGATCGCGTCGGCCTGTCCCGTTAGGTTGTCCCACACTGCCATGAGTCAAGGGTAACCCGCGCCGCCGACAGGCCGCGTCCGCACTCCCGTAACCGGACGGGGCCCAGGCCCGAGCCCCGGGCCCAGTTTATAAACTGGGCCCCGGGACGGGGCCTGGGCCCCGTCCCTTAAAGAAGGAGGGGGAGGACGCGGGACCGGATGGTGGCGGCGATCTCGGCGACGGGGGCGGCGGCATCCACTACCAGGAACCGGTCGGGTTCGGCGGCGGCCAGGTCGAGGAACGCGGCGCGCACGCGGGCATGAAAGTCGTTCTTCTCCGCTTCGAGCCGGTCGAAGACCTTGTCGTCGGCGTCGAGCCGGGCCCGGGCGGCACGCGAGTCGAGGTCGAGAAGCACGGTCAGGTCGGGCAGCAGTCCTTCGGCAGCCCAGAGCGACAGGTCGCGCACCTCGGAGGCGCCGAGCACGCGGCCGGCTCCCTGGTAAGCCACGGAGGAGTCGAGGTAGCGGTCCTGCACGATTACGTCGCCGCGGGCGAGCGCGGGCCGCAGCTTGGTGCCCACGTGCTGGGCACGGTCGGCGGCGTAGAGCAGGGCCTCGGCGCGCGGGTCGACCTCGCCGCGGTGGTGCAGCACGATCTGGCGAATCTCGACTCCGACATCCGTTCCGCCGGGCTCGCGGGTGCGCACCACGGTGCGCCCCCGCGCTTCGAGCCAGTCGGTGAGCAACTGCGCCTGAGTGGTCTTGCCGGATCCGTCGCCGCCCTCGAGGGTGATGAACAGACCGGTCACGAGACCTTCGGCGCGATCGTTGTCGTGGCGGCGGATTCAGCGGCCGAACTGGCAGGCTTCTTCACTGCAGGCTTTTTCGCAACCGGCTTCTTGACCACGGGTGCGCCGGTCAGCGCGGCCTTGGCCGCCGCATTCTTGGCGCGGGTAGCGGCTGCCTTCTTCGCGGTCGCCGCCTTGGCCGCAGCGGTCGGCGCCTTCTTGACTGCCGGCTTCTTGGCAGCGGCCTGCTTGGCCGGTGCCTTCTTGCGGGGAGCCGCCGGACCCTTGGCCCGCTTGTCGGCGAGCAGCTGCACGGCCCGGTCGAAGTCGATCTCCTCGATGTCCTCCGACTTGGGAATCGTCGCGTTGGTGACCCCGTCGGTCACATACGCTCCGAACCGGCCGTCCTTGATCTTGATCGCCTTGCCGCTCTCCGGGTCGGGCGCTTCGAACTCTTTCAGTGCGCTCGACGCCCGGCGGGCGCCGTACTTCGGCTGGGCATACAGCTCGATCGCACCCGGCAGGTCGATGTCGAAGATCTGGTCTTCGCTCGTGAGCGACCGGGTGTCGATGCCCTTCTTGAGGTACGGCCCGAACTTGCCGTTCTGGGCCAGAATCTCGGTACCGGTCTCTGGGTCGAGCCCGACGACGCGCGGCAGCGCGAGCAGGCGCAGGGCCGTTTCGAGGTCGACGGCGGCCAGGTCCATTGACTTGAAAATGGATGCTGTGCGCGGCTTGTCCGCCGCGGCCACCTTTTTCGCGGCCGGCTTGCGCTTCGGCTTGGCCACGGTGACCTCGCCGGTGACGGGGTCGATCGTCTCGACCGGAGCCACGACGACGACCGGAGCAACCGGCTCGGCCGGTGCCGGCGCGAGCTCGGTAACGTACGGCCCGAAGCGGCCGTCCTTGGCGACGATTTCCTTGCCGTTGTCGGGGTTGAGGCCGATCACGCGGTCGGTGACGACCGGGGCGTCGATGAGCTCGCGAGCCTTGGTGGCGGTCAGTTCGTCGGGCGCGAGTTCCGGCGGGATGTTGACTCGGCGGGGCGGGGCATCCGCTGCCGCATCGGGGTCGATGACCTCGAGATAGGGGCCGTACTTTCCGATGCGCAGGGTGATGTCGTCGCTGATGGCGACCGAGTTGATCACACGCGGGTCGATCTCACCGAGGTTGTCGATGACCTGGCGCAGGCCGCGGTGCTTGTCGCTGCCGAAGTAGAAGCTGGTGAGCCAGTCCAGGCGGTTGGCTTCGCCGCCGGCGATGCGGTCGAGGTCGTCTTCCATCTCGGCGGTGAAGTCGTATTCGACCAGGTCGCCGAAGAATTCTTCGAGCAGGCGCACGACCGAGAAAGCGATCCAGTTGGGAACGAGCGACTGGCCGCGCGGCGTGACATAGCCGCGCTCGGTGATGGTCGAGATGATCGAGGCGAACGTCGAGGGGCGCCCGATGCCGAGCTCTTCGAGCTTCTTCACCAGGCTGGCCTCGGTGTACCGGGCGGCCGGGGTGGTCTCGTGGCCCTTGGCTTCGAGCTCGAGCAGGGTCAGTGTCTGGCCCTCTTCGAGCGGCGGCAGCTTGGACTCGGTCGCATCCGTCGACGCGTTGCGCTCCTCGTCCTTGGACTCTTCATAGGCAAGCATGAAGCCGCGAAAGGTGATGACCGTTCCGCTGGCTCCGAATTCGGCGAGCGCACCCGAGGCGGAGGGGTGCTCCGACGTGCCGGTCGGGCCGGCCGCGATGGTCACCGAGGCGGTTGAGCCGGTGGCGTCCTTCATCTGCGAGGCGACGGTGCGCTTCCAGATCAGGTCGTACAGCTTGAAGTCGTTGCCGCGCAGGCTGGAAGCAAGCGAGGTCGGGGTGCGGAAGGTGTCGCCGGAGGGGCGAATTGCCTCGTGCGCTTCCTGGGCGTTCTTGCTCTTGCCCTTGTAGGCGCGCGGGGCATCCGGAACCGTCTCGGCGCCGTAGAGTGCCGCGGCCTGGGTGCGGGCAGCCGTGAGGGCCTGCTGCCCGAGCGACGGCGAGTCGGTACGCATATAGGTGATGTACCCGTTTTCGTACAGCGACTGGGCGACGCTCATGGTCTGCCGTGCGGTGAAGCGCAGCTTGCGTGCCGCTTCCTGCTGCAGGGTCGAGGTGGTGAACGGGGCTGCGGGGCTGCGACGGTAGGGCTTGGAGGTGACCTTGGTGACCTCGAGCTTCACACCGGGGGCCCGCAGCGCGGTCGTCAACGCCTGGGCGGCGGAGGCGTCCAGTGTGACGGCCTTCACTGTGGGCTTGAGCGCACCGGAGTCGTCGAAGTCGCCACCGGTGGCAATGCGCTCACCGTTCAGTCGAACGAGCTTCGCGTCGAACGCCTGCTCTGTTTCTGAAGCGGATGCTGCCAGTCGCGCCAGCAGATCCCAGTAGCCGGCGGAGACGAACGCGAGGCGCTCCTTCTCCCGGTCGACGACGAGGCGGGTCGCGGCGCTCTGCACGCGGCCGGCGGACAGACCGGGGCCGACCTTGCGCCACAGCACCGGGGAGATCTCGTAGCCGTAGATGCGGTCGAGGATGCGGCGGGTTTCCTGCGCGTCGACGAGGGCGGTGTCGAGGTCGCGGGTGTTGTCTTTGGCGGCGAGGATGGCGTCTTTGGTGATCTCGTGGAACACCATGCGCTTGACCGGAACCTTGGGCTGCAGCACCTGCAGCAGGTGCCAGGCAATGGCCTCGCCCTCGCGGTCCTCATCAGTTGCGAGCAGGAGTTCGTTCGCATTCTTGAGGGCCCGCTTGAGTTCGCTGACAGTCTTCTTCTTGGCGTCGCTGACCACGTAGTACGGTTCGAAACCGTTCTCCACATCGACCGAGAATCGGCCGAGGGCACCCTTCTTGAGCTCAGGCGGCAGGTTTTTCGGCTCGATCAGATCGCGAATATGACCAACCGAAGACAAAACTTCGTAGCCGTCGCCGAGATACGCGGCGATCGACTTCATCTTGGTCGGTGATTCAACAATGACCAGCTTCTTAGTGCCTGGCACCAGACTCCTCTTTATACGTAGTGACCAAATGTGGGCCAAGGCACACCATACACACCGGAATGGAGTGCGCGCCTAATCGACGGGCACGTCTCGGCGCGTCCCGCTCGCACACACGGCGCTCCCAGCCCGTGCTCAGTTCGCTCAGAGCATGCAGCACAACAATCCCAAACCCTTGCTGTTTGCCCGCCCCAGTGCAGAATAGACCCATGGGTACAATGACGGCCACATACACCGCGAAGTTGACGGACGGGCCCCTTCAGGGCAAGACAATCACGACGACTTTTCTCGACTCGGGTGATCCGCAGCCGCGCATCGAGATTCCGGCCGATTCCGGCAAGCGCTATCTCTACGCGCGCGGCGCCGGCCTGGAATTCGAAGGCTCCGACTTCCCCGGCCGCCCGAGCGCGGTCGAGTACCGCTACCTCGAGGTGCTCCTCTCGTAGTTAGCTCGTCAGATCAGGCTGGCGGCCCGGCCCGAGCACTCGCGGAGATGTCGATGCCGTGCACCCGCCGCCGCACCGAAACGGACGCGATCAGTCCCGTTACCGTGCAGCTTGTGACGGTGGTCTCGTTCATCGTGGCGACGGCATCCGCTGCCTCACAGGGGAAGCCCGGGATGGCACCGGAGGCTGTGTCGGCGGCGGCGAGCGCGGCTGCATCGGCCGCGTTCGCGACGGACCGGCCCGCGGTGAGCAGCCCGAGAACCGACACGACGAGGGTTGTCAGCAGCACGGTGGCAGCGAGCACGGCGAGCGCGAGGATCGACCCGGCTCCCCGCTCGGTCGAGCCAGGCCCGGTCTCGGGCCAGACTCCAAACCCGGAAGTTCCGGTCCGGGAGGCCCTGTCGCTCGGCGTGCCGATTCCCTCGCTCATTGGCCGCCGGCCAGAGCGCAGGACTGTGCTTCGAGGGTGAGGCCCGCGAAGATTCCCGGCGCACGCGTGACGACGCGCGCGCAGACGAACTCGCCGCGGCGCTCCGGAGCCAGACTGGCGCCCGCCACGGTTTGATGCACGAGCCCCGCAGCCCGTACCGCGCTGTCGCCGCGGGCGAGCGAACGCGCGGCGCTGGCGGCAGCATCCGTCAACCGCACCTGCACACCAATAACCTGAACAGCACCGAGGCAGCAGGCCAGCACCAGCACGACCGCCGGCAGTGCCGTGGCGAACTCAGCGGTCGTGCTGCCCCGGCTACTTCGCCCACTTTGGCTACCCGATACTGAGGGCACGTCGCACCAGATCGGTGAGCATTCCGCGCACCTCGTCGCTGCGCAGAATGACGATGAGCAGCCCGGCGAACCCGACCGCGGCCATCGTGGCGACAACGTATTCCGCCGTCGCTGCTCCGGCCTCGTCGGCCAGTTTTTTCAGGGTGGTCTTTGTATACACGGACTCGTCTCCTTCGGCGTCCATCGACGCGGGTTGGGCGGCACGAGCACGTTCACTCTGCTCCGATCCGCTGGCGCGGGCGGCGGCATCCGCTTATCTGTGGACAGTTTTAGAACGTCGTCAGGGTGGAGGAGAGCACGCTGAGCAACAACGGCACGACGCCGACCAGCATGAACGCGGGCAACACGCACAGGCCGAGCGGCAGCATGAGCGTCACGGAGAGTGTCGCGGCCCGGCGCTGCCCCGCGCTGCGGGCATCGCGCCGAAGCTGTTCGGCCTCGCTGCGCAGTAGTTCCGCCGCAGGAACTCCCGCACGCGTCGAGAGGTCGAGTACCCGGTCAACCGGGTCACCGACGTCGCCCGCGTCGCCCGCTGCAATGCCGTAGCGCTCGGCGGCAGCCTGCACCAGTGCACGGGAGCGGTCGATGGAACCTCCGCCGCTCATAGCGATGGCCATGAGTTCCAGTCGCAGCCCCGGCGTGAGGTCGGTCGGGCCGGCCCGACGCACCAACGCCCGGTTCCAGCCTGCGGCGGCGAGCATCAGCAGAGCGCCGCCGCCGAGGCAAACCCACCCAGGCACGGTCGCGAACAGGGTGTGCAGGGAGTCGAAGCCCATAAGGCTGCCGAAGACGACCCCGATCAGCGGCAGCACCATCACCAGCCGGGCGGTCGCGCGCGGAGCCGCCAGCGCCACCTCGAGATCGCGCTGCACCTGGGCGAGTTCCCGCAGGGATGCGGCGAGTTCGCGCAGGCAGCCGGCCAGCGGCGCACCAGCCTGGGTTGCTACCTGCCAGGCCGCAGCGAGTCCGAACCAGGCGTGCTCGGCCTCAGCGGCCGCGCCGTTCCGGCGTCGCCCGGGTGCGGCAGTCGCCGGACGTGCGGCACGGCCCTCCGAAGGATTCTCACGGCCCAGCCTTCGTGCCTGACCAGCGATCGCATCGGCCACGCTGTCACCCCGGGCCGCGGCGCGCGCTGCAGCACGCAGGATGCCCGTGGTCCCCGAATCCACCAGTAGTGACGGCGGTAACAGATAGCCCCAAGCGGACACCGGGGACACACCCGCCGACAGCAATACCGCCAGCCGTTGGGTCACTGCCGCGACCTCTTCGATCGGCGGGACAGCATCAGCTCGGCGCACGGTTGTCCCCTGGCCGAATCGTGGCTGGTTGATCGCCCCGCATCAGACCGCCTCGATCGAGAGCCGGTCTCGGCCGTCGAGCGTGAAACGGCCGACGGCGTCGAGTCGGCGTACCCCGTCGGTGCGTTCCAGGTGCAGCACCAGGCCGATCGCGCTCACGGTCTGTCGGGCCACGGCGGAAGCGCTCATGCCGGCGAGAGAACCGAGCGCCTCCAGACGGGCCGGAACGTCTTCGAGCGAATTCGCGTGCAGCGTGCCCGCTCCCCCGTCGTGACCGGTGTTGAGCGCGGCGAGCAGTTCCCGAATCTCCGACCCGCGGCACTCGCCGAGCACGAGCCGATCCGGCCGCATGCGCAGCGCCTCCCGCAGCAGCGCCTCCAGGCCGATGCGCCCGGCCCCCTCCAGATTGGCCTGCCTGGCCTCGAGGGCCACCACGTGCGGATGCCGGATGCGCAACTCGGCGACATCTTCGATCGCGACGATGCGCTCGTTGTCCGGCGCTTCGCCGAGCAGCGCTGCCAGCAGCGTGGTCTTTCCGCTCCCGGCAGCACCGGTGATCAGCAGATTCTGGCGGCCGCGCACAGCGGCACGCAGCCGACCCAATCGGGCAGCGGCTGCCTCCCCCACGCCAAACAAACCGGCGTCAGCAAGTGCACCAAGGCTCCGGTCGGCGGCGTGGGGAAGCCGAATCGAGAGGAGGGTTCCAGTGCTCGAGACCGGTGGAAGCACGGCGTGCACCCGAATGCCGTCGGCCAGTCGCACGTCGACGCACGGGCTCGCTTCGTCAATGTGCCGCCCGCCCAGAGCGATCAGCCGTACGGCCAGCTCGCGCACTTCGGCCTCGCCGAGCTGCCAGGCCGGCGCGAATGCGAGACCGTGCCCGGCGTCGATCCACAGACCGGCATCTCCGTTGACGAACAGATCAGTGGTCTCCGGGGCGGCAGCATAGCTGGCCAGCGGGCCCAGCGCCCGCACGTTCAGTCGCTCGTTGCCGACCAGCGACAGGGTCGTCGGGGTGGTCTGCGGTCTCGCGCCAGCGGCATCCGCTGTCGGCGAACGGTGCCGGGCGGAGTTCACAGGCGGCGGTGCGGCTCCAGAACCCGACGTGCCCGACGTGCCCGACTGTGCCACCGCCGGGCCGACCGGCGGCGCCGCCCAGGGATCGGCCACAGCTGGCGAGCCCGAATAGGCAACGCCCGAGACGGCAGCGCCCGAACCGACAGCACTCGGCATGGCCGACACTGCAACGGCCGCGACCGGAACGGCGTACGACGGAACGGCAACGAAAGGCTGGCCCATGCTTCGACGGTACGGCGAGCCGTGCCGGCGCCGGCTCGGCCGGCACAATCTGTGGACAACCGGCGGGCCGAGGAAGCAGGGGAGGAGCCGCACCGGCACGACTTTTCACCCACATCAACTCCGCGCACCCGCCATAAACTATGGAACCGCTTAAATAGAAGGGGCGGCACCTATTGGGGGGAACAGGTGCCGCCTAGCATCGCGCAGATTGGGGGGAACCGTACGCGATGCTGGTCAAAACTTTCGTTCAGACGTGTTTAGTTTACGCAGCCGCGC
Organism: Cryobacterium sp. N21; assembly: GCF_002929575.1. Lineage (NCBI taxonomy): Bacteria > Bacillati > Actinomycetota > Actinomycetes > Micrococcales > Microbacteriaceae > Cryobacterium > Cryobacterium sp. N21. Next base: position 242,434 of record NZ_PJJQ01000033.1, on the reverse strand, counting down.
TCAAAATGCAAGTCCGATGTCCTCATTAGAGAGGACACTCGGGCGGGGGGTACAAAATCACCCTGAAACAGGGGTCCATTTCTCAGTATTTCGTTTGTGTATACAGAGATTGGCCTGAAACCGGTAGGGTTCAGGTGAGCTGGCAATGTCCTGCATGCACGTACCGCAAAGGAGCGAATTACACATATGACGGTTAAAATTGACACCCTCCTGCACGAATCGCGTCGATTCGCGCCCACTCCCGAGTTCGCCGCGCAGACAGCAGCGACACCAGACCTGTACACCGAAGCGCAAAACGACCCGACCACCTTTTGGGCTGATCAGGCCCGCAATCTGCTGCACTGGCACAAGCCGTTCACCAAGACCCTCGACTGGACCAACCCGCCGTTCGCGAAGTGGTTTGAAGACGGCGAACTCAATGTCGCCTACAACTGCCTCGATCGCCACGTTCTGGCCGGCAACGGCGAGCGCGTAGCTCTGTACTTCGAGGGCGAGCCCGGCGATTCCCGCAGCTACACCTACGCCGAGCTCACCACCGAGGTCAAAAAAGCCGCCAACGTGCTGCGCGGCCTCGGCGTGACAGCCGGCGACCGCGTGGCCGTGTACCTGCCGATGATTCCAGAGGCTGTCATCTCCATGCTCGCCGTGGCCCGCATCGGCGCCGTGCACTCCGTCATCTTCGGCGGATTCAGCGCCGAAAGCCTGCGCTCGCGCATCGACGATGCCAATGCCGTGCTCGTGATCACGGCCGACGGCGGCTACCGCAAGGGCAAGATCAGCGCCCTCAAGCCGGCCGTCGACGCCGCCCTGCAGTCCAACGACTCCTCGGTGAAGAACGTACTCGTGGTCAAGCGCACCGGCCAGGACGTGCAGTGGAACGACCGCGACATCTGGTGGTCCGACGCCCTGGAGACGGCGTCTCCCGAGCACGAGGCCGAGGCTTTCCCGGCCGAGAACCCGCTCTTCATTCTGTATACATCGGGCACGACCGGCGCGCCCAAGGGCATCCTGCACACCAGCGGCGGTTACCTGACTCAGAACGCGTTCACCCACCAGAACGTCTTCGACCTCAAGCCTGAAACGGATGTCTACTGGTGCACCGCCGACGTCGGCTGGATCACCGGACACAGCTACGTGGTCTACGGCCCTCTCGCCAACGGCGCCACCCAGGTGCTCTACGAGGGCACCCCCGACTCCCCGCACACCGGCCGCTGGTGGGAAATCATCGAGAAGTACAAGGTCTCGATTCTGTATACAGCGCCGACCGCGATCCGCACGTTCATGAAGCTGGGCCGTCAGATTCCGCAGCAGTTCGACCTGTCGAGCCTGCGCGTCCTCGGCTCGGTGGGCGAGCCCATCAACCCCGAGGCCTGGATGTGGTACCGCGAGGTCATCGGCAGTAACATCACGCCGATCGTCGATACCTGGTGGCAGACCGAGACCGGCTCGATCATGGTCTCGGCCCTCGCCGGCTTAACCTCGACGAAGCCGGGCTCCGCCCAGGTTCCGGTTCCCGGCATCACCATCGACGTGCTCGACGACGACGGCGTGCACGTGGGCCACGGCAATGGCGGGCTCCTCGTCGTCACCCAGCCCTGGCCAGCCATGCTCCGCGGCATCTGGGGCGACCCCGAGCGCTTCAAGGAGACCTACTGGGACAAGTTCGAGGGCACAACCGGCGCGAAGGACGGCCCGCTGTACTTCGCCGGCGACGGCGCCAGGCTCGACCACGACGGTGACATCTGGCTGCTCGGCCGCGTCGACGACGTCATGAACGTGTCCGGCCACCGCCTGTCCACGGCCGAGATCGAGTCGTCTCTCGTTGCCCACTCGCTCACGGCCGAAGCCGCTGTGGTCGGTGCCGCCGACGAGACCACCGGTCAGGCGGTCGTCGCGTTCGTCGTGATCAAGTTCAGCCAGGCTGAAATTGCCTCGCACGAGGACATCGTCGATATTCTGCGCAAGCACGTTGCCCAGCAGATCGGTGCCATTGCCCGCCCGCGCGACATCTACATCGTCGACGAGCTGCCGAAGACCCGCTCCGGCAAGATCATGCGCCGTCTGCTGCGTGACGCGGCCGAGGGACGCGACGTCGGCGACGTCACGACCCTCGCCGACACGATGGTCATGAACACCATCACCTCGCAGATGAAGAAGTAGCCAGCGAACACCAGCGACGGCCGTCTTCCCTCCGGAAGTCGGCCGTTGCCGTTCCCCCCGGCACCGTAACTCCTGCAATTCACCGCCGCCGCAGATCTGGCCCCTAATTTCACGCGGATGCTTCGCGCGACCCCCACAAATTGCAGGAGTTGTGCAGGCTCCCGCCCGGGAACCAGCAAGGGGCCCTACTGTGTGGACATGACTTCAGCCGCGACACCCGGGCGCGGTCGCCTCGGCCGGCTGGATGCGCTGCGCGGGGTGGCCGCCGTTGTTGTGCTGGTGCACCACGTATCGATGACGGTGCCGCAGATCGCCGCAGCCTACGAGTCGAGTGCTGGCCTGACCGTGTACTCCGTTGGCTGGTGGGCCACCCTGTCCCCGCTCAAGGTGTTGCTGGCCGGCCCCGAGTTCGTGTTGGTGTTCTTCGTGCTGAGCGGCTTCGTGCTCGTGAGGTCCCCGCTGGCTGCCCGCTGGAACGGCGCGCGGTACGACTGGGTGGCCTATTACGTGCGCCGCGTCATCCGTTTGGCCGTACCCGTGCTGGTGTCGGTGGGCCTCGCTGTCATCTGGATCGTGCTGGTGCCGCGCACGGTGGGCGCGGCAGGCGGGCCGTGGCTGGCCCGGCAGGACACACCAGACCTGGGCCTTGGCAATCTGCTGCGGGAAGCCAGCATCATTGGAGAGACCCGGCGCCCCGACATCAACCCGCCCCTGTGGTCCCTGGTCTGGGAAATGTGGTTCTCGCTGCTGCTGCCGGTGTTCGTCGTCCTCGCCGCGTTCACCCGCAGTCTGGTCAGCGCCCCGGTGCGCCGTGTTCTGCTCTGGGCCGCTTTCTGGTGTGCCCTCGCCGGCCTCGGCTACGTCACGACCACCCAGGCGCTCATGTACCTGCCGCCGTTCGCGCTCGGCGCCCTGCTCGCTGCCAACTTTGACGAACTGCAGCGGTGCAGCGAGCGGCTGGCCGAACGGGCCAGCGGTCGCCTGCTAAGATTCGCGCTGGCCGCGCTCGGCCCGTTCCTCCTCGTGGCCTATTGGATACTGCGCCCGCTGACCAACGGCGAGTGGAGCGACGTCACCCTGTCGCTGCGGGTGGCCGGCGCGTTCGTGATCGTCGCGACCGTGGCGTTCTGGCCAGCTGCGCAGCGGGTCAGCGGGCCGCGGCTCAGCGGGCCGCGGCTCAGCGGGCACTGGCCGCGCCGACTACTCACCTGGCTGGGCTCGATCAGCTTCAGCCTGTACCTCGTGCATTTTCCGATAGTGGTGGCCTTCGCACTGCTCGCCGGACCGGGGCGCTGGTGGCTGGGCGCTCTGGTGTCGGTGCCGCTCAGCCTGCTGATGGCGCAAGCGATGACCCGGTGGGTCGAGCGACCGGCACAGGTGTACGGAACGCGCGCCGGGGCATCCGTTTCAGAGCGGATGCCCCGGCTCGCGCCGCGCAGATAACGGCGGTTAGGCGAACGCGACGACGAACTCGATCTCAACCGGAGCGTCGAGCGGCAGCACCGCGACGCCGACAGCGGAACGCGCATGGCGGCCGATGTCTCCGAAGATCTCCACGAGAACGTCGGAGGCTCCGTTGACCACGGTCGGCTGGCCGGTGAATGACGGATCGGAGGCGACGAAGCCGGTGACCTTCACCACCTGGGTGATGCGGTCGAGCGAACCGATGACGCTCTTGATGGCGGCGAGGCCGTTGAGGGCGCAGGTGCGGGCATATTCCTGGGCGTCAGCGGCGGGAACGAGGCCGTGACCGTCACCGACCTTGCCGGCGGCGGGCAGCGCGCCGGACACCATGGGCAGCTGGCCGGCGGTATAGACGAACCCGTTGCTGATCACGGCGGGCAGGTAGGCGGCGACCGGCGGTACGACGCTGGGCAATTCAAGACCCAGTTCGGCCAGTCGGGCTTCGATCTTCGACACGCTTAGGCCTCTTCCTTGCCGGCGAGCGGGCGTTTGAGATAGGCAACCAGGCCGCCTTCGGGGCCGGGGACAACCTGCACGAGTTCCCACCCGTCGGTGCCCCAGTTGTTCAAAATAGCGGCCGTGTTGTGGATCATCAACGGTGTTGTGAGGTACTCCCAGGCGGGCATGTGACTCCTATTTAGGCGGGCGTTCAGATTTGTCGCTTACGCTCAAGTGTATGTCTGCCAAAAATCGAACCGTGAGCGGGGCTCTGGGGGGTTTCCTGGGTCTCGTCGGGATGAGTGCCGTTGCCGGCATTCTCGTGACCGCCGCCGTCGCCCCCGCCGTTGCCCTGTCCGGCATGGCCGCTACGAACACCATCAACGTGTTCGACAGCCTGCCCGAGTATCTCTCCATCGATCGGCTCTCCCAGAAGAGCAACATCTACGCGTCGACCAACGCCGAGGATCCGGTGGGTACCCGCGTACTTCTGGCCTCGTTCTACGAGCAGAACCGGGTAGACGTCGCCTCTGACGCGATCAGCCAGTTCGCCAAGGATGCCGCGATTGCCGGTGAAGACCCGCGGTTCATGGAGCACGGTGGCGTGGACATTCAGTCCAGCTTCAACGGTGCCGTGCAGACTCTGGCCGGCGGCGGCACCCGCGGTGGCTCATCGATCACGCAGCAGTACGTGAAGAACGTGCTCATTCAAAAGTGTGAGGTCATGACCGACGCCGATGCGGCGAAGTCGTGCTACGCCGATGCCACCAAGCCCACCGCCGACCGCAAGCTGCGCGAGATGCGCCTCGCCATCGGCATCGAGAAGAAGTACGAAAAAGCAGACATTCTTCGCGGCTATCTCAACATTGCCGGGTATGGCGGAACGGTCTACGGCATCGAAGCCGCCGCCAACTACTACTTCAACACCACCGCCCTCAATCTGACCCTGCCGCAGGCGGCGAGCCTGGTGGCGATCGTGAATAACCCGGTGAAGTTTCAGCTCGACCGCCCAGACAGCGAAACCAACGGCGCGGCCAACGGCTACGCCGCCAACAAGGTGCGGCGGGACTACATCCTCGACGAGATGCTCAAGTACGACAAGATCGCGCAGGTCGACTACGACGCTGCCATCGCAGCGCCGATCGAGCCCGTCATCACAATACCCAGCACCGGCTGCCAGACCGCCGGCGACAACGCCTTCTTCTGCGACTACGTCACCAAGATTCTCAAGAACGACGTGACCTTCGGCGCGACCGAGGAAGAACGCCTGGCCAACTTTAGCCAGGGCGGGTTCAACGTCTATACCACCCTCGACCTCGACCTTCAGGCAACCTCGGTTGCCGCCCTGAATGCGAACGTCCCCAAGGTCGTCAACGATTGGAACGTCGGCGGCGTCGTGTCGAGCGTCAGGGTCGGCACCGGAGCCATTCTCGTGATGGCCCAAAACAAGGACTACAGCCAGGATCCGGCCGTGCAGGCAACCGGTACCAACTACACGAGCCTCAACTACAACACCGACCACGCCTACGGCGGATCGAACGGGTTTCAACCCGGTTCTACCTACAAGGTGTTCACCCTGGCCGAGTGGCTCAAGGAAGGCCACGCGCTCACCGAGCGCGTCGACTCCCGACGCAAATCCAACTGGGGTAACTTTCAGGACAGCTGCCTCGGCGTGCAAAATTACGACAAGGACGTGCCGCCCTTCAACCCCCGCAACGACGGCGGCAGCAGCGAATCAAACCCCAACTATTCCGCACTTCAGTCCACGACAAACTCCATCAACACCGGCTTCATCGGCATGGCCAAGAAGCTCGACCTCTGCGGAATCCGCAAGACCGCGGAGAACTTCGGCGTGCACCGCGCCGACGGCGGCGACCTCGGCCAGAACGCCGCATCGGTGATCGGCACCAACGAGATCGCACCGCTCACGATGGCGGCGGCCTTCGCCGGAATCGCCAACAACGGCATGACCTGTACTCCCATCGCCATTTCCAAGATGCTCAGCTCCGACGGTACCGAGCTGCCGATTCCCAAGTCGACTTGTACGCAATCGGTCGAGCCGGCTGTGGCCGCCGGCATGCAGTACGCCATGCAGACGGTTATGACGAACGGAACGGCGCGCTCCTCTAACCGCGCTACCTCTCCCCGGCTGCCGATGATCGGTAAGACTGGAACCACCGACGCCGCCAAAGACACCTGGATGAGCGGCGCCACAACCCAGGTCGCCACCGTCGTCGGCGTGGTCAACGTCGGCGGGTCGAACTGGAAGAACCAGCGCACCTACAGTGGCCGTTTGTTCGGCAAGGATGGCTCCACGGCGCGCCACCGCATTTGGCCGGTCGTCATGTCCGCCGCCAACGCCAAGTACGGCGGAGACGATTTTCCCGAGGCGTCCTCCAGCCTGATCAACGCGGTCGCCGTCCCGGTGCCCGACGTGCGCGGCAAGTCGATAGCCGAAGCCAAGACCACCATTGAGGCGGCCGGGTTCCTGTTCGTCGACGGCGGCGTGACCAGCTCCGAGATGCCCGCCGGTACCGTGGCCAACACCGATCCGGCCGGCGGCGCGGCATCCACTCGCGGTGCCACCGTCACGGCCTTCTCGAGTGACGGCACCGGAGTCGTGATTCCCGCGGTTATCGGTAAGACCGAAGCGGATGCCCGCGCCACGCTGTCGGCCGCCCCCTACGGCTTCAGCGTGGCCAAGCTCGAACAGGCCGTGACCGACAAGGCGCAGGACGGCAAGGTGGTGGCGATTCAGCCGGGCGAGGGAACGGCCAGCCGCCCCGGTGACGGGGTGACGATCGTCATCGGCAAGTACACCGCGCCGGAACCGGCCGCATCCGGTCAAGGTGCCAACAACGGAAAGAACGGATGACAGCGCTCCGTAGCCTGGGCGAGGGCGGGCGGCTCGTCGGCGCGTCGCTCGCGGCGGCGGGCGCCTTCGGCCTGGCCGCCTTCGCCTGGGGCGCGCTCGTGGAGCGCACCCGGTTCACCCTGCGTGAGGTGAGTGTGCCGGTGCTCGCGCCGGGATCGGCGCCTATCCGGGTGCTGCACCTCTCCGATTTGCACATGGCTCCGTGGCAGAAGAACAAGCAGGAGTGGTTGCGCAGTCTCGCCGCTCTGAAGCCCGATCTCGTGGTCGACACCGGCGACAATCTCGGGCATGAAGACGGCGTCACGGGCATCGAGTATGCCCTGGCACCGTTCCGGGGAATTCCCGGTGTGTTCGTGAACGGTTCCAACGACTACATTGGTCCGCAGTTGAAGAACCCGTTCACCTACTTCGGCGGGCCGTCCAGCCGGCGTACTGTGCGCCGGGAGGAGCTCGACACCGATGCCCTCCGCCGGGTGTTCGCCGATCTCGGCTGGACCGACATCAACAACGCGGCCGAGTCTCTCGACCTCGCGGACACCCACGTGGAGTTCTTCGGCGTCGACGACCCGCACATCGGCCGCGACCGGCTCGACCTGATCACGCGGGCGATCGACGACCTACGGGCCAACGATCCGCTCGGCGATGACGTCTGGCCCGACCCGGAAGAAGCCGCGGCCCCGCGTTCCACTCTCACGGTGGGCGTGGCTCACGCGCCGTACCAACGCGTGTTGAATTCGTTCGTGAACCACGGCGCCCAGCTCATTCTGGCCGGCCACACCCACGGCGGTCAGGTCTGCGTACCCGGTTTCGGAGCGCTCGTGACCAATTGCGACATTCCGCGCCGCCAGGTGAAGGGTTTGAGCCTGTGGAACCACGGCCTGCGCACCGCCTTTTTGAACGTCTCGGCCGGTCTCGGCACCTCGATTTATGCGCCGGTTCGGTTCGCCTGCCCGCCCGAGGCGACCCTGCTGACCCTGACCGCAGCCTAACTGCCGACTCAATTCGTCGCGGGAGGCTTGGAGCGCCTATACTGGTTGAGGCCCACGGGCCATCGGGGTATGGCGCAGCTTGGTAGCGCGCGTCGTTCGGGACGACGAGGTCGCAGGTTCAAATCCTGTTACCCCGACAGCAGTAAAATCAGCAGAAACATCATAAAACCCCCACTCCAATCGAGTGGGGGTTTTGTTGTAGGATCGCCTGTCGGCATCAGCGTCACTCCTGCCGAGGATCGCCGGGAGACCGGCGCAAAAGGATCTCGCGCATGACTTCTACGCCAGCCACCCCAACAACTTCCGTCGTTCCCCGCCGCGCCTGGCAGGCCCTGATCGTGCTTCTCGCCGGTATGTTCATGGCCCTGCTCGACACGACCATCGTGAACGTGGCGCTGCCGAGCATCCGCACGAGCCTCGATGCCAGCGAAGCCACCCTGTCGTGGATCATCTCCGGTTACGCCCTGGCCTTCGGCCTCGCGCTCATTCCGGCGGGCCGGGTGGGCGACCGGTACGGCCACAAGTGGGTCTTCTTCACCGGCTTGGCCCTGTTCACCCTGGCCAGCCTCGCCTGCGGACTCGCACAAAACGACCTGCAGCTCATCGTCGCCCGGGTCATTCAGGGCTTGGCCGGCGGCATGTTCGTGCCAGCCGTGACCGCCGTCATCCAACTGATGTTTCCGCCGCTGTCCCGTGGCAAGGCCTATGCCATCATGGGCTCGGTCATCGGTGTCTCGACGGCCCTCGGCCCCATCGTCGGCGGACTGATCATCGAAGCCTTCGGTGTGGAGAACGGCTGGCGGCTGGTGTTCTGGGTGAACCTTCCGATTGGTGTTCTCGCCCTCATCGCCACGGTCTTTCTGTTGCCCGGCGGCGCCGCGCTCCCTGAGAAGACCCGGAGCTCGCGGGCGGGCATCGACTGGTTGGGACTCGTGCTCATCTCGGTCGGTCTCGTGGCGCTCCTCGTGCCGCTGATCGAGGGGCAGGACCAAGGCTGGCCACTCTGGACTTTTCTCACCCTGGCCGCCGGCGTGCTGCTCGTGGTGGCGTTCGGTGCCTGGGAGGTGTCCGTCGCCAGGCGCAGCGGCAGCCCGCTCGTGCCTCCGCACCTGTTCTCCCACCCGGCTTTCACCGGCGGTGTCATTCTCGCGCTGGTCTATTTCGCGGCGTTCACCAGCATTTTCTTCACCATTTCCATCCTCTGGCAGGCCGGCCTCGGGCACAGCGCCCTCGAGTCGGGCCTGGTCTCCATCCCCTTCGCGATCGGCACGATTCTCGGGGCCTCACAGAGCGACCGACTGGCCAAACGCCTCGGACGCACCATTCTCGTGGTCGGCGTTGCCTTCGTCACGATCGGCCTGACCTGGATCTGGCTGGTCATGCTGCTGACCACCCCGGGCGATCTGACCAACTGGCACCTGCTGCCACCTCTGTTCATTGCGGGCCTCGGCAGCGGATTCTTCATCGCCCCGAACGTGTCATTCATCGTCGCGACCGTCGATCGCGCCGAGGCGGGCGGCGCGAGCGGCGTGGTCGGCGTGATGCAGCGCGTCGGCAGCGCGGTCGGTATCGCCGTGATCGGCAGCGTCTTCTTCGGAACCCTGACCGTGACCGGCCCTGGAGCGGATGCCCTCGCCACGGCTTTCACCCACAGCGCCACCATGGCCATGGCGGTGAGCGTCGGGTTCGCCCTGCTCGCGCTCGTGCTCGTCTTTGCCCTGCCGAAACGCGTCGCCGGCAACGGCCCGGCCGCTGCCGCCGGGTAAGGCAGAGTTGACGAGTATGCAGGACCTGACATGACCGTGATTCGACGACGTCGGCACAGCCTGCTGCGCCGCGGCGCCCTGTGGATCACGCTGGTCTACCTGGTGCTGCTCGCGCTGATCGCATTCTGGCCCACGCCGGTCGACCGCGACATGCACGGATCAATCGGGGCTTTCGTGACCTGGTTACACGCGCACGGAATGCCGACCCGGTTCGGTTACGACACCATTGAGTTCACCGCCAACATCGCGCTGTTCGTTCCGGTCGGCCTGCTCGTCGTCGTGCTCGCAGGAGCGCGCCGCTGGTGGCTCGGCCCGGTGGCTGGCGCCCTGATCAGCGCCATGATCGAGCTCGGCCAGCTGATTTTTCTGCCGGAACGGTTCGCGACCGTGAACGACGTTGTCGCCAACAGTCTCGGGGCACTACTCGGCACGGGTCTCGCGCTCGTCGTGCTGCGATTCGCCCTCGGACCGCGCCAGACGCCCCACCCGATCCACCTTCGCTAACATTTCGGGTTGGACCTCGTCGTTTCTCTCTGCTACCTTCGGCAGAATGAAGCGTCGAGAGTTTCTCACTTTGTCAACTGCTGGCGCAGCCACGCTCGGCTTGGGTGCGCTCGGCGCACCCGCCGCGTTCGCTGCCACCGCCCCGAAACTACCCGGGGAGGTGTCGCGCCTGTCGAATGTGCTCACCCAAAAGGGACGGAAGCTCTACGACAACGTTGAGGTGGACATCGGCGGCGATCGTGCCCGCCTGTTCATTCCGCAGACAATCTCGATGAACTCGACCGCCGCCATCGGTGCCGTGTGGTTCTATCACGCGGCCTCCAGCTCCCACAACGCGCTGAACGGCGGCTTCAAATACCCGGGCGAATTGGTGGTCGACCAGAACAGCATCGCCATCTGCATCAATGCCGGCGGCACCCAATACACCAACTCCATCGCCACGACTGCCCAGAAGAACGCCTGGACCTACCTGAACTCGCTCTACACCGTGCGTCGCAATTTTCTGCGCGCGACCTCCTTTGGCGGGTCGCTGGCCTGCTACACCTACGGCAAGAAGCTCATCCCCTACATTCGCGGCCTGTACATGGTGAACGGCCTCTATGACAACGAGTGGCTCTACGCCTACGACACCAAGAATCAGGCGCACGTCGGCGACGCCTACAACAACGACCCCACCCTGATCAAGGGCACCAACCCGGCGCGCATCAGCGCAACACCGTGGACCAATAGCCGGGTCAAGGTGCTCGTCTCCGATGATGCCCACCCCGATAACGTCGTCGTGCCGAGCAAGAACGGCCTCGCTCTGGTCAACAAGATCAAGCTCGTCGCCGCCGACACCCAGGTGATGTATCACACGCTCGGCCACGAAACGCCGGGCTTCGCCCACACCGACATGATCAAAACCTTCGCCCAGTGGTCGGTATAACACCGTGGTCGATCTGAGACACCGGACGGTCTAGCAGGGAGGCACTTGTGGCCAGCACAATCGATCGCACCCGGGTCGACTGGGTCGACGGTGCCAAAGGCATTGCCATTCTGCTCGTGGCCCTCGCGCACGCCGTGCAGTGGACGGTTCTCTCCGGCCTCGCCCCGGAGCTGTGGAACAAGATCAACCTGGTGTTCATCGTGTTTCGCATGCCGCTGTTCTTTCTCGCCTCCGGGCTGTTTGCCGGCTCCATCATCAAACGCACCTGGCCGGCGCTCTGGCGCACCCGGCTGAGCCTGCTGGTGTGGGCGCTGCTGCTGTGGACGGTCATCCGTTTCGCGTATTTCTCGCTGCTGCCGAACCCCGCGGGCTTCGATGAGACCAACCCGATCGACCTGCTGCTCGCCCCCGTGCGCCCGAGCAATGGCCTCTGGTTTCTCTACGCCCTCGCGTTGTTCTTCGTGGCCGCGAAACTGATGCTCAATCGCGTCGACTGGCGGGTGCAGATCGGTGTTGCCGCCTTGTTGTCGGTGTTGTTCTTCGCGCGCGCGGACACCGGCAACATCGCCTGGAACGGAATCGGCCGCTACTTCGTGTTCTTTCTGCTCGGCTGCTACCTGCGCGAATGGATCCTGGCCTTCGTGAACCGGCCCAGCCGGTTCGGCGCTCTCGGGCTGGGGCTCGGTTTCGGTGCGGGCTTCCTCGTGCTGGCCGGAGTGATTCTCACCGTCGACGCCCGGGTGCCGTTCATCACAGGCAGCCTCGTGCTGGTGAGCCTCGCCGCCCTCGGCGCCGGCCTGCTCCTGGCCCGGTTTCTGGTGGGCTTTCGCGCGTTCACCTGGCTGACCTATGTGGGCCGCAACACCCTGCCGATCTACGTGGTGCACGTTCTTTTCGTCTCCGCCATCACCAGCCTGCTGCTGCTCGCGCGCGGCCAGGCCTGGCTCGACCGCCTCGCCCCGGTGCTGCCCCTGATCGTCGCCGGAGGCGCCGTCGCTGCCTCGCTGTTGTTCTGGCGCCTGGTGCGCGACCTGCCGGTGCTGCGCTACGGATTCGCCGTGCCGACCTGGTTCTCCGGTCGCCCGCCGGTCGCGGCGGTGAAATCCCGACCAGCAGAGCGGATGCTGCCGCGCAGCGAGTGAGGCACCCCCGTCGGCAGCGCGCGCTGATCGTGCTCACCGGCCTCGTGCTGCTGACCGTGGGCTTCCTGGCCATCACCACGCGAACGGTCATGTTTCCGCGCGAGGACCAACCGGTCGCCGCCGACGCTATCGTCGTGCTCGGCGGACTCGGCAGCGCCGCCGTGGTGGCGAAGGCCGTGCACCTCGCCCAGGCCGGCTACAGCGGAAAGATCTTCATCTCCGACGCGTTCGGCGGTGATACCCGACCGGCGAATCTGTGTGCGCGAGCGGTGCCGGTACCGGGCACGGCGATTACCGTGGAGTGTTTCGATCCACACCCCACAACGACCCGCGGTGAGGCCGAGGCCATCGCGGCGTTTGCGACCGAACGCGGCTGGAACCGGGTGATCGTGGTCACCTCGAGCTACCACGTGAGCCGGGCCCGGGTGCAGATCAGCCGGTGCTACGCGGGGGAACTCGCGGTGATCGGCGCCGCACAGCCGATGGATCCCGGCAAATGGGCCTACCAGTTCGTCTACCAGAGCGCCGGATTTCTGAAGGCGCAGTTCACGCCGTCATGTTGACCCAAATACCGATTTTCACACCATTGCGCTGGTGCTGAGGAAAATTCACGTGTTATCGTTGCGGCTATTCGCACCAATAGTGCTGCGCAATACCCGAACTATTCACTGCGCCAACACTGCGCCACTACTACCCGAGGCGGCCGATGTTCGATTCCACCCTGCGCCGATTGAGGAGCACGCCGGTCGTTCTGGTCGTGCTCGCCGCACTGTTCGTCATTGTGTCCAGCGTCGTGCTGCCCCGATTCATCACCACAGTGGGCATCATTCTGATTCCACTCACCCTTCTCGCCTTTGCCGCCGTCGTCACCCTGTTCCTGCTGCCGGCGCACATCCTGCCGGCCGTCGCGCTCGTCACCTTCGCGCTGATTCCGGCGCGCATCCTGCCGCAGGACGGCCCGATCGGCGCCCTGCCGCTGACCACCATGATCATCGTCATCTGGGCCCTGCGACGCCTGCTGCCAACGAAAACGGATGCCAGCCCCGCGACCCCGCCGGCCCCCTTCCGGTCGGCCACCCGCTACTTCGCCCTGCTGTTTCTGGTCTGGACACTGTTCACCCTCGCGCGCACCACCGACCTGCAGGCGAGCCTGGGTTGGATGATCAGCTTCAGCGCTGCCGTTCTGCTGCCGCTATGCATCGGCACCAGCACCCGAGAGGCGTACTGGATTCGCCGCACCTGGCTGCTGCTCGGAGCCTGGCTCGGTGCCTACGCGGTCGTCGAAGGGGTTCTGCGTTTCAACCCGATTTGGGGCACCCTGTTCTCGGCGCTCGGGCTGACCGACCATCAGCACTGGTCGGTGTATCGGGCCGACGCGTCATTCGGGCATCCGCTCTTCGCGGCCCTGTTTTTTGCCGTCGCCTGCGTCTTGGCCATTGGCATCTGGCTGCGGGAGAACTCCAAGCTCGCGCTCGCCGCGGCCGTCTTCAGTAGCCTCGGCCTGGTCACCACCGTCTCGCGCGGGGCGATTCTCGCCGCTGCCATCGCCATCGGTTTCGCCTACGCGGTATCGCTCGTGCTGCGCGGCGAAAAGCGCTGGGGCAAATTCGCCCTGCTGGCCGGGCTCTTTGTCATTGCCGTGGTGGGATTGTTCCAGTTCGATGCCTTCACCGCTCGCAACAACTCCGTCGAAGCCGAGCTCTCTTCGCAGGCCCGCGACCTCGGCGTGTGGGTGTCGGTACAGGCCGCGAATCTCACCGGCTGGATCGGGTCGGGCCCTGGCACGTCCGGCATCACCGGGCGCCTGTTCAACGAGGTCACCATCGAGAACTCGCTGCTGCAGCTGCTCATCAGTATCGGCCTGCCCGGCCTGGCGCTGTTCCTGCTCATGATCGGCTCGGCCATTGCCCACGCTCTGTCCCGCAGGGCGGTCGGCGCTGCCGCCGCCCTGGCGGCGTACACGGTGTGCATCGCCGGCTTCAACGCGATCGACGCACTGCGCCCGATGCACCTATTGCTAGGCCTGCTGCTGATTCTGGCGCTGAATCCCAGCAGAGCGGATGCCGCCGGCCCGCTCGAATCCGGCCGCGCACCCACTGCGCGGCGGGCATCTGGTGCCCCAAACGGGGGTATGCACGACTCTGACGCAGGAGCTCCCTGCACGCTACGCTAAACCGACAGATTCTCACGTTTGAGTTGATCCGTTTAGCCGCTCTGTTTAGCCGATCCGTTTCACCGGCCCGTAAGGGGAATGGGCATGATGACAGCATTTAATGGACACCTGACAGTTTTACAATCGCTGAGTCCGCCCGACGGCACCACCCGGTACGTCAACCAGGTCGTCGAGGGCGCTCCCGATGCGGTGACCATGCGATTCTTCTCCTGGCGCACCGCGCTGCTCGGCCGCTATGACGTCTTTCACGTGCACTGGCCGGAGCTGCTCATCCGCGCGCCGAGGCCGCTGAAGGCCCGGCTGCGCCGCGGTGCGCTGTACGCCCTGCTGCTGCGCGCCAAGCTGCAGCGCATTCCGATCGTGCGCACCGCGCACAACATGACCCCGCACGAGGCGGCCGGTCACGATGCCGAAACTCGCGCGCTGGACGCGCTCGACGCTCGCACGGCCCTCGTAATCCGGCTCAACCCCACCACACCGGTCGAGCCCGAGTCCCGGGCGGTCACCATTTTGCACGGCCACTATCGCGACCGTTTCAGCGGCATGCCGCGGCCAGACTCGGTGACGGGGCGCATCCTCTATTTCGGTTTGATCCGCCCGTACAAGGGTGTCGAAACGCTGCTGCAGGTGTTCCGGGCGTTACCTCGGCCCGACCTGACGCTGCGCATTGTGGGCCGGCCGTCGAGCGGGCTGGGTGAGATCATCAGCACCGAAACCGCCCGCGATGCGCGGATCAGCTCCGTGCTGCGTTTCGTCTCCGACGAGGAATTGGTGATCGAGGTCGGCGGGGCCGAACTGGTCGTGCTGCCCTACCGCGAAATGCACAACTCCGGGGTGCTGCTCGTGGCACTGTCGCTCGATCGACCGGTGCTCGTGCCGTCGACACCCTCGAACCGGGCGCTGTCCGAGGAGGTCGGCCCCGACTGGATCTACCTCTACGAGGGCGACCTCACTCCGGAGATCCTGCTCGGCACCCTCGAGCGGATGCGCGCGGCCGGCCCGCGACCGCGCCCGCAGCTCTCCGGGCGCGACTGGAAAACGCTCGGCCTGCAGAGCTATCACACCTACCTGCGGGCCCTGCAGCTGACCGGTCGCACCGTGGCTGCCGGGCGGAGCATCCGTTGACCGCCACGATTCAGCCGGGAACCCCCGAGAAGCCCCGCTCGACCGCCGGACTTGGCCGCACCGCGGGGCGCGGAGCATCGACCACCCTGGTCGGCCAGCTCATTCGCATCGGCGTGCAGCTCGGCGGCATCGTCGTGCTCGGCCGACTGCTCGACCCGAGCGACTACGGCCTCGTCGCCTCGGTCGCTGCCATCATCGGCGTCGGCGAGGTACTGCGCAACTTCGGGCTGTCGTCGGCCGCCATTCAGGTGCGCGACCTCAGCCGGCACCAGAAAGACAACCTGTTCTGGATCAATAGCCTGATCGGGTTCGCGCTCATGCTGCTCGCGGTACTGTTCAGCCCGCTCATCGCCACCCTGTACGGCGACGACCGGCTCGTGCTGCTCACCCAGGTGCTCGCCGGAACGTTTCTGCTCAACGGCCTGGCCACCCAGTTTCGCGCGGACCTCAACCGCAACTTTCACTTCGTGGCCCTGGCCGGGTCGGAGATCGGCGCGCAGGTCGGCGGCCTCTTCGTCGGTATCGTGATGGCCCTGAACGGCTTCGGCTACTGGGCTCTCGCCGGGCAGCAGATCAGCCAGGGCATTCTCACCATCATCATTCTCATTCCGGTCACCACCTGGTTTCCCGGCTGGTATCACCGCGCCGCGCCCATGCGCCACCTGATCGTGTTCGGGTCGAACCTGGCCGGTACCCAGCTGCTCGGCTACGCCAGTCGCAACACCGACACGATCGTGATCGGTGCCACCCTCGGTGCCGGCCCGCTCGGCCTGTACAACCGGGCGTTCCAGCTGCTGCTGCTGCCGCTCAACCAGATCAACGGTCCGTCCACCCGGGTGGCCCTGCCGGTGCTGGCCCGGCTGCAGGACGACCCGCCCAAGTACGACCGGTTCATTCTGCTCGGGCAGACGATCATGCTGCACGCGGTCACCATCGTGCTCGCCTTCTCCTGCGCCCAGGCCCTGCCGATCATCAGCATCGCGCTCGGCAGCCGGTGGCTGGGTTCCGCACCGATCTTTCAGATTCTCGCCATAGCCGGATTCTTCGAAGCCGCCGCCTACGCCACCTATTGGGTGTTCCTGTCGAAGGATGCCACCAAGCAGAACCTGTATTTCGCCCTCACCACTCGGCCGTTGCTGGTGGCCTTCGTGCTGGTCGGTTCGCTCTGGGGCGTCTACGGCGTCGCCGCCGGGTACTCGATCGGCGTCGCGCTGATCTGGCCGATCGGCCTCTGGAGGATCAGCCGGGTAACGGATGCGCCGGCGCGCGCCATGTTCCTGGCTGGCGTGCGCGCCATTCTCGGTTACGGTTTCGCCACCGGCGTCAGCTGGGCCGCCGTGCAGTGGATTCCGATCGAGCTTCCATTCGCGCGCGTCGCCCTCGGCGGAGTCGCGCTGCTCGCCGCGATCGGCCTGGTCATGCTGATCTGGCCGATTTTTCGCCGCGATGTGCGCTCGATCACCCAGGCCCGCAACTTTCTGCGCTCCGCGAAGGCGTCGAAATCGGGCAGCCCCAGCGTTGATATCGACACCGACCAGCTGTCCCCCGCCCGCATCCCGGCGCGGACCCGCACGGCCGGCCGCACCCGGATGCGCATCATCCGCCGGTTGGACCGGGTCGTGCACGGCCTGGCCGCGGCATCCGCTCTGCCGTATCTGCGCGACCGCGCTGCGCTGCAACACGCGACCAACCAGCTGCGCTTGTTCGATCTGCGCGCCCAGCGGTGGCATGTTCTCGTCGCACCGCCCGGCGAAGGCAATATCGGCGACCAGGCCATGGTCGAAGCTTTTCTTGAAAACGTGGAGGGACCGGTGCAGGTGCTCGTGCGCCGGCCGGCGGACGTGCGGATTCCCACGCAGCATGCCTCGCGGGCGCACCTCGTACCGATTCCGCACCTGATCTACGGTACCGGGCGGGTACACCGCCAGGCTATGGCCCTGCTGGCTCCGGTACTCGACGGAGCCCGGTCGCTGACCGTGATCGGCGCCGATATCATGGACGGCGCCTACAGCGTGCGCGCCTCCTCCCGGCGAGCGGATGTTGCCAGCCTGGCCCGCAGCATCGGCGTCGAAGCGCGCATTCTCGGCTTCAGCTGGAACGGCCACGCCAATGTGGGAGTGCGCCGGTCGCTCGCCCGGGCCGGCCGGATGGGCACGCGGTTGCAGCTGCGCGACCCGGTATCCAGCGAGCGCGCCCGCACCGATCGCTTCGAGAACGTGGTGGATGTCGCCGACGCCGTGTTCGCCGCCCGCACCAGTTGTAGCCTGGCGGTGACGGAATATCTCGGGGCCACACCGGCCCGGTACGCCGTGGTCAACGCGAGCGCGCTGGTTGGCCGCAGCTTCGACCAGACCACGGAGTACGCCCGAATCGTCACCGCACTGCTGGAGGCGGGGCTCCGCGTGGTGTTACTGCCGCACGTCGTGCGCACCAGCGGTGACGACGCGGCCGCCTGCCGAGCCGTGTTCGACCGGCTGGCCGCCTCTGGCGGGCTGACGGATTCCGGAGTGGTCCTGGTGAACCGGCTGCTCAGCCCGGCCGAAGTGCGCGGGCTGTGCGCCGGCGCCGACATCGTACTGACCGGTCGCATGCACCTGGCCGTGCAGGCCATGTTCCACGAGGTGCCCGCCGTTGCCTTGTCAACCCAGGGCAAGGTCGCCGGCATGATGCGGCTCTTTGACACGCAGGAACTGTGCGTCGAACCGGGCGTCGGCCTAGCCGAGCGCATGATCCCGGTGGCCCTGGCCGTGTTGGCCGAGCGAGAGAGCTATCGCGATCGGCTTGCCGCGCGGCTGCCCGAGGTGCAGCGCCTGGCCGCTCTGAACTTCTCGGGATTGCCGAGTGCAACGCGTTCCCATTCCCCTGCCCTGACGGCCCCGAGCCCGACTCCCCACAGACAAGGCCCCGCATGACACTCTCCTCACCGCCCCCGCCCGACTATGAGCGCGGGCACCCAGCCCTGCGACGCATCCTCTTTGTTATTCCGTCACTGCACGGTGGCGGGGCAGAATTCGTGGCCCGCACCTGGATGGGCTGGCTCGCCGACCAGGGCTACGAGGTGAGCGTCGTGCTCACCGCCGCCGAGGTGAAGCCGGAGTACCTGCCTGACGGGGTTGAAGCCATTTCTCTCTCTGCCCAGCACGGCCATGTGCGGAAAGCCTCCGCGCTGCGCCGCCGCCTGCTCGACTGGCAGCCCGACGTGGCGATATCCCTGCAGGCGCACCCCAATCTGGTGCTGCTGACGACAGCCCGCCTGATTCCGGTGCGACTGCGGCCGCGCGTGCTGGTGAGCGAGCGCAACCTGGTGTCGCTCGGACTGCCCGGTTCGGGCCTCGCCCACCGGGTGAAGATCTGGTTCGCCAAGCGCCTGTATCGGTGGGCCGACCACGTGATCGCCATCTCACATCCGGTCGCCGCGGAAATGGTCGCGGCTTTCGGGGTGCGCGGCGACCGCATCACCGTCGTCGCCAACCCGGCGACCGCGAAGCTGCGCGGAACCCCGCGCGGGCCGGGTACGACCGCGGCGCGGGTCGAGGTGAGTGGTGACGGTACCGCTCCGGCCGAAGCGGGCGGCACGACCATCCTGGAGCGATCCGAACGGCGGCCGGGGTCGGCCAATGGCATTCAAATCGTGCTGGCCTGCCGGCTGGTGGCGCAGAAGCGTCCGCTGCTCGCCATCGCGGCCGCAGCGGAGCTCGCCCGTCGCGGCGTGGCCGTCGAGGTCGTCTCCTTCGGCGGCGGCCCGCTGCTCGACGACGTGCAGGCCGCGGCCCGACAGGAGCACGTGGTCTTTCACCACCGCGGCTGGGTCGAGAACTGGTTCGACCACTTCGGCGACAACGCGGTGGCCCTGCTCACCTCGAGCCGGGAAGGCTTCGGCAATGTGCTCGTGGAGGCCGCGGCGGCCGGCTATCCGGCGGTCGCCGTGTCGGGGGCACTCGGGGTAGCGGATGCGATTGTGCCCGGTATCACGGGGGAACTCGCGCTGTCCGCTCATCCGGTTGACCTCGCCGACGCCATCCTGCGGGCAGCCGAGCTGCCGCTCGACAACATCGAACCCTGGCTGGCCCGATTCTCGGAGGAAGCCAGCGGCTCCGACCTGGAACGAGTGCTGCTGCGGGTTGTGGAGCGCACATGAGAATCTTCGCCTCGGCCATGGGCCAGATCGACAATGTCGGCGACACCGTGTTGCGGCGGGCCTTTCTCGAGGCGCTGCGCGGGGCCGGCGAACTGCAGGTGTTCGTGGGCGCCCGATCGGATGCCTATCTGAGTGGGCTCGGCCTGCACGACGAAGACCGGGTCTACCGCACCAGCGCCGAGTGGCGACGAGAGATTTCGCGGTCGACGCTGCGGGAGGCATCCGTGTATGCCTTCAACTCCGGCGAAATTGAGCTGCAGCGCGCCTACGCGCTGCGCTATCTGCGGTTGGCGCCACACCTGGCGCTCAACCGGCTGCGCGGCGGCCATGCCGTGCACGCCGGGTTCGGCGTGCGGCAGAAGACCGGCTGGCGCATTCCGGTAGCGGCTACCCTGCGCCTGTGCGACCTGGTGGCCTGGCGCGACGCCTACAGCCGTTCCGCGATGGGGCTCGGCCGTATCGCTCCCGACTGGGCCTTCGCCACGGGAGCAGCGGATGCCGACCTGATCGCGTCCACCGCGGATCGCCCGCTGCTCGCAGTCTCGGTGCGCTACAACGGGCGACGCCCCGACGCGGCCTGGCTCGCGGCGCTCCGCGGTCTGGCCGACACTCTCGGGCTCGAGATCGTCACCGTGTCGCAGATTGAACGCGACGGGCCACTCGCCGAAGAACTCGCGGTCTCACTCGGCGGCACGGCCCTGGTCTGGGACGGCCCGGACCATGCAACACAGGAGCTTCGCCTGCGCGAGGTGTACCAGCGGTCGCTGCTCGTGGTGAGTGACCGGCTGCACGCCGCCGTGATCGGACTCACCGAGGGCGCGCTGCCGCTCGTGATCGCTGACGCTGGGCCGTCGAAGGCGGCCCGCACCCTCGACGCGGTCGGCATCAAGGGCGCCACGATCGGCTGGACGCTGCCCGACCCGGCAGCGCTCGAGCGCCGCGCCCGCGACGTGATCAGCCGCCGGGAGCCGATCCTGCGCCACGTCGTGGAGGCCCGCGCTTCTCTGCGGGAGCTGACCGACACCATTCGAAAGCTCACCGCGTGAATGGGGCGCACGCCGCCGGGCGGTCAGAGGCGGTCGCGCATCCGGTCGTGAGCGTCATTGTTCCGGCCTACAACGCGGAGGAATTTCTTCAAGACGCCATCAAGAACCTGCTGCAGCAGACGCTCACCGTTTCCGCCGCCGGGTCGGTCGAGATCATCGTGGTCGACGACGGCTCAACGGATGCGACGGCCCAGATCGGCGCGCGGGCTGCAGCCGCCCACGCCAGCGTTTCGTATTTTCGACAGGAGCAGAACGGCGGAGTCGCCCGCGCCCGGGCCCGCGCGGTGGCTGAGAGCCGCGGCGAATTTCTGTGGTTCGTCGATTGTGATGACGACTGGGCGGTGTCGGCGCTCGAGAAACTCGTGGCGGCGGCGCGGTCGACCGGCGCCGACGTGATCGTCTGCGGCGCCGAATATGTCTATCCCGGCCAGCGGCGCCCGTTGGCTGCGCCCCTGCTGAACGGTCCGATCACCGGCGCCGAGGCTTTCGGAATGCTGCTCGACGGCGAGATCAGCGGACACCTGTGGAACAAGCTGTTCCGCAGGGAGCTCACCCGTGAGATCGAGTTCACCCCGGCCCGGGTGCACTCCGACCTGGCGATGGTGGCCCAACTGCTCGCCGCGGCCGATCGTGTGGCCGTCATCCGTGATGTGCTGTATTCCTATGTCGTGCGCGGTGGGTCGATCATCCGCTCGGGGTCGCGCCGGGCTGAGTCGCTGCTGCTGGTGGAGCAGGCCGTCACCACGGCGGCGATCACCCTCGATACCCGCATCATCGGATCGAACTCGTACGGCTACTTTCGGCTGCGCTACATTCTGCTCTCCGGGCTGAAAGACGCCCTGAGCGGCCCGTACGATGCCGAGGAACGTGACGAGATTGTTGCCGAGTTGCGTTCCCGGCTCACCTGGCGCCTCGTGCTGCTCGCCGCGCGTCGTGGCGATTGGAAGCGCCTCGCACTGGCCGGCTCGGCGAAGGTGAGCGTGCCGCTGCACCGCCGGGTGCTGCGCCTGGCCGCCGAGCAGGGTGAGCGCTGAGCCTGTGGAGGCTGCAGCGGGCGAGCTGCGCAGAGACGTCACGCGGAGAGGCGCCATTCTGGGCGTTTTCACAGGAAAGTGAAACGGATTCGACTTTGGCTCTCGATAGGCTCGGGACCACAGTTCAATCCGAATAGTCCCCTACGATCTCGGTCTTAGAACGCTGAATACGCATCGCACCCCAACGACCCGGCCAGCATCCGGCACGAAGCGAACCGTCGAAAGACTCGCCCGCTACAGATCACCGGAATATCTCCAACCTGACCGAATCGTAGAGATCGACGAACCGATTCTCGGGCGAGAATTCACCCGCTCCTGCCCTGCGATACGGCTCTGCCAGCATCCGCGCCGCTCGCGCACCAGCTGTCCATTCGCGACCCTGACTCTCCGGAGGACTCCACCGTGCACCTGTTCCGCAACCACCCCCAACGCAAACCGGCTGACCGCACGCCGACTTCCCGCACACTCCCCCGCCCGCGCGCATCCACTCGCCACGCTCTGACTATTGTCGCCGCCTTCACTGCGGTCGCCGTGGCTATTCTGGTCCCGATGACCGCCCCCATCCCGGGCATCGAGGCCGCCGCCGCCGGACCGGCCCGAACTGTTATCGACAGTTCCTCGGCCAAGATCACCTACACCGGCTCCTGGCGCAGCACCCGCGATGCCGCCGACCGGGGTGGCTCCGTGCGGTTTCAGTTCAGTGCGGGCAGCGCGTCGATGACGTTCACGGGAACCAGCGTGGCCTTCATCACCCGCACCACCACGAGCTCGGGCAAGAGTACCGTGTCGATCGATGGCAAGGTCGTCGCCACGGTGAATGCGTACTCCGCGAGAACAGTGCACCAGAAGACCGCGTTCAGCACGACCACCCTGTCGAGCGGCAGCCACACCATCAAGATCAGTCGAACCGGCAAAAAGGATGCCCGCTCGAGCGGCACCAACAGCATCGTCGACGCCTTCGTCGTGAACGCCACGACCAGCGTGGCCCCGGCTCCGGAACCCGCGCCCGTCCCCGCGCTCGCGCCGTCGACCGGAGTGCACCGCTATGCCGACTGCCCCGCCGCGACGACGACGGTGCACACCGCCGACGAGCTCATGGCGGCCGTCGACCGCGCACGGCCCGGCACCGTCATCAGGATGGCCCCCGGTACCTACAGAGGCCAGATCGACATGCACGCCAACGGCACCGCCTCCAACCCGATCTGGGTCTGCGGCTCGCGCGACGCCGTGATCAACGTTGGCGGCATCCAGGACAACCACGGTATCCAGGTCAAGAACTCCTCCAACCTCGTGATCGCGGGCATGACCGTGACCAACAGCCTCAAGGGCATCAGCGTAATCAGCGGCACGAACGTGACCATCGCCGACACCCGCATCGACCACATCGGCTATGAGGGCATCCACCTGCGCGCTTTCACGACCGACAGCACGGTCGTCGGCAACACCATTTCGAACACCGGTAAGCGCGACGCATCCTTCGGCGAGGGCATCTACATCGGCACCTCGGAGAACAACTGGTGCGCCCAGACCAACTGTAAGCCCGATCGAACCGACGGCACCCGGGTGCTGTCCAACCGCATCAGCCTCACCGGCGCCCAGCCGATCGAGGTCAAGGAGGGCACGTCAGACGGCGTCATTCGCGACAACGTGATCGACGGCGCCAATGCCATGAGCGATGCCGAAGAGTGGGTCAAGGTCAAGGGCAACGACTGGACCATCGATGGCAACCGGGGCTCCAACAGCCCGCTGCACGGATTCGCAGTCAACGGCAGTGTCGATGGCTGGGGCTTGCGCAACACCTTCACCGGCAACTCCGGGGCGGTGAACGCCGGCGGCTTTGCCTTCTTCATCCACGAGAAGGGCCGTAAGGGGTCGAGCGACACCGACGTGTCGTGCTCGAACTCGGTCACCCGCGCTGGCGAAGGCCTCTCCAACATCGCCTGCACTCGATAGCCGAAATTCTCACGGCCCTCAATGCGCTCAGGGAGCGCGTTGAGGGCCGTTTGTCGCGCGCTCAGCTTCACGATTTTCGAGGTTGACAAAAGACTCAACAGTTTCAGATTTTCTCTAGGCGCTTTCACAGGAATGACGGATGCCACGCCGCGGCTACCCCGCTCGGAGGCCCGCAGGACACGCCCCCGTTTGCGGGGCATAGCCCACAATGGGCAATAGCACTGATCAGGGCGAAATCGTCGAGGTCTTTTCAGTTTCGGCCATCCGGCCACACGGGAGCACCCCGAAGCCCTCCCGCGCGCGCTCGCGCGAGGCGAGGCGCGGCATCCGCTCAGATTGCGCCCACAAACCCATTTACACACGGGTAACGCGCAGCAGTTCAGACGCTAATTGACAAAAAGTGATCACGGCAGCGCGAAGCCGAAGTTCACGAAGATCATGTGCGTCGTAATCCCCCGGGTTCACGGACGCCACCAACTGTCCATGAATTTCCGGAAGGTCCACAATGCTGTTCCCCCGCATCTCACGCCGCGCCATCATCGCCGCCGTCGCCATCGCCGCGCTGGTTCCCCTCACCGCGATGATCCCCGTCGGCGTCGCCTCAGCCTCCGCCGCCACTGCGCCCGCCGGCACCACGGTGGTCGACAGTAGCTCCTCGCAGGTCAAGTACTCCGGCACCTGGCTCACGACGGGCTCGCCGTCCGACCACGGCGCATCGATCAAGTACGCCGGGGCCACGTCGAGCGCCTCGCTCACCTTCACCGGGTCAACCGTGGCCTACGTGACACGTATGACCAGCAGCTCAGGCACCAGTGACATCGCCATCGACGGCAAGGTCGTCGCCACGGTCAACGGCTACTCAGCCTCGACGAAGTACCAGCAGAGCCTGTTCAGCACCTCGAACCTCTCCAGCGGAACGCACACCATCAAGGTGAGCCGCACCGGCCAGAAGGATGCCCGTTCCACCGGAACCAGCAGCATCGTCGACGCCTTCGTCACCCTGGCCCCGGCAGGCACGACGACGACACCGGCCCCTGAGCCCACCCCGACTCCGGTTGCTACCACGGCTCCGGTACAGGCCCCGGCCGGCTCGACCACCTTCGACAGCGCCTCGGCATCGGTCTCGTATGCCGGTACCTGGCGCACCTCCGGCTCGGCCAATGACTCGGGCGGCGGAGTGCAGTTCACCACGACCTCAGGCAGCGCCGCGTTCACCTTTCAGGGCACCAGCGTTGCCTTCATCACCCGTCTGACCAGCAGCTCGGGTACGAGCACCATCGCGATCGACGGCCAGACCGTTGCCACGGTCAACGGTTACTCGGCGACCACGGCCTACAAGCAGAATGCGTTCAGCACCACGAGCCTCTCGACAGGAACCCACACCATCACGGTGACCCGCACCGGCCAGAAGGATGCCCGCTCCACCGGTACCAGCAGCATCGTCGACGCGTTCATCGTGTCGGCCGTGCCGAGCACCGCGCCGACCCCGGCTCCGATCAGCACCCACCGCTACGCTGACTGCCCCGCTGCCACTGTGAACGTGGCCACGGCCAGGGAACTCATGGCCGCGCTCGCCCAGGCCCAGCCCGGAACCGTCATCAAGCTGGCCCCCGGCACCTACAACGAGCAGATCAACATGACCGTCAATGGAACCGCTTCCAACCCGATCTGGGTCTGCGGACCGCGCAGCGCCGTGATCAACGTCGGCAGTATCCAGGACAACCACGGCATTCAGATCACCAACTCGTCCAACCTCGTGGTAGCCGGCATGACCGTCACCAACAGCCTCAAGGGCATCAGCGTGATCCGCAGCAACCACGTCACCGTTGCCGACACTCTCGTCGACAACATCGGCTATGAGGGCATTCACGTTCGCGCCTTCAGCACCGACAACACCATCGTCGGCAACACCATCAAGAACACCGGAAAGCGCGACCCGTTCTACGGCGAGGGCATCTACATCGGAACCTCAGACGCCAACTGGTGCGCTCAGACCAACTGCCAGCCCGACAACACCGACCGCACCCTGCTCATGGCCAACGACATCAGCCTGACGGGCGCCCAGCCGATCGAGGTCAAGGAAGGCACGTCGAACGGCATCATCCGCGACAACGTCATCGACGGTGCCAACGCCATGCCCCGCGCCGAGGAATGGGTCAAGGTCAAGGGCAACGACTGGAGCATCTACAACAACACCGGCAAGAACAGCACCATGCACGGCTTCGCGGTCAACGGAAGCGTCGCTGGCTGGGGACTTCGCAACGTCTTCTTCGGCAACACTGCCCCGGTCGGCGCTGCCGGCTACGGCTTCTTCGTTCACGAGCAGGGCAGCAAGGGTGCCAGCGGCACCAAGGTCTACTGCTCCAACACCGTCACGGCCGCCGGTTCCGGCTTCTCGAACCAGTCCTGCATTTCATAACACACTGTCTGCTCGCCGGTCGAGCGCAACCTGCCAGCTGCGCTCGACCAGCGGAAAGACAGCGGCCGCCGAATAGGTAGTCTCAAAGGCGGATCTGGCCAGATCCGCCTTTTTGGCGCGCCAGGCGGCATCCGTTATCGCGTGCCGAAGCGCCACCTCGAGCGAGTCGGCGTCGCCGGGTTCCACGATCATGCCCACGCCGTTCGCCAGCACGGCCGGCACGCCGCCGACCCGCGTCGCCACAACACAGTTCCTCCGGGCCATGGCTTCGAGAATGAACATGGGCATCGCCTCGTCGCGGGAGGGCAACACGGCGATCGCCGACCGCTCCAGCAGCTTCATCAGTGCCTCATGGCTGAGCGCCCCCACGAATTCGCCGCGGGTCAGCGGTACTGCGGGTTGGTCGACGATGGGGCCGGCAATGACCAATTTCCAGAGCGGATGCTGGGGCGCAAGCCGCTGCCAGACCGCCACGAGCACGTCGACGCCCTTTCGCGTGCTGACCGCACCGCCGAACACCACGAGGGGTTCAATCTCGCGCCGTACCCCATCGGCGACGGCGTTCGGCACGAGCACGACGCGCTCCAGGGGTACGAATTCAGCGGCAGCCACTTGCGACTCGGCCGACAGGGTCAGCACCACGTCGGCCGCGCGTAGGACACGCCCGACCAGGCCGGGCCGTTTCTCGGCAAAGTCGGCGAAGGAGCTGCCGTGAAGCTGAGCGACCGTGGCGAACCCGCGCGCGTGGGCCAGGGCCAGCAGCGCGCCTTCGCGCGCGAAGGACCCGCCCTGCGACAGGTGCGCGATCACCACGGTGCGCTCGGGCCTGGCCAGGCGCAGCACCTTCCAGAATGCGGATGCCGCCAGCCCCGCCGCCCGCACCCCGCCACTGCCGTCGCGCGAGGAGACCATGCGCAGGTCGAAGTCAGCAAAGGAATGTGCCAGATAGCCATTGACGACCTGACTCATACCGCCGGCGACTTCGCCGCTGCGCCCGATGTGCACGGCGAGCAGGCGTTCGGACTGCGCAGCCGGAGCCAACGGCACACGGGTCGGTCCGGGAACGGACTCGGTGCCAGACGCGGAGCGAATCTCGGTGCGGGCGGCGGGGATCGCTGCGGCGGATGGCTGCCCCAGGGCGATCGGCTCGGTGCCGATCGGCTCGGTGTCGCCTGGATCAGATTCGATGCGCTCGACTGCAACAGCCCCGGCCTCGTTCGGTTCGGTGTCGTCCGGCCCGGCATTAATCGGCTCGGTGTCGCCCGCTTCGGCGAGACTCACCGCACGCTCTCGGTAGTAAGCACCTGGTCCAGCAGGCGGCGTACGGTCTGCAATTCGTCCTGGGCCTCGGCCAGCCCAGCCAGGATAGCCACGCGACGGCCAAGCAGATTCTGCAGCCGGGCAGCGATCTCGGCGGCAGACAGGCCCGCGCTGACAATGCTCACGTCGTGCAGTCCGGCTGCGGCGAAATGCCGAGCGATCTTGTCTGACTTGGCGTCGACCAGGAGCGCGGCCGGAACCGCCCCCTCGGTGAGGGCGCCGACGAGCACGTGCAGTCGATCACTCACGGTGAGCGCCGCCCGCCGATACAGGGCGCGCAGGCGCTGTTCCTGCTCGTCGTGCCCGGTGCCGTTCCAGCGCAGCTCCTCGCCGCCAAGGTCGGCGGCCAGTTGGCCGCACTTGTCGTCATCGCGCAACACCTGGGTGACACACCAGATCTGCAGGCCGTTGTCGGCCGCGACGGCACGCACCCCGGCGAGCCAGGCGCCGCTCGGGTACTCGAGGTCGGAGCGCATTGACACGACGAGCACGTCGCGGCGGGCCGTACCGCCGGCATTAGCGTCGCTTGAATCAGCGCTGCTGCCGGCGAAGGCCAGGTCGGGCATGATGCTGCCCTGCCCGAGATACCCGGCCGTCGCTTCGTCCCGCCACAACGACACGTTCGACAGCGCGATGGATGGCCCCATCAATGCTCGCGGCAGCGGCGCGAAGTTTCGGCTGCCCACTCCGACCCGGGCGACGCGGCCGTGTCGGGCACGCACGAGTGCGAGCACCGGCAGCATGGCGAGGTGCTCTTTCATGCCGATCAGGGTCAGCTGGATCTCGCCCGGTTTGAACACGTACGAGGCGCGGCCTCGGGCCGCACTGGCCAGCGCCGCGGCGTACCACCGGCGAAACGAACGATACTGCACGTCGCCCGGCCCGAGGCCGAGCCCCTCGGCATACCCGTCGGGTGCCTCGCCGACATAGACGTGCAGCGGCCCGCTCGCCCGCAACCAGTCGAGCAATTGGCGGCGCAGCAGAATATCGCCGATGTTGTCGTATTGGCCGCGGGCCGGCACGAAGATGTCGCGCAGCATCCGCTGAGGAGATGACCCCTGGCTCATCGGTCGCTGGGCAGCGGAATGCGCACACCGGTGTCGATGGCACGGCCGGCAGCGAAGCGGATGACGTCGGCCGTGAGGTCGGGCGAGTCAACGGCCCTGGCGACGCCGAGATATTCGGCGAGCTCCGCGATCTGCATCTGGTGGTCATCGACGTGTTCACCGCGGTGCTTGCGGCGGGTCACGATCACCGGAAAAATGCCCATTTCGAGCAGTCCCATGAAGGTACCGACACCGGCGTGGGTGATCACGACGTCGGCTGTCAGGGCGGCATCGACGAACTGCGCAGTCGGCATCATCTGGTGCACCTGGCCCGGAAGGTCGGTGCGGTCGGTGGTGAACCCGAGCTGCCAGACGGTGCGCTCATCGGCCAGGCCGCTGGCGAGCACGGCGTCGACGAGGGAGTCGAAGCGGTAACCCTCGATGGTGCCGAGGGTGACGAACAGGCTGGGGCGCTCCGGCGCTGGCCGGATCAAAGAATGGTAGGTGGACAGCACGCTCGGGTGCGTTCGCCACCGGTTGGTGGCCCAGGCTGGATGCTGGGTACGCACGCTGACCAGATGGCTGGCGGCGAGCATCCGTCCGCTGAGCGATGGCCCCTCGACGCGGGAGACGCTCTCGATGTAGAGGCTCGGCACGCCGCTGATCGCGGCCTGCGGCAGCGCCGCGACGGCGAGACCGGCACCGGTGCTCACCGCCCCCTCAAACGTTTCGTGTTTGAGCACACGGCGAACGATGCTGGCCGCGCGCATCATGCCGAGGTAATCGCGCGGACGCACGTACGGCACATGGATGCGCCGCTGGCCGGCCAACAATGACCGGCTCTGCATGGAATCAAAGGTGACCCAGAGCGAACTGGGCGAGGCACCCAGCCCGGGCGCCAACCGCACCAGCTGGGCCAGGTGCCCGCCGGTGGAGGCGACGAGCAGAAGCTTTCGTTGCTGGGAGGGCGACGAATCGATCGGGTAAGACGAGTGCACGGACACTGAGGCTCCCTTCGGGTAACGCCTTTGCGGAACAGTTTCGAACGTGCGTCTTCGAACGTGCGCCAAACGTAAATGGAACGGGTGGATTTACCAGGTGACGCGGGTAGGGGTGTCTGATGGGGCAGACTCGCTGTCGGGCGGGGTCGAACGACTCGCGTCGCTCGCCTCCGCGTCGATCGCGGTGGCGGCACGTGGTGCCGGGCGGGAAGTAGTCGCGAACCCGGCACCCTGCACGAGCGCGTCGGGACCGCGAGTGGGAACCATGGCCAACACGACACCGAGGGGCGTCGTGCCGACCGCTTCGAGGGCGTCGAAGGCGGCGAGCAGTTCGGGTTCGCGCACCCGGTTCGCGCCGACGACCAGAATAGTGCCGCCGGTCCAGCGGCTGAGCACGGCAGCGTCGGTCACCGCGAGCACCGACGGGGCGTCGATGAGCACGTAGTCGTAGCTGCTGCTGAGCACGTCGAGCACCGTGCCCATGGCGGTCGATCCGAGCAGTTCGCTCGGGTTCGTGGGAATTTTGCCCGACGACAAAACGGTGAGTGGATGCTGTGCGCCCCACGATTGCAGGGATTCCTTGAGCTGAACGTCGCCCAGGAGCACCTCAGTCAGACCACGATCGGCGTCGAGGCCCAGGTAATCGGCGAGCCGGGGCGTGCGCAGATCGGCGTCGATGACGGCGACGGTCGCACCGCTCTCGGCCAGCACGATGGCCAGGTTCACGAGCGTCGTGGTCTTGCCCTCGCCCGAAACGGAGGAGGTCACGACGAGGCTGCGACGACCGGTGTCGGCGTCGGCGAACTCGAGGTTGGTGCGCAACACCCGAAACGCCTCAGCGCGGGCGGTGGAAGCACCGTCGGGCGAGATAATCGGGTTGGCGCGGGCTTCGAGCGGAATACCGCCGAGCATGGGAACAACGGTGAGGCGTTCGATGTCGTCGCGGTTGTAGATGCGGCGGTCGAGCAGCCCGAGGATGAGCGCGGTGACCAGTCCGACCAGCAGCCCGATCAGCAGTCCGACGGCGAGGTTGAGGTAAAGCTGAGGCAGCGCGGGGTTATCGGGGGCGACGGCGGGGTCGAGCACGCCGACCGTGACCGGGCTGGCACCGCCGTCAGCGGGCTTCTCCAGCTGGTTGATGACGACGTCGGTGAAACTCTCCGAGACGGCCTGCGCGAGCTGCTGGGCGGCATCCGCTGTAGACGCAAGCGCTGCGATCTCAATGACCGCTGAGCCGGGCTGGGTGGTGGCCGTGACCCGCTCGGCCAGGTCGACCGCGGTCTCATCGAGGCCAAGGCTTGCGATCACCGGGTCGAGCACGCGGGGGCTCGTGGCGACGTCGAGGTAGTACGGCAGCTTCTGCACGACGAAGTTGTTGCCCTGCACGAGGTCACCGGGTGTTGAGCCGTTTTGAATCTGGGCGGCCACGAACACGCGGGTGGAGGCCTGGTACTGCACGGGGGTGATCAGCGCGGCTGCTGCTCCACCGACCACGCCGAGCAGGACGAAAGCAACAATGAGAATCCATCGCTTTCTAAGTATTCGAACCAGTCGTTTCAGTTCCATGGGCACTTCTCCCCGCGTGATCGACGCATCGTGCTTCGGGTGCACGATGACAGAAACCTATGTTGGCATAAAAATCCTCACTTTTGGACCGTCAGTATTGAGGATTTAATCAGTCCGTGACGAGGAGTTAACTAGATTGTCGATCAGAAACTGACGAATACTCGCGCGCGTCGTCTCGTCGAGGAGCTCCAATGCGTGTCGTTTACCGGGTTTCACGTCGAGAATGACCGGTACACCGACCGCTTTGAGCGCGAGGGCCATGGCCTCCCCCTGTTCGACGGGAACAAGTTCTTTTTTTGAAATGGCGATGTAAAACGGCGGGTCGGTCTTGTCCACCGAGTACAACGGCGACGCCTCGCGGGAATTCGGGCAGTCGGTGAAGTCGGAACAGCCGAGGTATTGCAGAATAGAGGTGATCGCCGTTTTTGACGGGTCGCCGAGCAGGAGCCCGTTCTCGGTGAGGTCGACCGCCGGCGACATCGCCACGACCGCCGCGACCCGGTCGCCACTGGTGAGGCTGCCGGTGCCGTTGGTACCGATCGAGGCGGCGATGATCGCACCAGCCGAACTGCCGAACAATCCGATGCGTTCGGGGTCGATGCCGAACTCAGCGACCTGGGCGGGTTCCCGCAACCATTCGAGCGCGTCGGTGACATCGTTCACCTGGGCCGGGTAGGCGAATCGCGGGGCCAGGCGATAGTCCACCGAGAAGGCGGCGATGCCGCCGTCGGCCAGCTCTGAGCAGAGCGCGGTCATGCCGCCGAAGTCTTTCGTGCCGCTGTCGAAGCCGCCGCCGTGAATGAGGATCATGGCCGCAATGGGACTCTTCTTGCCCTTCGGCAGGCAGGCGTTCAGCAGTAGCTTCTGGCCACGGGCTGTACCGTATTGCAGGTCGTTCTGCAGCGCGACCGAGTCGCTGTGCGCGTCGGCGACTGGCGTGGTGGGGGTGGCTGAGCATCCACTGAGCAGTAGACCAGCGGCCAGCAGTACAGCGAATGCCCCGATCAGGCCAGATTTCTTCACAACAGGTCTCCGTTCAGATGAGCCCGACGCGAGACCGATGTGGTCTGGCGTTTGCGGAACGGGCTGACCCAGAGGAACGAGAACCGGCGCAGGAGCTTGGCGAGGTAGAGCGAGGCGACGAGCACGATGGCCGCGAGCAGGAACGGCAAGGCGTTGCCGGCCCGTTCGAGCCAGAGTGATTCGGCGAAGGGCGCGAGCAGCGCGAGGGCGCCGGCCACGAGGAACAGGTGCAGCAGGTAGATCTGAAAGCTGTATTGGCCGAGGGTGTTCATGAAGTTCAGCCATTTCACGCGCACGAGCAGGGTGGCCAAGGCCACGCCCATCGCCACGGCGACCGCGCTTTCGAGCAAAATCAGCCCGGGAACTCGGGAAAGGTGCAGCGGCACGAGCAGCACGGCGAGGCCGATATACGCGGCCACGAGCACGATGGCGTGCCACACCCGCACCCGAGCCGCCAAGCGGTAGACGGCGTGAGGAAAGTAGACCGCGGTGATGAAAAAGAGGAAATTGGCCGCGACGCGGTCCCAACCGACATTGTCGAGGTCGAGCACTCCCGGCGTGGTCGACAGCACGGCCACGGCACCGGCGAGCCCGATTTGCGCCGGGACCGGCAGTTTACGTAGCAGCCAGGCGAGCAGGGTGAAGATGGCCAGAGCCCAGATGAACCAGTAACTGCTCGTGGGCCAGACCGGGAGGAGTGCGATGTTGACCAGGTCGGTCGGGGATCGCTCCGTGCCGCGCAGGTGCGGAACGATGAGGTAGAAGACCACCCGGATGACCGACCAGAGCAGGTAGAGGTAGACCAGGGTGAGCAGGCGGCGACGCCAGAGATCCTTGAAGTTCCAGGTGAGCATGCGCCGGGCGGTGAGACCGGCGATGAAGAAGAACACCGGCATCGGAAAGTAGCTGAGCACGAGGCGCAGTCGCGGCGTGCTGCCGGCCAGGCCGAGGTCGTTGAGAAACAGCGACGAGTGGTAGAGCACGACGAGAATGATCGCCGCGCCCTTGGCGAAGTTGATCCACTCGCGGTTCTCCGCCCGTATCTCTTTCACAAGCGAAATGTACACGAGAAAAACTCAGTATGGAATCTCGACCTTGGTTGTCGGGCCGCTGCGGGCCCATAACCCGACCCTCACACCACGCCATTCGGCATAACTCCTGCAATTCGCGCCGGGCCCGACGGCGCACCCCCGGAAACATGCGGAAGTACGTTTCGGAGGTCAGAAATCGCAGGAGTTATGCCGGGCGTTCAACGTAGAGCGCCTCAGGAGGCGGTTCAGACGGCTACGTAGCGGGGAATCAGGTCATCGAGCAGGGCGGCCGTGTCTGGCCAGCCTTCGACGGCAACGCACTCCACGCCGAGAACCTTGACCGGGTAGTCGTTTCCGTTCTCGTCGAGGCGATCGCCGACGAACAGCATGTCGTCGAGGGTAACCCCGGTGAGGTCTGCCAGACGCTTCATGCCGTAGGCCTTGTCGATGCCCTGCCGGGTGATATCAACGGATGTCGACCCGCCGGAGCGTACCTCGAGGTCGGGCAGCAGAGCCTGCACGGCTTCCCGCAGGGCATTCTTCTTCTCGCCGGTCGGGTCCCAGGCGATTTTGGACGCAACCGGGGCAGCCTGGCCGAGCGCGGAGAAGGTGATCTGCGACCCGCGGTCTTCGAGGATCGGACCCCACGTGTCGCTTTCCCAGTACCCGAGGTCGCGGGCGGTCTGCTCGACGGCCTGGAGCGCCCGCGCCTTCTGGTCGTCGCTGAGATTCTCGGCGTACACCTGGGTCCAGCCTTGGGCGTCGCTCCGGTAGTACTGGGTGCCGCAGGTGGGCATGAGGTGCAGCCGGGCGAGCTTCTCTGCACTAATCTCGGGCAGGTTGTCGATGATCTGCGCCTGGAACTGACCGAACTGGCCGCCAGAAATGATGCAGACCTCGGTGACGCCGAGCAGCTTCACGAGCAGGTCGATCATGGTCGGGTCGAGCGCGGACTTGGACGGCGCGAGCGTATCGTCGAGGTCGAAGGCCACGAGGCGGGGAAGAGTAGGCATCAGGCCACTCTATCGGCGCGGGCCGGTTACCGGCCGGGCGCGGCGCCGGCCACGCGGGCTAAGCGAGTTGTTAGCCTGAGCGGATGCGTACTGACTTCGACCCAGAGACCCTGCCCCGCCGCGACTTCTACCGCCTGCTCAACTCGCTCGTGGTGCCGCGGCCGATTGCGTGGGTGTCGAGCCGTTCGGCCGAGGGTGTCGACAACCTGGCGCCGCATTCGTTCTTCACCGTGGCATCCGTTTCGCCGCCCATCGTGCAGTTCACCTCGGTGGGGGTAAAGGACACCGTGCGCAATATCCTCGCGACCGGGGATTTCGTGGTGAACTTCACGCCGGAGTCGCTGTTTGCGGAAGTCAACGCCACCGGCACCGATTTTGGGCCGGAGGAGAGCGAATTCGATCGCGCCGGGCTCACCCGCGAGCCGAGTGCGACCGTGGCCGCCATGCGGGTTGCCGAGTCCCCCGCGGCGATCGAGTGCCGTCTGCATTCCACGCTGTCGATGGGTGATTGCACTCTCGTTTTCGGCGAGGTGACGCACGTGGTGGTGTCGTCTGCGGTGTTGGACGGGGAGCATCCGCTCATTGAGAAGCTGCGACCGCTGTCCCGGCTCGGCCTGGACGAGTGGGGAACCATCGGCGAGGTCAAAGAGGTCAAGCGCATTCGGGCGAGCGACTGGCCGCGCGAGTTTCGGCCGCGCGAGCGCTGAGGGCCTGCCGAATCTCGCGCTGGCGCGTGCAGCATTCGACCAGCTTATGAGCGCCCCCACACACGAATGGCCGATCGAGCGGATGCCGCCCCCCGCGGCAACTAGGCGGCCGGCGGGAACAGGGCCTCCGCCAGCAGCGGGCCGAGCTGGTTGCTCGCCTCGCGCACGAAGTGCTGGCCGTCGAAGAACGCCGGGCAGGTGTTGTCGACACAGAGCCACGGCACGACGTTGACGTACTGGGCGAAGTCGCCGAACTTTTCGAGGCTCCCTGCTCGGTCGCGACCACCTTCTGGTAGAGGCTCGAGGGGCTGTAGGTGCAGTCGGCGGGGGCGCTCGTGAGGGTCTTGCACTCGGCGAACGGCGTGCTGGCCGGCGGCGGGGAGAGCACAGCGACGTGGTCGGTCGACCCCTGCACGGCCGTGATCGTGTCAGCGGTCGCGGTCTGCCACTCCGTGAGGGCTGCGACTCCCTCGTTGCCGCTGGCCAGGCGCACGATGGATCCGGCCAGGCTCGACATGATCACGAGATCGGGCGAGAGCCGCGCGACCTCGTTGTAGACCCAGGAGTGGTGGTCGTCGCAGGTGGCGGCCGAGGCGTCGGAGGCGTTCTTGGGCGCCACCGAGATGTTGACGGCCGGGCAGGAGAACATGGTCAGCGACTGCACGTTGTAGCCGAGCGGTTCGAGGGCGGCGCGGATGGCGGGCATGTAGCTGATGGCCATGGAGTCCCCGAGCAGAACTGCGGTTTTGGTGGCCGCAGGGTCGCCGTAGACGCACCCCGCGGCGTTCTTCTCGCTGACCGATAGGCAGTTGTCGTCGACCCATTCCGGGGCGCCGGAGCTGTCGCCGAGGGCGCCGAAAGCGGGGGGTGGTCGCCGGCCAGGCGGTCGACGCCAGTGCTGCGGCGATGTCGGACTGCCGCGTGGCCAAGAGGGTAGCCGGTGCGTCGGGCGTTTCGGGACCAACGTCCGCGCCGACCGGGGCCGGGTCGGCCTGGGGGGGGGTGGAGGACGTTCCGCCCCTCAGAGCGATAAACGACACCGAGACGATGACGAGGGTCACGACGACCAGGGCACCGATCCAGGCTTGGGCTGGGGTGATGCCGAAGTGGCGTGTGGTGGCGGGGCGGAGCATCCGTTCTCGCTTTCGGGTTTGGGCAGTTTCGAGCCAGAGCGAGTGGCGGATGGGGTCCTCGACGAAGTGAAAGGAGAACACCGAGAGGGCCACCATGAGTACGACGGTGAGTGGCAGGTAGACCGGTGAGTCGGTGGCGAAGACGGTGGCGAGCAGAATCACGACCGGAAAGTGCCACAGATAGAGGGAGTAGGAGATTTTTCCGACATAGCGGCTGACCGGGTGGGTCAGCAGAAACAGCAGGCGCTGTTCGGGCTGTCCGATTCCGGCGGCGATAACCAGGGCTGCTGCCCGTCGCGGGCGAAGATCACGATGAGCAAGAACGGCCAGACGAAGTAGAACTGTTCCTCGACCGCGAGCGACCAGTAATGCTGCAACGGGGAGACGGCGTTGGTGGCCTGCAGGTAGTCGGTACCGACGGCGGCGAAGTGCCAGTTGGCCACGAACAGGGCCGAGTAGACGCCGTCCCACAGGGTGCTGAAGGCGCGGGCGCCGGGCAGCAGCAGGTAGCCGATGGCCACGGTGACGACGAGTACGAGGAGCGAGACCGGCAGGATGCGGCGGATGCGGCGGCGGTAGAAGCCGACGAGGGAGATGCGGCCGGTGCGGGCATGCTCCTTGAGCAGCAGGCTCGTGATGAGAAAACCGGAGATGACGAAGAAAATGTCGACACCGATGAATCCGCCGGAGGGCCAGCCGAGCAGGTGATCGAAGATGACGACGATCACGGCGACCGCGCGCAGGCCCTCGATGTCGCCACGAAAGGTGCGCGTGGCGGACTTGCCGCCGGTGGGCCCGGCCGGGTCGGGTGCGCGCTCGTGGCGCTCCAAGGTGGACTGAACGGACATGTATAGCCTCCGACTCGGGTTTCGGAACTGGTACCTGTTCGGCCCGACTGTCGGGCACGCCTTGCGATTATGACGCAAGCTCAGCTATCGGGGCAAACCTGTCGGCCGAGTTTTACCTGATTGACACAACCTCGCCGGTGCGCGCCGACTCCTGCGCGGCAAGCACGATTTTCAGCGAGCGGATGCCCGCGGCCCCGTCGGGCTGCCCCGCCCGCCCGGCACGCACCGCGTGCACAAACTCGTTCAGGAGCAGTTCGTCGGTGTTCTTGCCGTAGCCGAGAAACACGGCCTCATCGGCCCCGACGCCGCCCACGTGCTGCGCAAACGGATCGATGTCCGCGATCCCCCGCGTGCCGACCACCTGAAGGGTCAGTCCGCCCCAGGTCGGCGCGTTGTCGGGCTGGCTCCAGGAGCAGTCGATCGTGGCGACGAAGCCGCCGGCATAGCTGATCGTGACTAGTCCCCCGGTTTCGGCGCGAACCTCGGGCTTGTCGGCGTGCAGAATGCGGTTCGACACTGCCCGCACGAACTGGGCTGTCAGCCCGGTCAGGGCATCGAGCAGGTCAGCAACGTGCACGATATGGTCGACCATTGCACCGCCGCCAGAGAGTGCCGGGTCGGTGAACCAAGCCCGGTCCCCGACCGGAATCTGACCGTTGTTCGTGCCGGTCGCCGCGAGCAGCGCGCCCAGCCCACCGGCCTGAACGAGTTCGCGCAGCCGGGCGAAGGCGGGCGAGAACCGCACCGGGTAAGCGGTCATCAGCGTGACGCCGGCCGCGTCGCAGGCGGCCTGCATGGCGAGGGCATCCGCCAGGGTCGTGGCCAACGGCTTCTCGCACAGCACGGCCGCGCCGGCCAGGGCTGCGGCTTCGACCAACGGACGGTGCCGGGCGTTTTCGCTCGTCACGATGACGGCGTCGGGTTGCCAGACGAGCAGTTCGGCGTAGCTGTCGACGTAGCTGACGCCGAGGTCGTCGGCGAGGCCCCGGCCACGCCGTTCGGCCGGCTCGTTGCCGCCGTCGGGGTCGGAGGCGCGCAACTCGACGTTCGGCATCGACTGTAGCAGTGCCGCATAGCCAGCGGCGTGCACGTGGGCGAACGACATCAGGGCTACGCGCAGGGGGCGCTCAGACAGCGGATGCTGCGGCGCGACCGCGCTCGACGCGGCTTGCCCGGACAACGAGGAGGTCGGTTGCACGGACGCGTTCGGTCGGGCATTCGCGACGGCTCTCATGCCGCCACCGTCTCACGCACGACGGACTCGCTTCGCCCGGACGCGATCGACGCGTTCGCGGCGGCGGCTAGTTCGACCGCGCGGGTGGCGTCGGCGAGGCTGACCCGCGGGGCAGGTCCCCCCAGGGTCGCGGCGGCGAACTCCCGCAGTTCGCTCAGGTACGGGCTTTCGCCCAGCGACGTGTCCGGGCGCATAGACTGCGTGCCGGCGACGGGCGCGCCGAGGTCGAAGCGGAGCGAGGCATCCGCTCGGGAATCGTGCTTCAGCACCCCGGTCGAGCCGGCGATCGAGAAGGACGTGGCGAAGGTGGTGCCGGGCGCGCCCCAGACTCCGGTGACGTAGCTGAGCGCGCCGCTTTCGTGAGTGAGCACGACCTGGGCGGTCTCGCATCCGTCGCCCACGGACTTCACGGCGTACACCTCGGTGACCTCGCCGGCGATCCAGCGGGCAATGTCGAGGTCGTGGATCATCTGGTCCAGCACGATTCCGCCGGACTGTTCCTCATCGGCGAACCAGCTCGCCCAGGTGGGAAACTCGCCGATGCGACTGAACCGCAAAATGGCCGGCTCGCCGATCGTTCCGGCGGCGACGGCGCCTCGGGCCAGGGCGTACTCGGGAAAGTAGCGCACAACGTGGGCCGGGTGCAGCTGCTTGCCGACGAAGGCGGCGAGCTCGGCGAGAGCGGCGGCATCCGCTGGGTGGAGCGCTATGGGCTTTTCGCAGATGACGTGTTTGCCGGCGCGGAGGGCGCGTTCGGCGAGGCGATAGTGCGTTGGAGTGGGAGTGCAAATGTCGACCACGTCGCACGCGTCGAGCAGCTCATCGAGTGAGCCGACCGCGGTGATGCCGTACTGCGCGGCGACCTCGGCACCGCCCTCGAGCGAGAACACGGTGACCCGCGCGCCGAGGGCGAGCCAGGCCGGAATGTGCACGTGGGTGATGCCGCCGGCACCGATGAGGCCAATGTTCACGAGAAGTCCAGACATATAAGGGGTGGTGCTACTTCGAGCCGCTGAAGGCGAGGCCTTCGACGACGCGACGCTGCAGAACAATAAAGAGGATGAGCACGGGCGCCATCGCGAGTACGCTCGCGGCCATCATGACCGGGTAATCGGTCGTGATACTGCCGGCAAGCGTCGCCAGGCCGGCCGAGAGCGGCATTTTCTCGGCGTAGGTCGTGACCACGAGTGGCCAGAGCAGGTCGTTCCACGACCATAGGGTCGTGATGATGACCAGGGCGCTGATGCCCGGGGTGGCTAGCGGAAGCATGATCTTGTAGAAGATTTGGACCGGGTTGGCGCCGTCGAGCCGGGCGGCTTCTTCGAGTTCGATCGGCAGGCCGAGAAAGATCTGCCGCATCAGGAACACGCCAAAGGCGCTGAAGATGCCGGGCAGGGCGATGCCGATGATGGTGTTGAGCAGGCCGAGGTTCTGGATGATCTGGAACTGCGGAATGAGGTACACCTGCGGCGGCACCATGAGAATCGAGAGGATGACGCCGAGAAAGATTCCACGGCCGCGAAACCGCATACGGGCGAACGCGTAGCCGGCCATCGAGCACAGCACGACCTGGCCGATCACGCGGATGACGGTGATGCCGACCGAGACGCCGAACTGGTCGAAGAACGGCAGCTTGGTGAAGACGTCGACGAAGTTGCCCCACTGCAGGTCGCCCGGCCAGAAGGTGGGCGGCACGCTCATCACCTGGTCGTTGGTGGAGAGCGAGATGACGAGCTGCCAGATGAACGGGAACACCATAATGAAGCCGATGATGCCGAGCACCAGGTGGGTGCGCACGCTGTTCGCGCCCTGCTGGGCCGGGGAGAGGGACTGTTTAGACATAGTTCACCCACTTTTTCTGCATCCGAAACTGGAAGAAGGTGACGATGCCGATCGTTACGAGAATGACCATGCCGATCGCCGCGGCATAGCCCTTGTCGTTTTGAATGAAAGCCTGGTTGTAGAAGATGTAGACCAGCGACTGGCTCTGCACCAGGGCCGGGTTGTACTGGCCCATGATGGCGTAGAGCAGGTCGAACAGCTGAAACCCGTTGATCACCGAGATGATCGTGACGAAGAACAGGCTCGGCGTCACGAGCGGCACGGTTATCGAGGTGAACTGCTTCCACTTGGTGGCGCCGTCGAGCTGCGCCGCCTCGTAATACTCCGGTGAGATGTTTTTCAGGGCAGCACCGAGAATGATGATCCCGAACCCGAGCGACGCCCACATTCCGACAACGCCGACCGAGACGATCGCGAAGCCGGGGGTCGAGGTCCAGTACGGGCCATCGATATCGACGAGCGAGAGCATCCAGTTCAGGATGCCGAAATCACCGTTATAAATCATGCGCCAGACCAGGGCGACCGCAGTGGGCATCGCGATGTAGGGCATGAAGAACAGCACGCGATAGAACGACGCGAAGCGCAGGCCGGGCTGGTTGACCAAGTTGGCCATGAGCAGCGCGATCGGAATGCCGGCCAGCACGATGACCGTGTAGATCAGGGTGTTGATCAGGGCCTGGGCCACGTTTCCGTCGGCCAGCATGGTTTGGTAGTTGTCGATGCCGACGAATTCTTCGCCGCCGAACGGGCCGGTTTCGGTGAAGCTCAGGTAGCCGGTCTGAATGATCGGCCAAATGTAGAAGCCGAGCACACCGAGCAGGGTCGGCAGCACGAACAACCACGGCCAGTAGCCGTCGAAGCTCTTTGGCTTCTTTTGCGGTGTTGTTGCTACGGGCACCGGGAGGTCGGCGGGATCACGGCTCTCGCCGACCGCGCTCCCGGTGCGCAGGGTCATTCCTTGGCCAGCGCTTCGTTCATTCGAGTGGCGAGCTCGTCAGCGACATCTTCAACGGTGCGAGTGCCGGAGAAGGCCTGCGGCAGCAGCTCGTTTTCAATCGTGGTCCAAGCCGCGGTGTCCTTCGAGATGGGGAATGGGTAGGCATAGTTGTCGGCTTCGTCGATGAACACCTCGAGGTCGAAGTGCTCGACCGAGTCGAGGAAGGCTTCGCCGGCGCCGATGAAGGCGGGGTTGGCCGCTCCCATTTCGGCCTGCAGGGTCTGCGCTTCTTCGCTGCCGAGGTAAGCCTGAAAAGCCTGTGCGGCCGACTTGTGCTCGCTGCCCGCCGAGACCACGTTGGCGAGGCCGTGGATGACAGTGGCCTGCTTCTCGTCCTGAGGCAGCGGGGCCACGTTCAGGTCGAGGGTGTTGCTTGCCGACGCGAGTTCGGCGACGCTCCAGGTGCCGGACCAGAAGAACGCGGTCTTGCTGCTGGTGAACCACGCGTTGTGAGGAGTGTCGGAGAGTTGCTGCAGGTTTGGGCTGGAACCGTCGGCAATGAGATCAGCCCAGAACTGCAGGCCGCGAATCGTGTTCGGGTCGTCGTAGCCGCTGGACGTGCCGTCTTCAGAGAGGATACTGCCGCCCGCCTGCAGAATCGTGTTGTAGTAGCCCTCCTGGCCGCCGGTCAGGCCGGTCGCGACGCCGTAGACGCCCTGGTCGGCGAGGGTGTCACTGACGGTTTTGGCGGCCGTAGCGAAGTCGTCCCAGGTCCAGGTTTCGTCGGGAATTGCGACGCCGGCCTCGGAGAGAATCGCCTTGTTATACCAGAGTGCGACCGTGTCGAAGTCCTTGGGCATGCCGTACTGCACACCGTCGAAGGAATAGAGGTCGTTGAGCACCTCGACGTAGTTGGCCGGGTCGACATCGCCGTCGTCGATGAGGTCGGTCATCGGTTCGAGCTGGTCGTTGGCGGCGTAGAGCTGAAAGTTGGGGCCGTTCATCCAGAACACGTCGGGCAGGGTGTCGCCGGACGCCTGGGTCTGCAGCTTGGTGAAGTACTGCGCCCACGGGGTGATGTCGATCTTCACCTCGATCTTCGGGTAAATCTTGTTGAACGCGGCAATGTTCGCCTCGAGCGCCGGAATCTGGTTTTCGTCCCAGATGGCGTAGCTGATCGATGCTGCCGAGTCTGCGGTGACGGCTTCATCGGATGCTGCGGGTGCCGAACACGAGGTCAGCGCGAGCGCGGCGACCAGCGCGAGCGGCGCCAGTCTGGTGATTTTTCTCATTGGGTTCCCCTGCCGTGTTTAATGGATGGTCAGGAATGTGGGTGGGTGGCGGTGCCGGTGTTGGCGTTCGAGCTGCTGCCGTTCGCGCTGGCCGCGTGGGTTGCGAGGCGGGCGCCGAAGGTGGTCGGGTCGGGCCGGGCTGATTCGGGCCGGGCGGCTTCGGCATCCGCTTCTGTGACAGGGATGGCGGGCAGGCTGAAGCGCGGCACGGCGATGTCTTTCGCGCCGTAGAGCCGCTCCGAGACGACTTCGAGGGCGCGCACGAGGCCACCGAGGGCGACGCCGGTGCGGCCGAGCGCCGAGGAGACGAGCGGCGGCTGCGTGCTGCGGGTGACCAGCAGGGCCAGTTCAGTCTGCAGCGCGCCGAGCAACACCGGCCCGGCGGACAGCCCGCCGCCGATCACGATGAGGTCGGGGTCGACGGTC
Organism: Cryobacterium sp. N21; assembly: GCF_002929575.1. Classification (NCBI taxonomy): domain Bacteria; kingdom Bacillati; phylum Actinomycetota; class Actinomycetes; order Micrococcales; family Microbacteriaceae; genus Cryobacterium; species Cryobacterium sp. N21. The sequence continues at coordinate 199,864 of NZ_PJJQ01000033.1, read as the reverse complement.
AGCCCGACGACCGCGATACCGCGGATGATGCGGCGCGCGAACCGGGTGACCAGCTCGAGGGCGTCGGGGTCGCCGACCTGGGCTGCCGCGAAGACGTCTTCGGGGCTTTGGCCGAGGAACGCGCCGAGCACGCTGGTCTCGTGCACGTCCTGGTAGCCCCAGCCGGTGGATTCGAGGTCGCCGACCTCGCCGGCGGCAAAGTTGCGGCCGCGGTGCAACGCTCCGCCGAGGATGATGGCGGCGCTCACGCGGTGGCCGACCATGATGAAGACGACATCGTCGGCGTTTTGTGCCGCGCCGGCGTGCAGTTCGCCGAGGGCGGCCATATTGACATCGTTTTCGACGGACACCTGGCAGCCGAGCTGTTCACTGAGGCTCGCAGCGAGGTCGAGGCCGCTCCATTCGGGCAGTACGTTGCTCTGCAGAACGCGGCCGGAGGCATCCACTATGCCCGAAATGCACACCGTGACGGCGGTGAGCCGGCTGGCGTCGAGTTCTGCGAGTGCGCGTTTCAGGGTCGCGGCGGCGAGGGCGAGGAGTTCGGAGCCGGTGATGTCGGTCGTGATGTCGGTCGTGATGTCGTGCAGGGCGGTGGCGACGATGGTGCCGGCGAGGTCGCTGACCAGCACGGTAACCCGGTGCAGGCCGAGGTCGAGGCCGGCGACGTAGCCGGCGGAGGCGTTGAACGCGACGCGGCGGGCGGGACGGCCCTTGGCTGCGGTGGTGGTCTGCTGCTCGTGTGTGACCAGGCCGTTGGTTTCGAATTCGGCGACGATCGACTCGACGGTGGGGCGGGAGAGTCCGGTGAGGCTGGCCAGTTCGCTGACCGTGAGCACGCCGTGGTCGCGCAGGGCGCCGATGCAGGCGGCGGAATTGCGCCGGCGAAAGGCCAGCATTTCACGTTCATGCAGTGCCATGGCGGTCCCCTCACCTCGTAGGGCGAATTATGCAAGTCGTTTGCATAATTACGTCTGAGTTCAGAGTAGACACGTTGGCGCGGTGTTGTCAACGACTCGGGCACCGTTGCTGGCTGCGTCGCGCTGCAATATTCCACTCAGCAACGGCCGAATGCGGAGTGAGGGCGACCCGCTACGGAGTGCGCACGGCCGGCTGATAAAAGCGCAGCCACTCGACCGTTTGGGCCACGTGGGACGCCGCGGCGGCAGATGCCGCAGCAGGATCATGCAAGACGATTGCGTTGAAGATGGTCCGATGGCCATGGTCGCTGACGCGCCGGATTTCCGCGCCTTCCGGCAGCGCGAACAGTTGATAGGCGCGCGAACGGGCGCGAAAGACGCCCAGCAGAACGGTCAGTGTGGGGTTGCCACTGATCCGATCAATCAACGCGTGAAATTGAGCATCAAGCTCGGGGGCAATTTCGGGGTCGGCGGCGGCCTCCATGGCCTCGACCAAGTCGAAAAGCTCCGCGGTTTGCTCCGGACTTATTCGAGCAGCCGCCTGGGCCGCAGTATGCGACTCGAGGACACCTCGCAATTCGTACATGTCCAAGAGTCCAGACAGCGGCAGAAGGTCGACGGTCAGCGCCAAACTCCCCATGATTTCCTCGGGACGCAACTGAGAAACGTATGTTCCCGACCCATGCCGTGACTCGATCACGCCCAGGGCCGACAGCATGCGCACTGCTTCACGAAGAGACCCGCGCGATACGCCGAGTTCACTCAAGAGAGCGGTCTCCGATGGAAACTTCTCTCCAGCGCCGAGACGTCCGGACGCGATCATGTGACGCAATCCGTGGAACGCGATGTCTACTGCCGACATGCGTGGATCCTTTCGTCCAATCGCCACTACCGATAACCCCAACTAATTCTAAGCGGGAGGCGAGCTGACACGTTCCTCACCCGACAACACTTTATCTCAACTCATCTGATGACTTTTTGGAACAATCCCGATAGAGTCCTGAAAACAGCCATGAAAGTGGGGTGATCCAGAGAGTCATCACACGTCTTGTCATAGTTTGCGAGCCACGAACATTGAAATAGGAAGCACATGCTGACCTCTCCAGTCGCGCCACCGCGTGGATTGACACTTTCGGACGGCCGTCCAGCCCGGGCCGCCTGGTCTCTCGATCCACGAACCATCCACATCAACCACGGGTCGTTTGGTGCTGTGCCCGTCGTCGCCCAGGAACATCAAAATCAACTCCGCGCGCAGATGGATGCCAACCCGGTAGCGTGGTTTCCAGCGCTGCCGGCCATGGTGAAAAGCACCCGCCGCGAAGTTGCCAAGTTTCTCGGCGTAAGCGAAAACGACACCGCCCTCGTGCCCAATGCGAGTGCCGGAGCAAGCGTGGTCTTCTCCAGCCTTCCGGCGAAGATCGGACTGGAGATCGTCGTCACCGACCACGGGTACGGAGCTGTCACCATGGGTGCCGAGCGGTTGGCCCGCCGCTGGAACGGCACGGTACGTACGGCGCATATTCCGCTGGATGCCACCGCAGCCGAGGCTTATGAGGCCATTGTGGCCGAGCTCAGCGCTGCCACCGGGCTGATTATTGTCGACCATATTTCTTCTCCCACCGCCCGATTCTTGCCGGTACAATCCGTCGCCCGCGAGGCGCGCCGTCGTGGAATCCCGCTCCTCGTCGACGGAGCGCACGTGCCAGGGCTGTACGAGGACCCGCTCAATAAGCTGGATTGTGACTTCTGGATCGGGAATCTTCATAAATTTGGCTGCGCCCCGCGCGGCACATCCGTTCTGGTCGCCCGGGGCCCACTGGCGGCTGAGCTATATCCACTCATTGATTCCTGGGGCGCTACCGAGCCCTTCCCCGACCGCTTCGACACCCAAGGTACCTTAGACCTCACGAGCTACCTCGCCACGACGACGGCCCTGGATTTCATCGGGCGAACTTGGGGATGGGATGCCGTGCGCACCTACATGTCGGATCTTGCGGACTACGCCGAAGAGACCATCACCGCTGCTTTTGGTGCGATTACCGGCGAAGACCATCACGTAGATGTCGGCATGCCGGTCAACGCGCTCAGACTCGTTCGTCTGCCCGACGGGATCGCCACGACCCACGACGAAGCGGACGCGCTCCGCGATCGAGTCTTACGTGAACTGGGCGTCGAAGGTGCCTTTACGAGCTTCGGCGGGATCGGCTACTTCCGTTTGTCGGTGCATGTCTACAACACTGCTGCCGACTTTGACTATTTCGTTGAGCACTGCGTTGCCGCACTCACCGAATGGGCCCAGGTCCCTTCTGCTACACCATCGTCATAGGGCGTTGACCTCAAGAATCGTCCGATCTCAATGAAAAGAGGAATGCTGTGATTCACAAGAAAACGTGTGCATGGACCGGCCTGGGGCTCGCTACGGCCCTGGCGCTTTCGGGGTGCTCTGCCGCCTCGGATGCTGCGGATGGCACCGTCAACCTGCAGATGGTTGAAAGCCTGACCAACCCGGCCCGAACCGACGTACTCAAGGGTCTGATCTCAGATTTCGAAGCGAAGAACCCCGGAATTACCGTGGAATTGATCTCCCCTCCCACCGAGCAGGCCGACCAGAAGATTCAGCAGATGCTTCAGTCTGGTACCGGGGTCGACGTTCTTGAGGTGCGCGACATCACGGTTGGACCGTTTTCCACCAACGGCTGGCTGTACGACATGTCCGATGAACTTGCCGGCTGGGACGGCTGGGACGACCTGACCGTGAACGCTGCCAAGTACGCGACCAACGCGGACGGCAAGTCATATTACATTCCCTACGGTTTTTATGGTGCGAGCCTGTTCTACCGAACCGACCTCATCAAGGAGGCCGGCTTCTCGGCACCACCCACCAGCTGGGACGAACTTCTCACGCAGGCCACGGCCTTGCAGGACGAGTCGAAGAGTCAGTTCGGCTACGCTTTTCGCGGCGGCAAGAACGGCAATACTAACGTTGTACTGGCGATCGAGGCTTACGTAGCGGACCAGATCGACCAGGACAATGCTTTTAAGCTCACCGACGGCAGCACGATCTTTGCCGCGCCAGAAGCTGCTGACGCCCTTGAGACCTACTTCGCTCTCTTCGAGAATGCGTCGCCACCCTCGTCGGTCGCCTGGGGGTACCCAGAAATGGTGGAGGGGTTCGCCAACGGTTCCACGGGATTCCTCTTACAGGATCCGGAAGTAATCGCGACCCTCGAACAAGCGCAGTCGATCAGCGTCGATCAGTGGACAACGGCCCCGATGCCGACCGGACCGACGGGTAAGGCGATTCAGCCCATGGCCACCGCCGGCTGGGGCACTGCAGAGTCCAGCGAGCACAAGGCCGAGTCGGCCAAGTTGATCTCCTTCCTGTCGGAAGGCGATGCGTCGACCACTTTCACGCAGAAGAACAGCCTCGTTTCCATTCTGAAAGACGCCGCAGACAGCGACTTCTACAAGACCGGCGCGTGGGCCAGCTACGTAACCATGAACGAGAATCCCGATACCTACATCACTGCCGTCCAGCCGCGCGATTCTTCATGGTGGACCGACTGGATCCAGAAGTCCGACTCTGAACTACAGCAGGTGCTCATCGGCCAGATGACTCAGAAGGAACTTCTCGCCAGCTGGGATGCCTACTGGGTCGAAAAGTGGAAGAACGCCTAGGCGGAACTTCCATGACGTCTCCACGTACCGAAACACTGGAGCGCGCGGCGACTTCGCCGAGCGCTCCACGACGGCCGGCCCCGGGAACACGACGTTCGCAACGGCGCACTTTCACCGTTCGCAAAAGCCTGACTATTCTGGCGTTTCTCTCCCCCGCCCTGATATTCGTGATCATCTTTGTGTATTACCCGATGATCGCGGGCAGCCAGATGGCGTTCCGCAATTGGAACCTGAGCAATCTCACCGACACCTCCTGGGTGGGATTCAAAAACTTCGCGGCGATTCTGACCGATCCGGTCTTCTACACCGTGCTGAGAAATACAGCTGTCTGGGTCGTGGCTTCTCTCGTGCCGCAGTTCGTGATTGGTTTTGCTCTCGCGCTTTGGCTCCGACGTAAATTTGCCTTTCGAGGACTTTACCAAGCCCTGATCTTTTTCCCGTGGGCGATCTCCGGTTTTCTGATCGGCATCTTGTTTCGGTGGATGTTCAACAGTGAATTCGGCGTGATCAATGACCTACTGTCGAAAGTCGGCCTCACCGATCAAGCGATACCGTGGCTCGCTGACCCAACGACGGCCATGGTCGCCATCATCATCGCGAACGTCTGGTACGGCGTTACATTCTTCACGATCATGATCCTTGCCGCTCTTCAATCCGTTCCGGAGGAGCTCTTCGAGGCCGCAGCCCTCGACGGTGCAGGAAAAACGCGAACTCTCTTTCGGATCACCATTCCCTACATTCGCACCACGCTCGCGCTGACGGTTCTGCTGCGTGTGATTTGGATCTTCAATTTTCCCGACATCATCTTCGGCATGACCGGCGGCGGTCCAGCGAATCAGACCCACATCATCACGACCTGGATGATTGCGACGACCCAACGCGGCGACTACGGGCAGGCATCCGCTCTGGGACTCATTGTCGTGGGGATCCTGCTTATCTTCTCCATCTTCTACCTCCTTGCGATTCGCGAGAAGAAAGCGGTCACCACATGATCGACAGGGAAACCCGGCTGGCCCGCACCATTCGCATCGTTTTTCTCGCGATCTGGCTCGCAATCACGATCTTTCCGCTCTACTGGATCACGATCACGTCGTTCAAAGGCCCCGGGGCGATCTTCAGCTTTCCGCTGACCTACTGGCCAGAAGTCTTCTCGCTCGAGAACTACGTGAACCTCTTTAGCAAGGCGCAGTTCGGCACCTATCTTGCCAACAGCCTCGTGATCGCTGCGGTGGCCGCCACCGTCGCGACGCTCATTTCTTTGCTCTCGGCATATGTCCTTGCCCGGTTCGAATTTCGCAGCAAGGGCGCGCTGATGATGGCGTTTCTGGTCACCCAGATGATCCCGGCGTTCATCGCCCTGGGCCCGCTTTACCTGATGATGTCGCAGCTGGGGTTGGTCGACAATAAGTTCGGACTCGTGCTCGTCTACATCGCGATTTGCATACCGTTTTGCACGGTGATGCTGCGCGGGTTCTTCGCCAACGTGCCGGATGCGTTGGAAGAAGCGGCAATGATCGACGGATGCTCCCGGCTGGGCGCACTCTTCAGAGTCATCGTTCCCGTTATGAAGCCCGGGATCGTCGCCGCGTTCATCTTCAATTTCGTAAACTGCTGGAACGAGTTGTTTCTCTCGGTCACGCTGATGAACCGTGACCAAAACAAGACGATTCCGACTGCCCTGAATGGGTTCATCTCAAGCTTCAACATCGACTGGGGCTCGATGTCAGCGGCAGCGGTTTTGACGATCATTCCGACCATGGTCTTGTTCGCCTTCGCCAGCCGATACATCGTGCAGGGGCTGACTGCTGGGGCGGTCAAGGGATAACCTACGCGGCGAAAAGTCGCACCAGGCGGGCTGCTTCCTGTACAACGGCGGCACGTCCGGCTGCCCCGTACCTGCGGCTGTCAACAACCGCGGCATTCGCTGCGAGATAACCGCGAATCGCCTCGGTGAAGTGTTTGTTCAGCTGCGTCGAGACGTTGATCTTGGTCATGCCGGCTCGAATCGCCTTCACGATGTTCTCATCGGCAATGCCGGATGACCCGTGCAGGACCAAGGGCACGTCGAGAGCGGCCCGCAGTCGCGCGATCAAGCTGTAGTCGACTGCTGCCACGCGTTCCGTCATGGCGTGCGATGAACCGACTGCTACTGCCAGTGCGTCGACACCGGTGCTGCGCACAAACGCGGCTGCTTCACCCGGGTCCGTTCGCACGCCCGGTGTATGGGCGCCATCTTTGCCGCCAACCGCACCCAGTTCAGCCTCCACATACACGCCGCGAGACTGCGCGTACTGGGTGATTCGCGCCGTGATCGCGACGTTTTCATCAAATCCCAGATGCGCTCCGTCGTACATCACGGACCCAAAGCCGAGTTCGATCGCCTCGTAGACGAGTTCTTCATTCTGGGCGTGGTCGAGATGCACTGCGACCTCGACGGCTGACGCTCGCGCCACCGCCAGGGTGGATAGAGCGATCGGTTCGAGTCCGCCGTGATACTGGGCGCAGTTTTCTGAGATTTGAAGTATGACCGGAAGTTCGGCCTGCTCGGCTGCTGCGACGAGCGCCTCGGCCGTCTCGAGATGGAGCACGTTGAACGCCCCAATAGCAACCCCGCGCTGATAGGCCGAATCCATGAGGCTTCGGGTGAGGACTAACGTCATTCGGTCTCCGAGAACTTGATTGGTTACTTGACGCTGCCAGCGGTGAGACCACCGATGAGGCGTTTTTCAATGAGCATGAAGAGCACCACGACCGGCACGATGGCGACGATGGAAACACCGAAGACGTAGTGCCAGCTGGTTTCGTACTGCCCCACGAACTTGGTCAGGGCAACGGCCATGGGCTGGTTGCCCGCCGTCGAGAGGATGACCAGGCTTGCGGCGAATTCGTTCCAGCAGGCCACGAAGGTGAACACGATTGCGGTGACGATGCCCGGCCAGACGAGGGGGAGGTTGATCTTGAACAACACCGTGAGGCGACCCGCTCCATCCAATTGCGCGGCTTCGTCTACTTCCTTCGGGATTCCAGCAAAAAAGCTATGCATGATCCACACAGCAAAGGACAGATTGAACGCCGCGTTGATCAAGATCATGGCGAGCCAGGTATCGGAAATGCCCAGGAACCCGAACTGACGAAAGAGGCCGGAGGTGAGAACGGCCGGCTGCAGCATCTGGGTCACAATCACCAGGAACATGAAGACCAGGCGTCCGGGAAAGCGCGCCCTGGCCGTGTAATAAGCGGCCGGTAGTGCAACGAGAAGTACCAGAAGAGTTGCGAAAACGGAGATGACAATCGTCGAGATGAGGTTCTGCACCAGCGGGGTCTCGGGTGTGAACCACATGGTGAGGTAGTTCTCCCAGTGCCATTCCGTGGGGAAATAGGTGGGCTCAACCGAACGAATCTCGCTCTTTGTCTTGACTGACCCGAAGAACATGATCAGGTAGGGAATCACGAAAATGAGCAGCACCACGGCGCCGGCAACCATGCGCCAGATCACTGTCGAAAGCGGAACCTGATCAGCCGTGTATCGAGGTTTGCGGGCAGCGCGCGGCGCCGACGTAAGCAGGGCGGTCATAATCAGACCTCTTTCATAGGCTTGACGACCTTGACGTAGATCGCCACGATCACGATCACGATCAGGAAGGCAACGACGCTCAGCGCGCTGGCCACGTCGATCTTGTGCTCATTCTGGATGTACTTGAAAATCATCGTCATGACCGTGTCAGCGTCGTAGCCGGGAATCGACCCGGTCATGATTTTGAGGATCGGCAGCGAATTGAAGACGTTAATGATGTTGATCAAGACAGCTACGGATAATGCACCGCGCAGTTGTGGAAGGACTATCCCGAAATAGGTGCGGATGCGACCGGCACCGTCCATTTTGGCGGCCTCGAGAATATCGCCGGGTACCGATTGCAGACCGGCGAGAATCGTGTAGGTCGTGAAAGGGAGGGAGACGAAAACTGCAATGCCGATCGACCAGCTGAAGGCACTGACCGGGTTCTTGGTCCAGCCGTATGGTCCGTCGATCAGTTGGATGTCGACGAGAAACTTGTTGATGATGCCGATGTACCCTTCGAGCCCGTAGTAGACCACGAGCGTGGTCATCACCACGCTCGCTGCCCAGGGGATGATGACGGCGAGGCGCACGATCTGGCGCCCGGGAAATGACTTGTTGAGAAACTGGGCCAGGACCAGCGAGATGAGAACGGTGAGAGCCACGACGGCAACGACCCAGATCAGGGTGCGCAGCATGATTCCGCCGAGCGGGGTGAATTCAAGGAGCGTTGCATAGTTGGCAAACCCGACGGGACCCTTGTCGAGACCGCTCAGGCTGATGTCCCTGGTGGAGTTGTAGAACATGACGACGGCAGGGAAGAGTACGACGCCGAAGATCAGGACGAGTGCCGGCCCGATCCACGGCAAAGCGGAGATCAGATCGGACAGGCGGGTACCCGCTGCTGCACGCTGACGCGCAGGCCCCGAACGGGGACGGCCGGTGGCCGTCCCCGTCTGGGTCGGTGGTTCATGAATTGTTTGAGTCATTTCCTAATCCACCGATATTCCTTGTGATCAACTTGGAGCGAGGTCGCGCACGGCGCGAAGGCCGCTAGCCTTCGTCTGACTTGGCCTGGATTTCGGTGAGAACGGTCTGCGCATCCTTGCCTTGGGCCAACTGCCCGATCAAGCTCTTGAACGCGGCATCCGTCGCCGACCAGTTGGGGTTCGTGCTCGGGTAGAACTGAGCACCGGGCAGCGCCTCGATGAACGGCGCCAAGGCCGGAGTGTCGCCCATCGCGTCGGAACCGGACTGGGTGGTCGGGAGGAAGTTCTCGGCGGTCACCCACGGTACGTACTGGTCAGCAGCGTAGAAGAAGTCCAGGAACTTCGTGATGGCTTCCTGCTTGGATCCGTCATTCTTGAATGCCATGAGGTGATCGGCGACCCCGAGGGTGAAGGCCTTGCCGTCAACCGTGGGGATGGGGTTCACGGAGTAGTTGAGTGCAGCATTGCCCTCAGCGATCTGACCGACCGTCGGCGGAAGCCCGATGATCATACCGATCTTGCCCTGGACGAAGACGTCCATGAGAGGGCTGCGGTCAGTAGCTCCCGCATCCGCCTGCGTCGCGCCGGCGTCGACCATCGTCTGAATGAACTTGGCAGCCTCGAGGTTTTCGGGGGTGTCGATCGTGATCGCACTGGCATCACCGAAACCGCCACCGGCACCGTAGAACCAGACCGCCGATTCCGCCTGTGCCTCTTCGGACCCGAGCGGCAGTCCGTACCCGGCTACTCCCCCGCCGATGGCGGAAATCTTCGTGGCCGCATCCAGCAGCTCACTCCATGTCGTCGGGACTGCGGTCACGCCGGCCTGTGCCAACAGGTCTTCGTTGACGAAAAGCGCACGGGCCGAGGCGAGCAGGGGCGCGCCGAATTGGACGCCGTCGACGGAAGCGTTCTCAACAAACGAGGACTGGAAATCAGCGAGGGTGTCGGCCGACACCACTTCGTCGATTGGGTACAGCAGGTCATCCGCGGCAAAACCCGCAAACGGGCCGCCGTTCATGATGTCGGGCGCTGCGTTTCCCTGAACCTTGGTCGTGATGACATCGGTCAGGTTGTCCCAGGACTGCACCTCGAGGTTTACCGTGATATCGCTGTTGGCGACTTCGAAGTCGGAGATGACGCCTTCCCACAGTGCCTGCGTGTTGTCCGAGTAGCTGGGGACCAACAGGTTCACGGTCGTGCCCGATCCACCGGACCCGCCCGATGCGTTGCCGCCACCAAAACCACAGGAGGCTAGTGACATCGTGGCCAGCGTCGCTGTCACGACGATGCCACCCAATCGCAGAGACTTCTTCATGTCTGATTTCCTTATCGTCTGATGATGCTTGTTGACTGTAAAAGCACCTGAACAGTCACATCCATTCAGGTTTTGACTAGTTTGGCGCTCGGGTCGTGTCGGCACAACTGTTGATATCAGATCGTTACGTGACGTTAAAAAACACTTAGAGTAGTTGCTAGTGATTGATTTTCTAGCTCTACAATCATTAACAGTCAGAAATGACCGCGAATTTTCAGATCAGCCTCATTCCACCTGAATGATCGCAACCAATCAATCCGAAAGATCCACAACTTACCGAGGAGCCACGGTCATGACGACATCCACCGAAGAACACATCGCGACGGAACTGGCCTCACAACCCGAGACCTGGGCGCGTGCCGTTGCGATGACCGCTGAACAGCGGCTGCTCCCCGCTCCTGGGCAGAAGGTCGCCATGGTTGGCTGCGGCACTTCCTGGTTCATGGCCCAGTCCTACGCGGCCTTGCGCGAGGGCGCCGGCCACGGGGTGACGGACGCTTTCTCGGCCTCCGAGGCCTTTGTCGATCGCGATTATGACGCCATCATTGCCCTCACTCGCTCCGGGACCACGACTGAAGTGCTCGACATTGTGAAGGCACACCGCGGTCGAACTCGGATCATTGGAATCGTCGGCGACACGACCTCGCCGTTCGTTGACGAGGTGGATGACCTCATCACCCTGCCGTTCGCCGATGAGCAGTCGGTCGTGCAGACTCGATTCGCGACCACGGCGCTCGCCTTTCTGCGCGCGAGCCTCGGCGAAGACCTCAGCACGGCCATCGCTGACGCCGAGTTGGCGGTCGCCGACGAACTCGATGACGGGATCATCGGCGCAGAACAGATCACCTTTCTCGGCCGGGGCTGGACCGTCGGTCTGGCTCACGAGGCCGCACTCAAAATGCGCGAGGCGACGCAATCCTGGACCGAGTCTTACCCCGCGATGGAATATCGACACGGTCCAATCAGCATCGCCGCCCCCGGGCGCATCACCTGGATGTTCGGCGCGGCGCCCACTGGTATTCGAGAGGATGTGCTCGCCACCGGCGCACGCTTCGAAACGAGCGCCCTCGACCCGCTCGCCAACCTCGTGCGCGTGCACAAACTGGCTCTGCTCCGCGCCCGCGCCAAGGGCCTCAACCCCGACCTGCCTCGGAGCCTGACGCGGTCAGTCATACTCGACTCGTGACCAACTTTCCCGCGGCCGTCTCAATTGAGCCCCTCGGGGATGGTGCAGCCGTCGTCGCCTTCGACATTGGTGGAACCGACATCAAGGCCGCGCTGTTCGATGCGTCCGGTGCCATGCTCGGTCTGACCCGCGTCCCCACACCGCATCGTGGTGTGCACACCGTCGATGCCGTGATGCAAGAAATTGCGGAGCTCACCGCCGGTTTTGCGGCGGACTTTCCGCTCGTGCAACCACTGGCGGTCGGGCTTATCGCCCCGGGCATCGTCGATGACGATCGGGGTATCGGGATCCACGCGGCCAATTTGCAGTGGGCCGATGCCCCCTTCAAACATCTCGCCGAGAAACGTCTGGGCATGCCGGCCTCGTTTTCCCACGATGTCCGTGCAGCCGGGGAAGCGGAATTCCGGCTCGGCGCAGCCCTGCCATACCGCGATGTGGCCGTCGTCGTGATCGGCACCGGCATTGCGGCGTCGCTGTTCATCGGGGGGCGACCCCATTCGGCGGGAGGATACGCCGGTGAGCTGGGGCACTCCATCGTCGACCCGGCGGGCGAACTGTGCGCCTGCGGTTCGACCGGCTGTCTCGAAACTATTGCATCGGCTGGTGCCATCGTGCGCCGCTACGAGCGGGCGACGGGATCGAAGATGCCCGGCGCCAAAGAAATCATTGAGCGAGCCCGCAACGGCGATTCCGAAGCCCAGTCGATCTGGAACGACGCCCTCGACGCCCTCGCTTTGAGCATTGCGCAGCTGGCAGCGGTGCTGGCCCCCGAGGCCATTGTGATCGGCGGCGGGCTTGCTCAGGCCGGTGACGCACTTTTGGTCCCGCTGCGAACGCGCGTTGACAACCTCCTGAGCTTCCAACGACTGCCGGTCGTTGTCGCGGCCAGTATCGGTGAAAATGCCGGACTTCTCGGGGCGGCGCTGCATGCCCGTGCTGCCGCAGTTGCTGCGGGGATGCGCCCGTGATCGTCACGGTCACGCCGAATTCCGCGGTGGACCTCACGTACTTGCACCCGGACATCCGTTTTGGGGAAACCAACCGGGTGCCCACCGCTGTCGCTCGTGCCGGCGGTAAAGGACTCAACGTGGCGCGGGTCATCCACCAGCAGGGTCATCCCGTGTTGGCTGTCGCGACGGCCGGAGGCCGCACCGGTCAAGCACTCGTTGATGACCTCGTGCAGGCGGGCATTCGCCATCAGATCGTCTCCGTGCAGTCTGACACCCGGCGAACCATCGCTCTCGTTGATTCTGACCGCGAACAAACCACGATCTTGAACGAGCACGGCCAGAACCACACGCCGCAGGAGTGGCTCAGCCTGACCGCGGGAACGACGGCTGCCCTGGCCGGCGCTCGATGCCTGGTGGGGTCCGGCAGTCTGCCGAGCGGTGCCGATGACACCTTCTATGCACAGCTGGTGGACCTGGCGCGCGAACGCGGGATTCCGAGCATCATCGATACGTCTGGGCCGGGGCTCCTGGCCGCAGCACGTTCCGGTGCCTCTGTGCTCAAGCCGAATCGTGAGGAACTTGCCGCTGCCACCGGGATCGACAACCCGGTCAATGGCGCCCGTGCTCTGGTGCGGTTGGGCGCAGGACTAGTCCTGGTGTCGCTTGGTGAGCGGGGCATGCTTGCCGTCTCGCGCGAGCATCCGCTTTCATCGTTGCACGCACGACTACCGCGAGTGCTGGCGGGCAACGCCACGGGTGCCGGGGATGCGGCCGTGGCAGCCGTCGCGGTCTCGTTAGCGGCGGGAATAACGAATGCCGAATCCCTGTTGCGGCAAGCCACCGCCTGGTCTGCCGCCGCCGTGCTCATGCCCCTGGCCGGAGAAATTTCTCCTAAATATGCGAGGTTCGTCGAGGAACTCGTCGTGGATCGCCTTGTTGACGAACCTCGGCTATAACGTCGGGATAGATTTGCAACTGAGAAGCTTGAGAAACGAGAAATCATGAACCGCGCCGAGCGTCTGATCGCTGTGCTGGACCTTTTGGCTGAGTCGGGCCATCTTGAGGTCGACGACATCATCACGAAACTCCAGGTATCTGCCGCGACGGCGCGACGGGATCTCGACACGCTCGCTTCGCAGCAGCTACTGACGCGAACGCGCGGGGGAGCGACCGGTCAGGTCGTTGCCTACGATCTCCCGGTGCGTTACAAGCGGGAGCAACACGCCCCGGAGAAGCAGAAAATTGCGGTGGTGGCGAGTTCGCTCGTACAGCGCGGGGATGTCATTGGTCTCTGTGGTGGCACAACCAGTACCGCTATCGCGGGTGTGCTCGTTGCCCGCGCAGACATTATGGAGGCCGGGCCACAATCCAATCTGACCGTCGTCACGAATGCCATCAACATTGCGGCACAGCTCGCCATGCGGCCCCAAATCAAGACAGTCGTCACCGGAGGGGTGGTGCACTCGCGCTCCTATGAGCTCGTCGGCCCGTACAGTGCCGAGGTGCTGAATCAGGTAACACTTGACCTCGCGTTCATCGGCGTCAACGGCATCGATCCGATTCGCGGCGCCACGGTCAATGATGAACGAGAAGCCGCAGTGAACTCGCTCATGGCGAGGCGTGCCACCAAAGCCTTTGTGGTGGCAGATTCGAGCAAGATTGGAACGACGGCTTTTGCCACCCTGGGCGCCCTGACGGTATTCAGCGCGTTGATCACTGACTCGGGAATCACCGCGGATCAGCTGTCGGCGTTCGCCGAGGCGGGACTCGAAGTCATCGTCGCCCAGTGACACACGTTATTCACTCCGCCCGGATGATATCGGGAGGCGCAACCACGCCGGACTCGTGGGTTGCTTTCTCCGGCGACTCGATCAGCGCTACCGGAACGGGTGCAACCTGGCGCGGCCTGGCCACGGCCACCACCAGCGTCACGGACGCTGCCGGTCGCATCCTCTCGCCGGGTTTTGTAGATATCCACTGCCATGGGGCCGGAGGCGCCGCTTTCGACGACGGTGCGGAGGGCATCGCCACGGCGCTGCAGGTGCACCGCCGTCACGGTACAACCCGGAGCGTCTTGTCGCTCGTGACCGCTAGTCAGGCGGATCTCGAGCGGCGGGTCGCGATTGTGGCTGACCTGGCGCAGCACGATGCGCTCATTCTCGGCGCCCATCTCGAGGGGCCGTTTCTTGACCAGACCTATCGTGGCGCCCACGACCCGACCCTGCTCAGTGCACCGGATGCGAAACGGATCGATCGACTTCTCACGAAAGCTCAAGGACAGTTGCGTCAGATCACGCTGGCCCCCGAGCTGCCAGGAGCGGTCGACGCGATTGCGCAACTCGTCGACGCTGGTGTTGTGGTGGCCGTGGGGCACAGTGCCGCTGACTATTCCACAACGCTCGCGGCCTTCGAGGCAGGGGCGACGATTTTGACCCATGCTTTCAATGGGATGAAAGGCATCCATCATCGCGCGCCTGGACCCGTGGCTGCCGCGACGCATGCCGCAGGCGTCACCCTCGAGATCATCAACGATGGCGTTCATGTGCACCCGGAAGTCGTGCGGCTGGCCTTCGCGGGCGCGCCCGGCCGAATAGCCCTGGTAACGGACGCCATGGCTGCAACTGGTGCCTCGGATGGGGCCTATCTTCTGGGCTCGCTCGCCGTGACGGTGACCGATGGCGTCGCCCGGCTGACCGATGGCGGATCGATTGCCGGATCGACGCTGACTCTTGATGTTGCGCTGCGCCGAGCAGTCACCGAGGCGGGCGTGCCGATCGCCGAGGCTATCTCTGCGCTCACGGAGACACCTGCCCGAGCCATCGGTCGCGGTCACGACCTGGGGTTGCTGACCGTTGGCTATGCGGCTGACGCCGTGCTGCTTGGCGCGGATCTTGCTGTGGATGCGGTGTTTGCCGCCGGGCGCCAGCTGACTTAGATCGTTTGCCAAGCTGGGCGGTTCGCCCAGATGTACTTGTAGTAGTCGAGGTTGACCATTTTGCTCGCAGCCGCTTCGTCGACGACGACGGTGACGTGTGGGTGCAGCTGGATGGCGGTGCCGGGCTGGCTGGCTGAGATGGGTCCTTCAACGGCCGCGGCCAACGCTGCCGCTTTGCCTTCGCCGAATGCCAGCAACACCAGGTGTCTGGCTCGAAGGATCGTTCCGAGCCCCTGGGTGATGCAGTGCACGGGAACAGCGTCCGGCGAATCAAAGAACCGGGCGTTGTCTGCGCGGGATTTTCTAGCGAGCGTCTTCACGCGCGTGAGGGACGCAAACGAGGAACTGGGCTCGTTGAACCCGAGGTGCCCGGTTCGACCAATGCCGAGTATTTGCACGTCCACTCCACCCGCCGCGACCAGTGCTCGTTCGTATTCAGCACCAGCAGTGGAGAGCGTGGCAACGTCGCCACTGGGCACGTGGACGTTGGCCGGGGACAGGCCCAGCGGTTCGATGACGTCGCGCGCGATGACCATTCGGTAGCTCTCGGGGTGGCCCGCCGGTAGCCCGACGTACTCGTCGAGCGCGAAGCCTCGCACTTTCGAGACGTCGAGAGGACGCTCCGAGAAAGAGCGGGCCAGCGACGCGTACACCGGCAGGGGTGTCGATCCGGTCGCCAATCCGAGCACCGCGTCGGGCTTGGACTCGATAAGTGCCCGAATCGACTCGGCGATCAGGTCGCCGGCTGCTCGTTTGTTCTCAACAACGACGATTTCGGCCAATGGGGTCTCACTTCCGATGTGATTGTATTTGATTCTATAATACAGCTAATAATCATTTGCAATCATTTCTAAATCAATGCGGCAGGACACTTTCATGCACACACTCGTCGAAATTTGCATCGATGACCTGGACGGTGCGCTCGTGGCCGAACGAGCCGGAGCCGACCGGGTCGAATTGTGCGGCAATTTGATCGAGGGCGGCACCACTCCGAGCATCGGGCTGCTCAGGCGTGTCCTCGATTCCGTCGAACGTATTGGCGTGCAGGTGATGGTCCGCCCGCGCGGCGGCAACTTCGTGAACTCGGCGTCGGAGCTCTCGGTGATGCAGGCCGATGTTCGGGCTATTCGGCGGGACGCCGACGGCGCTGCTGTGCGGGTCGGCCTGGTGTTGGGTGTGCTGACGCGCGACAACCAGATTGATCAGACCGCGATGCGTCGTTTGATCGCGGAGGCCGCAGAGCTGCCGGTTACCTTTCACAAGGCTTTTGACGATGTGAACGATCTGGGCGCCGCCCTCGAACAACTCGGCGAACTCGGCGTTGAACGTGTTCTCACCTCCGGTGGACAGACCACTGCATTTGACGGCGCAGGGGCGCTGCGTGACCTGGGGCGGCACGGCTCGGCCGTGCGCATCCTGGCCGGCGGCGGGGTTCGGGCGCACAATGTGGCAGCGCTGGTGGCATCGACCGGGGTCAGCGAGGTTCATCTGCGCGCCCAGGTTGCTAGCCCACTCGGCACGGGAACTTTGGCCACGGACTTCGACATTATTCGTTCGGTGATCGGGGCGCTCGCCCGGTCGAACTGATTCGGGAGCAACCGCGGCGTTCGCCCGGCCGTCTGCCGCGGGTCGGAGCAGGTTTTGCAGCGGCTTTTGAAGCGGGGTGAAAGTCAGGAAAGCTGCACGGCCCCGAAGGCCAGAACCGCGATCAGCGTCCAGGACACCAGCCCGACCGCGAGCGCTCGACTGCCCGTGCGCAGCAGGGTGCTGAGGTTGACGGCCGCACCGAGGGCGAAGAGCGCCATGGCCAGCAGTGCGGTCTGCACCAGGTCGGCGACCTCGAGTACCTGATCGGGCAGCGGAGCGAACGTGCGTATCAGCATGGCCACGATGAATCCGGCAACGAAAAGCGGAACGATCGGTGGAGGCTTCGGCCGGTTGCTCCGGGTGGCCGGTTCAGACACAGCGGCGTCGCCGGCAGTCGGGTCGCCGGCAGCAGACCTGGATACATCGGAGGCAGCGGGAGCGGCGGCATCCGCCTCGAGAGTGGCAAGCCGGTGGCGCTCGACGATGGACGCGACGGCCACGACCGGGGCGAGCATGAGCACGCGGGTGAGTTTGACGACGAGGGCCACCGCGAGCGCGCCCGAGCCGGCAATTTGCGCTGTCGCGACGACCTGGCCGACGTCGTGCACGCCGGCGCCGACCCAGTGTCCGAATTGCAGACTGCTCAATCCGAGCGGATGCCACAGCAGCGGCAACACGGCGATCGCGAGGGTTCCACACAGGGTCACCAGGGCGATCGGGGTGGCGGTCTCTTCATCTTTGGCCTTGACGACGCCGCTCATGGCGCCGATGGCGGAAGCGCCGCAGATACTGAATCCGGTGGCGATGAGCAGGGGTTGATGGCCGGGCAGGCCGAACCAGCGGCCGAGACCGAGGGTACCGGCGAACGTGAGCAGCACGATGGCGACGGTCGTCACGATGGTCACCCAGCCGAGAGCTGCTATGTCGACGAGGCTGAGTTTGAGGCCGAGCAGCACGATTCCGAGCTGCATGAACGGTTTGGCCGCGACGGCCAGCCCGGGCGCGAGGGCCCCGGCGAGCACGGGACGTGCGGCCGGGATCTGGCCGACGACGATTCCGAGCACGACGGCCATGGTCAGCAGCGGGACCGCGGGGACGGCGGCATGCACGCCCCAGGCAGCGAGGGCGGCGAGGGCCGCCACGAGTACTCCCCGAAGCCACATTCAGACAAGTCTAGGCGCGCTGGTTCGCTGGACGGGGCCCAGGCCCCGTCCGTGGGCCCAGCTTCTAACCTGGGCCACGGTTCATAAGGTGGGCCCGGAGCCTCAGACCGACACGCGCCGCAACACCGGCGCCAGGCGCGCGGCGAAGACCTCGGCCTGCTCGACGCTGGCCGACGTATAAACGCCCGACGCGTCGAGAAAGTTCAGGCTGCCGAGAAATCCGGCGTCGTCGACGATGACGGCGTTCACTGTGGCGGTCAAGTTCGGTGTGGTGAGCGCTCCAAAGCCGCCCGCCTCGTCGTCGGCCAGAAAGGAACGCTGCCCGATGACACACTGCTCGACCCAGTTCGGATCCAGCTCCGACGAGATTCCGCCGAGCTGGTAGACGTGCGGCCGGCTGGAGTACACGCGTATCAGATCCTCGAATTCGTCCCGCCAGAGTGACACGGTGACCAACTGGGCGCCGACGGCATCCGCGGCCTCGATGGCGATGTCACAGAGCTGGGCGGCAAGATCCGGCGATAGCGTGAGGTCGGCCACGTCTTCGTGCTCGCGCGGAAGTCCGATGATCGGCACCGCGCCGGCGAGAACACCGACGATCGGAATCGCCCCGGTGAGCAGCCCGAGCCCCGCCTGCTTGCGCCGCGACGTTGCCCGGGGGAGCATAACGACCCCGAGCAAGGCCGCGCCTCCCCCGACCAGCGCGGCAATCGTCGGCACTTCGCCGAGCAGCAGCCAGCCCAGGAGCAGCGAGAAAATCGGCACGATCAGCAGCAGCGAACCGCCCTCGGCCACGCTCGTGCGCGACAGGGTCTGGTTCCAAAGGCAGTAGCCGAGCACGGTGCTGACGACCACCAGTACCACCAGCGCCACCCAAACGGATGCCGTCAGCCGACTGGGATCGACCGCGAACCGGGCCGTGGGCAGCGCGGTGAAACCGCCGATGGCACAGCCCCAGAACACGGTTTCGATGGGAGATACCCGCGCGAACAGCGGCTGCTGCACGATCAGAAAGACCGACAGCAGCAGAGCGGCGCCCACGATGAGGAGGGCGGTGCCGTTGAACCCGGTCGCGCTTCCGCCGCCGAGGGTGATCACGATGACGCCGCCGACCGCGATGACCATGCCAAGGTAGCCGAGCCGGGTGGTGCGTTCGACGAGCACGAAGTAGCCGAGAATGAACGCGAACACCGGCGAGATATTGAGCAGCAGGCTGGTGGTTCCCGCGGGAACGGTGGCCTGGCCGAGGTTGAGCAGCATGCCGTAGCCGGCATAACCGCAGAGCGAGACGGCGATCATTCGCGGGATATCGTGGCGCCGCAGCGTGAGCCGCTGCCGGGTGATGAGCAGATAAAGGCCGATGATGGCGGCGCCGACGAGAAAACGCACGGCGGTGAGATCCTGCGGGGAGAGCGCTGTGAGGGCTTCACGCGTGGCGACATACGTCGGCGCCGTGGCCGCGACCATGAGCATATCGGGTCGAGCCAGCCAGCGTCGCACGAGACCCGATTCCCTTGAAGTGTGTCTCGAGACTAGTGCAACGCGGCCGGCCCAGGTAAGAACGCGTTCAAAACTGGGCCCACGGACGGGGCCCGGGCCCCGTCCGAAGTACTACGGGCGACCGAGGCCGTGATAGGTCCAACCGGCAGCACGCCAGGCTGCGGGATCGAGGGCGTTTCGGCCGTCGACCACGGTCTTGGTACGAACGAGCGCACCAGCCCAGACCGGGTCGAGGTGCCGAAACTCGGGCCACTCGGTGACGAGCACGACGGCATCCGCTCCCCGCAGGGTCTCTTCGAGCGACTCCTCATAGTTGAGTTGCGGATGCCGCGCCCGCGAGTTCTCGATGGCCTGCGGGTCGGTCGCCACCACGTCGGCACCCAGGCCGCGCAACTGCACGGCCACGTCGAGCGCCGGCGAGTCACGCACGTCATCGGAGTGCGGCTTGAAACTCAGGCCAAGCACCGCGACCTTGGCGTTGTAGACGCCGTCGCCGAGGGCCCCTACGGTCAGGTCGACCACGCGCTGGCGGCGACGCAGGTTGATCTTGTCGATCTCCTTGAGGAAGGCTACGGACTCGCCGCGCCCCAGCTCTTCGGCGCGGGCGGTGAAGGCACGGATGTCTTTGGGCAGGCACCCACCGCCGAAACCGACGCCGGCGCCGAGGAAGCGGCGACCGATGCGGCCGTCGTAACCGATGGCATCCGCCAGCTGGGTGACGTCGGCACCGGTGACCTCGGCGATCTCGGCCATGGCATTGATGAAGCTGATCTTGGTAGCGAGGAACGCGTTCGCGGCGACCTTGACCAGCTCCGCGGTCGCATAGTCGGTGATGACCAGGGGGGTGTCGGCAGCGAGCGCCGTGGCGTAGATCTCGTTGAGCAGCGCGGTGGCATGCTCGCCTTTATCGCCCGGAGCGACGCCGTAGACCAGGCGGTCGGGGCTGATGGTGTCCTGCACGGCGAATCCCTCGCGCAGAAACTCGGGGTTCCAGGCCAGCGAGGCGCCGCTGCCGGACTCGATGAGCTCGGCCAGGCGCGCGGCGGTTCCGACCGGAACTGTGCTCTTGCCCACGACGAGGTCACCGTCGGCCAGGTGCGGAATGAGCGATTCGATCGACGCATCGACGTAGCGCAGGTCGGCGCTGTAGCTGCCGAGCTTCTGCGGGGTTCCGACGGCGATGAAGTGTACCTGCGAGCCGGCGGCATCCGCTATGTCGGTGCTGAAGCGCAGGCGACCGCTGTTCATGGCGGACGTGAGAACCTCGGGCAGGCCAGGTTCAAAGAAGGGTGGCTTGCCGATGGCAAGCTGGGCGATCTTGACAGCGTCGACATCGATACCGATGACCTCGTGCCCCAGCTCGGCCATGGCCGACGCGTGCACGGCTCCCAGGTAGCCGCATCCAATGACAGAAATTCTCATTTATTCCTTTCGGTCCTCCCAGAGCATAGTGGGCGCTGCACGTCACCCCAATTCGAGCAGGTTAACAAACGGATGCCGGGCCGTCACGCACGTACCGCCGGTAAAATTTGCGACTCGCCGTGATTCGGGCAAGATTTGCCCGGAGAGTCGCAGATCTACCGGCGTTACGTACCAGCGAATGACGCGCGCGCGGGTTACGCGGTGGCCACCACGCGGCGGCGCTGCAGCCCGGTTTCGGCGAGGCCGGCAAGCAGCACCAGCAGGGCACCGCCGAGCACGCTGCCAAGGTCGACGCCGGTTTTCGCGAGCGACGAAGCGGATGCCGGTTCCACAACGCGCACGCCCAGGTCGAGCACGCGGGTTGATCCGTTCGGTGCCAAGCCGACGACCTGCAGGGTGTGCAGTCCGGCTGCGATGCTCGTGGGCACGGCGAAGTTCTTACTTACCGGCATAACGTAATAGCGGATGCCGCCCTCGGCTGCGCCTACGCCGTGCGGCCCAGCAGGTACGCGTTCAGGGCGTCGGTCAGCGCCTGATCGGCGGGAAACGACTCGCCATCGAGGGCGACCACGGACACGGCGAGGCGCACGCTGGAGACGAGCCAGGCGGCATCCGCGTGGCGAAGTTCCTCAAGCGTGACGTCGCGGTATTCCACGCGTGAACCCTGCGCGCGCAGGTAGTCGAACATGCTCTGCTGCGTGGTGCCGTGCAGAATAGCGCCGCTCGGCGCGGGCGTCACATACTCGCCATTGATGCGCAGCACGACACTTGAGGTCGGACCCTCCATGACGGAGCCGTCGGTCGTGAGAAAGATGGTGTCGTCGGCGCCACGACGGTGCGCCTCGCGAATCGCCGCCATGTTCACCGCATAGCTGAGCGTTTTCGCGCCCATCAGCAGCCAGGGGGCCTTCTCGGCAGCCCCGCGCGGATAGCCGCGGTCGAGAGTGATCACCCGCACGCCGTTCGCGCGCACCGCCGTGAAGTCCGACGCCGCAGCCGCGTGCAACCAGGCCGTGGGCGCCGGACCGTGCTCGACGCCGCGGCTAAGCACGAACTTGAGGGCGATCTCGCCCCGCTGCGGAATGCGCGACACGGCGTAGGCGATCGCGGCCCGCCACTGCTCGGCATTCGGCACCGGAAGCTCGCAGATGCGCGCAGAGTTGCGCAGCCGGCTGATGTGCGGCTCGACCTCCTGCGGGTGGCCGTCGACGACGGCGAGGGTCTCGAAGATTCCGTCGCCGCGCTGGGTGCTCAACTCGCCGACGCGCAGCGCCGGGGCGGTCGATTCCATCTCGTGGAACGTGTCGCTGAAGTCCTGCTGCAGCGAGTCGGCGGGCACGGGGTCGATCAACAGGGTGAAGGGCAATCTCATGCCCCTGAGCCTACTTCGCGCCCGGCTTGGGTGGGCATCCGCTCCGGTGAAACGGATGCTTCCACCCGGGCCCTCCGCGTCGCCCGCGAGGGGACGCAAGAGCGCGGAAAAGGACGGATTGCGCCTACTCACAGGCTGGCGGCCTACCTGGGGCCGTCGCGGCGTCGGCGGCCGAGCTGAGGCCGCCTCGGCCAGTTAGCTCTGGAACGCGACGATGGGGTTGGTCGTGGGCTGGTCGGATCCGCCGTTGGGTTCCACGGTGACACCCACCTGGTCGCCGGCGTGCATCGTGCCGTCAAGCACGCGCCAGGCCGTACCATCGCCGGTCGAGTCGAAGGTTCCGGCCGAAGCTGCGCCGTCCCCGTTGATGTACCAGAGTTGATAGTCCTGATCGCTCGGCAGCACGGGCAGTTTGTCAACCAGCACCGCGGAGATTCCAAGTTTGTTCGACCAGACCAGGGTTGCTTCCTGCCCGTTAGCGGTGGTCGTCGCGGCGCGCTGCGAGTCGTCGGCCGCGTTGATTTGGGCGAGTCCGGAGGCCTGCTGGGACTCGAACTGGTTGCTGTTCAGCACCTGACCGAAGAAGGATCCGCCGATGAACAGCGCGACCGCGGCCGCGGCGGCCAGCATGAACTGTGCCGGACGCTTGAACCAGCGGGCCTGGGCCCGCTCGGTTGCCGTTCGGTGCGGGCCGGAGCCGGTACCAAAATTGATGTCCGTGACCGCCGACGCGGAGCCGGCGGGCGCGCCGCCACCGGAATTCGGCGTCGTGGAGGTCGGCCCGGCGGGCAGGGTCGGGGTGGCGATCGGGGCAACGACGGGAGCTGCGTTGGTAACGGAGGCGAGGGCATCCGTTGTGCCGGCCGTAAGCGGCGGAAGCTGCGGGGTCGACGCGAGCAGGGACATGAGGTTCGCCTTGAGCGCGGCGGACGGCTGCACGGGCGCCACGGCGAGGCCGAGGGCCACCGCGGTGTCATTCAACTCGGCAGCCTCGATGCGGGCCCGCTCGGATTCGGCGAGGTGCGCTTCAAAGGTGGCCGTGTCGTCGGCGTCGAGGGCGTGCAGGGCATAAGCGCCAGCCAGATCGGCCGGGTGCTGCTCGTTACGGCCGGTCATGATGCCACGCCCAATTCGTCGCGCAGACGGATGAGGCCATCGCGCAACCGCGTTTTCACGGTGCCCAAGGGAATGTGGAGCATATCGGCGACCTCGCTGTGACTGAACCCGCCGTAATACGCGAGGCTCACAGCCTGACGCTGCAGCTGAGTCAATCGAGTCATCGCCCTCTCCACCCTTTCATGTTCGAGTCGTACTTCAACAGTTTCGGCCACGTGATCGTAGGCAACGGCCAGGTCACGGATTCCAATTTTGGTATCACGGTCGCGTCCGGCCTGCGACGACCGAATTCGGTCGACCGCTCGCCGGTGTGCCATCGTGAGGATCCAGGTGCTCGCGCCACCACGCGTGGGTTCGTACCGCGACGCCGACTGCCAGATCTCCAGGAAAATCTCCTGAGTCACTTCTTCCGACTGTGCGTGGTCGACGAGCAGACGCTTGACCAGGCCAAGCACCCGCGGGGCGATCTGGTCATACAGTTCTCCGAATGCCGATTGGTCGCCGCGGGCCACACGTCCGAGCAACTCCTCCTTGGTGGCAGGGGCTGGCGGCGCGAGGTCTCCGGCGGGATCAACAGTCATGAGATCTAGCATGTCAGGTCTTTTCCCGTTGTATGACTAGGGTTCGGTGCGAAGTCGATAACGGATTGGTCTTGGCGGCAAGCAATTCGCCAAAAGCGGATGCCTGCGGCCGCGCTGCGCCGCCGGGACCGGTATGACGCCTCGCGGGGCTGAAGAAGGTCGGGCCGCAGAGCACCTCTCGGCGCGAGGCCGCTCGAAGCGGCGAATAATGGAACCCGGGATTACTGCGGCCCGACCAGACTCCAGTGTATTCGAGCGGACCGGCCGGCGTCGAATGTTCGCCCGTGGCGCACAGGTTGCGCACGTCCGGGCCCACCTTATGAACACGGGCCCAGTTTATAGACTGGGCCCGTGGACGGGGCCTGGGCCCCGTCCACGGTGAGAAGGTGCGAGACCAGACTCGAGCGGCAGCCCCTGCGCGAAGGGCTAGGCCCACCTACTCCAGGGAGTCGCGGCGCCAGAGGCGCGCGCAGGCGGCAAACTCGGCCGCTGTCGTGGAGAATCGCAGGGCTCGCGTGGTCAGCTCCGACGAGCGGTGCGGTTCGGTCAGCTCGAGATCGTCGGCGATGCTCGCGGCCCCGACGGCGGTGACCCGACAGTAGGCGGCCCCACGATCCAGCGCCACCGCGAAGTCGCCGGTGAACAGTCCGCGCAGAATTTCATCGGCGAGGATCATGATCTCGGCCGGGCCAGTGGGCACGGCGGCGCCCGCGACGAGCGGATCGATCGTGGCGGCGGCATCCGTTCCCCGTTGGTACAGGTACGCGCACCCCTCCGGATCCTGCCGAATCAGCATACGAATGAGATAGATGCGCCAGAGTGCGCCCGGCAGGCTGCGCGGCGTGGCCCGCGACCACAGCTCAGCGACAGCGTCGATTCCGTTTTCGTCGGTGTAGGCGACCAGGCGTTCGACAGTCTCCGGGTCGGGGTCGCTGCGTACTCGGTTGAGTAGCGCCTGCGCGGTCTCGTGCGCGACGCGGCTGATGGCCGCCGGATCGTCGCCGCCCTGGAATGCCTCGAATTTGATCCCCGCGAACAGGGTGGGCTTGTGAAAGTTGTCGGCCACGGCGGGTTCTCCTTCGGGTTCAGACGGCGGTTTTTTGCTGTCCCCCACGCTACCCAGAAAAGCTGAGCGCGAATCCACGGTAGATTAGAACCTACGGGCCTCTAGCTCAGTTGGTAGAGCAAAGGACTTTTAATCCTTGGGTCGTCGGTTCGAGCCCGACGGGGCCCACAATGATCGCGCACGTGGCGCGGCAGATGCGCACTGAATCCGTTGGATTCAGTGCGCATTCGTGTTTCTGCGGGCGACAACCTGGTCTGTAGGCGCGTTTCCGGCCCTGCCGGTGGCTAATTCAGGAAATCTCCCGCTAGCTCGGGCCGCTGCCCAGGGTTTCGCCGGGCGCGTCGCATCCGCTCGACCGGATTTCCTGAATTAGCCCCCCTGAAACCGTGGAAGAGTGGGGAGAGGATGCCGCCGGGGCCGGCTCAGAGCACGTAGCGGTGCCGAATATGGTGGCGGTCGGCGCTCGCCTGCCAGAACTCGACCTCGGCGGGATGCAGTTCGTAGAGCTGCCAGTCGGGATTGACCCGGCCGTCGGCCCCTGGGCGTTGTTCCCAATCCAGAGCGGATGCCTCGGCCGACAATAGAGACACCTCACCCACCACGCGCACCTGCCTCCCCAGGCCCGCCCAGTAGAAGTTCATGGCAGCTCGCGGGTTGATGCCGAGCTCGCGGCCCTTGCGGGAACCCCGTGTGCTTGCGAACTGCCAGGCTCCGAAGTCAACACCCGCTGCCGCGCCAGAAGCCGCAGGCTCGATGTTCTTCAGGATGAGCATGCGGGACGAAACGACCGCCTCCGCCGTGGCCGTCGCCAGGCTGAACGCGTGCGGCTGGGGCACGCCGACGGCGAGCGCATTCTCGAACCAAGCGAGAAAGAGTTCGACCGGATCCTTCGGTGCCAGCGCCGGGTCGAAGGCGGGCAGACGGTCGGGAAAATCCGGAAGGGCGCGAAGCCGGTGACGCAACGAATCACTCACGATTCGAGCCTAATGCCACTTAGTTTGGGCGAGGTTAACTCCTGGCCGGTAGTGCCGAAGGTCCCCACCTTCGAGGGACTAGACACCCAGTTGTGGGTATTACCCACACGGGTCCTCTGGGCGTAGGTTCGAAGTCGATCGACGCGATGCGACAGATGGCAACACTCTCACGTGGTGAATCACACAAACCTTGAAACTGGGAGTACTCCATGCGTAAATTGTCCAAAAAGGCATTCGCCGTTGCCGTGACGGCGGCCGTTCTGGTCGGCGGATCCGGCGTCGCTTTCGCTTTCTGGACCGCGGGCGGTTCGGGAACCGGCACGGTGGACGTTGGCACGATCACGGCAATCACCGCCGAGCAGACATCCAGCGTGACGGACCTCATGCCGGGCGTTGCTGCCCAGACGCTGAGCGGAACATTCACCAACACGAACACCAGCCCGGTCTACGTCAGCACCGTGACCGCGAGCATCGACAGCGTCGTCAAAGACGCCGCCGCTGTCGCAGGTACCTGCGATGCCTCTGACTTCACGCTCGCCAACCCTGTCATGCCGGTCGACGCGGAGGTTCCCATCGGCGGCGCCGGTAAGGGAGCCTGGACCGGGGCAACCCTCGCGTTTAACGACCTGTCGACCGTCAATCAGGATGCCTGCAAGAACGCGACTGTCAACCTGCTCTACACAATCGCCTAGAAGAGACACCGCGCCTGAATTGGGGTTGGGCCGGGCGGCCCTGCCCCTCTTCGCGCGGTGATGCGCCGACTTTTATTCACTGCCAGACCGAGGAATTCACGATGAGTGCCGCCGCGCGCAACCGCTTCGTACTCGGCAGCGCCCTCGTCGTCGCCACGGGGACGGTCGTTTTCTGGGTGTACTCGCCCGGCTTCAGCATTGCGAGTTCGGAGCTCGACATCAATGCGCACGCCACCGTGATCGGGCCGTTGAGCCCGGGTATTTTGGTTCCGATCGACCTCGAGTTCGACAATCCGCACCACTTCAACCTTGACGTGATCGATCTGCGGGTGCTCATCGACGGCGTCGATGCACCGAATGCGGATGCCGACCATCCGTGCACGGCGGGTGATTTCGAGGTATCGCAGACCACCCTGGCGGCCGCCCTGACGATTCCCGCCCACCTCACGCGCGCTCTCAGCGAGCTCGACCTACCCCGGGCAAGCTGGCCGCGCGTGGGCATGCGCAGTTCCGAGACCAACCAGGACGGCTGCAAGGGTGCACTGATCACCCTGAACTACTCGGCCACCGGAGCGGCGACCCTACTGTGAGCCCGTACACCCTTCCGCAGCTTCCGAAACAGGTGCGGCGCAGAATTCCCAAGGAGATGATCCTCGCCGGGGTGTTCTTCATGATCGCTATGAGCCTCGGCGGCGTGGCATATTCGCTTTGGTCAGCATCGGGCCGGGGAAACGGCACAGCCGCGGCCGGCACGACACTGCCCGTCACGCTCCGCTACGCGACCCCCGCCGCAACGCTCTACCCGGGCAGCGCCACAACCGTCGTTTTGCGGGCCACAAACCCCAACGACTTTGTGACGCACATCGGGTCGATCTCTCTCGACACCAGTCGAGGTTCCAGCGCCATCGTCGCCGATAGCGCTCACTCGGCGTGCGCGACCAGCGCCCTGAGCTATTCCGTGCAGACCAATGGCACTGCCGGTTGGAACGTTCCGGCCCAGGCCAATGCGGTGCCGGGCTCGCTTGCCATCTCGCTGCCGAACGCCCTCGCGATGAGCGCGGGGGCGGCATCCGCTTGCCAGGGCGCGAGCTTCACGGTCTATCTGGTGGCCGGATCATGACGCAGGCCCGCCACCGTAGGCCGCTCTACAACGCGCCGTCCACCCGCACCCGATGGTGGCGCATGGTGCGTCGGCTGATCGCTGTGCCGCTCGCCTTCGCCATGGCCAGCGGTGTGGCGTGGGCCTATTGGAGCGCGGGATCCGTCGCGGGCAGCAGCGGGGCATCCGCTGCCAGCAGTGTCAACGCCGGCCCGACCCCCACCGCGAGCTCCGCAAGCAGCACGGTCACCGTGACCTGGGCGGCGTCGACGCTGGCCGACGGCACCACGGCCGTGAGCGGCTACAGCGTGAGCCGGTTTGATTCCACGGGCACGAACGCACAATCAATGCAGAGCTGCACCGGCACCATCACCGCCACAAGCTGCACCGAAACGGGTGTTCCGGCCGGCTCCTGGTCGTACCGGGTCACTGCCCTGTTCGCCACAGACTGGAAGGGCGCGGCGAGCGCGAAAAGCAATATTGTCGTCGTCGAAACAACGGCGCCCGTGAACTGGCTTGCCCTGTCGTCTGGCACCGCCAACGCCTACAAATCAGGCAGCACAATCTACTATCGCGGCGCCGCGCCCGGTTCGTTCACGCTGACGAACTCGGTAACGGATGTCGGCAGCGGCCCGGCCTCAAGCTCTACCGCAGCCCTCGGTGGC
The DNA here is from genome assembly GCF_002929575.1 of Cryobacterium sp. N21. Taxonomy (NCBI): domain Bacteria; kingdom Bacillati; phylum Actinomycetota; class Actinomycetes; order Micrococcales; family Microbacteriaceae; genus Cryobacterium; species Cryobacterium sp. N21. The sequence goes on along the minus strand of NZ_PJJQ01000033.1, from coordinate 171,098 downwards.
ACCAGCACCGGCTGGAGCCACACCCCGAGCACGGTGTCGACGCCGACCAGCGGACCCTACGTGTCGGCGGCGTTCACCTGGGCGGCCGGGACGACGAGCGCGCCAACGGAGACGGTGACCGGCCGCGACGTGTCCACCAACACCACGCCGACTACGCTGATCTACTTCAACGACGCGTCTGTCCCGACCGGGGGCACTCCGGCTTACACCGCCGGCTACCAATCCGGACGGTCGGTCTCTATCGGCTACGCCGGCACCGATACCGGCTCCGGTGTGGCGACCCAGCAGCTCCAGCGCAAGCAGTCGTCACTGAGTGGCGGCGTGTGCGGCAGCTACGGCGCCTGGGTGAATATCAGCAGCTCCGTGCCGACCACGAGCTACACCGACAACAGCGTCGCTGCCGACCTCTGCTATATCTACCAGTACGTCGTGACCGACCGGGTCGGCAACACCGCGACATTCACGAGCTCGAACGTGGCCATGATCGACTACGCCGGAGCCGTGGCAGCGACTACGGGAATTGTCGGCCAGTGGCGTTTGGGCGAGGCTGCGGGCACCGGGTCGTCGTCGGATTCCTTCACCGGCCCGGCCGGGTATCTGAAGAATCACCTGAACGAGCAGTCCGTGCAGTGGGCGGAACTCGACAGCACCGACAGCCGGATTCTGGGCGGTCGTGCCATGCGGGTTGGCACCGGCTATTCCCTGAACTACCTGCCCACCTCCCCAACGAGTGCGAACTACGCCGTCGAAGCCGATCTCTACAGCGCCAGTACGCTGGCCGGCGATGTGATTGGGCTGGTCGGCCGAATGAATATCTCCAGTTACAACCTGTATGCGGGCGGTTGGTTCGGCAACGCCGATGGCAGCGGTGCCTGGCGAATCGCCGAAGCCTCCGGCGGAAATTACACGCTTCCGTCCTCCGCCACGAGCACTGCCCAGTCGGCACTGGTCGTTGGTGAGACCTACCGCCTGCGGCTGGAGGTCAGCGGCACGAGTTCAACGGCACTCAACCTCTACGTCAACGGTGTATTGAAGGCGAGCTACACGGATGCCTCGTCGCCGATAACTTCGAGCGGAGTCGCCGGCTTCATCGATGGGATTCCCGATAACCGGGCGACCAAGACCACGTCCACGGGGCTGCAGCTCGACCACTTCGAGGTCGTCCCCCTCACCTACCCCCGAATCGTACCGAGCGTCGGCACAAATGTCGGTGACTACCTCAGCGGTCCGTCTCTCGGCGCGGCCGGTATCGACGCGTCCCGCGGGGGAATAAACACGGCAGCCTCCTTCAACGGCACGACCAACTACGGTTCAATCGCCAACCCGGTTAGCTCGGCCTTCTCGGTTGAACTGTGGTTCAAATCGACGCAGGGCCTCGGCAGCGGATGCACGGCCTGGTCGCAGGGCGCCGGCCTGGTCGATGCTTCGTCAGCACTCGCCCCGCACGGATTTGGAATTTCCCTCTGCGCGGACGGCTATGTTCTGGCCGGAACCGGCACGACCACGGTCAAGAGCGCCTCCGGCGGATACGACAACAATGCCTGGCACCATGTCGTGCTCACCCGGGCGTCGAATGTGCTCGTGTTGTACGTCGACGGCGTCAGCGTGACATCCTCGTCTGGCACCGCGGCCTCGTTGGCCAGCCCGTTCAACATCAACATCGGACGCCTGCAAACGGGCACCAACTACTTCGCCGGCACCCTCGACGAAATCTCCGTTTACGGTGCCGCACTGAGCGCCGCTATCGTCAGCAATCACTACCAGCTCGGAAACTCGCCGGCGGCAGATATCACCGGACCGTCCGGCGGGTCGGCGGCAATTATCGGCCTCACCGGCACTGGCTCGGCGTATTCCACGTCCACTTCGCTCAGCCTCACCCTCAACCCGGGAACGGATGTCGGTGGGCTGGCTTCCGGCGCCCACCTCGACCGCGCGACGGCCACGTTGTCGTCGTCCGGCACCGCCGACGGCAGCTGCGGCACGATGGGCAGTTTCTCCGTCGTCGCGACCGACCCGGCGGGAACCGTAACCGACACGGTCACGTCCCCTGGCTGCTACCAGTATCGCTACGTCGTGCTCGATACCAGCGGCAACTCCACCACGTATACGGGCGCGGTTGTGAAGGTCGACAGCACGGCGCCGTCAACGCCGACCTTTTCGTCTTTTGCGGCATCCGCTTCGACCAACAGCTATTGGAGTTCCACGACCGGTACCGTCTACTACCGGTCGGGCCAGACCTCGGGATCATTCACCGCCACGGCAAGCGCCACCGACACCATCTCCGGGATCAAGGCCTACAACTTCACCGCCCCCGGCGCCAATTGGACCTCGAGCGGCGGCGGAACGACCGGCGTGAACACCTATTCGTGGACCGGTACCCCGTCGGGCAGCGTGGGTAGTGTGACCGCCACAAACAACGCTTCGCTCACCTCGGCCAGCGCCGCCTTCACGCTGACGCCCGACAACACCGCGCCGAGTGGCGGCACCGTCACGCCTCCGAACGGGACGATCACCAGCTCGACGACCAGTATTGGTTTTACGACGGGTACGGATTTTGGTGCCGGTCTCAGCACGCGCCTGCTGCAACGGGCATCCGCTGCGCTGACCGGATCGACCTGCGGCGCGTACTCAACATTCGCGACGATCACCAACGGAACGAACCCCGGTTCGACCCCGGTTTCAGACACCGTGTCCGGCGGGAACTGCTACCGGTACCAGTACGTCGTGGCCGATAATGTGGGCAACACGGTCATCGCGGCCAGCGGCAGTGTGCTCAAGGTGACGTCGAGCTACTTCACGACCGTCTCGGGCACAACGGGACTCCTCGACTATTACCGCCTGGGCGACGCGTCGACATCGACATCGACGACGATCGCCGACAGCAAGGGAAGCAGCCCGGGTACCTACTATCTCTCGCCGACACGCGGAGTCACCGACTCTGCGATTGCGGGCGACACCGCGGTCACGTTCAACGCATCGGCGTATCAATACGGGAGCGTTACCCGAAACATCAGCGGAAGCATGTCGATCGAGTTCTGGTTTAAGTCGAGTCAGGTCTTCGGTTCACCGTGCGACTCCTGGTGGCAGGGGGCCGGCCTTGTCGATGCTGAAGTTAATGGCGCAGCCTACGACTTTGGAGTGTCGCTGTGCGCCGGCAAAGTGGTCGCCGGGGTCGGTGGCGGGCAGAATGGCAACGACACCTCGATCGTGTCGGGCTCGACCTACTACGGCGCCTGGACTCACGTCGTCTTCACGCGCAATATCTCGACCGGTGCTCTCGTGCTCTACGTCAACGGCGCAGCGGTGGGTACAGCGACGGCCCACACCACCGCTCTCACTGCACCCACCGCCATCACACTGGGGAGTCTCCAAACGCGCACGAACTACTTCACCGGCAGTCTGGACGAGGTCGCCTTCTACAACACCGTTCTCACCGCTGCCCAGGTGAGCGCACACTACGCCGCGCGGTAGTCCGAGCTGACGACCGGCGACGGCTCCCGCAGTTTCCGCTGCACCAACAGCGCGAGCTCGCGCAGCAAGACCTGGTCCACCTCAGCCAGGAGGCGAGGCGCGGAGTCGAAGACGCACAGGGCGCCAATGCGCTCCCCCGACGGCGATTCGATCGGAAAACCGGCATAAAAGCGGATGCCCGAATCGGCCAAGACCAGCGGGTTACCGTGGAAACGGTGATCGTTGCGGGCGTCTTCGACCACGAGCGCGCCCGCACCCTGAATGGTGTGCGCGCAGAACGAGTCGGCCCGCGGAATCTCGGTGCCCTCAACTCCCACCCGGGCCTTGTGCCAGTGCCGATCACGATCGATGACGCTGATCACCGCCGCCTGGGTGTCGAAGAGTCGCTGGGCGAGCGCGACGATTTCATCGAATCGGGCCTCTGGTGCTGGGCCGATACCCAGGCCGTCAACGGCGGCCTGCCGGGCGCGCTCGCGCCCCAAGGCATCCGCTTGGCCGGCATCACCGCGACGCGTAATGCCGAGGCGTACCGAGTCGAGGCTGTCGGCCATGGCACTGGCCAGCAGCACCGCCCAGAGTCGGTAGTCGGCGGCAGTGCGATGGCGGTCAGGGGTGATCGTCGCGCTCGGCGAAAACGGGACGAAGGTCGTGCGCGGAGCTTCGGCGGCGAGCCGGGCGCTGATCTCGTTGAGGTCGGCAGCCGACCGATCGGCGATCGAACCGAGCGAGCGGTTGAAGATCTCAATGCTGCGAATGGGGGGAATGCCGAGGAGAAAAATCTTGGTGCTGCGCGACGTTTCGCGTTCCAACACCCGTAGCAGGTGCAGGAGCCGCTCGTGCCACTCCGGCTTGCTCGTCAGGTCGAGCGCCTCGTTGATGCCCAGCGTCACCACGACCGCATCGAAGCGGCCGAGCCGGGTGCCGACCACGGCGGCCAGGGCGGATTCCGCGGTCATCGTGCGGGTGGCCACGAGGTCGATGTCGACGCCTCGACCGGTACGCACGGACAGCTCCCGGGCGAGCGAGCCGGGCAGGGCAATCTGATGGCTCAACACGCCCCAGCCGACCGCTGGCCCGCAGCCCAGGATCAGCACGCGATCGCTGTCGATTCCTGGCGCGTGGGCCTGCGGGGCGTCGCTCGGACGGGGCAGATGGCGGTCTTGGCGTTCGGCAGATGCCGCCCACACGCGCATGAGCGGGCGGAGTACCCACCGGGTGAGATCGTGAATTTGGTGCCTTTCGGGAACAGCAGGAAAATTCATTCTGCCCCGAATGGGGGATCCCCGAATACCACAAGGCTCATTTTCAGCTAATTCGCGGGCTGGGGGGCCTAAACCAGCCCAGCCACCGCGTTTGCGAGGGTGAAAATGCCCAGGCCAGCGAGGGCGCCGACCACGGTTCCGTTGATGCGGATGAACTGCAGGTCGCGACCCACCTGCAGTTCGATCTTCGCGGCCGTCTCCGCGGCCGGCCAGCGCTCCACGGTTTCGGTGATCACTCCGGCGATCTCGTGCCGATAGTTCGCGACGATGTAGCTGGCGGTGTCGGCGAGCCAGCGGTCGATGCGCAAGCCGAGGGCAGCATCCGTTGTGAGGCGGCGACCGACGTCTTCGAGCGTCGAGCGGATGCCGACCCGCAGCGCGCTGGTCGAGTCGTCGAGGGCCTGAGTGAGGGAAGCCTTGATGGCCTCCCAGGTGTCGCCGGCGAACTCCCGCAGCTTGGCATTGTCGAGAATCTCGTCCTTGAGATTTTCGACTTTGGCGATCATGGCTGATTCATATTGCAGGTCGTGCATGACCTCGCTGAGGTACTCGTCGAGGGCTTTGCGCACCGGATGCCTGCGGTCGTTTCGCGCGGACGCCACAAACGCAAGCACCTCCCGGTAGGCCTTGTCGTCGACGAGTTTGTCGACGAAGCCGGGCAGCCACGTCGGCAGCCGCTGCGACACCACGCGCCCGAACGCCTCGGGATGGGCGCGCAACCAGCCGTCGGCGCGGTCGAGCAGCAGGTCGACGGCCGCGTGCTGCTGCCCGCTCGTGACGAGGCGCTCCCCCACCTTGCCCAGGCTCGGGCCCCACTCGGGCTTCACCAAGTGTTCGCGCGCGACGGATTCAATGAGGTTCTTGATGGCGTCGTCGCCGAGCAGGTTGAGCAGGCCCTGGCCGGCGACGGCGAGCTCGTCGGTGAGGCGTTCGGCGTTGGATGTAGTGGTGAGCCAGGCGCCGAGGCGGCGGGACGGCTGCATGGATTCGAGTTTGCCGCGAATGACGGTTTCGGAAAGAAAATTGGTCTCAACGAATTCGCCGAGGCTCGCACCGATCTCGTCTTTGCGGTTGGCGATGATGTTGGTGTGCGGGATTTTTAGCCCCAGCGGGTAGCGAAACAGGGCGGTCACGGCGAACCAGTCCGCGATCGCGCCGACCATGCCACCCTCGGCGGCGGCGCGTACGTATTCGAGCCAGGGGTAGCTCTCCTGCAGGGCGAACGACACCGTGAAGATGACGGCCATGAGGGCGAGCAGCCCGGCCGCGAGGCGCTTCATGCTTCTCAGGGCGGTACGGCGTGCCTGGTCGTTCGGAGATTCTGCGGGGGACGCGGTTTCTGTTGTCGCGCCCGAGGTCTGGTCGGGGGCGACTTGTTCGTTGCCCGGGGTTCTGCTCTGCGCCATGGCTCAAGCCTGCCCGATTGCGGGGCTGCGCGGGTGCACATTTGGGCGCGGCGTGTTCGAGGCCGTGCCCGAGGTGTTCGTGCGTGGGTTCCTCGCCAAACCACCCACGATGACCTGAGACATCAACTGCCCACGATGTCGTGAGACATCACAAACTCACGGCTCGACGAACGCCGCGGTCACGAACTCACGGCTCGGTGGGGAGCGCCGGACCGATACTCTGAGGGGGTATGCGATTCGCTCGGACCGCATCGCATGCGTCGACGGAGGTGATCTGAGCGTGAAAGCTGGTGTTGCAGCCTCCGTTTCGCACCGGCGCACCGCGCTGCTCGCGCTTCTGGCCCTGGCCGCCCTGGTGCTGAGCGTGCTGGCCATGCACTCCGCCTCCCCCGAGGCCGCCCCGAGCACGGCGGCATCCGCTTTCAAAAGTGACGACGTGATGTTCGCGCAGCAGATGATTCCGCACCACGAACAGGCCGTTGAGATGAGCGATGACCTGCTCACCAAAGACGGCGTCGACCAGGACGTCGTCGATCTGGCGACACAGATCAAGGCCGCGCAGGCGCCCGAGATCGAAACGATGCAGGGCTGGCTCAGCGACTGGGATGCCACCGAGGACGGCATGGCCGGGATGGACCACGGCACCGGCGGCATGATGAGCGACGACGACATGATGGAGCTGCAGGACGCCTCGGGAGCGGATGCCGGAGCGCTCTACCTGACCCAGATGATCATGCACCACGAGGGCGCGATCGCGATGGCCAGGGCCGAGCTGAACGATGGGGAGAACGCCGACGCGCTCGCCCTGGCCGAGGCGATCGTGAGCTCGCAGACCGGCGAGATCGCCGTGATGAACGACCTGCTCGCCGCACGCTAGTGACCGTCACGGTGAGCCGTCGTCGGGTATTGACCATTGGGGGCCTCGGCCTGGCCGCAACCGCCATCGGGGCGGGGGCGGCGTGGCAGCTGTGGCCCGACGGTTCGGGCGGCGCGTCGGGCGGGCCCGAGTTCGTGCAGCCGAAGGAACTGTCCAGCTCGGCCGGTGAACTCACGGTGAAATTGGATGCCGCACCCGTTCGAGTTCACCTGCGCCCTTCGACCGTGACGGCCCGGCGCGAGTTGGTGTTCGCCATGGGAATGGGGTCGGGAATGGGCGGCGGCATGATGACGCCCACGATCAACGGGCAGGTTTTCTCGGGCGACCGGGTCGACCTGACTGTGGCGTCGGGCAGCGTTGAGGAGTGGACACTGCGCAACGACAGCGGAATGGCGCATCCGGTGCACCTGCACGTCTGGCCGGTGCAGATCGTGGAGCAGAACGCACGGGCGGTGTCGGCAGCCGTCTGGCAGGACGTGGTGAACGTTCCGCCGCTCGGCCAAGTGCGGGTGCGCATCGCGTTCGACGACTTCGGCGGTCGCACGGGCTACCACTGCCACATTCTCGACCAGAGGACACCGGCATGATGGGCGTCGTCGAATCCCGTTAGCGTGTGCGTTCGGCCCCCTGTGGGTATACCCTTGGGGGGTATAAGTTGCATTATCGAGAGAATCGGCATCGAGGAATGACATGACGCAGCCCGACCTTGGCAGCACGGATCACGAAATGATGGACCACGGGGCCATGAACCACGGAGCCATGAACCACGGCGACCATGTCGGGCAGTTCCGGCGCCTGTTCTGGACCATGCTCATCATCGCGGTGCCCGTCGTGGGGTTCAGCCACATGTTCTCTATGCTGGCCGGCTATGCTTTGCCCGATTTCGTGGGGATCATGTGGATCTCTCCTGTGCTCGGCACCGTCATGTACGTCTGGGGCGGCCGCCCCTTTCTCACCGGCGCGGTCAGCGAGCTGAAGGCCCGTAAACCCGGCATGATGCTGCTGATCGCGCTCGCGATCACGGTCGCGTTCCTCGCCTCCTGGGGCGCGAGTCTCGGCCTCATCGACGGCGAGCTCGACTTCTGGTGGGAACTGGCCCTGCTGATCGTGATCATGCTGCTCGGCCACTGGATCGAAATGCGGTCGCTGGCGCAGACCTCCACTGCCCTGGAATCGCTCGCCGCCCTGCTGCCCGATGAGGCCGAGCGGGTCGAGGGCGACGAGATCGTCTTGATCTCGCCGAGCGATCTGGTGCTCGGTGACCTCGTCGTGGTGCGTCCGGGCGGGCGAGTGCCGGCCGACGGCCAAGTCACCGAGGGAACGGCCGACGTCGACGAATCGATGATCACCGGCGAATCGCGGCCGGTTCAGCGCTCGGTCGGCGACCAGGTCGTGGCCGGCACGGTCGCGACCGATTCCGCCCTGCGCGTGCGGGTCACGGCGGTCGGCGACGACACGGCGCTGGCCGGAATCCAGCGTCTGGTCAGCGAGGCGCAGAACTCGTCGTCGCGGGCGCAGCGCATCGCCGATCGCGCCGCTGGCTGGCTGTTCTGGTTCGCGCTCGGCTCGGGAGTGCTCACGGCGATCGTCTGGACCGCGCTCGGCCAGCCGCAGGATGCCGTCGTGCGCACCATCACCGTGCTCGTCATCGCCTGCCCGCACGCGCTCGGGCTGGCGATTCCGCTCGTGGTGTCGATCGCGACCGAACGCGCCGCGAAGGGCGGCGTGCTGATCAAGGATCGCCTGGCCCTCGAGAGCATGCGCCAGGTCACGTCGGTGCTGTTCGACAAGACCGGCACGCTCACCAAGGGCGAGCCCACGGTCAGTCACGTTGCTGTTGCCGACCAGGTCGCGAGCAGCGAAGCGGATGCCACGGCTCAGGCCGCGCAGACTGACGCAGATTCGGCTGGCCCGGGTTCGGTCGAGGCGGGCACGTCGGCCCGGGGTTCTGCTTCGGGTTCGGATTCAGCCGCCACTTCACGATCGGTCTCGACACCGATCACCGCCGACGACGTTCTCGCGTGGGCGGCGGCCGTGGAGGGTGACAGCGAGCATCCGCTTGCCCGTGCTATCGTCACGGCGGCGCGAAACCGCGAGCTGACCGTGCCGCGCGCGACCGAGTTTCACACTGCCGCGGCGGTCGGGGTGACCGGTCTGGTCGACGGGCACAGCGTGAGCGTCGGCGGTCCGAGCATGCTCGACGAACACGGAGCCCGGCCGCTGCCTGAGACCGTGGCCTGGCAGCGTCAGGGCGCGATCATTCTGCACGTGCTGCGCGATGGCGTGGTCGTGGGCGCGATCGGTCTGGCCGACGAGATTCGCGAAGAGTCGCGGCAGGCCGTGGACGCGCTGCACCGGCTGGATATCGAGGTGGTCATGATCACCGGCGACGCCGAAGCGGTCGCCCAGTCCGTGGCCGCCGAGCTCGGCATCGACCGGGTGTTCGCGGGGGTGCATCCGGAAGACAAGGCGCGTAAGGTAGCCGAGCTGCAACACGAGGGCCGCCGCGTGGCCATGGTCGGCGACGGGGTGAACGATGCCCCAGCGCTCGCGCAGGCCGATGTCGGCATCGCGATCGGCGCCGGAACCGACGTGGCGATCGCGTCGGCCGGCGTCATTCTCGCGAGCGACGACCCGCGTTCGGTGCTCTCGGTCATCGAGTTGTCGCGGGCGAGCTACCGCAAGATGAAGCAGAACCTGTGGTGGGCGGCCGGCTACAACCTGCTGTCGGTTCCGCTCGCTGCGGGCGTGCTCGCCCCGATCGGGTTCGTGCTGCCGATGGAGATCGGGGCGCTGCTCATGTCGGTGTCGACGGTGGTAGTGGCGCTGAACGCGCAGCTGCTGCGCCGTCTCGACCTGCGGCCCGAGGCGAGTGTGCAGGCGCGGTAGCGCCGCGCTGACGCATCCGCTCACCGGGCCCACCTTATGGTCAGGGGCCCAGTTTATAAACTGGGCCCCTGGACGGGGCCTGGGCCCCGTCCGCAATGCGACGTGCGCGACACGGGTCAGTGGCAGTGACCACCGGATGCCGGGGGCACGTTAGCGGGGACGTCCAGCACGGGGCTGCGGTCGAAGAAGCCGTCGGGGCGCAGCTTGAAGCCCACGGTGTCGACCGGCATGATCGGCCAGTCCTCGACCCGCGGAAAGTGGGTGAGGCCGAAGGTATGCCAGAGCACGATGTCCTCGCCGTCGATCGCTCGGTCGGCCGCAATGTAGGCGGGCAGCCCGGCGCCGCCGGCGTGCTGGTTGACGAAGTCACCGGTGGGATAGCGTTCGTCTTCGGCGAAGCGGGTGACCCAGAGGCCCTTGGTGGCGAACGCCGCGCGCTGGGCCACCGACGACTCCGGGTCGGCCAGCAGCACGGGCAGCCCCTGCGGGTGCAGCTTGTACGCGACGGGTTCGCCGAGGCGATTGAGGGAATTGGGGTTGGAGACGTGCCAGGTGCGGCCGATGGCGGCATCCGCTTGTCTGACGCCCTCGAGCTCGGTGGCGAGCACGGTGCGCTGGCGGGTGAAGGCGTTGCCGCGCTCGTTGCCGGGGCCTATCGGAACGCGCACGACGTCTTCTTCTTCGACCCGGTTGGTGTCGCCGTCGAGGGCCATGTCGAGGCGGGCGCTGAACAGGTGCTGGTGAAAGGGGGCGCCGAGACCGGGAGCGATTTCGGAGGCGTAGGGATAGCCCTTGCCGGCGTAGGCGCTCGTGAAGACGACGCCGGTGGCCTTCGCCTCGAATTCGATGGTGCCGTCGAGGTAGAGGTACCAGTAGAAGCCGTAGTCGTAGTTGCCGACGGTGGTGAAGAAGCTGATGACGAAGCGGCGGTTGCGGCGGGTGTATTCGATGCCGCTCCACAAATCGCTGTGCTTGGCGAGGATGCTCCAATCCTCTTCGTGCATGCAGATACCGTTGCGAATCTCGCGCGGGTTGCCGAAGCCGTCGGTGATGACCGGGCTCAGGTAGGTAATCTCGCCGAGGCAGTCGCAGCCGAGTTCGAGCGAGTTGGCGTACTGGCCGACGAGGTATTCGCCGGTGTCGAAGTAGTTCTGCCAGGACCGCACGGGGGCCGGATCGCCATACGGCACGACCATCTCCGCGATCGACGCACGACGGATGATGGAGCGTGTCTTCGCGCCGTCGCGAAAGCCGATGTTGTGCAGCACGACGCCCTCCCGCACGTCGAAACCCACGTCGAGGCTCCATTTCTCCCACTCGATGTGGTTGCCGCCGGTGACGGTAAAGCTCACGCCATCGGGCTGGGTGATACTGATCGGCTTGAGCGTTTCGCGCAGCGGGCCGGTGAGGGCGGGATCGGTGAAGTTGCCGTGTTCGGCGGGGATGGGAACGACGCCGAAGTCGAGCACCTGGTCCACGGTCTTCGCGACGATGTCGACGTAGGCGACGAGGCCGTCGATCGGGTGGGCCCAGGCGCTGTCCTCCGGAAAGTTCTGCACGAAGGCGAGGCCGCGCAGAATGCGGCGGCCCTTCTCGTTCGGGTATTCGAATACCCCCGCGGAGAGGGGAGCGACGCGCACGGTGGCCACGTCGAGGCCGCGGGCTGCGAGTGCGGCCAGCCAGCGGGCATCCGTTGTGAGGAGGTCTTCGACGGCGCCGAATTCTTCCTCGAGCACGGGCAGTTCACCGGTGAGCGCGGTGTCGAGGGTGACGCGGGACTCGACGGTGCCGTGGGTCGCCGAGACGATCACGTCGGTGGGGGCTGCGCCGGACACGTCGTGCAGAAAGACCCGAAAGCGACGGTTGATCTCGGTGGCACCTCGCGGCGGGTCGAGCAGGCCGAGATAGGCAACCCGAAGACTGTCGCCGAACAGGCCGGCGTCGGCCAGAATCGTGCGCACGGTTTGCAGTTCCTGCGCGGTGGGAAGTGCAAAGTCGGTGACGATGTCGGCAGTCTCGGCGGTGAGCATTGCGTCTCATTTCCTGGATCGGCCCGGCGGTTGCAGCTCCGGGGATTTATTTCCTATGGTTGTAGAATATAAATGGTCAGCGCTGCTGCTGGCAAGCCTTTCGAGAATCTTTCTGACAAGCTGATGCTCCCAGCTCTAACCGCACCACCAGAAGAGGGCCAATGCCGAAAGTCGTCGATCACGACCAGCGTCGCGTCGAGCTGGTCAATGCCACCTGGCGCATCATCGCCCGGCACGGCATCGAGGGCGCGACCCTGCGCGAGATCGCCACCGAGGCCGGATTCGCCAACGGCGCACTCAAACCCTACTTCGGCACCAAGGACGACCTGCTCACCTTCGCCTTCGGGCACGTGTTCAGCCAGACCAACCTGCGCATCGAGCGCGGGGCCGCTGGCCTGACCGGGCTGGCCGCCGTGCGCGCCTTCTGTCACGAAATTCTTCCGCTCGATGAGACGCGTGTGAGCGAGGCGCGCATCGTGATTCCGTTCTGGCAGAAGGCGCTGACCAATGCGGCCAAGGCGCAGCTGCACGATGAGTCGATGCTGCAGTGGCGCCTCGCGCTGCTCGGGCACTTGGCCGAGGCACGCGCAGCCGGCGAGATGCACACGGCTCCTACCGACACGGATGTCGTGGGTCACCTCCTGAACGTGCTGCTCGGCGCGCAGATCACCGCTGCGCTCTCCCCCGACGAGCACGCCCCGGAACAGCTCGTGGCCCAGCTCGACGGCTACCTGCACCTGCTTTCGACCGGAGATTAGCGCTCTGGGTTGCTCGGTTGCCACAAGCTGCCCGCGCAAGCGGATGGGCGCGCCCGACGCTCATGAGAGCGCCCGAAACGGGCAGCCGCGCGCGCAGCCGTTGGCAGCGCCAACGACGGGCCAGGCTCACTGTGTGGGCGCGTCATCCTTCGATTGGGACCGTGAGACCCGCACCGGAAGCAGAGTCCACAGGAAAGCGGAACCGCAGGCAGCCGACAACGCCAGGAGTGCGCCCTGGTCGAAGACCACGCCGAACACGGCGAACAGGGCGGCGGCGGCCAGAGATACCCACCCGACTCGATTACGGATCAGCTGAGCAGCGGCCAAGCGAGCATCGTCATCCATTTTTTCGCTCCACTCGCGACCGGTCAATCACTCTCCGGATACTAGCCAGTTCCGTCGATCTGCGTGCAGATCTATTTTCGCCGAGTGTCGAAAAAAAATGACAAGGGAGCCGTGCAGGACTACATTGGCTCCAGACGATCATGAAACTCCCCCCGAGGGCCGATCTGGTCAGGACCCGGCGAAGGAGCTGCTCGTGACGATGACGGTTGTGAACTCGGTAACGGGCGCCGCAGGCACGAGCACCATGCCACCCGAGGACACCGTTCCGCTGACCGCCCCAACCGACCGAGTGCAGTGCGCCATCGCCGACTCCTTCTCGCAGTGGCGCACCCTCGTGTCGCAGTCATTCGTTCCGCTCGAGGTGCGCAGTGCCTCCCGTAGCTTTCACGGCACCTTGCGCTCGCGCGTGCTCGACGAGCTCTCCATCGTCGAGGTCACCGCCAACGGGCACCAGGTGATTCGCACACCGTCGCTGATCGCGGCATCCACTCGACAGTATTTCAAGCTGAACCTGCAACTGACCGGCACCGGCTTGCTCGTGCAGGACAACCGCGAGGCCACCCTGCGCCCCGGCGACCTGGCCGTGTACGACACCAACCGGCCATACACGCTCGAGTTCGAGAAGGACTTTCGCACTCTCGTGCTCATGTTTCCGCACGACGTACTCGACCTGCCGGCTGATTCGGTGGGCCAGCTCACCGCCGTGCGGCTGCCCGGCGACGCCGGACTCGGCCGCCTGATCAGCCCATTCATGGTGCAGCTCGCGGAAAACCTCGACGTGCTTTCCGGCGCGAGTGGGCACCGCCTCGCCTACAACGCCGTCGACCTGATCGCGACCATGTTCGAGAGCGAACTGAACCTGCGCCGCGACCCGGTGGCGGGGGCGCACGGCGACCTGCTGGGGCGCATCCGCTCGTATGTGGATGCCCACCTGGGCGACCCGGAGCTGTGCCCGGCGAGCATCGCGAGCGCCCACTTCATCTCGACCCGGCACCTGCACAACGTTTTTCACGAGGCCGACAACACCGTGGCGAGCTGGATCCGCACCCGCCGGCTGGAGCACTGCCGCCGCGACCTGCGCGACCCCATTCTTGGAGACCGCTCGGTGGGCACCATCGCCGCTCGCTGGGGCTTCGTCGACGCCGCGCACTTCAGCCGCATCTTTCGCACGGCTTTCGGCGAAACGCCGAGCACCTACCGTCGCGTCTGAGCCCGCTTTCGCGGTCGCGCGGCACGCTTCGTCGGCGTGCGCCTCGACGGCAGGCAACCGTCACAGCATGCGCAATTCGACAACTGCGGTGCCGCAAATGGCAAACGGTTTGGCCCAGAGATTGCCACGCTGATAGCCACAGGTGAAGCGGACGGAGCGTGCATCCGTTTTGCGCACCCGACCTCTTACTCAACGAGGAGTAGCCATGACCCAGACCAAGCCCGACCAGGCGACAGCACCGGAAACGGCCCTGCACAAGGGCCGACTCGGCGTTCTCGGCATCGTCTTCTTCGTGGTCGCGGCCGCGGCGCCCCTCGTGGGCATGACCGGCGCGGTGCCCGTGGCGATCGTGCTCGGCAATGGCGCGGCGGCCCCCGGCGCCTACGTGGTTGTCGGACTCACCCTGCTGGTGTTCAGCGTCGGCTACGCCGCGATGAGCCAGCGCGTCACCAATGCCGGTGCGTTCTTCGCCTACATTGGCCGGGGCCTGGGTCGCCACCTCGGCACCGCATCGGCGTTCGTGTCAATTCTCGCCTACCTTGCCGTGCAGCTGGCCCTCTACGGATTCTTCGGCGCCCTCATAGCCGGCCAGGTGGGCGTGCTCCCCTGGTGGGCCTGGTCGCTCATCTCCTGGGGCATCGTGACCCTGCTCTCCCTGCTCAGCGTCGACGTCGGCGCCAAGGTGCTCGGCGTGCTCATGCTGCTCGAACTGACCGCGCTCGTGGTCACCGCGGTCGCCATCCTGCTCGACGGCGGGCCGGAAGGAATTAACTTCTGGGCCTCGTTCAACCCCGCCGCCATCGTTGCCGGCGGCCTGGCCGGCTCGGCCGGCATCGCCTTCGCGTTCGCCTTCGCCTCCTTCATCGGCTTCGAGGCCACCGCCATCTACGGCGAAGAATCCAAGGACCCGAAGACCGTCGTTCCCCGCGCCACCTACCTCGCCGTCGTCGTCATCACCGTTCTGTTCGGCCTGACCGCCTTCGCTATGGTGACCGGCATGGGCGCATCGACCGTGGTTGAGAAGACCGTCGAACTCTCGACCGTCGCGGGCGTTCCTTTGGCAGACCCGGCCGCAGTGCTGTTCGCACTCGCGACCCAATACGTGGGCCCGTGGATGGCGACGCTCATGAGCATCCTCGTGCTGTCGAGCCTGTTCGCCGGGCTGCTCGCCTTTCAAAACGCCGCGAGCCGCTACCTGTTCGCGCTCGGTCGCGGCGGCGCGCTGCCGGGGCCGCTCAGCACGGTCAACGGTCGCGGCGCGCCGAGCACGGCGTCGCTCGTCACGTCCGTCATCACCGGCGTCGTGCTCGTGGTGTTCGCGGTGTTCCAGCTCGACCCGGTACTCAACCTGTTCTACTGGTTCAGCGGGCTCTCGGTGATCGCCATCGTACTTATCGAGATTCTGGTCAGCATCGCGATCATCGCGTATTTCCGCCGCAACAAAGGCACCGAGAATATCTTCCAGACGGTGATCGCCCCGGTTCTCGCCACGTTCGGCCTGCTGCTCGGCGAATACCTGTTGATGAGCCACTTCGGACTGCTCGCCGGCACCGTGGCCGACGGCGTTGACCCGACCACCACCTCCTGGGGCCTCAGCACCATCGGCTGGGTGCTCGTGGCTCTGCCGTTCGCGTTGCTGATCGGCGGCTATATCTTCTCCCGGCTGCGCAACCACGAGAACGATGATCTGGTGCGGGACGTGCTGTCCTAGCTGCGACATCCACTTGGTGAGTGCCTGCGGCCTTCGAGCCGCAGGCACTCGTCGTTGGTGGAACGGATTCCTGGCCGCGCGCCGAGCCGTGCGCGAGGTGTCCCGCGAATCGGACTGGTGGGCATACACACGTGGCATTCTTCCTCCACCCCCAGCGGATGCCTACCCGACGCGCAGGCGGTGACTCGCCTCGATGCGCTGGCCCCAGAACGTACCCACGATGATGAGCGCGGCCCCGGCGGCGCCGATCAGGCCGAGGGTTTCGCTGCCGAGCGACACCCCCACGAGCACCGCCCAAATTGGCTCGGTTCCCATGAGCAGGCTGGCCCGGGCCGCCGACGTGCGGCGAATCGCCCACATCTGCGCGAGAAACGCGAACACGCTGCAGGCCAGGCCGAGGTAGAACACGCCGATCCAGGCGGCCAGGTTGAAGGTCGTGACGGCGGTGACGAGGCCGGGAAGATCGAACGCGGTGAAGACCGCCGCCCCGACCAGCGCCTGCAGCAGGGTCAGAGTGATGGTGCTGTCGCTGCGGCCCCGAACGAGGTGGCCCATCATGGTGACGTGCAGGGAGCGCACGACCGCCGCCGCGAGAATGAGCAGGTCGCCCACGTTCGGCTGCGCGAATCCGTTGCCGGAGACGAGCAGCGCTACCCCCACGACCGCGAGCACCGCCGCCACGAAGAAGGGGCGCGGCAGCCAGCGGCGGGCCGCCACCGACTCGAGTACCGGGGTCATGATGATCGTGAGGCTGATGATGAGCCCGGCGTTCGTGGCGGAGGTGAACGCCACACCTTGGGTCTCGAGCCAGAGGATGCTCGCCTGAGTGACCCCGAGCAGCAAGCCGACCCCGAGCGCCCGCCAGGTCGGAAGGCGTTCGCGCCGCACGACCCAGACGATCACGAGGGCCAGCGCCGCGACCAGAAAGCGCAGCGCGAGCACGACTGACACGCTCGCCTGCTCGGTCAGCATCTTTGCGCTCAGGTAACTGCCACCCCAGACCAAGGCCACGAGCAGCAGCACGAGGTCGACGCGGTAGCGTCCTAGGTGCGGCAGCAGAGTACGGCGGGTCAGAACGGAAGTCATGAGGCAATGGTGCGCGACGGCATCCGTTAAGTCTAGACACCATTTTATAAACGGATGCTTTAGCCTGAGCTTATGGAATTGCGCCAGCTTGCCGTACTGCGGGAGCTCGGCGAGCGCGGAAGCGTCGCCGCTGTGGCCCGCGCCCTGCACGTGTCGTCGTCGGCGGTCTCGCAGCAGCTCAGCGCCCTCGAGCAACGTGCCGGCGTCAAGCTCACCGAGAAACACGGCCGGGTGCTCCGGCTGACCCCTGCCGGCGTCGCCCTGGCGAGCGCCGCCGCCGACGTCTCGACCGCGATGGCCCGGGCCGACGAGGCCGTGGCCCGGTTTCAAAACGACCCCGGCCTGCCGGTGACCGTGAGCGCGTTCCACAGTGCCGGGCTGGCCTGGTTCGGCCCGCTGCTGAACCGAATGCACTTGAGTGGCGGCCCGACCGTGGGCTGCGGCGACGAGGATGTGCCGCGGGAGCGTTTTGCGGCGCTCGTCGCCGACTATGACCTGGTGATCGCGCACCGGGTGCCGCACGATCCGGCCTGGCCGAATACCGTCGCGGTCACGCCGTTGCTGTTCGAGCCGCTGGATGTGGCCGTGCCGGTCGGGCATCCGCTGGCCGAAAAGGTATCGCTCACCCTCGACGATATTCGAGACGAGCCGTGGGTCACCGGTCACGTTGGGTTTCCGCTCGCCGAGGCGGTGAACGTGGTCGCGGCGGCGGCCGGTCAGCCGCTGCGCATCGCGCATCGGATCAACGAGTTCTTCGTGGCGACGTCGGTTGTGGCGACCGGGGCGGCCATTGCGCTGCTGCCGCGCTACACAATGGCGCCGCGACAGGGCGACGGAGTCGTGCTCGTGCCGTTTCGGGGCCTCACTGTGGGGCGGCAGATCGACGTGTTGAGCCGCCCGGAACCGCTCGCCCGCGCCTCGGTGCGCAGGGTGCTGGCCGAACTCGTCGACGTGGCCGGGCAGCGTTAACGCAGCTCAAACCCGTCATGACGGATGCCCCAGCGCACGATCCACTGCTCCCCCGGCTCTACCCAGTGCAGGCCGGCCCCGGAGTTGAACGCATCGGCGGGAGCGGTCATCGGCTCGATCGCGATCGCGAGGCCGCGCACCGGCTCGCCCGCACCCTGCGTGACCGGAAAGATGCGCGGCGTGAACACCTGCACGTAGCGCATGCTTTCATCGCCCCAGAGGGTGAGGCTTCGGCCATCCGGCGCGGTGAGGGTATGTTCGGCACCGACTCCGACGCCGCCGAAGCCGTCGTCGAGGTCTAGATCCCCGACCAGGGCGCCCGCGCGCAGGTCGAAGCGGGTGCCGTGCACCGGGGTCTCACCAATGGGGTTGAGGCGGTCGTCGACGTCGAGGTGGGTCGCGGCATCCACGCGCACGATGAGGTCGCCCGTGGGCACGTCTCCGATCTTCAAAAACGGATGCGCCCCCACGGCCACCGGCGCGGGCTCCGCTCCCACGTTGCGCACCCGATGCGTGACCTCGAGCCCGCTGGAAGTGAGCGCGTAGGTCACCTCGGTCTCAAGGTGAAATGGGTAGCCGGACTGCGGAAAGACCGTCGCCGCCAGGGTTACCGTGTCTGTGCTGCGCGATACCTCCCGGTACGGCGCGAAGCGCAGCAGCCCGTGGCTGGCGTTCTGCTTGGCCGGCTCAGTGAGAGCGAGCTGGCGGGTGATTCCGTTCTGAGTCCATTTGCCGTCACGAATGCGATTGGGCCAGGGCACGAGCACAATTCCGGCCGCCATCGGCGGTTGCACTGACTCGTCGAAGGTCTCCACCAGGTCTATGCCATTTACGGAATATGCGCGCAGTCCCGCCGCGACCTCGGTCACGACGGCGCGAGCGGGGCCGCTCGGGGTTTCGCGGGTCAACTCATACTGGATTCCGGTGGGTGCACGCATCCGCTCAGTGTATTGCGGGCGGGGCCGGGCATGCCCGACGCGATATAGCTCCGACCCGAGCCGCTGCGGGGTCGCAGGTGCAAACCGAGCCGAGTGGCGCCATCCCTCGGCAGTAGGCTGACGCGTATGACTGCTGACAACGCCGCCCGAATCATCGTCCTGCCGAACACACCGGCTCCAACCATCGCCGAGACCGCGTTCGTCGCTCCCGGCGCCGTGATCGTCGGCAACGTCACCCTCGCCGACCGGGCCAGCGTCTGGTACAATTCCGTGCTGCGCGCGGAACTTGCGCCGATCACGATCGGCGCCGGCTCCAACCTGCAGGACAACGTCTCCTGCCACGTCGACACCGACTTTCCGCTCACCCTCGGCACCGGCGTCTCGGTCGGGCACGGCGCAGTGCTGCACGGCTGCACCATCGAGGACAACGTGCTCGTCGGCATGGCCGCGACCGTTCTGAACGGAGCCATCATCGGCACCGGATCGCTCGTGGCCGCCGGAGCCGTCGTGCTCGGCGGCACCGTTGTTCCCCCCGGTTCGCTCGTGGCCGGTGTTCCCGCCAAGGTGCGGCGCACGCTGACCGACGAGGAGATCGCGAGCATCCGGCACAACGCCACGAGCTACCTGGAACACACCGAGCTGCACCGCGCAGCCGTCGCCCAGCAGTAGCGCAGGAGCCGAGCGGGTGCCGCGCCGGCCTGAATGTCGCCCCCATACCGGAGGCGTCGTTCACAACTGCGGAAATTCCCGTTTCGAGCGGGCGAGACGCCCTGATTTCGCACAAATATTTGCGAAGTTTCCGCAGTTACGCACACTTACTCCGGTACCACAGCTGGCGTTACGCCAGCAGGGACTGCTCGGCGGCCTTCACTACGTTGGAGAGCAGCATGGCGCGGGTCATCGGGCCGACGCCGCGCGGGTTCGGCGACAGGTGCCCGGCCACCGAGGCCACATCGGGGTGTACGTCGCCGGTCAGGCGGCCCTTGCCGGTGACCGGGTCCGTCACGCGGGTGACTCCCACGTCGAGCACGGCGGCACCCGGCTTGATCCAGTCGGCCTGAATCAGGTGCGGCACGCCAACGGCGGCCACGACGATATCGGCCCGACGCACTTCGCCGGCAAGGTCGACCGTGCGCGAGTGGGTCAGCGTGACGGTCGCGTCGAGGCCCTTGCGGGTGAACAGCAGGCCGAGCGGGCGCCCCACGGTGAGGCCGCGGCCGACCACGACGACCTTCTGGCCCACGATCGGCACGTCGTAACGACGTAGCAGCTCGACGATGCCGGCCGGGGTGCACGGCAGCGGTGAGCGCAGTTCGCCCTCGATGCCGAGCACGAGCCGCCCGAGGTTGGTCGGGTGCAGGCCGTCGGCATCCTTCGACGGGTCGATGAGCTCGAGCATCGCGTTCTCGTTATGACCAACGGGCAACGGCAGCTGGATGATGTAGCCCGTGACTTCGCGACTGTTATTGAGGTCGTTGATCGCCGCGCGCACGTCGGCGCTCGTCGCCGAGCCGGGCAGGTCGATGCGCAGCGACTCGATGCCGACCTCGGCGCAGTCGCGGTGTTTGCCCGCCACATAGGTCTCAGAACCCGGGTCATTACCCACGAGCAGGGTTGCCAGGCCGGGCACGACGCCGTGCGAGCGCAGCGCCGCGATGCGGTCCCGCAGCTCGGCCTTGATGTCGGAGGCGGTCTTGACCCCGTCGAGTGTGATTGCCGTCATCGTGGATCCCTACTGTTGTGGTTCAGTTCGGTGCCGTACTTCGGTTCGCTTGGACGGGGCCCAGGCCCCGTCCAGTGGTGATTACCGGGTGCTTGCCGGGTTCATCGCAGGCGGGCGACAGCGGATGCCCAGCCGAGCGGCCGGCGACATCCATCTGCGAGAGCGGATGCCGCGGGCCAGTCAGCGGCATCCGCTTCGACGAAAGTTACTGCTGCAGGCCGGAGTAGAGCGGAAACGCCTGCGTCAGAGCGCCGACGCGGGTGCGGAGCGCTGCGATGTCGGCGCCGGGCTTGAGAGCCTCGGCGATGACGTCGGCGACCTCAGTGAACTCGGCGTCGCCGAATCCGCGGGTGGCCAGGGCGGGCGTGCCGATGCGGAGGCCCGAGGTGACCATCGGCGGGCGCGGGTCGAACGGAACCGAGTTGCGGTTCACGGTGATGCCCACCTCGTGCAGGGCATCCTCGGCCTGCTGGCCGTTGATCTCGGAGTGGCGCAGGTCGGCGAGCACGAGGTGCACGTCAGTGCCGCCGGTGAGCACATCGATGCCGTGGGCACGCGAGTCGTCGGCGGTGAGACGGTCGGCGAGGATGCTGGCACCGCGCAGGGTGCGCTCCTGGCGTTCCTTGAACTCGGGCTCGGCGGCGAGCTTGAACGCGGTCGCCTTGGCGGCGATCACGTGCATGAGCGGGCCGCCCTGCTGGCCGGGGAACACGTTCGAGTTGAGTTTCTTGGCCAGGGCCATGTCGCGCGAGAGGATGAACCCAGAGCGCGGGCCGGCGAGGGTCTTGTGCACGGTGCTCGACACGACGTCGGCGTAGGGCACGGGCGAGGGGTGCAGGCCGGCGGCGACGAGTCCGGCGAAGTGGGCCATGTCAACCCAGAGCAGCGCGCCGACCTCATCGGCGATGGCGCGGAAGGCCTCGAAGTCGAGGTGGCGCGGGTACGCCGACCAGCCGGCGATGATGACCTTCGGCCTGCTCTCGAGCGCCTTGTCGCGCACGACATCCATGTCGACGCGGAAGGTTTCCGGGTCGACGCCGTAGGCGACCGGGTTGTACAGCTTGCCCGAGAAGTTGAGCTTCATGCCGTGGGTGAGGTGGCCTCCGTGGGCCAGCTCGAGGCCGAGAATCGTGTCGCCGGGGGTGGCGATGGCGGAGAGCACTGCCGCGTTGGCGGTGGCGCCAGAGTGCGGCTGCACGTTCGCGTAGGCGGCGCCGAAGAGGCTCTTGGCGCGGTCGATGGCGAGCTGCTCGGCGACGTCGACGTACTCGCAGCCGCCGTAGTAGCGGCGCCCCGGGTAGCCCTCGGCGTACTTGTTGGTGAGCACGGAGCCCTGCGACTGCAGCACGGCGCGCGGAACGAAGTTCTCGCTCGCGATCATTTCGAGGTAGTCGCGCTGGCGACCGAGCTCCTGCTCGAGCACGGCGGCGATCTCGGGGTCAACGACCGAGAGCGGTTCGTTGAAGGTTGACTTCAAGACAGTGGCGGAATCAGGCACGGAGTTCTCCTTATATATGGATGTTGCGGCCCAGGCGTGCGGCCACTAACCGTGTCAGTCGCTCCCCGATGGTGACCCATCTTCGTGCTACGCCAGTTGCGACCCGATTAGTATATCAGCGGATGCCCGCGCCCGCCGCCCAAACATCCGCTCGCGCCTCGTGGCACGCGTCCAGGAAGCTGGCACTGGTTGCAACGCCTGCCAGCTTCGGGGGCACGTGCCGTGAATCTCGAAGGCCGGGAATAGCCGCGCAGGTTCTACCGTTACGATAGATATACATGCAGACGCATAGAAAGTTGGAGGATGGCATGCAGTTCGGAATCTTCACGGTCGGGGACATCACCAGCGACCCCACCACGGGCGACACCCCCACCGAGAACGCCCGGATCAAAGCCATGGTCGCCATCGCGCAGAAGGCCGAGGAGGTCGGTCTCGACGTCTTCGCCACCGGCGAGCACCACAACCCGCCGTTCGTGCCGTCGTCGCCGACCACCATGCTCGGCTACATCGCCGCGAAAACCAAGCGCATCATCCTCTCCACCGCGACCACGCTGATCACCACGAGCGACCCGGTGAAAATCGCCGAGGACTTCGCCATGCTGCAGCACCTCGCCGACGGCCGGGTGGACCTCACCCTGGGCCGCGGCAACACCGGCCCGGTCTACCCGTGGTTCGGCAAGGACATCCGCGAGGGCATCCCGCTCGCGCTGGAGAACTACGCCCTGCTCCGCCGGCTCTGGCGTGAAGACTTCGTCGACTGGGAAGGCCAGTTCCGCACCCCGCTGCAGGGTTTCCAGTCCACCCCGCGCCCGCTCAACGGCGTGCCCCCGTTGGTCTGGCACGGCAGTATCCGCAGCCCCGAAATCGCCGAACAGGCCGCGTACTACGGCGACGGATTCTTCTCCAACCACATCTTCTGGCCCGCCTCGCACACCGCGAAGATGGTGCAGTACTATCGCCAACGCTTCGAACACTACGGCCACGGCACCGCCGCACAGGCCATCGTCGGGCTCGGCGGCCAGGTGTTCATGAGCAAGAACTCGCAGGATGCCAAGCGCCACTTCCGCCCGTACTTCGACAACGCCCCGGTCTACGGCAACGGCCCGAGCATGGAGGACTTCACCTCGCAGACCCCGCTCACCGTGGGCAGCCCGCAGGAAGTCATCGACCGTACCCTCGGATTCCGCGACTACGTCGGCGACTACCAGCGCCAGCTCTGGTTGATGGACCACGCCGGCCTGCCGCTGAAGACTGTACTCGAGCAGCTCGACCTGCTCGGCGAAGAGGTCGTGCCCGTGCTGCGCCGCGAGTTTGCGAAGAACCGCCCGGTCGACGTACCGGATGGCCCCACTCACGAATCCCTGCGCCTCGCCGCCCACACTCCGGTTGCCGCTACGACCGCGCTGCCTGACGACCTCGACACCGCCGCCGCCATCGCACCCGCCCGAACCGGCGCCGCCTTCGGCCTCACCCGCACCACGCAGACCGGAGCCTGAGATGACCACGACCGAGCGCACCCTCGCGGTCGTTTCGGCCGGCCTGAGCCAGCCGTCATCAACTCGGCTGCTCGCCGACAAGCTCACCGCTGCCACCGTGGCGCGGCTGACCGACGAGGGTGTCACGACCCAAGTGGTGACCTACGAGCTGCGCGACTACGCGCAGGACGTGATGAACAACATGCTCACCGGTTTCGCCAGCCCGCGGCTGCAAACGATGATCGAGGCCGTCACCGCGGCCGACGGCCTCATCGCCGTCACACCGATCTTCACGACCAGTTACAGCGGCCTGTTCAAGACGTTCTTCGACGTGATCGACAACCGCTCTCTCACCGACCAGCCGGTTCTGATCGGCGCGACCGCGGGAACGGCCCGGCATTCCCTGGCCCTCGACTACGCGCTGCGCCCTATGTTCACCTACCTGCACGCCGTTGTCGTGCCCACCTCGGTGTTCGCCGCCTCGGAGGACTGGGGCAGCGGCGACGGCGGAGTGGACAGCCGGCTGGCCACCCTGCCCGCCCGCATCGAGAGGGCGGCCGGTGAGCTGGCGACCTTGGTGGCCGCGTCGGACCGGTCGAGCCGCGTGCCCGACCCGTTCGAGCTGCCGGCCGGCTTCAACCCTGCCGGTTTCAGCCCGTCTCGATAGTCACGGCACTCGTTCCAGGTCATGGCACCCCTACGTAGAGTGCCCTGATCTCTAACCGGTGCCGCGACGCGGGCAGGTACGTCAGCAGCCGGGTCCGCGAGGGTTGGCGTTGCAGTCTTCGGCCACGAGCACAGTGGATTCCGTCGCCGCGACCACGGCGAACGGCGCGGAGGGTACGGTGACGATGCCGTCGACGGGTCGCCAGCCCTGGTCGCCGAAGCTGTAGTCGGCGCGGTAGTCGACAGTGAGGGTGACCGAGTAGCTGCCTCTCGCGGCGTACTTGTGGCTAGTGGGGGTGCTGGAGAATTCGGTGAGGCCGAGGTCGGCCCAGCTCGCCCCACCGTCGGCGGATACCGCTGTCGTGCCGTCGCCGTAGTCCCAGCGGTAGCCGATCGGCGTGAACATCACCTGGGCCGGTTCGCCCAGCAGTAGTCCTTCGCCGATCTGAGCGGATGCCGCGGCCCAGAAGTTCGCGGCCAGCCCAACGATCGCCCAGCCATTGGGCTCCATGCCGGTGGGGGCGGGGTAGGCGGGAAAGTTCTGCAGGTCGGAGACCCGCACGATGGTGTCGGGAGAGCATCCGGCGCACGGGACCGCGGGTGCGTTGTGCTGGGCCAAAGGCAGAAATGTGCCGTTGCCGCAAGGAATCGTTTCGATTCCGGGCTTCA
The DNA here is from genome assembly GCF_002929575.1 of Cryobacterium sp. N21. Lineage (NCBI taxonomy): Bacteria > Bacillati > Actinomycetota > Actinomycetes > Micrococcales > Microbacteriaceae > Cryobacterium > Cryobacterium sp. N21. Next base: position 146,115 of record NZ_PJJQ01000033.1, on the reverse strand, counting down.
TCGGGTCGCCGTTTGCGCACACTGTCGGCAGCGCGGGCGTGACCGACCCTCCACCGGAACCGTGCTGCTTGCCGGCAGACTTGCCGCTTCCTCGTACGCTAGACCCCGTGGCGGTCTCTGCGGTCAGGTCAACGCCCGGTCCGGCCACAACGGCATGCGAAGCGGGACATGTACCGTCCGTTGTTTCAGCTCGGGTACACCCCACAGCGGTTGCCGCTACTGGAGATCCAATAATGCCGAAGGCTACGAGCGCGATGCAAGCACTCAACAGAAGTTTCGACCGGACCATACGTTTTCCTTATCAACTAAGAGATGAGATGAGTTCGAATCGCTGGAGACGAAAGTCACCTGTAGCGGAATGCGAGTGAGCCGGTCGCTCGGCGTGACATCGATACCAGACGCATCGAACAGTCGAAGGCCTGAAACATCGGAACACATGTAGACCTCGACTTCTGCGTGGCCATCGCCTGCGTCTGTATACCTAATGAGCGCAATTGAATCAAAGGTGGAAGCACCTTCCCCAAGATGCCCCGCTGTCGTGAAATTCGCGAGTCCAGCGACAACCTGTGGCAAGTAACTTCTACTGACTGACGTGCTCAGCGCAGTCAAATTGTCGGGGCTGGTTTTGTGCGTCATCACGTCGTCCGAGAACGACGCATATGCGGCGTAAGCCTCAGTGGCCGTGGCCAGGGCCTCGTCGTTTGAGGCGAAGACGGGGGTAGTGTCGGTCGGTGCCGCCATCGCGTCAGGGACTGGCTTGGGTGTGGCGCTGGGTGCTGGGGCGGGTGTGGCGGAGCATCCGCTCAACGCGCCGGTCGCGAGGGCTATCAGGAGGGCGCTGAGCACGGCGTTGTGCAGCGTTTGGTGACGCGAGGGGTTTCGCATGGGGTCAGAGTAGACGGGTTACTACAATCCTGCCGAGTGTTTCCACAGGCTGGTGCGGAGGTCCAAATCAGGCTATGGGCAAAGCGAAACCCGAACCTCGGGTCGCCGGGCATCGCGTTTCGACCGTGCAAACCCCACGGGACGGGGCAACACCAACGTGCGCTGGGCCACAACGATCGTTCCGGTCAGCGTCGAAGAACGAGAGATCGCCGAAGACTCATCGACTTGTCGAAACATTTCTTTGGGTTTTCTTTGCCGGTTTTGCCGGTGTTGTGCTTTTATAAGTGACATTTTCTCGTGTCGGTGGTTGGGTGTTGAGTTGAAGCATGAACAACCTGGCGATGGAGCTCACTCGGGCGGCGAATGCTGTCGCCGCTCTCGGTGGGTCCAGCGCTGAATTCGCCGGACTGTCCGATACAGAGGTGCTCGCCGCGCGCGTGCCGATTGCGGCGTTGTTGCGGCTGACGAACACGGCGGCCGCCCTGCTGGCGGGTACGAACGCGGAACGGTCCCGGCCGCAGCTAGGACAGTCCGGTTTGGCAGCACGGCCGGGGTTCGGCAACCCGACGTTGATGGTGCAGCACGCCACCGGTCTCAGCCGCATCGAAGCGGGACGGCTGGTCGCCGTCGGCGTGCTGATGAGCGAGACGGAGACGGCCGAGCGGGACGCCGCGGCAGCCCGCGAAGCGGCGCAGGCCGCGCAGGCAGCCGCGGAGGCCGCGGAGGCCGCGGCACAGGTTATGGCAGAGGCTGCCGCGGCCGCCGCTGTGGACGCGGCAGCGGAGGCACAACAGGCCAAGTGGGAAGCCGCTTAGTGGGAGGCGCGGGAGACCGATCGGGCCGCCGCGCGGGCAGAGCTCCACCCCGACCTGCCGCTGCCCGCTGCTCCGCCCTGCCCCGTTCCGGTTGTCACCATCGCCCCTGTAGTCTCCGTCACATCCGTGCCTCCGGTTATGCCGGTCATCCCGCCAGTGGTGGTGCCGTGGCAGGCGCCGATCATGCACGCCGTCGCCGACGGTATCTTCTCGCCCGGCGTCGGCGACGCCCTGCTGCGGGGCCTGGGCACCCTCGACCAATCGATCACGGCCGAGAAGCTCGCCGCCGCCCTGCAGCTGCTGCTGGTCGAGGCTCCGGGGATGAACACCGAGCAGGCCTACAAGCGCGCCAGACGGCTGCGCGACGAGCTCGACGCGGCGAGCATCCTGGCACGGGAGAAGCAAGCCCGCGACGACACCACCTGGTCGCTCTGGCGGCGCGCCGACGGCGTGGTCACCCTGCACGCGCTGCTGCCGCCCGAGCAAGGCGAACTGTGGATCGCCACCTACGACGCCCTGACCAGCCCGCGCCGGGGCGGGGTGCGATTCGTCGACCCGGACCGGGCCGCGTGGGTGCAAAGCGTGAAAGACGACCCGCGCACCGTCGACCAGATCGCCGCCGACAGCTTCACCCAACTGCTCAAGCTCGGCGCCGACGCCGACCCCAGCACCCTGTTCGGCGGCCTCCGCCCCGTCGTGCAGATCATCGTCGCTGAACGCGACCGCCCCACCACCGGTACTCCGGCGCCGACCGGTACGGTCGGTACCGCGGATGCCCCGCCCGCGACGCCGGCTGAAACCACGGGCGCCACCCAGACCACGAAGAACACGCGCGCGGCTAAGGCCACCAGCACCACCGGGCCCTTTGGGTACTTTGAGGGAAGCCCGGCCCCCCGTATCGAAAGAGACGATCGACCGACATCTGTGCGACGCCGGTTACCTCGGCATCCTGTTCAGCCAGGACGGCCAGCCCCTCAACGTCGGACGCGACGAACGCCTGTTCAACCGGGACCAACGCCGAGCCCTCGCCGCCCGCGCCGGCGGATGCCGCTGGCCCGGCTGCGATCGACCACCGTCCTGGTCGGAAGCGCATCACGTCGAAAACTGGGCTGACCTCGGACTTTCTAACATCGACCACGCCATCCTGCTCTGCGCCCACCACCACCTGCTGCTCCACAACAAGCACTGGAAGATCCTTCTCTTGGGAGGCTTGTACTGGCTGCACCCCCCGGTCGAGATCGACCCCGAGCAAACGCTGATCGCGCTGCCCAGCAAGAACCCCCTCCTGCAGGTGCCCCTCTTGCAGGAGCCCATGCTGCTCTAGCCGCCGCGGTAGAACGTTGCCCGTGCGCCACCGCAAGCCGGGTCGCGTTGGACGATGCCGGTCTCGGCGAGCTCGACCAGCGACATGTCAGGGCCACACACGCAACGTCACATTGGACGATGGCGATCTCGTCTTGGGCCCACCTTATGACCGCGGGCCCAGTTTATAAACTGGGCCCAGGGACGGGGCCCAGGCCCCGACCGCAAAAAGAGCACCGACGCGCGACCCGACAAACACCCGTGCGGCGCACCGGTCGACGGGTCAGCGGTCGGCGGCGCACCGGTCGACGGGTCAGCGGTCGACGGGTCAGCGGTCGACGGGTCAGCGGTCGGCGGGTCAGCGGTCGGCCCGGCGGTCCTTCAGCTCGTCGACAATGAGCAGGTCCGGCCGCAGGTGCTCGGTCTCGTACGCGGCCCGGCCCACCAGGTGCGCGGCCATCGGCGCGGTCAGGGCTTGGAAGACCACAATCGCGACCACGAGAGTCACGGTTCCGACCGAGAAATTGTTGATCGCGACATCCGCTGTCACCGCCATGAGCCCGAAAATCTGCGGCTTGGTCGCGGCGTGCAGTCGCGACAGTACGTCGGGAAAACGGATGAGCCCGATTCCGGCGGCCAGGCACATGGTCGCGCCGGCTAGCACGAGAATTGCGGTCAGCACATCGTGCAGAACGGCGCTCATGCGTTGTCCCGACCGGGCAGAAAGCGGGCGACGCTGAGCGAACCGAGCACCGCGAACAGCGCCAGCACGAGCAGCACCGGCAGGGTGTCGGTGTGCCGGTTCAGGGCCATCTCGGCGCCGAGGGCGCAGATGATGGTCGCCACGAGCACGTCGGAGGCGATGACCCGGTCGAGCACGCTCGGTCCAATGACGATGCGGTACACCGACAGGAGCGCCCCGACCGCGAACATGACCGACGCGACCACGGCCACAATCTGCAACATCATGACAATTCCTTTCCTGATCGACGAGCACTGAGCCGGTTTGCGGGCAGCACCCCGCGCATCCGCTCGACGTCTTCGTGCGAGCCGAACCCGCGCACGATGCGCCGTTCGGTGTCGAGTACGCGCCGCCGAAACTGCTCGATATCGCTGGCGCTCTGCATATTCAGCACGTGCAGGTACAGGATGGACGATTCCCGGTCGATGTCGACGACGATCGAGCCGGGCACGATCGAGGTGGCCACCGCCGTCCAGGTGAGAATTAGGTCGCTGCGCGTGCGCAGCCGTATCTCCAGGATCGCGTTCGACGTGACCAGCCGGGGCTTGACCGCGAGCCAGGACACGTCGACCGACGCCCGCACGATGTCCACGATGAGCCGCACGAAGAACACCACGGTGTGCAGCGGATGCACGCGCCCGCTCAGCTGCACCGGCACCAAATAAAACGCCACGGTCACGACGATTCCCACGACGAGCCCGACCAGCAGGTTGAGCCAGGAGAACTCGCCCCAGAGCAGCATCCACAGCACGATCAGGGCGATCAGCGGCGGAATTTGATTGCCGACGGCTTCGAGGCGCTCGCGCGGAGTGGTCACTTGGCGCCGCCCTCGAAGTTGGTGCCCACATTACTGTCGGCGATCGACCCGGTTCCGTTCGGGAACACGGCATCGATGTAGGTCGACGGCGAGCTGATGTTGGCGGCGGCCCGGGTGGCGAGGTCGAAGATCGGACCGGCGAACACGGTCAGGCCGAGGGCCAGCACGAGCATGGACGTGGTCGCACCGACCATGAGCGGGGAAACCGTCTTCTTCAGCACGATGCCCTCGTCCTGCGGGTCTTCCACGAGCGACGCCGACATCGACGAGGTGTAGTCCTTCACTTGTTTCTTCGGCCGCCAGAACGCCATGTTCCAGGCCCGGGCCAGGGCGTAGAGGGTGAGCAGCGAGGTCAGTGCGCCCACGCCGATCAGCACGTAGATGATCGGGTCGCCCACGATCGTGCCGGCCTGAAACAGGGCGATCTTGCCGAGAAAGCCGGAGAACGGCGGGATCCCACCGAGGTTGAGCGCGCCCAGAAAGAACAAAATGGCCACGAGCGGTGACGATTTCAGCAGTCCGCCGAGCCGCGACAGCGAGGTGGTGCCGCCGACCCGGTCGATCAGGCCCGCCGCGAGAAACAGGGTGGTCTGCACGGTGATGTGGTGCACGACGTAGAAGATGGTCGCGGCAATGGCGAGTGGGGTGCCGATGGCGATGCCGAAGAGCATGTAGCCGATGTGGCTGACCAGGGTGAATGAGAGCAGCCGTTTGATGTCGGCCTGGGCGAGCGCTCCCAGAATGCCGACCAGCAGGGTCAGCCCCGCCACGATCATGAGTGGCATCGAGAACTGATTGTCTGGAAAGAACAGGGTCTGGGTGCGCAGGATCGCGTAGACACCGACCTTGGTGAGCAGCCCGGCGAACACCGCGGTGACCGGCGCCGGGGCGGTCGGGTAGGAGTCCGGCAGCCAGAACGACATCGGGAACACGGCGGCTTTCACCCCGAAGGCGATGAGCAGCAGCAGCCCGAGGATCAGCTGAATGTCGGCGGGGAGGTCGGGCATCCGCTCGGCGATGAGGGCGAGGGTGACCGTGCCGGTGGCCCCGTAGATGAGGGCGATCGCGCTGAGAAACAGCAGCGACGAGACCAGGCTCACGACGATGTAGGTGATGCCCACGCGAATGCGCGCGCCGGTACCGCCGAGGGTGAGAAGCACGTAGCTCGCCGACAGCAGCATCTCGAAACCGACATACATGGTGAACAGGTCACCGGCAACGAAGGCGTTGAACAAGCCGGCGGCCAACACGAGATACGTGGGGTGAAAGATCGAGACTGGAGTCTCGGTGTCACCGTCGACGATGCCCTGGCCCACCGCGAACAGCAGCACGCCGAGCAGCATGAGCGCCGAGATGAGCAGCATGAGCGCCGAGAGTCGGTCGACGACGAGCACGATGCCCCACGGCGCTTCCCAGCCCCCGACCTGCACCACGACGGTTCCAAACCGGTCGACCAGCGCAAGCAGCACTGCGCTCATCACCGTGGCGGCGGCGAGGCTCAGCACGCTCACCAGCACCTGCAGGCGACGACGCTGGCCGAGCATCAGCGCGACGGCGGCACCGAGCAGCGGCAGGCAGACGATGAGGGGTACGAGGGCGGTCATCGCGCATCTCCCTCGGGCTTTTTCGACGCAGCGCGAGCGGATGCGCCGGCGCTGCCGGCCGCATCCGCTTTGCTGGAGACGGTGTCTTCATCGCTCGTGGCGCCGTCGCCGCGCTCGAAGTCATCGATCGACTCGGCGACCGCGTCGTCATCATCGGAGGAGGAGCGGAAGGTGGCGTCGGCTTCGTCGGCACTCTCGGTGGCGTGCTCGTCGGTGAGGGTGTCGCCCTCATCGCCGAGCTGGGCCAGCCACCACGAGCGATAGATCAGGGCGAGCAACAGCGCGGTGATGCCGAAGTTGATCACGATCGCGGTGAGCATGAGCACCTGCGGAATCGGGTCGACCATGTCGGCGACGCTCGAGCCGGTGACGATCGGCGAGCTTCCGGGCCGGCCGCTCATGATGAAGATGAGCAGGTTGGTGGCGTTGCCGACGAGTAGGAAGCCGATCAGTACCCGGGTGAGGCTGCGTTCGAGCATCACATAGACGCCGGCCGCGTACATGACGGCCATCACAATGACGAGGGTGAGGGAGGCGCTCATTGGGATGCTCCTCCGTTCGAGGAATCGTTCACGGGGCTGATGCTCACGCCGGCAGCCGTGTCGGTGGGAGGTTCGGCGTCGGTCGCCGGGGCCGGTCGCGGCCCGACCTCGTCATTTTCGCTCTGCCGGTCGATTTCGCTGCCGAGGCTGCGCAGAATGTCATAGGTCAGCCCGATGACAACGAGATACACGCCGATATCGAAGATGGTAGAGGTACCAAACGACAGGTCACCGAGCACGGGCACGGACGCCGTGAAGTAGGCCGATTCGAGCGGGATCCCGTCGAAGAACAGCGAGACGACGGCCATTCCCACGGCGAGAATCACTCCCAGACCCAGGATTTTGCCTGGATCGATCGGCGCCGCTTCGCTGAGCTCGTAGCGTCCGCCGGCCAGATACCGGGCCACCAAGGCCAGGCCGGCCAGCAGTCCGCCAGCGAACCCTCCGCCGGGCAGGTTGTGACCGGCGAACAGCAGGTAGATCGACACGATCATCGCGGGGTGGAAGAGCAACCGCACGAGCACTTCAATGAGAATCGACCGGCTGCTTGGGTCGTTTTTACGCCCGGCGAGGAGAAAAGCCTGCCGGGTGACGGCGTGGCCCTCACTCGATAGCTCGGGGTCGGCGACGACGCGACGACGGTTCGCCACCGAGCGCAGGCTGCGGGATTCCTTCAACCTGGGCACGACCGAGTTGCGGCCCGACACGAACAGCAGGCTCGCAACGCCCGTGGCCACGACGATGAGCACCGAGACCTCACCCATGGTGTCCCAGGCGCGAATGTCCACGAGCATCACGTTGACGATGTTGTCGCCGTGCCCGTCGTCGACCGACAATCGGGGCAGTGCGCCGGCGATACTCGCGAAGTCCCGCGCCCCGAGCGCGATGAACCCAATGGTGCCCATGACCAGGCCGACCAGGCTGCCGATCAGCAGGCGACGCTTGCGGCGCACCGGTTTGTTGTGCTGGGCGATGTTCGCGGGCAGTCGGCGCAGCACGAGCACGAAGATCACCAGGGTGATCGACTCGACTAGGGCCTGAGTGAGGGCGAGGTCTGGTGCCCCGTGAAAAGCGAACAGGGCGACCAGGCCGTAACCGGTGACGCCTGCAAGAATCACGGCGGTCATCCGCTGCCCGACCCTGGCCGCCATCACCGCGCAGATTCCCATAATCAGGGCAATCAGTACCTGACCTGGGTAGTCCCACAGCACGATCGCGTCCGGCCAGGTGCGGTTGACGAAGGCCGCAAAACCGAGGGCCAGCACGAAGACGGTAAGGATGGTGCCGAGGTACTGCGGGAGTCCGCCCTGCTGCGCGAAGTGGGTGACGCGGGCCGCGATGCGGTCGACGGCGCGGATGGCCTTGCCGTAACCGCGGCCGGCGTCGATGTAGTCGGGAACCCTCGCCTGCAGTTTCGACACGCCGCGGCGGGCTCGAAACAGCAGCGCGCCGAGCAGCAGCACGGCCGCACTCAGGTAGAGGGCCGGCTCGAGCCCGTGCCACAGCGCGAGATGGTACGGCGGTTCGGTGACGCTGCCGGCGCCCGGAACGGTGTCGGCATAGGGCGCGAGCAGCGGATCGAGCATGGAGGCGAACAGACCAAGACCAATGGTCGCGACGGTGAGCACCCCGGGCGCGAGCAGGGTGTCCCAGGGGCTCGCGTGCAGCACGGTCTGGGGCTGTTCCTTGCGCCTGCCGAAGGCCCCCCAGAAGAAACGGATGCTGTATGCCACCGTCAACACGGACCCGACGGCCGTGCCGATGAGCGCCGCGTAGCCCCAGCCGGACCCGCCGACGCCGGCGTCGAGCAGGGAGGTGAACACAGCCTCCTTGGCGACGAAGCCGAACAACGGCGGCAGGCCGGCCATCGACGCGACAGCGATGAGCGCGATGACGGCGAGGCCGGGAGCTGTGCGACCGACGCCGCTGAGCTTCCGCCAGTCGCGGGTGCCGGCCCGGTGGTCGATCACGCCGACGACGAGGAACAACGTGGCCTTGTAGAGGGCGTGAGCGAGCAGCAGAGCGGCGCCGGCGAGGGCGGTGTCGCGGGTATTGAAGCCGATCGCGATCATGAGAAAGCCAAGCTGGCTGACCGTGCCGTAGGCGAGCAGAAGTTTGAGGTCGTACTGGCGCAGGGCCCGCCAGGCGCCGACGACCATGGTCCAGACGCCGAGGGTGACGAGCACCGGCAGCCAGCCGTCGCTGTCGGCGTAGCCAGGGGCGAGCCGGGCGACGATGTAGATGCCGGCCTTGACCATGGCGGCGGCATGCAGGTACGCGCTCACCGGGGTCGGCGCGGCCATCGCGGCCGGCAGCCAGAAGTGGAACGGCACCAGCGCACTCTTGGAAAGCGCACCGACCAGGATCAGCAGCACGGCCCAGGTGCCCATGGTGCCCGTCACCGGGTTGGCCACGATATAGGCGAGGCTCGTAGTGCCGGAGGCGACCGAGATCATCACAACACCGACCAGCATGACCAGCCCGCCGAAGGTCGTCACGATCAGCGCCTGCAGGGCGGCGCCGCGGCTCTCGCGTTTATGCGTGTAATGCCCGATCAGCAGATAGGAGAGCACGCTCGTGATCTCCCAAAACATGAACATGATCACCAGGTCGTCCGCGGTGACGAGGCCGTACATGGTGCCGGCAAAGGCGAGCAGCAGCGCGGCGAACCGGCCGAGGCTGGGCTCATCATCGGTGAAGTAGCGGGCGCAGTACACGAGAACCAGGGCGCCGATGCCCGTCACGACGAGGGCGAGCAGCCAGGCCAGCGTGTCGACCCGAAAAGACAGGCTGATACCGAGCTGCGGAATCCACGGGATCGACTGGGTCACGGCCCCGCCGGCGGTGACCGTGGCGGTCTGGGTGAGCGTGTACGCGAAGGCCCCGGCCGGCAGCAGGGCGATCAGATAGAAGACGCGGGTGCCGAGACGCCGGGTAAGCCAAGGCGTGAGCACCGAAAGAACGACAAACGCGAGGAGGAAAAGAACCATGCGGCCTCCAGGCTTGTCAGGTCGGGGTATGAAGGTCTAGTCTACCCGCCTACAGGCGGCCCCCCGCCGGGGGTTCTGGCAACGCGCTCAGCGCAGGGCTCGGGGCCGCAGAGTAGGGTTGCGCTATCCCCCGGCCGACGCCGCACACCGCCAGAAGCGCGCGTGCGTGCAGTTTCCGGCCACTTCCCGCGCCACTCGAATCGTTTCTCACACGAAGCCTTCTGCGTGACCGGCCAGCGAAATCGAGTACCGTTTTGAGCCCCACCCGCGGCCAGCAGCCCTCATCCATGCCCGCGTCGGGCGATTCGTCGTCGGAACCGCACGGTCACCACGACCACGCGATTCCGCCCGAAGAAACCCCGTTCGAGCACATCGAAGACGCCCTGAGCGTGCACGAGGATGACGCCCTGCACAAGGGACTCAAGTCTCGCCACGTGCAGATGATCGCGATCGGCGGTGCGATCGGCACCGGCCTGTTCCTCGGTGCCGGCGGACGCCTCGCCAGCGCCGGTCCCGCCCTGGTGTTCGTCTACGCGATCTGCGGTTTCTTCGCCTTCCTCATCCTGCGGGCGCTCGGCGAACTGGTGCTGCACCGCCCGAGCTCCGGCTCCTTCGTGTCGTACGCGCGCGAATTCTTCGGCGAGAAGACTGCTTTCGTCACCGGTTGGCTGTACTGGCTCAACTGGGCCATGACGGCGATCGTCGACGTGACCGCGGTGGCGCTGTACATGAATTTCTTCGCCACCTACTGGGCGCCGTTCGGCGAGGTGCCGCAGTGGCTGTACGCCCTCGCCGCACTCGCCCTGGTGCTCTCGCTCAACCTGCTCTCGGTCAAGGTGTTCGGTGAGATGGAATTCTGGTTCGCCCTGATCAAGGTGCTCGCCATCGTGGCATTCCTGATCGTCGGAACCTGGATGGTCATCTTCGGCACGCCGCTCGACGGGGCCACCGCCGGTTTTGCGCTGATCGGCGAAAACGGGGGCTGGCTGCCCAACGGGCTGATCGCATCCGTTCTGGTGGTGCAGGGCGTTGTGTTCGCGTATGCCTCGATCGAGCTGGTCGGAACGACGGCCGGGGAGACGAAGAACCCCGAGAAGGTCATGCCGAAGGCCATCAACACGGTCATCATTCGCATTGCGGTGTTCTACGTGGGGTCCATTCTGCTGCTCTCGCTGTTGTTGCCGTACACGGCATATAAAGCCGGCGAAAGCCCGTTCGTCACGTTCTTCGGCACGATCGGCATCGACGGCGTCGACGTGATCATGAACCTCGTCGTTCTCACCGCGGCCTTGTCGTCGCTGAACGCCGGTCTATATTCCACCGGGCGCATACTTCGATCGATGTCGCTTGCCGGCTCAGCGCCGCGTTTCGCGGGCAAGATCAGCCGCAACGGAGTGCCGTTCGGCGGCATCCTGCTGACCGGGGTCGTGACCCTGCTCGGGGTGGGCCTGAACGCCATCGTGCCTGACGAAGCTTTCGAGATCGTGCTGAACATGGCGGCGATCGGCATCGTGAGCGCCTGGGGCATGATCGTGCTGTGCCAGCTGAGGTTGCAGGCCTGGGCCAAACGCGGCATTCTGGTGCGCCCGGTGTTCCGCATGCCGTGGGCGCCGTACTCGGGCTATCTGACGCTCGTGTTCCTGGCCGGTGTGCTCGTGCTGATGGCGTTCGACTGGCCGGTCGGCACCCTCACGATCAGCTCGCTCGTGCTCATCGTTCCGGGACTGATGATCGGCTGGTACGCCTGCCGCGGTCGCATTCTCGAGATCGCCGCAGCCCGCGACGGCTTCACCGGCCGCGTGCCGGTCGTGGCCAACCGTCCGCTCTCCGACCGTTCGCGCGACTAAGCGGATGCGGCCTGGCGCGCCTGGGCGCGCTGCGTCATGAGGTCAGTGACCACCACGAGCACGAGGGCAACGACCAGCAGCCCCACGTAGACCAACGGCACCCGCTCGAGCCCGACGCTGTCGATCAGCACCGCACCGAGCAGTGCACCACCGCCGATGCCGGCGTTGAACGCGGTGGTGTAGAAGGCGCTTGCGGTATCGCGGATGCGCGGCGACGCGGCGTGCAGCATCCGGGTCTGCATCAGCGGAGGGAGCATGCCGAACGCCATGCCCCAGAGCACGAATGCGATGAGCGCCACCGGCAGGGTCGCCGTGAACGCGGCGAGCAGGCTCACGCTGAGGGCGCTCACGGCGAGGCCGAGAATGAGGCCGAGGCTCGGGCGCGGGCCGAAGACCGTGCCGACGAGCAGTAGTCCCACCGCGCCGGCCACACCGTAGGCGAACAGCATCGGGGCCAGCAGTTCGGGGTCAATATTGAGCCCGTCGAGCAGGAACGGCGCGATGTAGGTGTAAAAGCTGTAGTGGCCGATCATGGTGATGCCGGTGATGATACAGATCAGCACCACGGCCGGCACGGTCGCGTCGCGCGGCTGACGGGTTTTCGGTGCGTGAGCGGATGCCGCGGCGCCGGTGGAATACCGCGCGACCGGTGGTAGAAACTTCCAGACCAGAACCGCACCCACGAGCATCAGGCCGGCGAGCACGACGAAGGAGAGCCGCCAGCCGAGCAGGTGTCCGCCCGCGGTGCCGAGCGGCACCCCGAACACGAACGCGAGCGTGCCGCCGGCGACCGTGATCGAGACGGCGCGACCGATCTGCGCTTTCGGCACGAGGTGCCCGGCATAGGCACCCACCACCGACCAGAACAGTCCGTGCGCGACGCCGCCGAGCACGCGCGCGGCGACGACGAACTCGTAGGTCGGCGCGATGGCGGTGAGAATATTGCTCACCGCGAAGATGATGAGCACGACGATGATCAGCCCGTGCCGCGGAAAGCGGCGGGTCCAGATGGCGACCGGTGCGCTCGTGAGCACCACCGTGAACGCGAACCAGGAGACCAGCAGCCCGATCTGCGATTGGGCGACACCCAGGCTGCGACTCATCTCGGGGAGCAGCCCGGTCGGCAGCATTTCACTCGTGACCGAGAGAAAAACGGCGGCAGACAGGGTCATCAAACCGACCCAGGGAAACGGCGGTTCAACCCGGTCTGAGCGAACGGACGGCGCGACCGGGATCGAGCCGGTGGGCAAAAAGATATTGGCGGTGTTGGTCATGGCTGCATTCGAACTGGGCCGAAGAGGACGACCGGTGGGACCATTCACACCGAGATCGAAGCCACTCGACTGCGCGCCGACGTGCGCGCCCGGGGCCGACTTGTTCAGTGCGACCAACAGGTAGTCTACCCAAAGCCGGTGAGGCGGCAACTGGGCGGGCCGCGGCATCCGCTCTCACGCCGGGTATTCTGGCCCAATGACTTCTTCGACCCCGCACCACTGGGTAATCACGCTGGTCTGTGCTGACCAGCCCGGCATTGTGCACGCCGTCAGCGGCGCGATCGTGCTGGCGCAGGGCAATATCTCGGAGAGCCAGCAGTTCTCCAGCGATGACACCGGACGGTTCTTCATGCGGTTGCAGGTGCAGTCGCCGGCGACCAGGCCCGAGCTCGAGGCGGCGCTCGCGCCGGTAATCGAACGTTATGCGATGGCGTCGATCATCGATGTCGTCGGGCGTCCGCTGCGCACGCTCGTGCTCGCTTCCTCGGCCGGTCATTGCGTCAACGATCTGCTGTTTCGCCAGCGCGGCGGGCAGCTGCCGGTGGAGATTCCGCTCGTGCTCAGCAATCACGGCACGCTGCGCGACCTCGTGGGGTTCTACGGGGTGCCGTTCGAATCGCTGCCCATAACGGATGCCGCCAGCAAGGCCGACTTCGAAGCGCGCGTCATCGAGGCGGTCGACGACCTCGACATCGAACTCGTCGTGCTCGCCCGGTACATGCAGATTCTGTCGCCGGAACTGTGCGCGCGGCTCGGCGGGCGGGCGATCAACATTCACCACTCGTTCCTGCCGGGGTTCAAGGGGGCCAACCCCTACCGCCAGGCGCACGCGCGCGGCGTGAAGCTCATTGGTGCGACCGCGCACTTTGTGACCGGCAACCTCGACGAGGGTCCGATCATCGAGCAGAACGTGGTGCGGGTCGATCACTCACGCACTCCGGCGGAGCTCGTGTCGATCGGACAAGATGAGGAGAGCCGCACCCTCACTCAGGCGGTCAAGTGGTTCGCCGAGAACCGCGTGCTGCTCGACGGGGCCCGCACGATCATCTTCAAGTAGCGGACGGGGCCCAGGCCCCGTCCACGGGCCCAGGTTATAAACTGGGCCCAGGGTCCGGGCCTGGGCCCCGTCCGCAGCGCGGGTCCGGAACGCGCGCCCAGAATGTGCGCCCGGAACGCGAGGCCACAGCGCATCGCTAGGATTGACTAGTGACAGATACGCGCGACCTGCCGAAAATCGGCCCCAACGACATGCTCCGGTTCGTGCTCGAACTCTTCGCCTTCGTCAGCCTCGGAATCTGGGGGTTCGTCGCCTGGCCCCTCCCCTGGCCCGGCATTCTGTTCGGCCTCGCCACTCCCGCCTTCGCCATCCTGGTCTGGGCGCTGTTCCGCTCGCCCCGGGCCGTGTTCCGCCTCGATCCATTCGGCAAGGCCGTCATCGAGATCGCCATCTTCGGCTCGGCCGCGCTCGCCTGGTGGGATCTGGGCCTGCCCATCATCACCGTAATCTTCGCCGTCGTCGCCACGGCCAGCGGCATTATCTCCGGCCGTAAAGAGCTTCGCTAACCCCTCCCACTAGAGCAATGCTGAACGGGTCAATCGGGCACGTGCGGTGCACCCTCGCCGGCTAGGCCAACCAGGCGACCGCAGCAGCGACATCGGATTCGGCGATACCGTGGCCACCGGCGCGCAGCTCCTGCTGCACCCGCGCGCCCTGCGCTTCCAGAACCTCCACGAGGCTCTGCACACTGGCAAGCGGTGCCATCGGGTCGCTGTGACCATTCAGCAGCAGCACAGCGGATGCCGCCAGCTCGCTCGCCGCGACCCGCGCGCCGATCGCATGCTTCACCTCGCTCGCATCCGCTGACACGTCGAGCGGGTGCATCCCCGAGAAAGCGATCACCCGCGCCACCACCTCGGGATGCAGCAGGGCCAGGGCGAGGGCGATGTTGGCGCCGTTGGAGAACCCGACGGCAACGAGCGAACGGTCGCCCAACTCGTAGTAGTCCCGGGCCCAGACCAGGAATCCGGCTAGGTCGTCGGCTCGCCGGGCGACATCTTCGGTATCGAAGACACCTTCCGACAGCCGACGGAACCAGCGATTCATGCCGTTCTCTGCCGCGCGTCCGCGTGGGGCGAGCACTGAGGCCGTCGGGTCGAGCGCGGCGGCGAGCCCACTGATCTGCTGCTCGTCGCCGCCGGTTCCGTGCAGCATGAGCAGTACCGGAGCGTCGGGCGAACCCGCCCGAAACAGGTGCGGCCAGTCCGGTGTCACGTCACTCATTCGTGAGCCGCGGCGGCTGCCAGCGCCGCGGCATCCGCCAGCCCCGGGTTGTTCTCGGCGGGCACCGTGACGGGCGCGACCGCGTTCTCGATGGCCTCACGGCTCGGCTCGAGCCACGGCGGAAGCTTAAGCGACCGACCGAGTTCGAGCAGCGGCTCATCGATGTCGAAGCCGGGGGTGTCCGTGGCAATTTCGAATAATACGCCGCCGGGTTCGCGAAAGTAGATCGAGGTGAAGTAGTCCCGGTCGAGAATGGCGGTCACACCGTAACCGCTGTCCACGAGCTGTTCGCGCCATTCGGCCTGGGTGGCCCGGTCGGGCACCCGGAACGCCACGTGGTGCACGGTTCCGCCAGCGGTCAGTCCCGGCTCGCCGGCCGGGTCGGCGAGCACGTCGACGAGGTTGCCGGCCGCACCATCACCGGCCCCGACGCGGATGCGGCCATCCGATTCGGAGATGACATGCATGCCGAGGTCAGCCGTGAGCACCTGCACGGTCTTCGCCGGGTCGGCCACCGTGAGCACCGAGGAGTGCTGGCCGCGCACCGCAAATTCGGCGGGAACGGATGCGGAATCCCACGGATTGCGCGGATCCACGGTCGACGATGCCACAAGGTCGAGCTGCAGGCCGTCGGGGTCGCGCAGCGAAAGGCGCTCCTCGTGCGAGGAGTGTCCGGTCACCGCAGATTCCACGCCGAGCGCGGCGAAGTGTGCTTTCCACCAGCCGAGGCTGCCGGCCGGAACCGAGAACGCGGTGGTCGTCGACTGCCCGGCACCGGTGCGTCCGCTGCGAATGCCGGCCCACGGAAAGAAGGTGAGTAGTGATCCGGGCCGGCCGGAGTCATCGCCGTAGTAGAGGTGATACGTGCCCGGGTCGTCGAAGTTGACGGTTCGTTTGACGAGGCGCAGGCCCAGTCCGGTCACGTAGAAGTCGATGTTGCGCTGCGGGTCGCCCGCAATCGCGGTGACGTGGTGCAGTCCGCTGGTCTGGACGGTCATGGCTAGTCTCCTTGGCAGATCAATCGTTCGTTGTTTATGCAAACGCATGTATCTGCTGTGGTATTCCCACTCGTCCCATGCCCGCCGGAATTCGTGCGCGCGTTTTCGGGGACTAGTTCAGGAAATCGGTTTCGCTGGCCAGGGAACGCCTCCGACTCCTGCGGAAGCTCGGTGGGCCGCGCCGGACTTTCCTGAATCAGCCACGCGCATCCGCTGTTACGCGACGGCGAGGCGCTCCGACGGCATCCGCAGCGCGTACGCCGCCGCAATGACCAGGAAAACCCCGCCCACCGCGAACCCGGCCGAGAACGAGAGGGTATCAACCAGCAAGCCGGCGACGAGCGGACCGACGATCGCACCGGCATCCGCGCACATGGAGAACACCGACACCGGGCGTCCCCCGCGAGCGCCGGCAGCATCGCCCACCGCTGCGGCCGGCGCGGTGCCCATGAACGCCGCGGCGACCCCGTAGACGCAGAGCAGGACACCGAGCACCCAGATGTTCGGCGCGAACGAGATGGCCACGATCGCCAGCCCGGCCACGGTGAATGCCCCGATGATTGCCGGTTTACGCCCGACCGTATCGACGAACCGGGCGGCCGGCGCCAGCGCGAGTGCCTGGGCCACCGCCGCGGCCGCGAGAGCGATGCCGGTCCACGAGCTGGTCCCGCCGAGCACCACCACCACAAACAGCGGAATGAGCGTCGTGCGCACCCCGAGGGACGTCCAGCCCTGGGCGAAGTTGGCGATGCAGGCCGCGCGAAAGCGCTCGTCGCGCAACACGGTGCGAAACGGCGTGCGCACAGCGGATGCGTCGGCCGCGGCGAGCGCGCTGCCCCGCCCGCCGGAACGCAGCAGGAACAGCCCAACCAGGCCCGCCACGGTGAGGGTGCCAGCGTAGAAGAAGAACGGTGCGGTCAGGGAGATGGTCGCGAGCAGGCTGCCGATCGCCGGGCCAGCCATGCCACCGATCAGGAATCCGCCCTGATAGAACCCGATCGCACGGGCCCGCCGGCCCGGCTCAGCCGTGCGCAGCAGCAGTGTCATGGCCGACACCGAGAACATGGCCGAGCCGATGCCGCCCGCACCGCGCAGCAGCAAGAGTTGCACGTAGCTGTCGGCCGCGCCGACCAGTCCACTGGAGAGCGCGACAATTCCGATGCCGATGGCCAGCACGCTGCGCTCCCCCGCCCAGTCGATCAGGCGGCCACAGGCCGGGCTGAACACGAAACGCATAAGCGCGAACGCCGAGACGACCGCACCGACCTCGAGGTTGCCGACCCCGAAGCTCTGCACGTAGACCGGAAGCACCGGAACCACAACCCCGAACCCGACCATCACGAAGAATGCGATGACGCCGAGCACGATCACGTCCCGGTTCAGCCGCGGCTTCGGGCTCGCGCCGGTTGCGCCCGATCCGGCTACAGCGGATGCCCGGGGTCGCCCCCGCATCCATCCCGCCGCTCGCATCCCTACAGCTTAAGCTGCCGCGTGCCCCCCGGGCCCGGAAAGTACGAACACGCACAACTCGTGACACGCGTGAAGGCGACGGATGGCGCATCCGTCGCCTTCATCGTCGCCCGGGCCCACCTTATGACCACGGGCCCAGTTTCTAAACTGGGCCCAGGGACGGGGCCTGGGCCCCGTCCAGAAAGAGACCGGGACCCGTTGGGAACGAGACGAAGCTCGGGCCCCGTGCAGATTGCACGGAGCCCGAGCACCGGCGGCGGGCTACCGCACGACCAGCAGGGAGCGGGCCGGGCTGTTCGCGGCGGCGACCGCGTCGTTGCCGGCGTAGTGCCCGACCACCTTGTACAGGCCGCGACCGAGCTTAGGCAGCGTGACGCTGCCGTGCCCGTTCGCGTCGAGCGTCACGGTGAACCGGCGCTTGTCGACCGTCACCGTGGCGGTGTCACCGACCTCCCCCTTGCTGGTGACCGTGACCGACACGGTGACCCGGCTGGAGAAGAAGACGGCCCGGTGGTTGAGCGTCACCGCGACCTTGGCGGCATACTTCACCAGAACACCAGCCGAGGTGACCGCTGCGCTCGGCCCGCCCGGCACCAATGCGGCCACGACCACGGTCAGTGTCGTTCCGGCGAGCGCCTTGGTCGGCGTGAAAGTGGCTGACGTCGCACCCGTGATGTCGACGCCGTTGCTCTGCCACTGGTAGCCGAAGATAAGACCTTCGACGTTCCACTGGCCGGGGTCAGCCGTCAGAACCGACCCGATCTCCGGCGTACCGGAAATGCTCGGCGCCACGGTATTCACCGGGGCCTGGGTGTTGTCACCCTCGCTCGCCGCAATGGCGAGAATCGTCGAGGCTGTGCTGTCGCCGTAGTCGACCACACCGAGGTACGGCGTGTTCGGCACGAGACCGGCCCAACTGAGCGTGTACGTGATCGGCACGCCCTGCGGCCCCTGGATCGTCGGCGGTGTCGCGGTGAACCCACTGGTGGGAATCCCCGACGCGACCGAGAAGGTGTTCACGTCGAACGCCGTCGAACCGGAGAAGACGTCCACAACGACCTGGTAGAAGCCGGCCTCCGGGGTGGGGATGTCAACGTGCTCATCGGCGGACCCCGTAGCCGACTGCCAGCCGGCAACCGGGTTGCCTCCCGGGCCGTCGAGCAGCAGCACGAACAGGTCGAGGTCGGTCGAATCGTCGACGGCGTTCAGGTCGAACCGGGCGAGCCGGCCTGTCTGAATCTCCACCTCGTAGGTGAACTGGTCGCCGGTCGCGCCCTCACCGCTGTGCGCAGCGGACGGGTCCGCGGCGTTGTTCTGGTGCACCCCGTTGGCCAGGCCGCTGAGGTTCAGCGCGACCGGTTCTGACCCGCCCGGGGCCACGGTGATGTCGATCGAACCGTCGAGGCCGGTGCCAGCCACCTCGGTGGGGGCGACGACGGTGACCGGACGAACAGCGATCGGGCTGTGCACCACGTCGAAGAAGTCGCCCGGGTCGCCCGAACCACCGTTTCCGAAGCCCCAGTCCAGCGAGCCGGTGGCGTACTGGTCGAGCGGAGCATCCGTTCGAGTGAAGGTCACCGTGTAGCTCTGCTTCTCACCCACGGCGCTGAAGGTCATCTCGGCCGGAGACACAACGGCGGTGATGCCGGGGATCTCGATCGGGACGGCCGTGTAGGTGCCCACCCGTACGGCGGTCACCGTGCGGGTGATGGTTTCGGGCGCGGTCAGCGCTCCGATCTGAATCGACGGCAGGTTCAGGTTGCTGGCGTCGATCGGCTCCACGCCGGCGTCGAAACCGATCCCCTGCAGGTAGGCCAGCCAGTCGGCTGGACCGCTCTGGTAGACCAAGCCCGGAAAGTCGAACGAGGACGGGTTGACCTGCCCGGCACCCTGCGCGAACGGGTCGGTCACCGGGGCACCGGTAGCGTCGACCGTGTTCTTCGCGGTCGTCATCATGACCGACTTGATCTCGGCCGGGGTCGCGAGCGGCCGAAAGCCCAGGATCAGTGCGGCGAGGCCGGCGATGTGCGGGCTGGCCATCGAGGTACCCGACTCGAACTGGAACGTCGGGTCGGCACCCTCCGCGTTGGGGCCGTCGGCCAGAATGCTGACACCGGGCGCCGCGATATCGGGCTTGAGCAGGTCGCCGCCGTCGGCGGTCACCGGCCCGCGGGAGGAGAATCCGGCCATCTGGGGCACCGGCGTCTGCGTGGCGGTCGTGTTGTCGGGTGTGAACGTGACGGTCGCGCCTGCCGTTGCGGCGTAGGCGAAGACCGGGTCAAAGGCCGGGGCGTCCAAGTGGATGCTCGGCACCGAGTGTTCGTCGGTATCGACGTCGGCCGGTGTGCGGTTGACCAGCAGCATGCCGCTGCCGCCCGCCCGCAGCACCTCGGCCGACTTGGCCACCCGGTCGTAGACGCCGCGCTGGCAGAACACGATCCCGCCGGCCACCTTGGCCGGGTCGAGTGCGCCCGGCGCGCAGAGCAACGCGTCAGCTGGGTCGAAGCCGTCCACCGCTACGAGGTCGGCCCGCAGCAGGTTGCCGGAGAGCGGGGTGGCTCCCGGCGTGCGGTCGACGGTGATCGAGGCACCGGCATACGCCGTACCGTCACCGAGCGTGGCCGTCGCCTCATACGACGGAATCGTCGTCGCGGCGACCGTGGTGATCCACGGTGACGCGTTCTCCACGGTGGATGCCGTTGGACCGTCGTTACCAGCGGATGCAGCCACGAAAATGCCCGCCGCAGCAGCGCCGAGGAAGGCTTCGTCGGTGGGCGAGAACGTGGTCTGCGCGGGGCCGCCGCCGATCGAGTAATTGATCACGTCGACGCCGTCGGAGATGGCCTGGTCGATGGCCTTCAGAATGTCGGTGTCCGTGCAGCCGTCGTCGGTCGTGACGGTGTTGTCGGGGCCGGACCAGCACACCTTGTAGGCGGCGATCTTGGCAGCCGGGGCTACCCCCGAGATGTTGCCGAAGTCGACTCCGTTAATGGTCGTCGGTATGTCGGCGTTGCCGCCAGCGGTGCTCGAGGTGTGCGAACCGTGACCGTCGCCGTCCCGCGGGGAGATGTATTCACCCGTTGACGCGTCGCCGATCTGGTCGGCTCCGAAGCCGTCGAGAAAGTACCGGGCCCCGATCACCTTGGTGCTGCAGGCACTCGCAGCGAACTGCTCGCCGGTCTGGCAGGTGCCGGTGAAGGTGGTTCCGTCAGCCTTGTTCATGGTGATCGTGTCACCGTCGAGCCACGGCTCCTCGCCGGGTGTCGTGCCGAGCGGCGAGCCGGCGAAGGACGGGTTCTCCGGGGCGATGCCGGTGTCGAGCACTCCGATCACCACGCCCTTACCGGCCTCGCTGGTTCCGCCGAGCTTGGACCACAGTCCGTTCGGTCCGCTCAACCGCAGAAAATCGGTCGACGACTCGGCGGTCACGTGTCGGAGGGCGTCGGGTACAACCGACACCACGTTCTTCTTCACGGCCAGGGCCGCCGCCTGCTTGCCGGTGAGCTGCGCTGCGAATCCGTTCACGGCGAGCGTGTAGGAATACGCCACCTTGGCATCAACGGATGCTGCCACCTCGCTTTGGATGCGCGTCAAGTAGTCCTTGTAGGTCTCGGCCGAGCGGCTTTGGGCGTTGAGCTTGGCCCCGGCATCCGGCATGGTGGCCGAGAAACCGTCGACTCCGCCCTGATACAGCGCAACGGCCTCGTCACTGAGGGTCACGATGTAGCGTCCGGCGGTGAAATCCATCCGCTGTCCGCCGGGAGAGGCGATGCTGCCGGAGAGACCGGTCGCTGCGGGGGCGGCGCCGGCGGGCAGGGTGCCGCCGACCAGTACGGAAGCGCCCACCAGGGCGATGGTGACGGTGGCCGCGATTGTGGCGCGGCGGCGCGTGCGGGATGTTGGCGCTGGGTTCAGCGCTGAATCCGGCGCAGACATCGTGCGCCTGAAGAAAGAACTCACGTGGGTGTCCAATCCGATAAGGGTGCGAGGTGGTCTCGTTCCACAACAGGAACGTGTCGCTGTCCCGATGCGCGGGACAGTTCGCTGGTGACCGTAGCGCGCTCGGCGACCCCCGGATAGGGGCATTCCGCAGGTACCGCAGGCTGGGGGTGCGCAAGCGGGCACACGCAACGCGCGCCGCGTGCATCCGCTTGAAAAACGGATGCACGCGGCGCGCGCCTGGCGCTCGCCTGCTACCGCACGGTCAGCGTGCGCGGCTTGCTGTTCGCCGCGGCGACGAGGTCGGTGCCGGCGTACTGCGCCACAACCGTATAGCTGCCGCGGTCCAGGTCGGGTAGGGTCAGCGATCCCTTGCCCTTCTGATCGAGGGCCACGTCGTAGCTCTGATCGTCGACCAGAATCTGCACTGTGCCGAGCGGCGCCGAGCGCGGTGCGTCGGTCTTCACCGACACATTGATCGTGGCGCCCTTGGAGTGCGGCTTAGCCTTCGAATCGACCTTCACATCAACGGTGGTGGAGTACTTCACTACGACCCCGGCCGAGGTGGCCGCGCCGGCCGGAAGCCCGTCGGCCCGGGCGGTGACAAGCACCGTGAGCGTCTTGCCACCGAGCGACTTGGTCGGCGTGTAGTCGACCTTGGTGGCCTTCTTGATGTCGCGACCATCGGCCTGCCACTGATAGCTGTAGGCCAGCCCGGCGAGGTTCCACTCTCCCGCCAGAGCGGTCAGTTCCGCGCCGACGACGGCGGTGCCCTCGATCGACGGCAACGCCGTGTTCACGGGCGCTTCCGGCTCGGGAGCTGCGCCGCTGGCGACCGAGACGACCGTTGAGACCGAACTGTCACCGTAACCGACGAGACCGAGGTAACCGGTCTCGGGCAGAAGGCCCGACCAAGACAGCGAGTACGTCGCCGCCACGCCCTGCTGGCCCGCGACGACCGGTGGTGCGGCCGCGAACGACCCCGCGCCGGGGCCGGCGAGCACCGAGTAGGTGTTCACGTTGAACGCGGTCGTTCCGCTGTAGACGGAGTTGATCACCTGGTAGAAACCGGCTTCGGGGTCGACCAGGTCGATGAGTTCATCGGCCGATCCGGTCGCGGACTGCCAGCCGGCCACCGGAGAACCGCCGTCACCGTTCAGGCGGTAGACGATCAGGTCGAGATCGGCGGTCTGGTCGACCGCGTCGAGGTCGAACCGGGCGAGCTGGGTACCCTCCGGTACCTCCACCTGGTAGCTGAACTCGTCACCGGCGGTGCCGGATCCGGTGTTCGGACTGGCCGGGTCGGCCGGGTCGCTCTGGTGCAGTCCGGCCGCGAGGCCGATCAGGTTCAGCGCGATGTCCCCGGTGGCTCCGGGGGTGATCGACACGTCGACCGAACCGTCAACCCCGGTGCCGTTGGCGGTGGCCGGCGCGACGAGGGTAACGGGCTGAATGGCGATGGGACTGTGCACGAGCGTCCCTCTGCCGCTCACCCAGTTGAGCGAGCCGGTCGAGAACTGATCGAGCGGGGCATCCGTTCGGGTGAACGTCACGGTGTAGCTGGCCGATTCACCTTCAGCGCCAAAGCTCAGCGTGGCCGGCGAGACGACCGCGTCGATGCCCGGTACCGTCACCGGCTGGGCGGTGAAGGTGCCGGCCTCGGTGCTCGTGACGGTGCGGGTGATGGTCTCCGGCGCGGTCAGTGACCCGATCGCGATGGAGGCCAGGTTGAGGTTGCTCGGGTCCACCGGGTCGGCGCCGACGTCATAACCGATGCCCTGAATGTAGGAGTACCAATCCTCGGTGTCATTCAGGTAGAGCAGGCCCGGTTCGAACATTCTCGTCGGGTCGACGTGACCTGCACCCTGGGTGAACGGGTCGGTGACGGTGTCGCCGCCCGCATCGACGGTGTCATACGCGCTCGTCATCATGGCCGACTTGATCTCGCTGGGGGTGGCGAGCGGTCGTTCACCGAGATACAACGCTGCGAGTCCGGCGATCTGCGGGCTCGACATCGACGTACCGGAGAGGAACTGCCAGGTCGGCTCGCCACCCTCGGCGTTCGGACCGTCGGCGAGAATGGCCACGCCGGGCGCGGTCACGTCGGGCTTCAGAATGTCGCTGCCGTCGGCGAGTACCGGCCCATGCGAGGAGAACCCGGCCACCTGCGGTGTCGGCGGCGTGTAGCTGGTCGTATTCCCGTCGGTGAATATAACGGATGCCGCGGCGCTGCCCGCGTAGGCATACGTCGCCTCCCAGTATGTGGAGTCGAGGTGGATGGTGGGCACGCTGTGCTCGTCGGTGTCGACCGAGCCGGGAACGCTGTTCACGAGCAGCGTGCCGATGCCGCCGGCCCGCAAAACCTCGGCGGACTTCGCGACCCGGTCGTAAACGCCGCGTTCACAGAGCACGATGGTTCCGGAAACGAGCGCCGGGTCGAGGGAATCGGGGCCGCAGAGCAGGGCGTCGGCCGGGTCGTGGCCTTCCGCCGCTACGAGGTCACCACGCACGAGAGTGCCGGCCAGCGGGGTGGCGCCCGGGGTGCGGTCGACCGAGATCGAGCCGCCAGCGTAGGCGGTGCCGTCACCGAAGGTGGCGGTGGCCTCGTAGCCGGGGATAGTGCTCGCGGCGACCGTGGTGATCCACGGGGAGGCGTTGTCGAGCGTCGACGCACCGGGGCCGGAGTTGCCGGCCGAGGCGGCCACGAAGATGCCCGCTGCGGCCGCGCCGAGGAAGGCCTGGTCAGTCGGTGAGACCGTGGTGTCGGCCGCTCCGCCGCCGATCGAGTAGTTCAGAACGTCGACGTTGTCGGCGACGGCCTGGTTGATACCGGCCAGCAGGTCGGAGGTGGCGCAGCCGTCGTCTCCGCCGGGAGCAGCCGTCCAGCAGACCTTGTAGGCGGCGATCTTGGCGGCCGGGGCGACGCCCGAGATGAGGCCGTAGTCCAGGCCGCTGATGGTCGCGGTTACGTCGTGGTTGCCTCCGGCGGTGCTCGCGGTGTGCGACCCGTGGCCGTCGCCGTCGCGCGGCGACAGGTATTCGCCCTCGTCGACCCCGCCGATGCGATCGGCGCCGTAGCCGGTCACGAAGTAGCGCGCACCGACCACCTTGGTGCTGCAGTCCGAGGCGTCGAACTGCACGCCGGTGACGCACTCGCCGGTGAAGACGGTGCCGTCGCTCTTGGTCATGGTGATTGTGTCACCGTCGAGCCAGGGCTCGTCACCGGCCGTGCCGCCGAGTGCGTCGCCGGCGAACGAGGGGTTTTCCGGTGCGAAACCGGTGTCAAGCACGCCGATGACGACGCCCTCGCCCGCGGTGTCGGCGCCGCCGGTGGACGCCCAGACGCCGTCATCGCCGGAGAGTCCGAGAAACTCGGTCGACGAGGTAGCGGTCAGGTGCTTGAGCTCGTCGGGCGAGATGGCCACGACGTCTTTCTCGGCCGAGAGCCTGGCCGCCTGCGCGGCGGTCAGTTCGGCGGCGAACCCGTTCAAGGCCAGGGTGTAGGAGTAGTCGATCGTGGCATCAACGGATGCCGCCACCTCCTTTTGCTTACCAGCCAGGTAGTCGGAATAGCTCGACGAGGCGCGACTGTGCGGATCGAGGCGGGAGCCGGCATCCGGTGTGGTCGGTGCAAAACCGTCGACACCGCCGGTGTAGGTGGCGACAGCGTTGTCGGCCAGGGTCACGATGTAGCGACCGTCGGTGAAGTCGGTGACCGGGCTGCCCGCGCCGATGATGCCGCCAAGGCCGGGAGCCATCGGGGCGGCTGCGGCACCGCTCACGCCCACGAGGGCGGCGGCGGCGACGAGGGTCGTGGTCACGCAGAGCGCCATCACCCGCCGCATCTGGTGGGGAGCGAAATACGGGCTTTCGGGCGGGAGTGTGGTTCGCCTGAACTGTGATCTCACGTGCGTTTCCAATCGGATCGGAGTGCGCTAGCCGCTCTGCCCCAGTTCGGGGCACAACGTGCTCGTGAACGTATCGCACGGGCGACACCCCCGTACAGGGTGCAGAATGCTCGGTAACACGATCGTTACCTTGACTAATGCTCAATTCAGGCTCGGGGCAGCCCCTGAATCAGACGGGTCTGTCTACTGTCGGGAGTACCGGCCTGTCTGCCCTTTCGCTGGTTTCCAGTGGGGCCGATGCACCGCCAACGGATGCCCGCCGAGCCCGCACGGCATCGCGCCGACCGCCAATGGCGCGCAGCGCGTTCAGAATGGTGATGAGGTCGACGACCTCCTGGCTGATCGCTCCGGCCGTCGCCGGTATGAGGCCGAACGCCGCGATCACCATGAGCACCACGCTCAGGGCAATCCCCAGCCAGATGCTCTGCAAGGCAACACGAACGGTGTCCTGGCCAATGCGCACGGCCCGCACGGTGCGCGAGATATCGTCGAGCAGAATGACCACGTCGGCCGATTCGCTCGCCGCCGTCGAGCCCTTGGCCCCCATCGCGATGCCCACGTCGGCGACCGCGAGTACGGGAGCGTCGTTGACGCCGTCGCCCACCATGATCACCGGGCGTCGGGTCAGCGCCCGCACAGCGTCGACTTTGTCACTCGGCAGGCAGTCCGCTCGCACGTGCACAATGCCCACCTGGCCGGCCACGTGCAAAGCGGTAGCGCGCGCATCGCCGGTGAGCATGAGATTCTCCCGCACGCCGAGACGGGCGAGGTCAGCGACGCTCTGGCGGGCGTTGTCCCGCACCCGGTCGCTGGCCACGATGCTGCCGGCGAACCGTCCGTCCACGGCGACGTACATGGCCAGCTCGCCGCCGGCAAGGTGCGTAGCCGTCGCATCCGCTGCCCCGTCATTGATGAACGAAAGTTTGCCGACCCGCACGGTTCCGGGGGCGAATCGGGCCTCGACGCCGAAGGTTGCGGCCTCACTGGCCGAGTCCGCCGTGTGCAGCGCGAGACCGCGCTCGTGCGCGGCGCCAAGAACGGATGCCGCCAGCACGTGACTTGAATACTGCTCGGCCGACGCCGCGAGAGTCAGCAGCTCGTCAGCGCTGAAGCCCGCTTCGGGGCGCACCTCGCTGATCGCGGGCGTGCCGTAGGTGAGCGTTCCGGTCTTGTCGAAGACGACAGTTTTGGCGCGGGAGAGGGCTTCGAGCACGCCGGCGCCCTTGACGATGATCCCGTTCCGCGCTGCCCGACTCATGCCGCCCATGAACGCGACCGGCGCGGCGAGCAGCAGTGGGCACGGCGTCGCCACTACGAGCACCTCGGCGAACCGCACCGGATCGTTGGACAACGCCCAGGCCAAACCGGCCAGGGTGAGAGCGCCCACCGTGAACGGAACGGCGTAGCGGTCGGCGAGGCGCACCACCGGGGCTTTACTGCTTGACGCCTCCTCGACCAAGGCAATGATGTGCTGGTACTGACTGTTCGCGGCGGTCGCCGTGGCCATCAGGGTGGCTGCGATTTGCCCGTTGATGGATCCACTAAGTACCGGGTCTCCGACGCTGCGTTCAACCGGGAGGCTCTCGCCGGTAAGCGAGGACTCGTCGAACGCGGCAGTGTCGCTCTGCAGTTGCCCGTCGACCGGCACGATTTCCGACGGGCGCACGAGCAACAGGTCGCCGACACGCACCTCGGTGGCCGGCACATCCGTAGCCTCACCCGAGTCAGGGTCGAGGCGATGAGCGATCTGAGGCGCACGTTTCAGGAGCGCGTCGAGTTCTCGCGCAGCGCGGCCAGCGGCATAATCTTCGAGGGCCGCGCCGCCCGACAGCATGAGCACGATGAGGAGGGTCGCCACGTATTCACCCACGAGGATGGTAGCGACGATCGCGATGATGGCGAGCAGGTCGACGCCGAAGCTGCCCCGGACCAGTTGACGTACCATCCCGACGGACGAAACGAGGGCGGCAACGATGCCGAACCCGCTGAACAGCCAGCGCACGGCATCCGCTTGACCGAAGATTCCGAGCGCGAGCGCGAGCCCGAGCAGGCCGACGAGCACCGTGGCGGCGACGAGCGGATATCGGCGTGCGAACACGAGGAGGCGGGACATGCCTGCATTCTCCCGCGCGGTGCAGCCGAGCGCCACCGAGGAAAGCCTCGCCTGCAGTCACGCAGAACGCACGAAGGCCCCGACCGATTACGGTCGAGGCCTTCCGAGACGCTGGTGCTGGCTACGCCAGGCGGGTCTGCAGGTTCTCGGCGAGCGAGGCGAGGAACTCTTCGGTGGTCTGGTAGCCCTGGTCGGGCCCGACCAGGAGTGCGAGGTCCTTGGTCATCTTGCCGCTTTCGACGGTCTTGATGACGACGTCTTCGAGGGTCAACGCGAACTCGGCCAGGGCCTTGTTGTTGTCGAGCTTGGCGCGGTGCGACAGACCGCGGGTCCAGGCGTAGATCGACGCGATCGGGTTGGTCGAGGTGGGCTTGCCGAGCTGGTGCTGACGGTAGTGACGGGTCACGGTACCGTGGGCGGCTTCAGCTTCGACGATCTTGCCGTCGGGAGTGGAGAGCACGCTGGTCATGAGGCCGAGCGAGCCGAAGCCCTGCGCGACGGTGTCGGACTGAACGTCGCCGTCGTAGTTCTTGCAGGCCCAGAGGTAGCCGCCCTCCCACTTCATGGCCGAGGCGACCATGTCGTCGATGAGGCGGTGCTCGTAGGTGAGGCCGGCCGCTTCGTAGCCGGCCTTGAACTCGGCGTCGAAGATGTCCTGGAAGATGTCCTTGAAGCGACCGTCGTAGGCCTTGAGGATGGTGTTCTTGGTCGAGAGAAAGACCGGCACGTTGCGCTCGAGGCCGTAAGCCAGGGTGGCGCGGGCGAAGTCGGTGATCGACGAGTCGAGGTTGTACATGCCCATGGCGACGCCGTCGCCCGGGGCCTCGAACACCTCGAACGTGGACGGCTCGCTGCCGTCCTGCGGGGTGAAGGTCATGCTGAGCGTGCCCTTGCCCTTGAACCGAAAGTTGGTGGCCTTGTACTGGTCGCCGTAGGCGTGACGGCTGATGATGATCGGCTTGTTCCAGCCCGGCACGAGGCGCGGGATGTTGGAGATGACGATCGGCTCGCGGAAGATGGTGCCGCCGAGGATGTTGCGAATGGTGCCGTTCGGCGAGAGCCACATCTTCTTGAGACCGAACTCTTCCACCCGCGCTTCGTCGGGCGTGATAGTCGCGCACTTCACGCCGACGCCGTGCTTCTGAATGGCGTGGGCGGCGTCGATCGTGATCTGGTCGTTGGTTTCATCGCGCTTCTGGATGGAGAGGTCGTAGTACTCGAGGTCGATATCGAGGTACGGGTGAATGAGCGTTTCTTTGATGGCATGCCAGATGATGCGGGTCATCTCATCGCCATCGAGCTCGACTACTGTTCCCTCAACCTTGATCTTCGACAAAAATATCTCCTCTTTATTCAGTGTGGCCGTCACGACCACCGTCAAGCTTACTAGAGGACGGTAACTATCTTGACATCGAGATAAATTTGCGAGGTGAATTGCGGGGGCCAAACGCCCTCTCGACTACCGGCGACCCCGGGCGCACGTTAGCCTGAACACATGGGTGAGCTGAAGCTGGAAGAATTATCTGCACGAAACATCGTCGCGGCCAACAATCTGAGCCTCAAGCCTGGCCAGGAACAATTCATTGCACCGGTCTCGTATTCAGTCGCCGCCTCGGTGATCAACCCGGCCACCTCGTGGCAGCGCGTGGTACTTCTCGACGGCGTCGTCGCTGGTTTCATCCACGGCAACTTCGACCCGAACTCCGAGCACGAAGAATTTCGCGCCTGCATCTGGCGCATCAACGTCAACGCGGAGACGCAGGGTCAGGGTGTCGGCAAGTTCGCCGCTGAAGCCCTCGCCGCTGAAGCCCGTGATCGCGGCTTCGACCACGTCAACGTCATCTGGGAGCCCGGTGCCGACGGCCCGGAGGCCTTTTTCCACCGCCTGGGCTTCATCGATGTCGGCGAGACCCAGTACGGCGAAGTCATCGGCTCACTGAAGCTCTGAGCCGCGTCGAGCCTCAGATGAGCACGCCTGAGCCCGACGACTTCGTGTCCCGGGTGCTCGGCGTGGTCGATTCCATCCCGCCCGGCCGTGTGATGACCTACGGCGGCGTGGCCGCGCAGCTCGGTTCCCGCGCGGCCCGCGCGGTCGGGCACGTCATGGCTCGTTACGGCTCTGATGCGGCCTGGTGGCGGGTGATTCGCGCCGGCGGGCATCCCCCGATCGGGCATGAGACCCAGGCGCTACCGCACTACCGCGCCGAAAACACGCCGGTTCTCATCACGAAAACGGATGCCGCGTATCGAGTCGACTACGCCGCCGCCCGCTGGTCACCGCCCGCCTAACCTGCCCGCGTAATCTGCCCGCGTAATCTGCCCGCGTAATCTGCTCGCGGCCGGGATTACTCCGGCGGCCGCGCCGTACTGGCGCGCACGATGAGCTCGAACGGCATGTTGATATTGAGCCCGGTACGCGGCTCCGGGTGCGGTCGGAGTTCTTCCATGAGCACCTCAACGGCTTTCTCGCCCTGCTGCCTGGGAAACTGCGCGACCGTGCTGAGCCCGAAGAAGGCTGCCTGTTCGTGGTCGTCTACCCCGATCACCGACACGTCGCGGGGCACAACGAGTCCGAGGTCGCGGGCGGCGAGCATACTGCCGATGGCCATTTCGTCGGAGGCGGCGAAAATGGCGGTCGGGCGTTCGTGCGGCCGCCCAAGCAGTTGCTTGGCAGCCTGGTAGCCGCCGGCCGTGGTGAAGTCGGCCGGGCGGTAGTCCTCCCGGCGCGCTTCGATCCCGGCCGCCGCGAGCGCCGCTTCGTAGCCGAAGCGCCGGTTCGTCGGCAGGTTGAAGTCCAGGTCGAATGCCTTGTCCCCGCCAATATGGGCGATTCGGGTGTGGCCGAGAGCGATCAGGTGTTCGGTCGCCAGGCGTGCCACGGCGAGGTCGTCGACGGTGAGCGTCGGCACGCCCGCGAGTGGGCCGCCGACCCCGACGAGCGGTTTGTCGAGGGCGTGCAGCCGGGCCACCTCGTGCTCGGTCAATTCCAGCGAAACCGCGATGACGGCATCCACTCGCTGGCGCAGCAGGAAGTGTTCGAAGACGCTGCGGCGGGCCTCGAGCCCGCCCGTGAGGTTGTAGAGGGTGAGGTCGTAACCGTGGCGTTGCAGGGCCTGCTGGGCGCCCTCGACGACACTCGCGAAGAACCACCGGTTCAAAAACGGTACGACCACACCGATGTTCTTCATGCGACCGGAGGCGAGGCTCGACGCTGTCGACGATACGACGTAACCGAGCTGGGCAGCGGATGCCTCCACCCGCAGGCGCGTGGCCGGCGACACGTTGTGGGCACCGCTGAGAGCGCGTGACACCGTCGCCGTCGAGACCCCGGCGTGACGGGCGACGTCCGCGATTCCAACCATGATGCCCCTCGTCGTGCCGCCCTCGTTGGCGGCGTAGTCGATATGCTACACATTTTCCGATCACTGCAAGCGTTTGCAGGATGATCCGCACAGAATTCGCGTTCTCCACGATTCGTTGCAGTTCTGTGACCAGAATGGCGCGTATTCGGGCTAACCTCGATCAAGGCCGGGATGCAATCGCTTGCAAACCGGGTCGGAATCAGCCCGCCTGCATCGCCGCAGGCACTATTTTGCGAAAGGCTCCACACCAATGACGGTGAACACCAAGAACCTGCTCCGCCTCGGCGCCCTCCTGGGCGTTGCAACCCTCGCCCTCGCCGGATGCTCGCCCGCGTCATCCGACGACACCGCCGGCGACGCCGCTTCCGCGAGCACACTGACGGTCTGGATCGACGCCGAACGCGTCGACGCCCTGAAACCGGCCGCGGCCGCGTACACCGAGAAGACCGGAGTGGAGGTCGACCTCGTCTCCAAAGACAATGCCACCCTCAAGGATGACTTCATTCAGCAGGTCCCCACCGGCAAGGGCCCGGACATCACCATGGGTGCCCACGACTGGCTCGGTGAACTCGTCACCAACGGTGT
Source organism: Cryobacterium sp. N21 (assembly GCF_002929575.1). Taxonomy (NCBI): domain Bacteria; kingdom Bacillati; phylum Actinomycetota; class Actinomycetes; order Micrococcales; family Microbacteriaceae; genus Cryobacterium; species Cryobacterium sp. N21. Next base: position 114,641 of record NZ_PJJQ01000033.1, on the reverse strand, counting down.
CGTCAGCCCGATCGAACTCGGCGACAAGGCAGACGATTTCCTCCCCGTCGCCATCACGGCATCCACGTACGACGGCCAGGTCTACGAGCTGCCCTACGCCGTCGAAAACCTCGCCCTGCTGCGCAACGCCGACCTCGTGCCCGAGGCCGCCACCTCCTACGACGACATGATCGCCAAGGGCACCGCCACCGGCGTGACTTACCCGTTCCTGGTCGAGCAGGGTGTCGACGGCAACCCGTACCACCTCTACCCGTTCCAGACGTCGTTCGGAGCTCCGGTCTTCGGCACCGACTCAACCGGCGGCTATGACGCCGCCCAGCTCGAAATTGGCAACACCGGCGGTGAGGCCTTCGCTGCATGGCTCTCCGCCCAGGGCAAGACCGGTACCGGCGTGTTCAACACCGAGATCACCGGTGACATCGCCAAGACCGCCTTCACGTCCGGCGACGCCGCCTTCTGGCTGACCGGCCCGTGGAACGTCGGCGCAGCTCTCGACGCAGGAATCAACCTCGCGGTCGACCCGATCGCCGCTCCGTCGACCGGCGCCGCAGCCCCCTTCGCCGGAGTGAAGGGCTTCTTCATCAGCGAGCAGAGCGAGAACAAGGTCGCCGCCAACGACTTCCTGGTGAACTACATGGCCACCGAAGACGTGCAGACCGCCCTGTTCGAGTCGGGCGAGGTCCTTCCCGCGCTGAAGGCATCCGCCGAGGCAGCGTCGAGTGATCCCATCGTGGCCGGCTTCGCCGCGGTCGGCGCTGAGGCCGTGCCGATGCCCGCCATCCCGGCCATGGGCCAGGTCTGGCAGTTCTGGGGCATCGCCCAGGCCGCCATCATCAACGGCGAAGACCCCACCGCGACGTGGCAGAAGCTGGCCGCCGACGTGCAGGGCGCCATCGGCTGACCGGCACCATCCGCAGAGCAGCAACCGCACCACCGCGGGGTGTGGTCGCCCGTCGACCACACCCCGCACGAGAGTTGAACCCGACGAAAGCTGAACCATGCGCACCGATGACACCGACGTCAGCACGACCAAACCGTCGAAGCGGCAGCATCGCGCGGCTATGGTCGCGGAAGCAGCCTCCGGCGGCCTGAAAGCCATCCTGGTCAAGATGGCGCTGCTCGGCGTCGTGGACGCCGTCGCGCTCTATGGCCTGTTCATCCTGTTCCTGCAGCAGCAGTGGCTCATCTTCGCGCTCGTCGCCCTGGTCACGCTCGTGGTCAACTGGATCTACTTCACGCCCGGCAAGCTCCCGGCCAAATACCTCACCCCCGGCGTCATCTTCCTGGTCGTGTTCCAGATCTTCGTCGTGGGCTACACCGCCTACATCGGGTTCACCAACTACAGCACCGGCCACAACAGCGACAAGGCGCAGGCCATCTCGGCGCTCATGAGCAGCGCCCAGGAACGCGTGCCCGACTCCCCCAGCTACGCGGTCACGGTGCTCGACCAGTTCGGCACGCTGAGTTTTCTGGTGACCGAACCTGGCGGCGAGGTGAGCCTCGGCTCGGCCGACAGCCCGTTGGCGCCCGTGAACGATGCCACCATCACCGGTGGTGAGGCCGTCGGGCTCGACGGCTACACCACCCTCAGCTTCCAGGACATCCTGTCGCGCACGGCTGAAATCACCGCCCTCACGGTGCCGTTCTCCGACGACCCGAACGACGGCGCCCTGCGCACCAACGACGGCAGCAGCGCCTACCTCTACCTCTCCTCGCTCGTCTACGACGAGCAGGCCGACACCATGACGGATACCCAGACCGGCACGGTCTTCTCCGACACCGGTGACGGTGCCTTCGTCTCGGCGACCGGTGAGGAGATGCTGCCGGGCTGGCGCATCAACGTGGGATTCGACAACTTCGCCCGCGCCTTCACGGAAAAAGGCATTCGCACACCGCTGATCAGCGTAACCCTGTGGACCATCACCTTCGCCGCCCTCTCGATGGCGACGACATTCTTCCTCGGGCTCTTTCTCGCCATCGTTTTCAACGACATGCGCATGAAGGGTCGCAAGTTCTACCGGGTCGCCATGATCCTGCCCTACGCCTTTCCGGCATTCCTGTCCGCACTAGTCTGGGCCGGCATGCTCAGCGAGAGTTTCGGCTTCGTCAACCAAGTGTTGCTCGGCGGGGCGCAGATCCCCTGGCTCACCAACGAATGGCTGGCCAAGATCAGCATTCTCGTGGTGAACCTGTGGCTCGGGTTTCCGTACATGTTCCTGGTCTGCACCGGAGCCCTGCAGTCGATCCCGGCCGAACTCGAAGAAGCCGCCACGGTCGACGGCGCCAGGCCCTGGGCGGTGTTCCGGCTGATCAAGCTGCCGCTGCTGCTGGTGTCGGTCGCGCCGCTGCTCATCGCATCGTTCGCGTTCAACTTCAACAATTTCAATCTCATCTACATGCTCACCGGTGGCGGGCCGCGCGATGCCGCGGCCGACGTGAATGTCGGGGCCACCGACATCCTGATTTCGATGGTCTACAAGGTCGCCTTCACGGGGCAGGCCCGGGACTACGGGCTCGCTAGCGCGTTCTCGATCATCATCTTCATCCTGGTGGCGGTCATCTCGGTCATCGCCTTCCGCAAGACCAAGGCACTCGAGGAGTTGAACCGATGACATCCGTCGACGAGGGCACGCGGGTGATCCCGCAGAAACGACCGTTCACGTTCAAGCGGTGGTTCGGCCGCACGGGGTGGCGGCACGCGATCGGCATCGTCATGGTCGTCTTCTCCGGCTTTCCGCTGCTGTACGTACTCTCGGCTTCCCTCAACCCACAGGGAACCCTCACCGGGTCGAACGAGCTGTTCTCGCAGGTGGGTTTCGAAGCCTACGCGCGCATTCTCAACTCCCCCGATGCCCCGTTCGCCCAGTGGTTCGGCAACACCATCGTCATCGCCGGCACCACCTCGATTCTCACCGTCTTCCTCGGCGCTCTTGCGGCATATTCCTTTTCGCGCATGCGCTTCACCGGTCGTCGGGTTGGACTGCTGACCCTCGTGCTCGTGCAGATGTTCCCCCAGCTGCTCGCCGTCGTCGCGATCTTCCTCGTGATGAGCACGATCGGTGACCTGTTCCCCGCGATCGGCCTGAACACCCAGGTCGGGCTGATCATGGTCTACCTCGGAGGCGCCCTCGGCGTGAACACCTACCTCATGTACGGCTTCTTCAACACGATCCCGTCGTCAATCGACGAGGCGGCCAAGATCGACGGGGCGAGCCACGCCCGCATCTTCTTCACGATCATTCTGCGGCTGGTCGCCCCGATCCTCGCGGTCGTCGGGCTGCTGTCTTTTATCGCGACGACCAATGATTTCGTAGTCGCCAGCGTGCTGCTGATCGACCCGGAGAAGCAGACCCTCGCCGTGGGCCTGTACAAGCTCGTGTCCAACCCGAACTATGCAGACTGGAGCGCGTTCTCGGCCGGCGCTGTGCTCGCCGCCCTGCCGGTGATGGCGCTGTTCCTCTACCTGCAGAAGTACATCGTGGGCGGGCTGACAGCTGGCTCCGACAAGTAGGTTTTTCAGCCCTCCGACCGGGTGACCGGGGTCGGCTCGACCGGACCCTGGTCTAGCCGGAACGGCGGGTACTCGTCGCGGCGGGGTGATCGGGCCGGTCGCATCCACTCGACCAAATGCGGGCGGCTGCGGCACCGTGCCCGCGCCCCCGGGCTCACGCGGCTTCGGTGTGAGCTGTCGACCGAGGCCGATGGCGCCGGCCACAACGAGGAGCACACCGATCAGAAAGAGGATGCCGCCCCCGACCAGGAGTCCCACAGCGATCGGTCCGAGCAGATCGGTGTGCACACCAGCGGAGAGGTTGACCGCGACCCCGGGGCTGCCGTCAGCGTTCATCACGACGACGGACCAGTCGCCGGCGGCGGGCTTCCAGATGATTTCCTGGGTGCCGGTGCCCGTGGCCGATTCGGTCCAGAAGCTCTGGTCCGTGGGAGCGGCCGCTGATTGGGTGCCGGGAACGTCGAGGTAGTCGACCCGGAACGGAGACGTCCGTACCTCGCGCAGCTCGCTGTGGTTCACGTCGGCGAGGTAGGTATCAACGTCGGCGCGCGGCGCGATGCCGATGAAGACGTCCTGGTCGGTCGCCACATTGCTCGCCTTAAGGCGCAGCGTGGCAATGTCGAACCCGACGCCGGTCGGTACTCCGAGGTCCTTGCCAACGTCCAGGTTCGGCGAGGTGATCGCCGAGGAATCAACAGTGAAGGTCTCGGCCTGCGTGGTGAAGTAGCCGTCATCCCCCTGCGCGGCGGTGACGACGGCGAGCGCCGTACCCCCGAGAGCATGCCGGCGCCGACCAGACCCAGCACGGTGCCCAGAATGAGCATGATGATCGGTCCGGGCCTGGCCCCTGACCGCGCCCGCAGTCGGGAGGTCGGCGGGGTTGCCGCTGGTGGGGTCTGCGGGGAGGGCGTGAAACTGCTCATCGTCTGGCAGCCTTTCTCGTGCGGTGCATGCCGATGGACCAAAGTTGCGCTGCTAGCCTCCCGCACCTCTGGCGATCGCACTAGTGACGAAAGACCCGTTTCGTCGAGCGGATGCCTCGGCCGATCGCCTGGCCCGACCGTCTGCGCAGGCCGCTGGCGCGGATGCCTGGGCCGTGCGGCCAAGCCGGCGCCACCTCCTGTGCAGGCAAGCGGCGCGGTGCTACCGTGCTGGAATGCAGAGCGATCCGGTCGTCACCAACCCCCAGTTCTACCGGGTGATTTTCGAGAACGAGCGGGTGCGGGTGCTCGAGTACCTCGACCGGCCCGGCGACGAAACCGTGCCGCATCGGCACCCCGACAGTGTCATGTTCACCCTGACCGCCTTCCAGCGGCGTCTGTCAAGCGGCGGCCGTTCCGTCGACGTCGACCTGCCGGAGGGCGTCGCTCGCTGGCTTCCCGCCCAAAAGCATTCCGGGTCCAACATCGGCGATACGGCCACGCACACCATCTTTGTCGAGCTCAAGGAGCCTGTGCCCGCCACGCTCACCCCGGGCACCCCAGGCACCCCAGGCCGCCCGGAGCCCCTCGGTCCAGACGCCACCGAGCGCCGTGGTCCCCTGCTCGATTAGTGTCGGCGGCCTCGCCCGCTCTACACCAGGGAGTCGCGCCAGGCGGCGTGCATCGTCGCGAAGCGCCCGGTTCCCGAGATGAGGTCGTTCGGGGTGCCGTCCTCCACGATGCGCCCGTGTTCCATCACGAGCACCCGGTCGGCGATCGCAACCGTCGACAGGCGGTGCGCGATGATCACGGCAGTGCGATCGGCCAGCAACGTCTGCAGCGCCTCCTGCACCAGCCGTTCACTCGGAATGTCGAGCGACGACGTCGCCTCATCGAGAATGAGCACCGCCGGGTTGGCAAGGAAAGCGCGCGCAAACGAGATCAGCTGACGCTGTCCGGCCGACACCCTCCCGCCGCGCTTGTTGACGTCGGTGTCATACCCGTTCGGCAGGCTCTCGATAAAGTCGTGAGCACCGACGGCGGCCGCGGCGGCGCGGATGTCGTACGCCGAGGCATCCGGTTTGCCGATCGCGATGTTCTCCGCCACCGACCCACTGAACAGGTAGGCCTCCTGGGTGACCATGACGATCGCGCGCCGCAGGTCCTTGGGGTGCAGGTCGCGCAGGTCGACGTCGTCGAGCCGCACCCGGCCATCCGTCGGGTCGTAGAAGCGGCTCATGAGCTTGGCGAGCGTGGACTTGCCCGCACCGGTCGACCCGACCAGGGCGATGGTCTGCCCGGCCGGAATGTCGAGGTCGAAGTGCGGCAGAATCTCCCGATCGGCCTGGTAGGCGAACTGCACGTTCTCGAAGCGCACCCGTCCGCGGGCCTCCCAGAGGTCGACCGGGGCGACCGGATCGGGTACGCCCGGACGTTCCTCGAGCACACCCGAGATCTTCTCGAGCGCCGCGGCGGCCGACTGGTAGGAGTTGTAGAACATCGCCATCTCCTCCATCGGGTCGAAGAACCGGCGGGTGTAGAGCAGTATCGCGAGCAGCGCGCCGATGGCGAGGTCGCCGTCGGCCACCCGAAAGCCGCCCACCAGCAGCACGGCGGCGACCGTCACGTTGCCGATCAGCACCAGTCCGGGGTCGAAAACTCCGAACAGCTGGATCACCCGCGCGTTGACCTGCCGGTAGCTCTCGACGAGTTGTCCGAACACCGACTCGTTGTGCTTCTCGGTGCGAAACGCCTTCACGGCACGAATGCCGGTCATGGTTTCAACGAAACGCACGATCAGGCTCGCCGACGCGACCCGCGACTGCCGGAACAGGCTCTGCGAGCGCACCTGGAACCAGCGGGTGAGAATGACCAGCGGCAGGAGCGCACACAGCAGCACGAGTCCGCTCGTGCCGTCGAACAGCACCAGGGCGATCGCGGTGAACGACATATAGAGGATGCCCTGCACCAGCTGGTTGATCCCCGAGTCGAGCAGCTCCCGAATGGCGTCGAGGTCACTGGTCTGGCGGGAGATGATGCGGCCCGAGGTGTACGACTCGTGAAATTCGAGGCTCAGCTTCTGCGTGTGCACAAACACGCGCTTGCGCAGGTCGATCAGCACGGCCTGGCTCACTCGGGCGCTCAGAACGGTGTACCAGGCGATGAGCAGCGCGCCGAGCACCCCGGCAACCAGGTAGATCCCGCCGGTCGCGGCCAACGGCATCCAGTCCTGCTTCAGTAGCGCCGGTAATCCGCGGTCGATGCCGAACGCGATCAGGGCCGGGCCGGCCACCTGCGCGGCGGTCGAGACGACCACCACGAGCATGGCGAGCACGACCTTGCCGCGCACCGGCAGCAGCAGCGAACCGAGCAGCCGCAGCGAACGGGCCCGAATCTGCTTGCTTTCAGCCTTGGTGAAGTCGTGGCGTTCCTCACCCTGTACTCCGGTGACGCTCACAGTACTTCCTCCGCTCGGATCGATTCTCGGCGTTCTTCGTCTTCCAGACTGGAGATGACGAAGGTGTAGTGCGGGCTGGTGCGCAGCAGTTCGGAGTGCGTACCGACCGCCGTGATGCGGCCGTCTTCGAGCAGCGCCACCCGGTCGGCGAGCATGACCGTCGACGGGCGGTGCGCCACGATGAGCGCCGTCGTGTCGACGAGCACCTCGCGGAGCGCGTTCTCCACGAGCGATTCGGTGTTCACATCGAGCGCCGAGAGGGGGTCATCCAAAATCAAAACGGATGGCCGCGCCGCGACCGCGCGCGCCAGGGCGAGGCGCTGCCGTTGCCCGCCGGACAGACTCATGCCCTCCTCGCCGACGAGGGTGTCGACGCCGAGCGGCAGGTCGTGCACAAAGCCGGCCTGGGCGATCTGCAGGGCCTGCGCGAGCGCGGCATCCGCTTCGGGACTGTTTTCGGCCAGGTCAGCGCGCCCGAGCAGCACGTTGTCGCGAACGGAGGCGGAGAACAGCGTGGCGTCCTCGAAGGCCATCGCCAAGTGGCGGCGCAGCTCCTCACGGCTGAGCGCGCGCACGTCGACACCGTCGAGCGTCACTGAACCGGCCGTCACGTCGTACAGCCGGGTGGTCAGGGCCGTCAGCGTGCTCTTGCCCGAGCCGGTGAGTCCGACCAGCGCCATGGTCTCCCCCGGTTCGAGCACGAGGTCGATGCCGTCGAGCAGGTCGGGAAAACGCTCCGGCGAGTCGGGGTAGCGAAAGTGCACGTTGTCGAACGCGAGCCGGCCGAGCGGCGCGTTCAGGATGACCGGAGCGGCCGGGTCGGTGATGTCGTTCGGGGTGTCGAGAATGTCGAAGAACCGGTCGGTCGCGGTGCGCGCGTCGAAGGTCATCGACAGCAGAAAACCGATCGATTCCACCGGAAACCGCAGCACCGTCGCCGTGGCGAAGAATGCGAGCAGCTCGCCACCGCTCAGGTCGCCCTGACTGGTGAGCCAGACGCCGGCGACGAGGCAGAGCGCGAACGCCACATCGGGAACCAGCAGCAGCCAGAGCCAGATGCCGGCAATGGCGCGGGCTTTCTCGATCTCGGTGCCGCGCAGGCTTTCGGCCTGTGAGGCGAAGTTCTTGAGCGCGAACGAGCCACGACCGAAGGCCTTGAGCACGCGAATGCCGTGCACCGATTCCTCGACCGCGGTGGCGAGGTCGCCGGACTGGTCCTGGCTGCGCCTGGCGATCACCGAGTATTTCTCCTCGAAGACGTAACCGTAGATCCAGATCGGAATCGAGCAGACCACGAAGATCACGCCGAGCAACCAGTGCATCCACAGCAAAATGACGACGCCGACGACGATGGTGAGAAAGTTGACGACGAGCAGCACGAGCCCGAACGACACCCAGCGGCGGATGAGGTTCAAATCGCTCACGGCGCGCGAGAGCAGTTGGCCGCTCGGCCAGCGGTCGTGGAAGCTCACCGGAAGGTCCTGCAGGCGGGCGTAGAGGTGGTTGCGCATGCGCGCCTCGATGTGGGTGCCGGGTGTGAGCACGAACCAGCGGCGCAGGGCGATCATGATCGCCTCGACCACGCCGAGGGCGAGCACGATCCACACGGCCGGCCAGATCTGTGAGGCGCTGTCGCCGGAGCCGACGCTGCTGAGCGGGCCGTCGACCAGCCAGGCCAGCACCTGCGGGATGGCCAGGGCCACGAGACCGGCCAGCAGCGCGGCGACCATGCCGAGATAGATGCGCGGCAGGGCCGGTTTGGCATAGGGGTAGAGCCGTTGCAGGCTGCGAAAGGTGTTGCTGCGCACGGCCGCGTCGTTGGTGGGAGGCGGCGGTGCCGGTGGTGCAGTGGTGGTCATGGTCCAGTCCTGATTGTGGTGCGGGGTGCGCGTGAAGCGGATGTTTGTGGTCACCAGACCGAGTGGTCGCCACCCGAGACGCTCGCGCCATACGGCGCTGGCGGGTCGGCGATGCCCGGTATCGAGCGGTGGGTGCGCGTGTACAGAACGCGCAGGCAGCGAGCTGCCGGGCTGAACGAGCGAATCGCTCGTCGTTGCGGGGTGAGTCGCGGCTAGCCGACGAGACGCACGGCGGCGGCGGGGGACCCAGCGGAGACGCCAAAGTGTGCGCCGTCGGTCGCAATCGCTGCGAGCGTGATCGGTGCTGTCTTTGTCATGTCTGCCTCCTGGGCGCCTCAAGAATATGTGTCAGATGCCCCCCGGATCAGGCAGCCTTTCAGACTATGGCGGAACGGGGGCAGAACGCAAGGTTTTTCTGGGGTGGGGGCATCCGCGGGGCGGAATGGCCACCCGGCATTTCCCAGCCTGAGGTCACGTAGTCTGGGTTCTGCGCCTTTTCTCGGCATGGCCATGCCGCGCGCGCTCGCCCGTTGGAAGGATTCTTCATGCTGCCCACCCTCTTCGGAATCGATTTTCTCGACTCTGAGTGGCTGATCCACTCGTTTGGGTCCTTCGTGCTTCTGGGCGTCGCCGCGGTCGTGTTCATCGAGACCGGTTTCATCGTTTTGTCATTCCTGCCGGGTGATTCCCTGCTGTTCACCGTTGGCTTGCTCACCGCGACCGGCGTTGTTCCGCTGCCGATTTGGGTGACCTGCCTGGTGGTCTTCATGGCCGCCTTCGCCGGTGACCAGCTGGCCTATGTCATCGGCCGAAAAGCCGGCCCCGCGGTGTTCTCGCGGGAGAAGAACCGCTTCTTCAACCCGAAGAACGTGGAGCGCACCAACGCCTTTTTCGCCAAGCACGGCGGCAAGTCCATTATTCTGGCCCGTTTTCTGCCGGTCTTTCGGGCCTTCGTGCCGGTTGCCGCCGGTGTCGGCAAGATGCGCTACGGCAGCTTCGTGACCTACAACGCCATTGGCGCCTTCGCCTGGGGCGTCGGACTCACCCTGGTCGGGTTCTTCCTCGGCCAGATCGCCTTCGTCGAGAAGTATTCCGAGTTCTTCATCATCGGCATCATCCTGCTCTCCGGAATCCCCATTCTCACCGAACTGGGCAAGGCCGCACGCACGACGCTCAAGGAGCGCCGTGCGGCCGCACGCGTCGTTCCGACAATCCCGGCCGACCTCCGCGAGTAGTGCCCCGGGCGCAGACCGCAGACCACGTTGTCGCGCGGCCGAAAGCTGCACCGGTGGCCTCGAGCTGCTGGCGCGACCGACCTGCCAGGCGCGCCAGCAGGTTTACCTAGCGCCAATAGCTCTCGGCGCTCGAAGCGGGCGCGCCAGGGCGAGCGAACGGGCTACCGGGCGGCGCCCAGCCGCGCCGCGGCGAGCATCTCGGCGGCGGCGAGCGTCGTGATCTCGTTGGCGCGGGCATCCGTGAAGATCTGGGTCAGCACGGAGCCGATGCCCGCGACGCGCGCGGTGATCTGCGCGAGGTCGGCGTTCGGTTCGCTCGCCATGGCGAGGTAGACGACCCCGCCAGCGTTGACGACGAAATCCGGTGCCCAGAGGATGCCTCGCGCATCCAGCTGGGCCGCCCCGGCCGGTGTCGCAAGCTGGTTGTTGGCGGCGCCGCAGACGCCGAGCACGTTCAGCTCCGCGATGACGGATGCGCTCAGTACGCCGCCGAGGCCGCACGGCACGAACAGGTCAGCGTGTACCCGGTGGGCGTCGGCGACGGACACCCAGCTGGCTCCAAGTTCGTCGGCGACGGCACGCTTGTCGGGGTTGATGTCGGTGACGGTGAGGGTGGCGCCGGCTGCGGCGAGTGCCCGCGCGAGGCGTCCGCCGACCTGGCCGAGTCCGGAGATGACGAGGTGGCGGCCCGGCACCTCGCGGCTGCCGAACAGGGCCTCCAGGGTGGATTCGATGCTCGAGTAAACTCCGGCCGCTGTGGCATCGGCTGGTTCGCCGACTCCGCCGCTCGCGGCGGGCAGTCCGCAGACGTGGCTCGTGCGTCCGGCGACGATGGCCATGAGTTCGGCGCTCGTGCCCACGTCTTCGGCGGTCATGTAGGCACCGTTCAGGCTTTCGATGGCGTCGCCGAGGTCGAGCATGGCCAGGCGTTTCTGGGCGTCGGTGAGTACGGTGCCAAGCGGCAGGTAGATCACCGATTTGCCGCCGCCCAGGTTCAGACCGGCGGCCGCGTTCTTGAGGGTCATGGCGGCGGAGAGCCGCAGAGCGTCGGCGACCGCGTCGGTCCAGCTCGCGTACTGCCAGAGGCGGGCGCCGCCGAGGGCCTGGCCGAGGCGGGTGGAATGAACGGCCACCGTGATCAGCAGTCCGGAGCGTTCCCCGGTCGTGATCAGCACTTTCTCGTGGGACAGTGTTGTCTGCGCGAGGGAGTCGAGGGCGGCGGCTGGATGCGTGAGGGTCATGGAAACTCCGTTGTCTCGGGCTTTGTGGGCCGAATGCGGCGGAGCCGGTGTGTGGCACCGCCTCGAACAGGATAACCGGCCCAGGCATGCAAAAAGCACCCCCGATTCAATATCGCGCGGTGCTTCTCGCGTTTGTTCTAGTGGAAGAAGTGACGCTCCCCGGTGAAGTACATCGAGACACCGGCCGCGGTGGCCGCGGCGATGACCTCGGGGTCGCGCACCGATCCGCCGGGCTGCACGACCGCCGCGATGCCGGCGTCGAGCAGAACTTCGAGCCCGTCAGCGAAAGGGAAAAACGCGTCCGACGCAGCGACCGATCCCTCGGCGCGTTCGCCAGCCCGGCTCACAGCGAGGTGACAGGAGTCGACCCGGTTGACCTGGCCCATTCCCACACCGACGGATGCCCCGGCGTGCGCCAGCAGAATCGCGTTCGACTTCACGGAACGGCAGGACTTCCACGCGAATTCCAGGTCGGCGCGGGTGGCAGCATCCACTTCGGGGCCGGCCACGAGAGTCCAGCCGGCCGAGCTGAAGCCCTCAAAGCTGTCGGTCTCTTGCACGAGCAGGCCGCCGGAAATCTGGTGCAGTTCGAGCGAGGAACGCTCGTAGTCGGCCGGCAGTTCGAGCAGGCGGATGTTCTTCTTCTTGGTGAGCAGTTCCACCGCGGCGGGTTCGAAACCGGGGGCGACGAGCACCTCGGTGAAGATCTCGCTGATGGTTTCGGCCATGCCGAGGGTGACGACGCGGTTCGCGGCGATCACGCCGCCGAACGCGGAGATCGGGTCGCAGGCGTGCGCGCGCAGGTGCGCGGAGGCGATGGCATCCGGTGCATTGGGCTTGGCAACGGCGATGCCACACGGATTGGCGTGCTTGACGATGGCGACGGCCGGCTCACTGAAGTCGAAGGCGGCGCGCACCGCGGCATCCGCGTCGACATAATTGTTGTACGACATTTCCTTGCCGTGCAGCTGCTTGGCCTGGGCGATGCCCCGGCCGCCTTCGCCCACGTAGAGCGCGGCAGCCTGGTGCGAGTTCTCGCCGTAGCGCAGAATGGCGTCGCGGGTGACCTCGATACCGAGGCCGGCGGGAAAGGTGGATTCCTCTTCGTCGTCGTCGTCGATGGTGGAGAACGTGACGTCTTCGCCCAGCGCCTCGGTGTCGTCCTGCCACTGGTCGTAGACGTTCTCGGTGAACCACGCCGAGACGCTGAGGTCGTAGTCGGCGGTGTGCTCGAAGGCGAGCGAGGCGAGCTTCTGGCGCAGTTTGAGGGTCGAGCCACCATCCGCGACGGCGGCGATGATCTCGCCGTAGTTGGCCGGGTCGACGACGATGGCCACGTTCGCGTGGTTTTTAGCGGATGCCCGCACCAATGCCGGCCCACCGATGTCGACCTGCTCGATCACATCGGCCGGCTCTGCGCCGCTCAGGGCGGTCTCGACGAAGGGGTACAGGTTGACGACGACGAGCTGGAACGCCTTGATGCCGAGCTCTGTGAGCTGAGCTTCGTGCGTTTCGAGCCGCAGGTCGGCGAGGATGCCGGCGTGCACGCCGGGGTGCAGGGTCTTGACCCGGCCGTCGAGGGACTCCGGAAAGCCGGTGACCGCCGCGACATCGGTTACGTCTACGCCGGCGGCGCGAATGGTGGCCGCCGTCGAACCGGTGGAGACGATTTCGACGCCATCCGCTTTCAGGGCTGCGGCGAGCTCGACCAGGCCGGACTTGTCGCTCACGGAGATGAGTGCGCGCTCGATTACGATCTGGTCGCGGTTACGGTACGAGCTGGGCGCGTTGGTGTGTCCACTCATGCGTTGGAGTTCTCCTTGAGGTTCATGTGTCCGTTGGCGATGTCGAGCACGGCCTGGATGAGCAGGCGACGCTCGACGATCTTGATGCGATTCTGCAGGGAAGTTTCGGTATCGCCTGGCAGCACGTCGACGCGTTCCTGCACCAGGATGGGGCCCTCGTCGACACCGTTGTCGACCACGATGATGCTCGCACCGGTCTGCACGGCCCCGGCAGCGAGGGCGTCACGCACCGCGTGTGCGCCCGGAAATTCGGGGAGGTAGGCCGGATGCGTGTTGATCAGGTTCGGCGACAGCGCGGCGACCACGCGCGGCGGCAGCAGGCGCATCATGCCGCTGAGCACGACCAGGTCGGGCTGCCACTGCTGAATTTGCGAAAGTAGTTCGTCGCCCCAGGCGGCGCGGTCGGGAAACGACGAGAAGGGAACGGAGAAGGCCGGGATGCCGAATTCGACGCCGAGTTCGAGGCCGTCGGCGTCACGGTCGGCGCCGATCGCCACGATTCTGGCGGGAAACTCGGCGTCTTCTGACGCCTCCAGCAGGGCTCGCAGATTCGATCCTCCGCCGGAGATCAACACGACAATAGACAGCACGGTCTCGAGCTTACCGTTTGGCGGCACGCACCGAGGGGAGCCGAACGCGGCCGGCCAGCATGCCGAGGGCCGCTGCAACGCCGATTTCGGCTGCCGCGAGGGCGCCGACCAGCAGCGGATTTGGCCCGACCAGGGCGAGGCGACCGGGGCCCATGGCGCCCGCCGACCACCAGGCCAACAAGCCGAGGAGCGCCCCGCCGACGACGCCCATGCCCAGTCCGGTGAGCACGTGCTCGAGGCTGGTGCGCTCTGGCGCTCCCCGACGGTCAAGAAATTGCCGGGTCACGACGGCGAGGATAAAGCCCAAGAGCACGGGCACGAGCAGCCCGAGAAAGCCGTAGGCCGGAGTGCCCTGCGGCAGCGCACCGAACAGCGGCAGACCGGGCAGGGTGCCAACCACGGTGCCGATCGGCGAGACGGTGGTGCCGACGCCGAGCGCGATGCCGGGCCCGACGAACCAGGCGGCGGCCCAGATCACCAGGTTGGGAATGAGTGCGAGCTGCGCCAGGGTGATGGTGGCGCCGCCGAAAACGCCGGCCTGAACCGCCTCGTAGAGCCCGATGATGGTCGCGTAGTTGAGGGCGATGAGCGCGGTCACGGCCACAGCCGAAACGATGAGAACGCCGGCGGCGGCGGCGGTTCCGCCGCGCAGGGCGCCCTCGATGACGGTGCGAGTGGTCTGCGGCATGCGCTGGTACCACGAGCGGATGCCGCGACTCACACGGTCCCGACCCTCCACGGCCCCCGCAGCCTTGCGCCGCCCCAGTTCGGCCCCCACCAGAACTCCGGCAGCGTAGACGAGCGTCGGCAGCAGCAGCCCCTGCAGTTGGTTGGGTGCCACCGTTTTCGACACGGCGGACAGGGTCACGAGCGCGGCCAGAATGGCATACGTGCCCACGGCGACGCCGACGCCGGTCCAGCGGTGCGGGGTCTCGGCCGCGCGACGGCCGGTGTGCACGCCCATGAGCACGCTCAGCATGGCGAAACCGAGCGGCACGACCGAGATGAGGAAGGGAGTGTCGGCGCCGGCCAGGCCGAGGGCTGCGGCGACGTCGGGGCCGAGTTGCACCGTGAGGTCGACGCCGTTGCCGAGCAGCCAGATATCGGCGGCCGCCCGCCAGAACACGAACCATTCCACCGACAAGCCGAAATGGGCAGCCCAGAGTACGGTGAGCGGCACCATGGCAATGCCAATACCAATGGCGACAACAAGTAGAGCCTCGAGAGCGGCGAGCAGGGCGGTCGTTATGCGGTTCATCCGTTGCGAGCCTATATCGCCGGGCCGACAATGCTCACCAGCACGCGCCCACGCTGAGCTTCTACCCCGGCCTCCGTTCATAACTGCGGATATTCTGCCGTCGCGGCTCGGGCGCGCGCGAACCGCCGCGTCGTCGCGCGGCCCGCCTCGGGCATCCGCTGAAATATCCGCAGATTGGAACGCCACGCGCGCAAAAGGGGCCCGCCGACGTTCCGGCGAGCCCCTCATTAAAGCGATCTACAGTGCGGCGAGTGCCTCGCGCAGCAGGGTGGCAGCCTCGCTCGGCGTCTTGCCGACCTTGACTCCGGCGGCCTCGAGGGCCTCCTTCTTGCCTTGGGCGGTTCCGGCTCCGTCGGAGACGATGGCGCCGGCGTGGCCCATGGTCTTACCCTCGGGCGCGGTGAAACCGGCCACGTAGCCGATGACCGGCTTCGTTACGTGCGCCTTGATGTACTCGGCGGCCTTCTCTTCAGCGTCGCCGCCGATTTCGCCGATCATGACGATCGCCTTGGTCTCCGGGTCGTTCTCGAAGGCTTCGAGCGCATCGATGTGCGTGGTGCCGATGATGGGGTCGCCACCGATGCCGATCGCGGTGGAGAAGCCCAGGTCGCGCAGTTCGTACATCATCTGGTAGGTCAGCGTGCCCGACTTGGAGACGAGTCCGACCGGGCCCTTGACGGTGATGTTCGCCGGCGTGATGCCGACGAGTGCCTCACCGGGCGTGATGATGCCGGGGCAGTTCGGGCCGATGATGCGGGTCTTGTTGCCCTTTTTGATGGCGTAGGCCCAGAACTCGGCCGAGTCCTGCACGGGAACACCCTCGGTGATGATGACGAGCAGCGGAATCTCGGCGTCAATCGCTTCGATGACGGCGTCCTTGGTGAACACCGGCGGTACGAAGACGATGGAGACGTCGGCGCCGGTCTTCTCGATGGCTTCTTTGACGGTGCCGAAGACGGGGAGTTCAACGTCGCCGTGCACGACAACGCTGCCGGCCTTGCGAGCGTTGACGCCACCGACGACCTGGGTACCGGCCTTGAGCATGAGGGCGGTGTGCTTGGAGCCCTCACCTCCGGTGATGCCCTGAACGATGACCTTGGAGTCCTTGTTGAGGAAGATTGACATTCTGAGTTGTCCCTTACTTCGCTGCGTGGGCGAGTTCGGCGGCCTTGGCGGCGCCCTCGTCCATGGTGGCGGCCAGTGTTACGAGCGGGTGGTTCGCCTCGGAGAGGATGCGACGACCCTCCTCGACGTTGTTGCCGTCGAGGCGCACCACGAGCGGCTTGTTGGCGCTCGAACCGAGCTCGGCGAGCGCGCCCACGATGCCCTTGGCGACGGCGTCACACGCGGTGATACCGCCGAAGACGTTGACGAACACGCTCTTGACCTGCGGGTCACCGAGAATGACGTCGAGGCCGGCGGCCATGACCTCAGCGGATGCTCCGCCCCCGATGTCGAGGAAGTTGGCCGGCTTGACGCTGCCGAAGTTCTCGCCGGCGTAGGCGACGACGTCGAGGGTACTCATGACCAGTCCAGCGCCGTTGCCGATGATGCCGACTTCACCGTCGAGCTTCACGTAGTTGAGGCCGGCAGCCTTGGCCTTGGCTTCGAGCGGGTCAGCCGCAGCGGCATCCTCGAGGAGGGCATGCTTGGGGTGACGGAAGTCGGCGTTCTCGTCGATCGTGACCTTGCCGTCGAGCGCGATGATGTCGCCCTCTTCGGTGAGGACGAGCGGGTTGACCTCGACCAGGGTCGCGTCTTCACCCTTGAATACGTTGTACAGCTTGACGAAGACCGGAGCGACTTTGTCGACGAGGTCGGCCGGGAACTTGGCGTCGATCGCGATCTGCTTCGCAACGGCGAGGTCGATGCCGACCATCGGGTCGACGGCCGTGTAGGCGAGCGCTTCGGGCTTCTCGACAGCGAGAACTTCGATCTCCACGCCACCCTCGTAGCTGGCGAGCGACAGGTAGGACCGGTTGGACCGGTCCAGCAGCACGGAGAAGTAGAACTCCGCCTTGATGCGGGCGCCGCCGGCCACCATGACGCGGTGAACGGTGTGGCCCTTGATGTCCAGGCCCAGAATGTCGCGACCGGCGGCCTCGGCGTCATCCGGAGTCTTAGCTACCTTGACGCCGCCGGCCTTGCCGCGGCCGCCAACCTTGACCTGTGCCTTGACGACGACAACGCCACCGAGCTTCTCGGCCGCTGCACGTACTTCGGCGGGGGTGTCCGCGATGATGCCCGGCAGAACCGGCACACCATATTCCTCAAAGAGGTCTCTCGCTTGGTACTCGTAAAGATCCACGCTGCTCTTCCAATCCGCGTCTTGGCGATCACACCGCCGGTGAAGATATATGAGGTTGTTGGTAACAGCAGTCCGGCCGTAAATTAGCTCGACATCAAGACATACTGGCCCTTGAAAACTCTATCGCGTGAATTGAACGTCACGGCGCACACCATAGGCGCCCGAAACGGCGCTGTGCCGCCACAAAATGCCAGCGCGAAGGCTAGCCACACCTTGCTGGACGACGCCGCCACCGAGTGCTTATCTAGTGCTATGACTGATCTTGCTCAAGCGGTGGAACCGCACGCCGCCGGGCTCGCCTCCCGGCTGAACTGGTTGCGCGCCGGTGTTCTGGGCGCGAATGACGGCATCGTCTCCGTCGCCGCCCTCGTCGTCGGAGTCGCCGCCGCGACCACCGATTCCAATGTGATTCTCATCGCCGGTGTCGCGAGCCTGCTCGCCGGCGCGATTTCGATGGCCCTCGGCGAGTATGTGTCGGTGAGCAGCCAGCGCGACTCCGAACGCGCCCTCATCGCCAAAGAAACCTGGGAACTCGAGAACGAGCCCGACGAGGAACTCGCCGAACTGGCCGGATTCTACGAGGCCAAGGGGCTCTCCAGCCAGACCGCCCAACAGGTGGCAATCGAGCTCACCGAGCATGACGCCCTCGCCGCGCACCTCGAAGTCGAGCTGCACATCACCGAGCAGGATGTGTCGAATCCCTGGCACGCGGCGTACGCATCCGCTATCGCATTCACCGTCGGCGCTGCACTGCCCCTGCTCGCCGTGCTGCTGCCACCGGCCGAGTGGCGCATCGGAGCCACTTTCTTCGCGGTGCTGGTGGCCCTCGTCATCACCGGCTGGCTCAGCGCCCACCTCGGCAACAGCCCCAAGCCGCGCGCCATCGCCCGCATCGTCATCGGCGGCATTCTCGCCCTCGCGGTGACCTATGTCATCGGTGCGCTGATCGGCGGCGGCATCTAAGACGATGGCTCACAGGCAACTCCGGGTTACGCCCTCATCGCGTGGATAGGCTGAAAATATGGCATCACTGCACATCGGGGCTGGCCCCATTCCTCGATCATCAATCCGCACCGCTGGCGTGCTCGACGCGGTCCTCGTTCTGGCCTTCGCCGCGATCGGCCGTCTCAGCCACGGCGAAAGCCTGGCCGGCATCGGCGTGACCTACTGGCCGTTCCTCGGCGGTCTGATCATCGGCTGGCTGGTGCTGCGTGCCTGGCGTCACCCACGCACGATCGTCTGGACCGGCATCGGCATCTGGATCGCCACCGTGGCCGGCGGCCTGCTGCTGCGCCTGGCCAGCGGCCAGGGCGTGCAGCTCAGTTTCGCGATCGTCACGACTATCGTGCTCGGCGTGTTCCTGCTCGGCTGGCGGGCCATCGCCGCGCTCGTGCAGCACGCCTCTCGCCAGCAGATGCCGACCCCCGCCTAGTCTGTCGGCCGCAACGGTTCTAGCCGGCGGCGATTGCGTCAAAGAGCAGGTAGACGCCGAACAGGCTGGCCGCCATCAGAGCGGCCAGCGCGAGCGCCACTGCCCGGTCTGGCCAGCGGCGACCTCCGCCGAGAGCCAGGAGCAGGCCCAGGGCGCCCTCGCCCCACCACTGCGGGCCGCCGATCAGCAGCGCGCCGTAGAACGCCTCGCCGAGGACGAGCCCGCTCATCACGGCCAAACCCAATCGGTGCGCGAGCGGATGCCGTCGGCCGGCCAGGCCACCCGCCAGCCCACACAGCGCGCCGGCGCCGATGGCGACGATCCCCCACAGCACGAGCACGCGGGGTGGCTGCGACTCCGGGCCGAGCACGGCCCAGGTTGCGACCATCGCCACCAGCGCGGTCACGCCAAGCAGGATCGCGCGCGACCCGCGGGTTCGGGTCAGCGCTGCAACGGTGAACGGAAGCAGGCCCCACAGCGCGCTGGTGTTGGCGAGCGTGGTCCACGGCTCCGGCAGCACTGCATACAGCGCGCGGGCCAGCAGCCCGGTCGCGATCCCGGCGCCGACCGCCACGAGCAGACTGCGGGCGAGCGTCGCTGGCCGACGCATCCGTTCGTCGGTCAGGGTCATGCTGCGAGCCTAGGGTGTTGCACGCCGCCTCCTGGGCGGGCGGGCGGCGCCCAGCCGGATCTGCGCCTAGGCGAGCACCTTGAGGCCGGTGTTCCAGTTGTACGAGGCGTGTGCCGGGTTGACCTGCAGGGTCATGATGAGCAGTTGGAAGCCCTCGAGCTCGCGGGCGCGACGCAGCGGTCCAACATCGATGGGGTTGAGTCCGGCGTCGGCGACGAACGACTCGACGGCGGCTTTGGCCGTGTCGGAGTCACTCGCGACGAACACGTCGAGCGGCTGGCCGGCGACCGACCCGGTGACGAGCGTGCCAGCGAAGGTCGTGTTGAAGGCCTTAACGATGTTGACGCCGTCAGCGGCGAGCTTGGCGAGCTCTTCGGCCGCTGAGGTGCCGGGGGCGACGGTGAGGGAGTCGAAGGTCGTGAAGTCGATCGGGTTGGTGATGTCGATCACGGTCTTGCCGGCGAGTGCGGCGCCGTAGCCGGTCACAAGGGTGCGAGCCGCGTCGTAGGGAACGGCGAGCACGACGATGTCGCCGTCGACGGCAGCGAAGTCGACCGGGCCGCTGGTAACGGATGCCCCGAGTTCGGCAGCGAGCGCCGCCGCCTTGGCCAGGTCCTGGCCGAGAATCTGCACGCTGCGGCCGGCCGCCACTGCACGGGTTCCGATGCCGCGAGCCATGTTGCCGCTGCCGATGATAACGATGTCAGTCATTAGAATTCTCTTTCTATTGGGGGGGTGAGGCCTGTTGGTCATGTTCACGATGTGGATGTTACTTACTTGAAGCAACAACTAAAACCTAGGGCTTTTTAGTTGAAACGTCAAGTCAACTGGTAGATTGTCTGTTATGACTTCCCCTCCCCAACGCACCCCGGAGCCGCGCTGGCTCACCGAGGACGAGCGCATCGCCTGGCTGCGCCTGATGGCGGTCACGATGCTGCTCCCGGCCCGCCTGGAGTCCGAGCTGAAACGTGACGCCGGCCTCAGCCACTTCGAGTACTACGTGCTCGCCATGATCTCCGAGAACGACGAACACTCGTTGCCGCTCAGTGAACTCGCCTCACGCACCAACTCCTCCCTCTCCCGGCTCTCGCACGTGCTCACCCGCCTGGAAACGCAGGGCTACATCACCCGCTGTGCCTCGCAAGCGGATGCCCGCGCCTCCCTGGCCCGCCTCACCGAAACGGGCTGGCAGAAGGTCGTCGCCAGCGCTCCCGGCCACGTCGATGAGGTGCGCACCGTGGTGTTCGACCCGCTCACCGCCCGCCAGGTCGGCCAGCTCAGCGAGATCTGCGGTCGACTGCTCGGCACCCTCGACCCCGACCACCGCCTGCTCGATAACGACTGACCAAGCACGACCGGTCAGCCACGACCGAACAGCTGATCAGTACCGGTCGTCGTTGTCGAAGTCGAGATCGGCGTAGGCGTCTGGATCCAGATCGAGGTCGAAGCTGCGGTCGATCAAGCGCCAGGTACAAACTGTCCGGGCAGTCTGAAATGACCTATTCGGCCCGGCGCAGCCCCGGTGTCGCGAGCAACTGGCCGTCACGCAACACGGCGAGAACATCGATGGGAAAGCGCTCGGTCATTTCGTTCAGCGTCGCCTCGCCGCCAGCCACGATCGCCGTCGCGAGCACGTCGGCCGTGACGATATCGGCGGCAAAAACGCTCACCTGGCGAAACGGCGACGGCTCACCGTTCAACGCCGTCCAGATGTGCTCGCCGCGTTCCGCGCTGCCCGAGGTGGCCACGGCTCGAAGCGGATGCCGCAGCGGCACGCTCGCAATCACGTCACCCCGATCGAATGGATTGACGATCGCCACGACCCATTCGAGGTGCTCGGTCACCGCGGCCGGCGCCGCCACTCGATGCCCGGTCGGCATCGCACTGTCGGCGGACTCCCACGCCTCAAATCGTTCGCCCGGCTGACCACTGACCAGCACGTCACCGCCGGCGTTGATCGACCAGTCGGCGAAGCCGCTCGCGATCAGGGCCGCCCCGGCTTCGGCGATGGCGAGCGCCTTGACCACCCCGGACAGGTCGATCACGCCATCCGCACGATGCGGAGTGAATACGCCCCGGGTGCGATCCCGCCAGTCCAGCGTGAGGGCGTAACAGTTGCGCAGGCTCTCACTCGCGTCGGTCAAACGGATGTCCCCGCGCGCGACCCGAGACAGCTCCGAGTCGTCTCGGTAGAGGCTGAATTGCTGATCCCAGCGCCGAAACACTGTCTCGACCAGGTCACCGGCAGCGGTATCGGCAGCGAAATCGCCGAGTCGCAAACTGACGACGGTGCCCATCGTTGCAAAGGTGAGCGCGGGCATCCGCTCAGAGTCGCGGCACACGGCAGGCACCTAGAACCCGGCCGTATCGAGGGCCGACTGCAGCGACCGCAGGTAGCCCTGGGTCGTGTAGGTGGCGCCACTCACGTTTTGCACGCTCGCGGATTGGGCCGCGAGCACCTCGGAGCGCAAGATCGGCGCGGCCTGGTTGCTGATGGCAACCGATCGGCCGCCACGGTTGGTCAGCTGCAGCGGAGTGACCTCGGTGATCGCCCCGTTGGCGATCGTCACGGACACCTGCATGTTGCCGAACTGGGTGGCGACGACCGAGCCGGTGAAGCTTCCCGATTGCGACGATGCGGTCGCCGCGGTGGCTGCAACCGCGTTGGCAGCCGCAGCTGCGTCGGCCGCGGCTGTTGCTACTGCCGCCGCATCCGCTGCTGCCTTCGTCGAGGCAGCAGTGTTGGCGGCATCGGCCTGGGCTTGGGCTGTGGCCGCAGCGTCGGCGGCCGCTTTCGCGGTCGCTGCGGCCTGGGCGGCGGCATCCGTTGCGGCCGAGGCGGCGGCGGTGGCTGCGCCGGTACCGGTGGCTGCGGTCAGGCTCTGCGAGGCGTCGATAGCCTGCGAGCCGAGCTGCCAGCCGATGCCGACGATCGAGACGGAGGCCAGTGCGGCCAGTGCTACGGCACGTGCTCTCACCAGTCAAACCTTTCGTAGTGGATCTGCTTCTTGGGGACCCCGCCGGCGCGGGCGTCTCGCACAACGGCGTCGGTCCACGGGCGGGGACCGCAGATGTAGATATCGCAGTGGAGCAGTTCGGGCACGATCTTGCGCAGGGTGATGCCGGCGCGGGCGGCATCCGCTGGCAGCCAGGTACTCACGCCCTTGGGACGTTTTCCGGCGATGATGCGCAGTTCAGCGCCGCGCACCCGGCACAGGTCGGTCAGCTCGTCGACCAGGTAAGCATCGCCGAGGCTGTGCGAGCGCAGCAGCACGGTGGCGTTGCCCGGCGCGAACGATACCGTTTCCAGCAGCGAGCGGATGGGGGCGACGCCGATGCCGGCGGCGATCAAGACAACGCGGGGCGACGTGCGAGCGTTCTCGGTGAAGAGCCCGTACGGGCCTTCGAAGCTCACTCGGGTGCCGCGCTTCAGCTGCGGAAGCTGCTGCGAGGCATCGCCGAGACCGCGCACCGTGATGCGCAGTCCGCGCTCGCTCGGCGCTGACGACAGGGAGAAGGGGTGCGCCTGCCACCAGAGTCCGTGGGACCAGAACCGCCAGACGAAGAACTGCCCGGAGGTCGCCCGGAGTTTGTCCAGCTGCCGGCCGGTCAGTGTGATGGAGACCACGCCCGGAGCGACGGCGTCGATGCGGTCGACGATCAGCTGATGACGCAATGACCGGGAGACCGGAAGCAGAAAGCGAAACACGATGATGGAGCCGGCGACCGCCACGTAGAGGGCGAGCCAGTAGTAGCGGGCAATGGCCCCCTCGCTGAGCAGGTTGCCGATGCTCAGCTGGTGCGGGATGGCGGCCAGCACCGAGAGGTAGGCGAGTAGGTGCACGGCGTGCCAGGCCTCGTAGCGAAACTTACGGCGCACGACCACGAGCGAGGTGATCACGACACCGAGCATGAGCGCGAGGCCGAGGAAGGCGAGCGGCATGTCGGGCAGGGTCGTGAACATGTTCCAGACCTCGACGAACACGTTCACGTTTTCGGCGAGGGCATAGCCGGTGATGAGCAGCGCCGCGTGGCCGAGGATGAGATAGAGGGCGGGCTTGCCGAGCGACTGGTGCACGGCCATGGCTTGGTCGTGTCCGAAAGCGCGGTCGATCGGGGGCAGCCGCGCGGCCAGCACGAGCATCACGAGCAGCAGGTCGGTTCCGACCAGTCCGGCGACGATTCCGAGCGAGGTGAAAGCGTCGGCCGGAGCGGAGAACTTGGCTGCTCCCCCGTCGGCGAGAAAGATGGCGATGACGATGGCGACCGACGCCACGCAGAGAATCTGCAGGCTGTCGGCGAGGCGCATCCGCTTCTGGTAGGCGGGATGCTGCAACGCCGTACGGGTGCGGCGTGTGGGCGCCTGGCCGGTTCGGTTGGTGCGCGTGTCGAGGCTCATGAGTAGAGCATCGACCGGGGGGCCATCGAACAGCTATCGATAACCTGTGAACAGTCTGTGTGTCGTCAATGCCTGTTTTTCAGCCGGACTCTCGCCCGCGCGAGCAGCACGATCACCAGGGCGAAGACGCGGCGCAGCACGGTCTCGAGCACGCGATCGACCAGCAGCGCCGGAACCGGTACCGGGCTGGTGAGGTGCAGCACGGTGAGGGCGAGCGGGGTCACGAACAGCAGGGCGGCGCCGTAGTGTCGGCCGATCAGAATCTCGGCGCCGAGCTGGCCTGACGGGCCGGGCAGCAGATGATCGCGAGCATGAGTGTGCCGGCAACGGTGACCGTGCGCAGCCGCACCCGGTAGGGCTCGTTCCGGCCGAACAGCGCTGTCATGGCGCCGAAGGCCGCGTAGGCGGCCCAGTCGAGCTGGCCGGTGAGCACGAGAACGGTGAGTGGCAGCGCGGCGGCGACCGCTGCCCGGGTGGCGACCTCGAACTGGAAGGAGCGCAGGTTGAGCGCCCACTGCCTCAAGGATTCGGGCTGGCGCAAGGAATCGGGCTGGCGCAGGGATTCGGGCTGGCCCGGTTCCGGCCCTGGCGCGGGTTGAACGGGGTGCTCGCTAGATCTTTTCGATCGGGGCGATCTTGATCAACAGCTTTTTGGCGCCCGCAGTGTCGAACTGCACGTGCGCGATGCGCTTGGTACCTTCGCCGGTGACCTGGTTGACCCGGCCCTCGCCGAAGTCGTGGTGGCGAATGCGGTCACCCGCCTGAAGCTCGAGGCCACCGTTGTCGCGCACCGTTCCGGTGATCTTGTTCGCCCACTCCGTCTTCGGCTTGCCGGGCGGCAGGCCGACCGGTTGTTTGCTGGTGCCGTAGCTGCTGCGCCCGCCGTAACCATCGTTCGAGCCGGTGCCCAGTGAATTACCGAACCCACCGAAGCCACCGTCGCGTCGCGCATTGAGGGCTCGCGGCTGGGTGCCACCACGGGAATTGGCCATGCCCGGCGACTGCTTCCAGTCGATCAGGTCGGCCGGAATCTCCTGTAGGTATCGACTCGGCATGGCCACGTTGATGTCGCCGAACTGAGCGCGGGTCATGGCGAGGGAGAGGTAAAGCCGTTTGCGGGCGCGGGTGATGCCCACGTAGAACAGGCGGCGTTCCTCGGCCGGGCCGCCGGGCTCGTTCGCCGACATCTGGTGCGGAAGCAGCCCCTCTTCCACTCCGGTGAGGAACACTGCCTCGTATTCGAGGCCCTTCGCGGTGTGCAGGGTCATCAGGGATACGGTTCCCGAGGCATCGTCGAGGTCGTCGGCGGCGGCCACGAGTGACACCTGGGTGAGAAAGTCGACGAGACCGCCGTCGGGGTTCTCCTTGTTGAAGTCCTTGGTCTGGGCCACGAGCTCTTCGATGTTCTCGGCGCGCACCTCGTCTTGCGGATCGCGGCTGTTTCGTAAGCCGGCGAGCAGCCCGCTGCCGTTCAACAGAAATTCGAGCACTTCGGAGACGTTGGCACCGCCGACCGGCACGCCGTCGTCGGTGACCGAGGTCGGTACCAGCATGAGCGCGGCGGCATCGAGCAGTTCGGCAAGTTTGAGGATGGCGCCGGTCACCTTGGGGCCGAGGCCGAGCGCGGCGGAATTGCGCATGGCTTGGCGAAAGGTGAGTTCGTTGTCGTCGGCGAAGCTCGACAGACCGGTTTCGGTGGCCGGGCCGATGCCGCGCTTCGGGGTGTTGAGGATGCGGCGCAGGGCGAGTTCGTCGACCGGGTTGGCGACGGCGATGAGGTAGGCCAGGGCGTCCTTGATCTCGGCCCGCTCGTAGAACTTGGTGCCGCCGACCACCCGGTAGGGGGTCGCGGAGCGCACCAGGATTTCTTCGAGCGCTCGGGTCTGGGCGTTGGTGCGGTAGAACACGGCCATGTCTCGGTAGGCCATGCCGGCCGCGTGCAGCACCTGGATTTCGTCGGAGACGAACTGGGCTTCGTCGTGCCCGGAGTAGGCGGTGAAGCCGACGATCTTCTCGCCGTCGCCGCCGGCGCTCCACAATTTCTTGTCTGTACGGTCGAAGTTGTGGCCGATCACGGCGTTCGCCGCCGAGAGAATATTCTGGGTCGACCGGTAGTTCTGCTCGAGCAGAATCACCCTAGCGCCCGGGTAGTCCCGCTCGAACCCGCTGATGTTGCGGGTGTCGGCGCCACGGAAGGCGTAGATCGATTGGTCGGAATCGCCGACCACGGTGAGTGACGCCCCGGGGATGGCGCCGGACGCGTCGCGCAGGTTGCGCACGTGCACGCCGTCGTCTTCCATCTCCTGGGCGAGCTCGGGCGTGACCGGTCGGGTGAGCTCGTGCACGAGGGCGTACTGGGCGTGGTTGGTGTCCTGGTATTCGTCGACCAGCAGGTGCCGAAAGCGGCGCCGGTAGAGCGCGGCGACCTTGGGAAAAGCACGGAACAGGTAGACCGTCTCGCCGATGAGGTCGTCGAAGTCGAGCGCGCTCGCTGCGCGCAGTCGGGCCTGGTACTGCCGAAAAATCTCGACGAACATGACCTCCTGCGGGTCGCTCATGTTGGCGTTGCGCGCATAGGAATCGGCATCGGCGAGCTCGTTCTTGAGCTTGGAGATCTTGGCGCCCGCTGACCCCGGCGTGAATCCGTAGGTATCGGCGTCGAGGCCCTTGATGATGCGCTTGAGCGTGACCTTGGTGTCGGCCGAGTCGTAGATGCTGAACGTGCTGGACAGGCCGATCTTTTCGGCTTCGCGGCGCAGGATGCGCACGCAGGAGGAGTGGAAGGTGCTGATCCACATGCCGTCTGAGCCCTGCCCGAGGATGGCGTGCACCCGCTCGCGCATCTCGGCGGCGGCCTTATTGGTAAAGGTAATCGCGAGAATCTGGCTCGGCCAGGCATCGCGGGTTTCGAGCAGGCTCGCGACGCGACGGGTGAGCACACTGGTCTTGCCCGACCCGGCGCCAGCGATGATGAGCAAGGCCTGGCCGCGGTATTCCACGGCCTCTTTCTGCTGCGGGTTGAGCCCGTCAAGCAAGGGACTCTGCTGCGTACCGCCCGGGCCTGCATACCCATTGGAATCGAGAATGATCGGCGTGGCCGAGCGGCCGGTGGTGACGGGTGCGGATTCCGCGTTCAGAGGTGTGGTCATGTCGGTTTCCAGTGTAGGCGAGGCCCCTGACACGAGGCCGGGATGACGCCCACGGGTCAGCGCCGCTCGTCGCGCACGTGCACGGCCAGATCGGGGTGGTCGGCGAACACCCCGTCGACGCCCGAGTCGAAAATCAGGCGAAACTCGGATTGCCAGTGGCCGAAATCCGCCTTTCGGGTGCCGCTCTGAAAGGTTGTCTCCAGAAACTTGTTCTCCGGGCGCAAAGTCCAGCAGTAGACCTCCAGTCCGGCGGCGTGCGCATCCTCGACCAGAGCGGAGGCCCCGATCACGTCACCCGCGTCATCCGTTTTGAGGATGAGCGACTTGGGAACGCTGATGCCGTCCACCCCGATGTCACTCGTGGCCGTGCTCGAGCCCATGCTGCTGCGGGAGCCGCCGGCCGAGCGGCCCGCCGCCAGGCTCGAGAGCCCGCCAGCGGTGAGGTGGGCGGCGTAGCTGAGCGCACCGGCCCCGTACTCGGCGAGTTGGTCGGCCGGGTGCCCCTGGTCTTCGAGCAGAAAGATGCGTTTGCCACGCACGCCCTGGGCCCGAACCTGCGCGAGCACGCTCGGTTCGAAGCTCTCCACGGTGAGCCGGTCGGTGTTCCAGCCTGCGGCGGAGACCTCGGCGGCGAACAGCTCGGGCAGTGGCAGGTCGAGGCTCGCGAAGTAGTTGCTGTGCTTAATTTCGGCCACGATACCGAGCACCCGGTCGGTGTGTTCGGCTGCGTCATCGACCAGGTCGAACAGGTCGCGCAGGCGCAGGATCGGCTGTTGGTCGTCGAAGGTGGTGTTGCCCTGCCGCAGGGCGGGCAGTCGTTCCCTGGCCCGCAGGGTGCGCAGTTCGTCCCAGGTGAAGTCCTCGGTGAACCAGCCGGTGACGAGCGTTCCGTCGATGTGTTTCTCGGTGCGGCGAGCGGAGAATTCGGCGCGGGTGGCGACATCCGTTGTGCCGGAGATCTCGTTTTCGTGGCGGATCACCAGCACCCCGTCGCGGGTGGCGACGAGGTCGGGTTCGACCGCGTCGGCGCCGAGGCCGAAGGCGAGGTCGAATGCGCTGCGGGTGTGCTCGGGCCGGTGCCCGCTCGCCCCGCGGTGGCCAATCACGATCGGTTGCATGGTTTCAGGCTAACAACGGGGCCAGAACGGATGCTGGGGGCCGGCATCCGCTCACAGCGAAATGGGTGCGAAACACCGCCTGCAATGCTGCAAATCGGCTGATCCCCTGCACATTCGCACGTGCTCTCGGGTACCGTGGAGGAAGTGCCGCACCAGGCGCACCCAAACTCCACCAGCTGATTGTGAGTACAGCAACACATGGCATCC
The DNA here is from genome assembly GCF_002929575.1 of Cryobacterium sp. N21. Lineage (NCBI taxonomy): Bacteria > Bacillati > Actinomycetota > Actinomycetes > Micrococcales > Microbacteriaceae > Cryobacterium > Cryobacterium sp. N21. The sequence goes on along the minus strand of NZ_PJJQ01000033.1, from coordinate 86,520 downwards.
TCCAACCCCGCTTTCTCCCGCAACGAGGCGTTCGGCCCTCGCGGCGCAGTGGCGTCGTCGCAGGCCCTCTCGGACAACGATCTGCAGTCGATGTACAACCGGCCCTCGGCCGGTGCGCAGGACACCGAACGCATGACCTACGAAGACACCATCACCAAGACCGGCCTCGGCTTCGCGCTGCTGCTCGTCGCGGCAATGATCTCCTGGGTTGCTACCCCGGTGCTCCCGTTCCTGTTCATTCTGGGTGCCATCGCCGGTTTCGTGCTCGGTCTGGTCAACACCTTCAAGAAGGAGCCGTCCGCTCCGCTCATTCTCGCCTTCGCCGGGGCCCAGGGCCTGTTCGTCGGCGGCATCTCGCGCGTCTTCGAGGACCTCTACGGGGGCGTCGTGATGCAGGCGGTTCTCGCCACCCTCGTAGTCGTCGGTGTCACGCTCGCCCTGTTCAAGAGCGGCAAGATCCGCGCCTCGAAGAAGGCCACCAAGATCTTCCTGGTCGCCATGATCGGCTACGCCGCGTTCTCGCTGATCAACTTCGGCATGATGCTGTTCGGCGCCACCGACCAGGCCTTCGGCATGCGCAGCCAGAGCATTAGCATTCTCGACTTCGACATCAAGCTCGGCATCCTCATCGGCCTGCTCGCTGTACTCCTGGCCGCGTACTCGCTCGTGCTCGACTTCGACTTCATCCAGAAGGGCGTCAACAACCGCCTGCCGCGCAAGTACGGCTGGACCGGCGCGTTCGGCATCATCATGACCGTCGTCTGGCTCTACGTCGAAATGCTGCGCATCTTCGTGCTGACCCGCGAGTAGCGGCATCCGCTTGATCAGGCGCCCTCGTTATTTCGGAACGGGGGCGCTTTTTCGTACCCCACGCACGCCACACTGTGGTTGGCTTAAGCAATGAGTTTCACTGACCTGCACGCGCTGCTTCCCCTCGAATCCACCGGCGTGAACGCCACGTTCGGCTACATCGGCAGCGGCATCGTGCTCCTCGGGCTCGCCTGGGTGGTCGTGCTCGCCATCCGCCGCTACCTCAAAGCGCCCAAAGACTGACTAAACGGATGCCCGCGCCGGGGTCATCCCATGTGCGCCCCCAATATCGGCAGTCGCTACGCCGGTTACCGTAGCGGTCACCCGTTTCGGGCGCGGCCACGGGCAAACCTGGGTCGATGCAGGGAGAAACCGCGTTTCGGGGTCCTGGCGACGATGACGGCCGCGATCGAGCCGAGCACGATGACGATTCCCGCGATCTGAATCGGGGCAAGGTGCTCTCCGGCGATCGCCCAGCCGAGCACGATGGCCACGACGGGGCTCAGCAGGCCGAGGAATGCGATGGTGCTCGCGGGCAGGCGCGCAATGCCGTGGAACCAGGCGACGTAGGCGAATGCCGTGCCGGCCACAGCGAGGTACGCGTAGCCGGCGAGGTTGGCCACGGTCAACGGCGTGGTCGGAAGGCCTTCGAGCAGGAGCAAAACGGGCAGCAGGCTGAGCCCGCCCGCCATGAGCTGCCACGAGGTCGTCGCCAGCAGCGGCGCCGGCTGCCCCCACTTCTTGGAGAGCACGATGCCCGAGGCCATGCAGACCGTGCCGCCGACAGCGGCCAGGATCCCGATAGCGTCAAGCCTCGCCTGCGATTGGAGCACGATGAGGCTGACGCCGAAGGCACCGGTCGCGCCGCTCGCCAGAACGCGTCCGGTCATCCTCTCGTGCAGCACGCGACTGGCGAGCAATGCGACCACGAGCGGCTGCAGGCCTCCGACGATGGCGGCCACTCCGCCAGGGAGCCGGTAGGCCGCGATGAAGAGCAGCGCGAAGAACGCCCCGATGTTGAGCACGCCGAGCACCCAGGACTTCCACCACCATTCGCCGCGCGGCAATCGGCGGCAGAGCACCAGGAGCAGCAGCCCTGCGGGGAGCGCGCGCAGGAATGCCGCGAGCAGCGGCCGATCCGCGGGCAGCAACGCCGTCGTCGTCAGATAGGTGGTTCCCCAAAGAACGGGAGCCAGGGCGGTGGTCGCCAACAGAAGGAATCGGTTGCTAAGCACTTAGCTATTATAGCTAAGTGCTTAGCAATTGATAGTGTGGAACCATGACAGACCAGGTCGATCGAATCCTCGAGCAGTGGAGCACCGAGAAGCCCGACCTGGATGTCTCCCCGATGGCCGTCATCGGCCGCTTGAGTCGCACCGCTCTGGCCGTCGAGTCCCGCCTGGCCGCGACCTTTGCGCGGTACGGCCTGGACGCATCCTCTTTCGACGTGCTCGCGACGCTGCTGCGGAGCGGTGCGCCCTACCGGATCTCCCCGGCGGCACTGGCCCGCGATGCGATGATCTCGACGAGCGCGGTGGCCCAGCGCCTGAACAAACTTCAGACGCGAGGTTTGGTCAGCCGAGAGGCGAACCCCGACGATGGCCGCGGTACCCTGGTCGCGCTGACGGATGCCGGTAAGCGGCTCATCGACGCCGCCCTGGCCCCGCACGTCGAGACCGAGCGAACCATCACCCAGATTCTTTCTGACGACGAACAATCGCTTCTGGTGGGGCTGCTGCAGAGGATCAACGCTGCGGCAACCCACGGACTGAACGAATCAGCGCAGCGAACGCAGGTAGCGCCGGCGAACGATGAGTTGAGCGACCCGAAGTAGTGGGTAGAGGGCGCGCCACGGCTGCTGCGGGGCCGCCCGCGTCAGCGATCGCACCGTGAGATGCACTTCGTTGCCGTGGCGGTGCACGATGAACGCCTCCTCGCCACTGACCGGATGCCCGGGCAGCGTTCGATAGGCGAACCCGACCCGGTTCGGCTCGTCGACGACAGAAACGACCTCCACCGGTTCGACGACGGTCAGCGCGATCAGGCGTGCCGTGACGATTACCCGGTCGCCGGGCGACACCGGCGCCGCCGAATCCACGGCAAACCCGCTCGCCGTCTTCACCCGCCAGCGCAGCACATCCCCGGCGGCGCGCTCCCACACCGCGTCACCGCTGCCCACGACCGCTGACACTTCCGAGCGCCGGAATTTCGGATCGCTCGCCGGCCAGTCGTGAAGTTCAGGGCTGGTCATGATTCTCCTTCGCGCCGAGCCTTAGGGTGTGGGTCATCTGCCCAGTCAATCGCAACGGTGACGGTTTCAGTCCGGGGTTCGCCCGCAGCGCACCGCGTGAATCCCTGCGTAGACTCGGGTTATGTCGCTCGGTCGCCCATTTCGAGCGCTGTGGGCATCGAGTGCCTCCTCGAATCTCGCTGACGGAGTCGCGTTCATCTCGATGCCGCTTCTCGCGGTGTCGCTCACCGACGATCCGCGGTTGGTCGCGGGTCTGGCCACGACGTACGCCCTGGTGCGGCTCCTGGTCGCGCTGCCCATCGGGGTATGGGTCGATCGAGTCGATCGGCGCACGCTGCTGATTGGCGCGAACCTCATCCGTGGGTTGGCGGTGCTCGCCCTGGCTGTCTCCGTGCAGTTGGACCTCGCAACGTTACCGCTGCTCTACGCGGCGTTTGCGGTCGTCGGAACGCTGGAGAGCGCGGCGGACAACGCATCCGTTTCGCTGTTGCCCGGGGTCGTACCGGTCACGCAGCTGGATCGCGCCAATGGTCGCATTTCAGCCGCGCAGCTGATCGCCGATGAGTTCGCCGGACCGCCGCTGGGTGGACTGCTGTTTGCCGCCCTGGCCGCCGCTCCCCTGTATCTCATGGGCGGGCTGTGGGCTGCGGCCGGGATTCTCGCCCTGGCGCTGCCGATCCGGCGGCTCGGTGGGTCGAGCCCCGACCTCACCCTGCGCCAGCCCATTTTTCGCGAGGCGATCGAGGGTGCGCGATGGCTCGCGGGCAACCGCGCGGTTGGCGGGCTGGCGCTGATCGGCGCGCTTGCCAGTGTGGGCTACATGCTCCCCTTCTCGATCCTCGTGCTGTTCGCCGGGCAACGCCTCGCCCTCGATGCCCTCGGTTACGGGGTGATCCTGGCCGTTTCAGCGCTCGGCGGATTGGTCGGTTCGTTCTCGACAGCACGAGTCGTTGGCACGATGGGCTACCGGCGCACGATTATTGCGAGCCTCGTCACGGGGGCGGCAGCACTGTTCGCGCTGTCGATCGCCACCAACGGAGTTGTTGCCGCTGTGTTTCTCGCGGTCTACATCCTGCACGCCGTGGTCTGGGGAATCTGCGCCACCTCCCTCCGGCAACGACTCGTGCCCGACGCCCTGCGCGGACGGGTGAACGCGGCGTCCCGCGTGCTCAGCCTGCTCGGGCTGGCGCTCGGTTCGGCGCTCGGCGGCCTGCTGGCTGTGGTTGGCCTTGCACTGCCGATCGCCGTCGGTGGCGGAGTCTTCGTGTGTTGTGCGGTGCTGGCTGTCATCGTGCTTCCCCGCGATCCTGCCCCTGATCATCCAATGCCAGTCAGGCCCGGTGACAACACCCCCCGGATCATCAATGACTGGGGGCAATAACCATGCCGGGCCTAACAGGCCAACACCCTTCAGAAGCAAAGCTTCAAGGGCTACCTACAAGGTAACGGGGGCTTGGCGCCCGCAATCGCAAGAGATATTGGCGGCAGACGTACACACGGGAGTAGCGCTGACGAAGCTCATCCTCGAGTTCGAAGCGCGCGTGCATGAAGGCGTGCACGGGTGTGGACAGTCCAGCGGGAGACTCAAATCCGTCGTCCCCGCTCGCTGACTCCTTGTAGACGTGCAGGTAGCGATAGTTCTCCGCGAATCCTGCCGAGGTGTACCAGTCGTTTGCACTCGCGGTTTCTCGCGTCCAGGCATCGAGCGACGTGACTCGCTCCGGCAGCCGCTGTACGGCATGCCGTAGGAGCTTTGAGGCGATTCCGTGGCGTTGAGCATCCGGATGCACGGCTATTGAGTCGATCGTCGCGGTGTCGCCGTCGATCTCGACGTCGATCAGTCCAACGACGACGTCGCCCCTGCAGGCAACTAATTCCACACGAGCACTCGCAAATGTTGTCTTGCAAATTTTGACCTCGTCATAGTAATCGGTGTCAAAAAAACTCAGCAAGCGGCAGGTGAGCCAGCTTCGTTCGTCGGAAGTACGGTAGTCCCGTATCTGTAGCATCGTGTCCCTGATCGTTGAAAAATTCGGTGCTCAATCGCGCGGAATGCACGAGAGCGCGGAACAATCAGGAGCGGAACATGATTCGACTGTACTGCGCGCCGCTCTGCCAAGGCAACCGCATCGCGGTGGAAGGAGTATGAGCGCACCCGTTTCGGGCGCGACCACGAGCGGATGCCGGCGCCGGGCACACAAAAAGGGCCGACTCTCGCGAGCCGACCCTTTTTACTGCGCGATCACTCCCACTCGATGGTTCCCGGCGGCTTGCTCGTCACATCGAGCACGACGCGGTTCACGCCGTCGACCTCGTTGGTGATGCGGTTCGAAATCTTGGCGAGCAGGTCGTAGGGCAGGCGAGTCCAGTCGGCGGTCATGGCATCCTCTGAAGACACCGGGCGCAACACGATCGGGTGACCGTAGGTGCGGCCGTCGCCCTGCACGCCCACCGAGCGCACATCGGCCAGCAGCACGACCGGGCACTGCCAGATCTCGCGGTCGAGGCCGGCGGCGGTCAGTTCGAAGCGAACGATCGCATCCGCTTGACGCAGCAGGTCGAGGCGTTCCTGGGTGATCGAGCCGACGATGCGAATTCCCAGGCCGGGGCCGGGAAACGGCTGGCGCTGCACAATTTCGGCCGGCAGTCCAAGCTCGGCGCCGATCGCGCGCACTTCGTCTTTGAACAGGGTGCGCAGCGGTTCGACCAGTTCGAACTTGAGGTCGTCGGGCAGGCCGCCCACGTTGTGGTGGCTCTTGATGTTGGCGGTGCCACTGCCGCCGCCGGATTCGACGACGTCGGGGTAGAGCGTGCCCTGCACGAGGAAGCGGATCGGGTCGCCGTCGATTTCCTTGGCTTCTTCGATAAGTTCGGCCTGGGCCTGCTCGAAGGTGCGAATGAACTCGCGGCCGATGATCTTGCGCTTGGTCTCAGGGTCGCTCACACCTTCGAGGGCCACGAGGAACTGCTCACGCACGTCCACGGTGACCAGGCGGATGCCCGTGGCCTTGACGTAGTCTTCCTCAACCTGGCGGCGCTCGTCCTGGCGCAGCAGGCCGTGGTCGACGAACACGCAGACCAGCTGGTCGCCGATCGCCTTGTGCACGAGGGCGGCGGCGACGGCGGAGTCGACTCCGCCGGACAGGCCGCAGATGACCTTGCCGGTGCCGACCTGGGCGCGAATCTTCGCGACCTGCTCGGCGATGACGTTGCCGCTGTTCCAGTCGGGGTTGATGCCGGCGGCGCGGTGCAGAAAGTTCTCGAGCACGTGCTGCCCGTTTTCGGAGTGCTTGACCTCGGGGTGCCACTGCACGCCGTAGAGGCGCCTGGCGTCGTTGGCGAACGCGGCGACAGGGGTCGAGACCGACGAGGCGAGCACGGTGAAGCCCGCCGGCGCCGTGGCAACCGAGTCGCCGTGGCTCATCCACACGGTCTGGTTGCCCGGCTGGTTTGCCAGCAGCACGTTGTCGCCGTTGCTCACGGTGACCGGGGTCGAGCCGTATTCGCGGGCGCCGGTGTGGGCGACGGTGCCGCCGAGAGCGGTCGCCATCACCTGGAAGCCGTAGCAGATGCCGAGCACGGGCACGCCGAGCTCGAAGATCGCGGCGTCGAAGGCGGGCGCACCATCGGCGTAGACGCTTGACGGGCCCCCGCTCAGAACGATTCCGCGCGGGTTCTTGGCGAGAACTTCGGCGGCGGTGATCGTGTGCGGCACGATTTCCGAATAAACGGATGCCTCCCGCACGCGCCGCGCGATCAGCTGCGCGTACTGCGCACCGAAATCGACCACGAGAACGGGGCGATCGAGGCCTGAGTCGGCGACCGCAGCTGAATCGGCGCGTGAGGCATCCGCTGATGCTGTGTCGACGACACTCACGAACGCACCTCGGCGGCCTTTTTCGCTTCGAGCTGCTCGAGGGAACGTTTGACGCGGCGGGTCATGGGGCCTTCCAGGAAGAACGAGAGCGTGGGGATGATGCCGCCGAGCGCAATCAGCACGAAGAGCGGGAACGGCCAGCGCATGAGACTCCACAGCCGGAAGTCGGCGAACAGGTAGAGCACGTAGAACCAGCCGTGCACGATCAGGATGATCGTGCTCAGGTTGATTGCGGCGACCATGTCGCGCGGCACGAAGGCGAGAAAGCCATCGGCGCCGTTCATTTCGAGTTCGTAACCGAGAATGAACTTGGCATAGACCTCGGCGCAGAGCAGCAGCAGAAAGACACCGGTGATGATGGACGACACCTGGTAGAGCCGAAGCGCACCGGGGATTCGGGAAATATCGGCGGGCTTGGGATCAAGTGGCATGGGGTAATTCTATGCGCCAGCGCTGGGAGTGCTTGCAGAGACCAATTCGAGCTCGGCCTCTTCCTGCTCGCGCTCCAGCGCGTCGCGCACCAGACGATACCAGAGGAACACGGCGAATCCGGCGAAGACGACCCACTCGATGGCATAGAAGATGTTCAGCCAGTTGAGCGACTGATCAACTTCGGGCACCGGGGAGTCGATTTTGTCGAGTCCGCCCGGGGCTTCGGCGGCGACGATATACGCGGAATACACGGACTCGTCGGTGAAATCAGCCCACAAATTGATCAAAGCGGATGGCGCCACCTTGGTCAGTTCCATTGAGTCACCCTGCGGGTCGGGCAGCTCGGGTGCCTCGCCGGTGAGGAAGCGCCCGGTCAGGGTAACCGGGGTGTTTTCCGGTTCCGTTTGCAGCGCATCGATGACAGCCTGGGCGCTGACCTTATCGGGGGCCCAGCCGCGCGCGACGGCGATACTGGCGGCAGCATCCGTTTGAAAATGGCTGACCACCCAGAACCCTTCGACGCCGCCGTTGAAGCGTGTCGAGATGAGCGTGTCGTCACCGGGCACCCAGGTGCCTTCGGTGCTGACCATTTGGCCGGTCGCGATCTGCGTCACTCCCCCGTCGGGCTGCGCCACCTCGGCGAGAGGCTTGACCTGTTCGGTGCTGCGCTCCACCACCACGCCGGATTCGATGGCGCGCTCGAGCTGCCAGTGCCCGAGCAGGGCGAACGCCGCGGCAACGCCGAGGGCAAGCAGCAGTGCAGCGACCCAGCGGGGGCGCACCATCATTCTGATCACGAATAGTCACCTGTGTGAGTTTCTCGCCCGGGTTTGCGTGCCGGCCGGTCGGCCGCGTCGTCGGGTTCTGGGGAATGCTGACCGAGCGCGAAATCAGCCATGGAATCTACATCTGAATGCGAGCGTTTCGCTCTGGCAACCGTATCTTCCGCCGGTTGGGAATTAGCCGAGTCGCGTTTGGCCGTACGGCGGGTGAACTCGTCGGCATCGGCCGCCTGGGCGGCGGTCGCCGCCTCGACCAGCGCGATCTCTTCGTCGAGCATGGGGTTGCGCGGTGCGCGCGGCGCAACAGATGCCGGCACCCGACGACGCAGCGCCGATCCGATCTTCTCGGAATTCGCCGCGAACAGCGGGCCGAGTATGGCCATCGATAACACGTAGAGCCCGGCGAACGGTTGCAGCCGCGGATCCAGCCCGGCCGACACCGACAGCGTTGCCAAAATGAGCGTGAACTCGCCGCGGTTGACAAAGATCGCGGCGGTGTTCAGTGCTTCGCGTGGCCCCATCTTGTGCAGCCAGGCCAGCAGTGCCCCAGACAGCAGACTGAGTACGAAGGTCATCACGATGGCGATCAGCACGACTCCGATCACCGACCCGAACTGGGCTACGTCGAGGGCGAGTCCGAAGTTGAGAAAGAAGAATGCCGCGAAGATGTCGCGGAGGGGCACGGCGACGCGTTCGATTCTGGCGCGATAGCTGCTCGCGCCGAGCACGACGCCGATCAGGAACGCGCCGATCGCATCCGTCACGCCGATGATCTCGCCGATGCCGGCGAACAGCACCACGAGCCCGAAGAACAAAATGGTGAACAGTTCGTCGTCTTTGGTGCGCATCAGGCGCGAGACGACGCGGCCGCCCCAGCGGGCGAGCGAGAACATGGCCACCAGAAACAGGAACGCGATGGAGAGCTGCAGCACGATCGGCCAGATCTCGGTTTCACCGCTCAGCACGACCGAGACGATGGAGAGGTAGATGGCGATGAAGATGTCGCCGACGACCGTCACGCCGAGGATCATCGGGGTCTCTTTGTTAGCCAGGCGGCGCAGTTCGATGAGCAGTTTGGTAATGATGGCGCTCGAGGAGGTTCCGGTCATGCCGGCAATGACGAGGGCTTCGCGGGGGCCCCAGCCCACGAGCAGGCCGAAGATGAAGCCGGCGCCCATGTTGATGAGCACCCAGGATCCGCCGGAGATGATCAGAGTCTTGGCGTTGCCGAAGAATTCTTCCTGGTCGAATTCGAGGCCGAGGCTGAAGAGCAGCAGGATCAGGCCGAACACGGCGATGAGTTCAATGTCGCCGGACTGAAAGTCGAGGGGGAAGAAGTCGGTGTTCGGGCTCGCGAGAACGCCCACGATCATATAGATCGGGATGGTGGGGAGCCCGATCATTTTGCCCAGGCGGCCAAGAACGTAGGCGACGACGAGCAGGATGCCGAGAACGAGGAGGTCTTCGCCCAGGTGCATCGGTTATCCCCCGGGTGGAGCGTCGACGGTTTTCGCCTTCACTTCACCGGTGCGGAAGAACGCGAAGGCCTTGACGACCTTTTCCGGCGAGCCAGCGACGACGAGGGTGTCGCCGGGAAAGACCTTGAAGTCGGCGGCCGGTGCCGGGTTGGCGGATTCTCCGCGCACGACGGCCACCACGGTGAGTCCGGCGATACCGCGATCGGCCGGGTTGCCAAGCGCCTGGCCGGCGATGTGGTCTTCGTAGTCGACGGTGAACCAGTCGATGCTGAGGCCGGGAATCTGGTCGAGGGCGCTGAGCGACTCGGTGATCTGGGTGCCGCCGAGCAGCTCGGCGAGGGTGTGCGCCTCGTCTTCGTTGAGCCGAAGCGAGACCTTGCTCGCGTCGGGGCCGCCCTCGTCGTCAGCAAAGGTAATGAGGTCGCTGTGGCCGGAACGGTGGGCGATGACGCCGACCTTGCCACCGTCATCCGTTATGAAGGTGTGCAGCACACCCACGCCGGGAAGTTTGACCCGCCGAACATCAACCATTGTCATGACTCCTGAGGTTTAGGGGCAGTGCGCTCATTCTACCGGAGCTGCTTTTTTCCGCCGCGCGCGGGTTCGTGCCGACGACATGCGTCGCGCGCCCGGTTTCGCCGACTGAAGCGACGAGTTCTCCCGACTGGGTTTTGCGCGGCGCCGTCAGCAATCAGCGCTACACGACCGCCGCAGAACTGACGCGACTGAACGCGCAGTCCCCGGCGCTGGGCCGACCGGACGCCACCGTGGCCTCGCTCATTCCGATCACGAAATCGAACGCGTGGTGGGAACTGGCCCAGGACGAACGACGAGCCATCTTTGAGGAGACGAGTCATCATATCCGCCGCGCCATGGACTATCTGCCGGCCGTGGCCAGGAAGCTGCATCACTGTCGCGACCTGGGCGGACCGTTTGATTTTCTGACCTGGTTCGAGTTCGCCCCATCAACGCGGCCGCATTCGACGATCTACTGGCTGAGCTGCGGGGGACGACGGAATGGACCTTTGTCGAGCGCGAGGTCGAGGTGCGCGTGACCCGAGGACCCCGGTAGCGCACCCGGTCGGCGGCGCCTGCGGCGCGCGCTAGTTCGTGACCACGATGTCGGGGGCCTCGAGGCGCACCCGGTCGGCGGATTCGTCGTTCGGCTCCTCCTGCGAGGCCCGCTCGGCGGCGACCCGGGTGAGATAGAAGCCGACCTCCCGGTCGATGCGCCCCTGGTCCCAGCCGAGCACGTCAGCCATGAGAGCTGCGGCGACCGGCGCGGCCGACACCCCGCGGTCCCAGGCCTCGATCGAGATGCGGGTGCGGCGCGCCAGCACGTCCTCGAGGTGCAGGGCACCCTCGTGCGACGCCGCGTAGACGACCTCGGCACCGATGTAGTCATCGGCGCCGGGCAGCGGCTCGGCGAGCGCCGGGTTCGCCTTGATCAGGTCGAGCAACTCGTCGGTGAGGGTGCCGTACCGGTTGAGCAGGTGTTCGACCCGCACGGTGTGCAGTCCGAACGCCCTGGCGATCTTGCCGCGCTTGTTCCAGGCGGCCTGATAACCCTCGGCGCCCAGCAAGGGGATGTCCTGGGTCGCCGACGCGGGAATGCGACCGTCGAGAGCCGACGCCGCGGCATCCACTGCGTCCTTGGCCATGATGCGGTAGGTGGTCCACTTGCCGCCGGCGATGACGACGAGGCCGGGAACGGAGTGCCCGACGAGGTGCTCACGGGACAGCTTGGAGGTCTGGTCGCTCTCGCCGGCCAGCAGCGGACGCAGCCCGGCGTAGACGCCCTCAACGTCTTCGCGGGTGAGCGGAACGCTCAGCACCTCGTTGATGTGCTCGAGAATGTAGTCGATATCCGCCGCCGTAGCAGCGGGGTGCGCCTTGTCGAGGTGCCAATCGGTGTCGGTCGTTCCGATGAGCCAGTGCCGGCCCCACGGGATGACGAAAAGTACGCTCTTCTCGGTGCGCAGCAGCAGTCCCATGGCGCTCTGGAACCGGTCGCGCGGCACGACGAGGTGCACGCCCTTCGAGGCCCGCACCTTGAAGGTGCCGCGTTCGCCGACCATGCGCTGGGTGTCGTCGGTCCAGACGCCGGTCGCGTTCACGACCTGCTTGGCCCGCACGTCGAAGTGTTCGTCGGTCTGCAGGTCGTGGGCGCGCACGCCGACGACGCGCTCCCCCACCTTGATGAAGCCCTCGACCCGCACCCGGCTGGCCGCGTGGGCTCCGTAGAACGAGGCGGTGCGCACGAGCGAAGACACGTAGCGGGCGTCATCGACCTGGGCGTCGTAGTACGTGATGCCGCCGACCAGGGCGTCATTGGCGAGGCTCGGAATGAGCTTCTGCACCTGGCTCTTGGACAGGTGGCGGTGGTGCGGCACTCCGGGCGGACGACCGCCGGTGTAGGAGAAGATGTCGTAGAGCAGCATGCCGGCCCCGATGTAGAAACGTTCGGTGAAGCGTTTCTTGAGCGGGTACAGAAACCGCACCGGCTTCACGAGGTGTGGTGCGATGCGCTGCAGCAGCAGCCCTCGTTCGGTGAGCGCTTCGCGAACGAGACGAAAGTCGAGCTGCTCCAGATAGCGAATACCGCCGTGCACGAGCTTCGAAGACCGGCTCGACGTGCCCGACGCCCAGTCCCGGGCTTCCAGAATGCCCACGCTCAAACCACGCGTGACGGCATCAAGGGCTGCGCCGGCACCGACGATGCCGCCGCCGACAACGAGAATGTCGAGTTCCTTGTCTTTGAGCTTGGCGAGAGCGGCGATCCGCTCCTCAGGCCCCATTTTTGTGGATCGGGTGACCGAATTGTGGGACGTCATTGCTACTCCTGTTCAGACTCAATGTTCAAGACGAGAGGTCAGGGCGTGCTGCGACAACAGTATTGAGGGTTATTTACGAAAAGTTCCGCTATCTTCGACGCTAGTTCACTCGGTACGGCGCGACAACCACTTCAACCCGTTGAAATTCTTTGAGATCGGAGTAGCCGGTGGTCGCCATCGACCGACGCAGCGCGCCGATGAGGTTGGCGGTGCCGTCGGCCACCGGTGCCGGGCCGTAGAGAATCTCCTCGAGCGGGGCCACTGTGCCCACCTGCACGCGCTTGCCGCGCGGCAGTTGCGGGTGGTGAGCCTCGGCGCCCCAGTGGAATCCGCCGCAGGGAGCATCCGTTGCCCGGGCCAGTGCGGTGCCGAGCATGACAGCGTCGGCGCCACAGGCGACGGCCTTGACGATGTCGCCCGAGGTCCCGAGGCCGCCGTCGGCGATGACGTGCACGTAGCGCCCGCCGGACTCGTCCATGTAGTCGCGACGCGCGCCGGCGACATCCGCTACCGCGGTCGCCATCGGGGCGTGGATACCGAGGGTCGTGCGGGTGGTCGACGCGGCTCCCCCACCGAAACCGACCAGAACACCCGCGGCGCCGGTGCGCATGAGGTGCAGGGCAGCCGTGTAGGTGGCCGCGCCGCCGACGATGACGGGAACGTCGAGTTCGTAGATGAACTTCTTGAGGTTGAGCGGTTCCTGGTTCTGCGACACGTGCTCGGCCGACACTGTCGTGCCGCGAATCACGAACAGGTCAACACCGGCGGCGACGACGGTTTCGTAGAGTTCCTGGGTGCGCTGGGGCGAAAGGGCACCGGCCACGGTGACGCCGCCCGTCCGAATCTCAGCGAGACGTGCGGTGACGAGCTCGGGCTGGATCGGAGCGGAGTACATCTCCTGCATGCGCGCGGTCGCCTTATCGGCGGGCAGGCTGCGAATTTCGGCGAGTAGCGGCTCCGGGTTTTCGTGCCGGGTCCACAGGCCTTCGAGGTCGAGCACGCCGACGCCGCCGAGCTGGCCCATCATGATAGCTGTGGTCGGCGAGACGACGGAGTCCATCGGGGCGGCGAGCACGGGAATGGCGAACTGGTAGGCGTCGATGGTCCAGCCGACCGACACGTCCTCCGGGTCGCGGGTGCGCCGGCTCGGCACCACCGCGATGTCGTCGAAGGCATATACGCGGCGAGCGCGCTTGGAACGGCCAATCTCGATTTCCATGGTTCCAGTTTAGAGGGAACCCCCGACATCCTCTTTTCAAGCGGATGCCGGACCCTCCCTACCGACGGTAGTTCGGGGCCTCGACCACGATTTGCACGTCGTGCGGATGCGACTCCTTGAGCCCGGCGGGCGTAATGCGCACGAACTTGCCCTTTTGTTTGAGCTCGGCGATGGTGCGGGCGCCCACATAGAACATGGACTGACGCAGGCCACCGACGAGCTGATAGGCCACAGCGGCGAGGGGACCGCGGAACGGAACTTGGCCCTCGATACCCTCTGGGATGAGCTTCTCGTCACTGGGAACGTCGTTCTGAAAGTAGCGGTCCTTCGAGTACGACGTCTTGGTGCCGCGGGTCTGCAGAGCGCCGAGCGAACCCATGCCGCGATACGTTTTGAACTGTTTGCCGTTGACGAACACGAGTTCGCCTGGACTTTCGGTGCAACCCGCGAGCAGGGAGCCGAGCATGACGGTGTCGGCACCGGCCACGAGGGCCTTGGCGATGTCACCGGAATACTGCAGTCCGCCATCGGCGATGACCGGAATGCCGGTTTCGCGAGCGGCGAGGGACGCCTGGTAGACCGCGGTGATCTGGGGAACTCCCACACCGGCCACGATGCGCGTGGTGCAGATGGAGCCGGGGCCCACGCCCACCTTGATGGCGTCGGCGCCCGCGTCGATGAGAGCCTGGGCGCCGGAGCGGGTGGCCACGTTTCCACCGATCACGTCGACGTCGGCGAAGGCCTTATCGGCCTTCAGCCGACGAATGATGTCGAGCACCCCGGCGCTGTCGCCATTGGCGGTGTCGACCACGAGCACGTCAACGCCCGATTCGAGCAGGGCGGTCGCGCGCTGCCAGGCGTCGCCGAAGAAGCCGATGGCCGCGCCGACGCGCAGGCGTCCGGCGTCGTCCTTGGTGGCGAGGGGATATTCCTCGCTCTTGTCGAAGTCCTTCACGGTGATCAGGCCGGTGAGCTTGCCGTTGGCGTCGATCAGCGGGAGCTTCTCAATCTTGTGCTTGGCGAAGATGGCGAGGGCGTCTTCGGGCGCCATGCCGACCTTGCCGGTGATCAGCGGCGAGGTCGTCATGACCTCGCGCACCCGGGTGAGGGCCTTCTTGGCGTACGGCACGAAGCGCATGTCACGGTTGGTGATGATGCCCACCAGAATGCCGTCACCGTCGATGACGGGCAGCCCGCTGACGCGGAACTGGCCGCACAGGGCGTCGACTTCGGCCACGGTGGCGTCGGGCGAGGTGGTGACCGGATTGGTGATCATCCCAGATTCGCTGCGCTTGACCAGGTCGACCTGCTCGGCCTGGTCGCCGATCGAGAGGTTGCGGTGCAGAATGCCGAGGCCCCCCTCGCGGGCCATGGCGATCGCCATGCGCGTCTCTGTGACGGTGTCCATGGCGCTGGAGAGCAGCGGCAGCGACACGTCGATTCGCCGGGTCAGGCGGGATTTGGTGACCGCCTCGCTCGGAATGACATCGGTGTGCCCCGGCAGGAGCAGCACGTCGTCGTAGGTGAGCCCGGTGAATCCGAACGGATCTGGCTGATCCATGAAACCCCTTACCTGTAGCTGAAAAACAGAAAATTAACCGGAAAGTCACGAAAATTAACCGGTCCTCCAATGTTAAGCGTGTTTGGGTTCATCACATTCCGCACACCATTGTCAACACGGTGCGGTGTTTCGAAACTTATAGGACATAATCGGCAAATACTCTCAACAGAGAAGTTGGCAGTAGTCACCCGGCGCCCGCCCGGTTACCCGTCGGTCGGCACCAACATGGAGGTCCCGTGCACCCCACACATACGGCTCAAAGATACATACCCAGGATGCTCGCCATCCTGTTTGTGACGCTGCTAGCAGCCTTCACCATGGCCACATTCTCGGCAGGCAGCGCGCAGGCCGATGCGGTCGGTACGGAATACAACTTCACTATCTCCGGCAACGTGCAGTTCAACGGCAAGGCCCTCGACAAGGTGGCCATCGCCGTTGACGGCAACGGCTACCAGGCCAATACCGTGACGGACGCCGAGGGTAAGTGGGCCATCGGAGTTCCCGAAAAGGGAACCTACAAGGTAACTCTCGATGAGGGAACCCTGCCCAAGGGCGTTATCGTCGCCAAGGGTGGCAATGTCATCGACGCGGAGTTCGGACTCACCGACCGCCGCTCGGTGAACTTTTTCCTCGGTGAGGGCACCCGCAACACTGTCAGCTTCTTCGACCAGTTCGTCAACCGGTTTGTCAACGGCCTCAACTTTGGCCTACTGCTGGCCCTCGCGGCGATCGGAGTGTCGCTGATCTTCGGAACCACCGGGCTGAGCAACTTCGCCCACGCGGAGATGATCACGTTTGGCGCGTTGATGACCTTGGTCTTCTCGGTGCAGTTGGGCCTGCCGATCTGGCTCGCCATTCTGATTGCCATTCTGCTCAGCGGCGCTCTCGGGTTCGGCCTCGATGCGGTGATCTGGAAACCGTTGCGCCGCAAGGGCGTGGCGGTAATTCCGCTCATGATCGTGAGCATCGGGCTCTCCCTCGCACTGCGCTATCTCTACCAGTACTTCTTCGGCGGCAGCACCAGCCAGCTGCCGGGTGCCGGCATGGCCGACCTCAAGTTCGGCGCGATCTCACTCTCCCCGATCGACCTCGCCAGCATGAGTATCAGCATCGTCGTGCTGCTGGCCGTGGCCTACTTTCTGCTGCGAACCCGCATCGGCAAGGCCACCCGCGCCGTCTCCGACAACCCCAGCTTGGCGTCGGCGAGCGGCATCGACGTCGACCATGTCATCCGCATCGTCTGGGTGGTCGGGGCCGCACTCGCCGGACTTAGCGGCGTTCTCTGGGCCTACTTCCGCCCCGGCGTCAGCTGGGACATGGGCTTTCAGATGTTGTTGCTGGTCTTTGCCGCTGTGACCCTCGGCGGTCTCGGCACGGCGTTCGGAGCCCTCGTCGGCTCCCTCATCGTCGGCCTCTTCGTTGAACTGTCAACGCTGTGGCTCCCGTCCGACCTGAAAGTGGTCGGCGCCCTTGTTGTTTTGATCTTGGTGCTGCTGTTTCGACCGCAAGGCATTTTGGGTCGCAAAGAGAGAATTGGTTAGGGGTTCACGATGGACTGGGGAGCAATCTTCAATAACGCCGCCGTCGAGCTGATCAGCCCGACCACGGCCGCCTACGCACTCGCCGCCCTCGGGCTCGCCGTGCACTTCGGCTACACCGGCCTGCTGAACTTCGGACAGGCCGGGTTCATGGCCCTCGGAGCCTACGGCTACGCCATCTCCATTTTGACCTTCGGGTTTCCCGTCTGGGGAGCCTTTCTGGTCGGCGTGGGGGCATCCGTGCTGTTTGCCTTGATTTTGGGTATTCCCACGCTTCGGCTGCGCGCCGACTACCTCGCCATCGTCACGATCGCTGCCGCCGAGATTGTGCGGCTGTTGTTCACGACGAACACTTTCGCCTCCGTCACCGGATCGGCCAACGGCCTGAGTGGGTACAAGAACGAGTTCGCGGCGCTCAACCCGCTAGCTGATGGCAGCTATGGGTTCGGGCCGTTCGAGAACAACGCCTACGACACCTGGCTGCGCATCGTGGCCTGGTCGATCGTGATTATCGCGGCCCTGCTGGTCTGGCAGATCATGCGCAGCCCCTGGGGCCGCGTCATCAAGGGCATTCGCGAAGACGAAGACGCCGTGCGTGCCCTCGGCAAGAACGTCTATGCCTACAAAATGCAGTCGCTCATTCTCGGTGGTGTGTTCGGTACCATCGCGGGAATGATTTTCGCGCTGCCGCGAGCGGTCGTGCCGTCGAATTATCAGACGACTCTGACGTTCTTCATCTACGCGATTCTGCTGCTCGGCGGGGCCGCCACGGTGCTCGGCCCGATCATCGGTTCAATGATCTTCTGGGTGCTGCTGTCGTTCTTCTCGGGTTTCATGGCTCGGGCCGTCGAAGCAGGCTGGTTGCCGTTCATGACGTCCATTCAGGCCGGCCAGCTGCGCTTCGTACTGGTGGGAGTGGCGATCATGTTAATAGTCATCTTCAGACCGCAAGGTATCTTCGGCAATAAGAAGGAGTTGGCTTTTGTCCGATAACGCTGTTCCGGCCGCTCCCCTCGAGCCGCCCGTTCCCATCACAAAGCCGGTCAAAGCGACCGGCCTGCACATCGGAGAGCCCGCGCCCGGCTGTGCGAAGGTCGACCCGATTCTGGTCGTCGACAACGTGCGGCGCACCTTCGGGGGGCTCACCGCGGTCGACGTCGATCACGTCGAGGTTCCGCGCGGCGCGATCACAGCACTGATCGGCCCGAACGGCGCCGGTAAGACGACCCTGTTCAACCTGTTGACCGGTTTCGACAAGCCCGACGACGGAAAATGGACCTTCAACGGTCGCTCCCTCGCTGGTGTTCCGGCGTACCGAGTGGCCCGCATGGGCCAGATTCGAACCTTCCAGTTGACCAAGGCGCTCGGTCTGCTCACCGTTATGGACAATATGCTGCTCGGTGCCAAGGGCCAGACCGGCGAGAACATATTCCGCGCATTGATGCCGTTTCTCTGGCGCAATGAAGAGGAGGAGAACCGCGCCAAAGCACTCGATCTGCTCACCCGGTTCAAGCTCGATACCAAGAAAGACGACTACGCGGCGAGCCTCTCCGGCGGGCAGCGCAAGCTGCTCGAAATGGCCAGAGCGCTCATGAGCGATCCGACCCTGGTAATGCTCGACGAACCCATGGCCGGGGTCAACCCGGCACTGACCCAGTCGCTGCTCGACCACATTCTCAACCTCAAGGCGCAGGGCATGTCCGTTCTCTTTGTGGAGCACGACATGCACATGGTGCGCCACATCGCCGACTGGGTGATCGTAATGGCCGAGGGCAAGGTGGTCGCCGAGGGCGACCCGCACGAGGTCATGAAGAACCCGGCCGTGATCGACGCATATCTCGGTCAGCACCATGACGAAGACATTGGGGAAGACCCCGATGCCGAGATCGTGCACGTTTCAGCCATTAAGGAGTTGCTCGATGACGAACGCTAATCCGCAAATCGTGCCGGCACCGACCGAAACCCGGGACGCCGTCGTCGAGGTCAAGAGCGTCACCGCCGGCTACGTCACCGGAGTGAGTATTCTCAATGCCTGCTCCCTCACCGCCTACGACGGCGAGCTGATCGGCATTATCGGCCCGAACGGCGCAGGCAAGTCGACGCTACTCAAAGCCATATTCGGCTTGGTGAAAGTGCGCGACGGCGAGATCCTCCTGCGCGGCAACAACATCACCAATCTCAAGGCCAACAAGCTCGTCGCCCAGGGCGTCGGCTTCGTGCCGCAGAACAACAACGTCTTTCCGACCTTGACCATTCGCGAGAACCTCGAGATGGGCATCTTTCAGAAGCCCAAGGGTCTGATCGAGCGGCTCGAGTTCGTCACCGAGATCTTCCCGGAGCTCAGTAAACGGATGTCGCAGCGCGCCGGTTCGCTGTCGGGCGGCGAACGACAGATGGTCGCCATGAGCCGCGCGCTCATGATGGGTCCACACGTGCTGCTGCTCGACGAGCCGAGCGCCGGCCTCTCCCCCGTGCGCCAGGACGAAGCCTTCCTCCGCGTGAAGGAGATCAATAAGGCCGGCGTGACCACGATCATGGTGGAGCAGAACGCTCGTCGCTGCCTGCAGATCTGCGACCGCGGCTACGTGCTCGATCAGGGTCGCGATGCCTACACCGGCACCGGACGTGAGCTTTTGAACGACCCCAAGGTGATCGGCCTGTACCTGGGTACCCTCGGGCAGGATTAGCGCTCTCACCCCCTGCACGAGCCTCCAGCGGCGTCCGAGATCACCTCGGGCGCCGCTTCTGTATGTATGCCGGCAAACGGATGCCACGGCTCGCGCTTCAGGATCGGCTCACGTGTACGCAGAAGGGCCCCGGCCGAAGCCGGGGCCCTTCAGATCGCTCAGTAGAGCGGGAGCGGTGGAGCTAGTTGATGCGCTTGTACATGTTGTCGGCACCGAACTGGTAAATGCCGATGGTCGCGCCGGTCGGGTCGCCGTTCTCATCGAACGTGATCGGACCAGAGAAGCCGTCATAGTTGACCTGCTTGCCGGCCTTCAGATCCGCAGCAGCGGACTTGAAATCGGTGGCCTTGGTGCCGTCGCCGGTGCCGCCGGAGACCTGACGCAGGTAGCTCGCGATCGAGGTACCCGAAACGTCGTTGCCCGCATAGGCGGCCAAGGCGATCAGGACGACGGCGTCATAAGACTCGGCTGCGTAGCTGTAGTCGGTCAGCGTCGGGTCGACCGTCAGCAGGCGGTCGGTGAAGTCGCCGAGCGATGCCGTGTCGAGGCCTGGCAGCGTGCCCTTGGCGCCCTCGACGAGACCGGGAGCGAAGGTTGTGCTGTAGTCGGAAAGGTTGCCGTCAACGAAGTACAACTGCTTTCCCGGGAAACCGGTGGCCACGAGGTCCGGAACGATGACCTTGGCCTGGTCGAACGTGATCAGAGCGATCGCGTCGGGGGCCGCAGCGGTGACTTCGGCGATCTGCGCGGAGAACGACGGGTCGCCCTCGTTGAACAGTGCGGTTGCGACGACCTTGCCGCCAGACTTGGTGAACGCGTCGCCAACGTACTTGGCGAGTCCGGTCCCGTAGGCGTCGTTGAGCACGATCAGGCCGAGGGTGGCGTTGCCGTCGTCAGCGATCTGGGTGCCGAGTACTTCACCCTGGAGCACGTCGGAGGGTGCGGTACGCCAATACAGACCCTGGTCGGCATAGGTCGTGAACGCGTCAGAGGTGTTGGCCGGGGAAAACTGCACAACGCCAGCACCGGTGATCTGGTCGATCACGGTCTTGGAGACGCCAGATGAGGCCGCTCCGACGATGGCTGTCACGTTCTGCGAGAGCAGGTCGGTGACCGAAGTTGTCGCGGTGTCGGTCGTCGTGTCGCCAGAGTCGCGATAAATCGCTTCAACCTTGATACCGAGACCGGCCGCGTTGACGTCCTGCACGGCGAGCTTCACTCCGGCTTCTTCGGGCGGGCCGAGGAAGGCCAGTCCACCACTCTGCGGAAGAATAGTGCCGATCTTCAGGGACAGGTCGCGCGCTCCGGAAGCGACCGGCTTGAAGTCGGATGCCGCTGTGGTTGTGGCCGCGTCGGTGGGTGTGGTCGCAGCGCCATTGCTGCAGCCGGTGAGCAAAAGGGCGCTCACGCCGATGAGGGCGACACCGGTAACGAGGGTACGAACTGAGCGGGAAGCCGAGGCCTTCGCGAAAACGCTCATGTTGCTCCTTGATTTATAAAGAGGGGTAAGACTGGTCAGCCGGTTGACTGCCGTGGTGTCAGAGTAGGCAATCAAGGGCCCAGAAACATACCCCCTGATGAGAGAACTTTGTAATGCGACCAAATCGTTACGAACGACGGCCGGTAATCCCCTGATAATCAATGTTCTGTTTCTCCGTCATGGCGAAGACGCACTCTGCCCAGGAAGCGCACACGGCGCTTCCTGAAATCACCTGGGGCCAGCCAGCCTCGAGCGAGGAACCGCCGTCGTCGCCGGTGATGACGGCGGCCAGGGCGGCCGTCATCACTCCGTCGTAGGCCTCTGCACCGCCAGCGGTGGCCGTCAGCGTCGGATCGGCGGTCTTGAGTCGCGCGGTGAACTCGTCCGTGGCGGCGAGCGGAGTTCCACCATTGGCAAAGTCGATCAGGGGAACGATGGCCGCGCTGCCAATCAGTCCATCAGCATCCGCTGGCAATGCCGTCGTCGCGTCCCACAGCACCAGATCGACGCCGCGCGTCGCGAGGTCGGCGTAGGCGGCGGCGAGGTCGCCGGCCACGTTGCGGTGGATGAGCTGCACGGGCTGGGTGGGCGTTGTCTGGTCGGCGAGAATGTCACGCACGGCGAGTTCGGTGCCGGCTACCTGAGCGGCACCGCTCGCGGCATTATCGCCGGTCATGGGAAACAGCGTGCCGATGAGAAGCGTGCCGTCGCCGGTGGGCGCCGTGCTGGCGACGAGTGTTGGGGTCATGCTCGGCTTGGCGGCCGACGCACCGGTGCAGCCGGTCAGAGCCAGGGCAAGCAGCAAGACGGCGGCGATCATGGGGCGAACGGGCATGTGGATCCTCTGGTGCTGGGCTGAGCTGGTGCTGTTTGGTCTGGGCTGGCGCGTGCTGTTGGTTCAGCGTATCGGCTGGCCGGGCCGGGCCGGGCCAGCTAGGCGGGTTCGAGGGTACTGCGGCGGGGAGTGCGGCCGGAGGCCACCATGTCGACCGTCAAAATGATCAGGGCAACCCAGACCAGCCCGAAACCGAGCCAGCGTTCGAGGGGCATCGCCTCGTTCAGGATGAACACGCCCACCAGAAACTGCAGCACCGGGGCCACGAACTGAATGAGCCCGAGCACGGTCAACGGCAGGCGCCGCGCGGCGGCAGCGAACAGCAGCAGTGGTACCGCGGTGATGATGCCGGCCGCGAGCAGGCCAGCTGTATGCCAGGGCGACACCGTGCCGAAGGTGAGCCCGGAAATGCCGGAGACCACGACCAGTTGGATGACGGCGACCGGTGCGAGCCAGGCGGTCTCCAAGGTGAGGCCGGTGACGGCATCGACGCTCGGGCCCACGCGCTTCTTGATCAGACCGTAGAGTCCGAAGGAGAAAGCGAGGATGAGCGAGATCCACGGCAGTGAGCCGTACCCGACGGCGAGCACGACCACGGCGAGAAAGCTGATGGTGATGGCCACCCACTGCAAGCGGCGCAGGTGTTCCCGCAGCACGAAGACGCCGAGCAGCACGGTGACGATCGGGTTGATGAAGTAGCCGAGGGCCGCTTCGACCACGTGACCGGTGGTCGCGGCAATCACGTAGGTCTGCCAGTTGATGAAGATGAAGACCCCGGCCAGGCCCATGGTCAATACCAGGCGCCGCTGCCTGAGGGCCCGCCCGAGAACCGTCCAGGTGCGGGTCACCGTGATGATCAGTACGCAGAAGACCAGGGAGAACAGCACCCGCCAGGCCACGATCTCAAAGGCACCCGACGGTGCGAGCAGCAGAAAGTAGAGCGGCAGCACACCCCAGAGGGCGTAGGAGAGGCCGCCGAAGATGAGTCCGGAGCGATGCGTGCCGGCGGCGGTACCGGTCGTCGCGACTGGGCTTACGGCATCCGACATGAGGGTCCTTGACTCGGCAGAGGTGAAGAAAGCAGAAAACTCCCGGATAGCGAGGCTATCCGGGAGTTTTCAGTCTAGAACGACCGACTGCTTGGTGTTAGCGTACGACCACGGCGAGCACGTCGCGAGCGGAGAGAACCAGAAGGTCATCGCCACCGAACTTGACCTCGGTTCCGCCGTACTTGGAGTAAATCACCTTGTCGCCGACGGCGATGTCGAGGGGGATGCGGTTGCCGTTGTCGTCAATGCGGCCGGGGCCGACTGCAACAACTTCGCCCTCCTGGGGCTTTTCCTTCGCGGTGTCAGGAATGACCAGACCTGATGCGGTGGTCTGCTCGGCATCGACCTGCTTGATGACGATGCGATCCTCGAGCGGCTTGATGGAGACCGACACGGTTGACCTCTTTCTAAGATTTGGGTTAGCAGACTCACAGCGAGAGTGCCAAGTGAAGTTTAGGGGGGTTCTGGCACTCACGCAACGTGAGTGCCAGATGGGGGTCATTTTGGTAGCGTTGCAGCATGGATCGAACCGAACTCGTTGAGCTGCTTTCCCCCGCGAGTTTGCGGCTGCTGGACTCCCTGCCGCCTTACGACACCCACGGCGACGTGCTGAAGCTCGTGAGCGATCTGCGCAAGGCCGGGCACGCGCCCGGACTCGTGTCGGCCGTGCTCAGCCAATCGCGGCTGCGGGCAAAAGCCGTCCTCAAGTTCGGTGAATTCGCCGAGCGGATGCTCTTCACAGAGGCCGGCCTGGAACAGGCCACCCGGCTGCGTGTCGCCGCCCTGCACGCGGGCCGTTTCAATGGTCTCGGCGCTGCGCTCGGCCGCACGCCGCGGGTCGCCGACCTCGGCTGCGGTATCGGCGGCGACGCCATGGCCCTCGCCGCGCTGGATCTGTCGGTCGTGGCCGTTGATGCCGACGAGGTCACGGCGACCGTAGCAAGCTTCAACCTCGCGCCGTTTCCGAACGCCTCGGCGCTGCAGGCCGATGCCGAGACGGTCGACCTCGAAGATTTCGACGCGGTCTGGCTCGATCCTGCCCGCCGCACGAGCGGGCACAGCAACACGACGCGACTGACCCGCTCCGAGGATTACTCCCCCTCGCTTGACTTCGCCTATCTGCTCGCGACGAAGCTGCCGCTCGGTATGAAGCTCGGGCCCGGCCACGACCGCGACCAGATTCCGGTCGACGCCGAAGCACAGTGGGTGTCGGTGGACGGCCAGCTGGTGGAGATGGGGCTGTGGTTCGGCGCTCTCGCCCGCCCCGGCATCCGTCGGTCAGCCCTGCTCCTGACAGCAGACGGCAGGCACGAACTGACTGCATCGGACGACAGTGCAGACGTCGATGCTAGCAGCCTCGGAAACTACCTCTACGAGCCGGACGGCGCGGTGATTCGGGCACGCCTGATTGGCGATCTGGCCCGCTCGCTGGATGCCCGCATGCTGAGTGAGGGCATCGCCTACCTGACCAATGACACGCTCACGCCGACGCCGTTCGCGAGCGCTTTTCGGGTGCTCGAAACGCTCCCCTTCGATGAGAAGAAGCTGCGGCTGGCGCTGCTGGAACGGCGTATCGGCACCCTCGAGATCAAGAAGCGTGGCGTAGACGTGGATCCGGCGACACTGCGCACCCGGCTGAAGCTCAAGGGGCCTGAAGCCGCAACGTTGATTCTGACCAGGGCGGCCGGGCATCGCGTGGCGCTGCTCGTGGAGCGCGTGCGGTAGCGGATTACAGCAGCGGCAGCACGATCTGGCTGATGTAGACGATCCAGCCGGCCGCCAGCAGAACCCCGACGAGACCGCTCACGAGGCCACTCCGCCAGAGCGTGCGCGCCCGATTCTCGGTGGTGCGCGCGATCAGCGCGAGAGTGATCGCAATGAGAGCGATCGGCAGACCAAACACCCCGACCACGCCGAGTGCGAGACCGAGAAGGCCACAGACGACGGAGGAGACCGCGAGCCGACGGCGGCCGGTGATGCGCTGCACCTCGGCCTCGGTGTAGCTGTACGGCACGAACTCGGTAGGAGCGGTGACCGTCGAGGCCCAGTCCAACTGGCTGCCGGGTGGCCCGGGAGGGCGCGTATATTGCAGCTGCGCCGAAGCCTCGTCGTGCGGATGGGGTGTAGTCATGGCTGTCCTCTGGCCGCGCATACGGTCAGCTTGTGGGGGTGGCCCCTGTCGATCGAAACGTGCCGCGTGGCCCCGAAGGGGCCACCTGCGTGGCTAGTAGTTGTAGCTCGTGCCGGTGGAGGCCGCCGCGAGTAGCAAAATGATCGTGAAAGCGGCGAAGATAGCACCGCCGAGAAGGCCGACGTAGCCGAGGATGGTTCCCCAGAGGGCGAGCCCGTGTCCCTTTTCGCCGGTCTTCTTGATCTGGCTCAGGGCGATGTGGCCGGTGATGATGCCGACCACCGAGATGAGAAGGATCGAGGTGACGAGCGAGATGATCGAGAGAACGTTGTACTTGTCCTGCGGGTTCTGCTGGCCGTAGGGGTTCTGGCCGTAGGCCGGCTGCTGGCCATACGCGGCGGGCTGCCCGTAGGCGGGAGCCTGGCCAGATCCGGAAGCGGCCGGAGCGCCGGGTGCCGGGTAGCTCGGAGCGGCCGGGTAGGCCGGCGGCAGGCTGGAGTCGGCCGGAGTCGAACCCGTCGGGTCGCTGCTCGCCGGGCCGCTGCTGGTCGGTTCGCTGCTGGTCGGATCGACGGGGGGCTGGGTGGGATCAGACATCTGCGGTCTCCTTCGTGCGGAATGTTCGGGGTCGCAGAGCCAGAATATCCCGTGTGCCCGCGCGTGGGCGAATTCTGTGGCAGATCAGACCTGAATCTGGCCGACCGGCAGGGTGGAATCGGCGCCGAATTGCAGCGTTGAGGGCTCATGCCCGGCCGTGATGAGCTGCGCACCGAGGGCTGCGATCATGGCACCGTTGTCGGTGCACAGGGAGAGGGGCGGGATGCGCAGAACGATGCCGGCAGCATCCGTTCTCTGGGTGGCGACCTCGCGCAGACGCTTGTTGGCGATGACACCGCCGCCGAGCAGCAGCCGCGGTACGCCGTAGTCGGCGCAGGCGGCGAGGGCCTTGGTGAGCAGAATATCGACGACCGCCTCCCGAAAACTGGCCGCGACATCGCCGATCGGCACGGGTTCGCCAGCGTCCTGGCGCTGTTCGACGAAGCGAGCGACCGAGGTTTTCAGGCCGGAGAAGGAGAAGTCGTAACGGTGCACGGCCATGTCCTTGGGCTGGCTGAGTCCGCGTGGAAACCGAATGGCCTTCGGGTTGCCGCCGAGCGCGACCCGGTCGATCTGCGGTCCACCGGGGTAGGGCAGGGAGAGTAGGCGCGCCACCTTGTCGAAGGCCTCGCCGGCGGCATCGTCGATGGTCTCGCCGAGCAACTCGACGTCGCTGACCAGGTCGCGCACGAGCAGCAGCGAGGTGTGGCCCCCGGAGACCAGCAGGGCGATCGTCGGGTACTCGAGCGGAGCGGTGTCGCCGGTGTTGGTGTCGCCGGTTTTGGTGTCGCCGTGCCGAAGCTCTCCCTGAAGCAGGTCGGCTCCGACGTGGCCGACCAGGTGGTTGACCGCGTAGATCGGTTTGTCGAGCGCCACGGCAAGCGCCTTGGCGGCCCCGACGCCGACCATGAGCGCGCCGGAGAGTCCGGGCCCACAGGTGACCGCGATGGCGTCCAGATCACTCAAGCGGATGCCCGCCTCGGCAACGGCCGCGTTGATGGCCGGCACGAGCTCGTCAAGGTGCGCCCTGGCCGCGATCTCGGGCACGACACCGCCGTAACGGGCATGTTCGTCCATTGAGCTCGCAATGGTGTTGGAGAGCAAGGTGGTTCCGCGCACGATGCCGATGCCGGTTTCGTCGCAGGACGTTTCAATGCCGAGCACGAGCGGATCAGCGCGGTTTATGGTCATCACGAGGTCTCCACAAGCATAGATTCCAATTCTGGAATATCGAGACGCATGACGATGGCATCTACGTTGTCCGGCTGGTAGTAGCCGCGGCGCACGCCAACCTCGATGAATCCGAGGCGTTCGTACAGGCGCTGGGCACCGGGATTATCGGCCCGCACCTCGAGAAAGATCAGCCGGGCGCCGCGCTTCCGGGCCTCATTGATGAGCGCCTGCATGAGTGTGCGGCCCAGGCCGCGTCCGCGTGCGGATTCGGCGACCGCGATGGTCTGAATGTCGCCCTCGACGGCTCCCCGCGGGGCGAGCAGGCCGGCGTAGCCCTCGACCGCGCTTGGTTCGTCGGGCGGAAACGCCACGAGGTAGAAGCAGGCGGGGTCGCCGAGGTCGCGCGCCATCATGGTCGGCGACCAGGCGTCATGGACGAAAGTGGTCGTCTCGAGGTGCATGATGGCTTCAAGATCGGCCTCGTGCGCGCGGCGCAGCTGCCAGGTCATCGGCTGACTCGCTTCGGACCGTTTGAGAGGGTGACGTCGGGCGAGCGCAGGTAGAGCGGCTCATTGGCCGCGAACGGGCGTCCGTGGGCGTAGCTCAACTCAGCGACCAGACCGAGTTCACCGGCCGACACTGTGGCGGCGTCCAGGCGCGGCCACCCGGCGTGCAGCCAGCCCTCGTCGTCGAGGTCGGCCGGTTTGGCAAGGCCGGGCTGGCCGACGCGCACGGGCAGACCAACGGCATCCGCTTGGGAATAGGCGCTCCAGTAGATTTCACGGCGGCGAGCGTCGGTGACGACGACGAGCGGGCCGGAGTGGCCGCGGCGGTAGTGGCCGTAGGCGATGGCGTCGTGGCTGATCACCGGTACGAGCGGAGTGCCAGCCCCGAGGGCGAAGACGCGGGCCGAGGCGATACCGACTCGCAGGCCGGTGAACGGGCCTGGACCCATGCCGCCGACGACGCCGGAGAGGTCAGCCGGGGCGACATGCGCTTCCTGCAGGCATTCCAGAATGAACGGGCCGACGATTTCGGCGTGACGCATCGTGTCGGCTTCACCGCGTTCCGCGATGACTCCGCGGGCAAGGTCGACGACGGCGACGCTCGTGCCGGCGGAGGTGTCGATGGCAAGTAGCACCCGTTCAGCCTAGCTTTCATAGGCCAGCGCTTCGCGCGGCTGGCTTTCATAGGCCAGCGCTTCGCGCGGCTGGCTTTCATGGGGCCGCGATCAGGTCAGAAAGAGCACGACGGCGGCTGTCAGAGCAACGATCACCAGGATCGCACGCAACACCGGAGCCGAGAGCCTTCGCCCGATGCGGGCACCGAGCCAGCCACCGAAGGCGGAACCAACGCCGATCAGCAGAGCGATCACCCAGTCGACCGTGCCGCTGGAGATGAAAATAATCGCAGAGACGAGGTTGGCCATGCCGGCCAGCACATTCTTGGCACCGTTGGCCCGGTGTATGTCGGTGGACCACAGAATACCCAGCAGTGCCAACAGCACCACTCCCTGCGCTGCGCCGAAGTATCCCCCATAGACCCCCGTGCCGAGAATGCCGAGCACGAGGCCGAACGTGATCGGCCGAGTGTCGGTCGTGGTGCCTTCGGGAGACTTGCGCCGCACGTAACGGGCCACGCGGGGCTGGATCGCGGAGAGCAGCGCGGCGAGCAGCAGCAGGAACGGAACGACCGCCGAGAAGGCCTCCTCGGGCAGGACCAGCAGCAGCAACCCGCCGATCACACCGCCCACGGCCGAGAACACCGCCATCCAGGCCACGGGCCGCCACTGCGATCGCAGTTCCCGGCGATAACCGTAAGCTCCGGCAATCGACCCGGGAACCAGACCAACCGTGTTGGATACGTTCGCCGTGATCGGAGGGATACCGAGGGCGAGCAGGGTGGGAAAGGTGATCAGGGTTCCAGCGCCGGCCACCACATTGATGATGCCCGCGGCAATTCCGGCGACCAGGATGATCGCGCCTTCAAGAAGTGTCATTTAGTGAGAGTTTCCCGTGTTCGAATTCTCGGCGGCCGCGTCGCCAACGGCGAGCACAATCTTGCCGAGGGAGGAGTTGGTGCGCATCAGAGTCTGGGCCGCATCGGCCTCGGTCCACGGCATGATCCGGTCGATGAGCGGTCGAAGAACCGGCGAGCCAAGGTCGACGTCGGCACGCAGCGCGGCGACGAGGTCGATCTTGTCCTGGGTGGAGCGGGTGCGAAAGGTGACCCCGTGCAGGGCGAGTCGCTTGTAGGCGAGCATTTCCAGGTCGAGCGTGCCCTCGCTGCCGCCGAGTCGCCCCACCCCGATGATGCGGCCGGCGATGGCGGCCGAGCGGATATTGTCGGCCAGGTAGGGTCCACCGACGTGGTCGACGATGACGTCGGCACCGTGGCCATCGGTCAACGCCAGCACCTGCTCGGCGAAGCCGTCATCGTCGACGACGAGCACCTGGTCGGCACCGACCGATCGGATCAGCGTGGTCATGCCCTCCGAGCGGGTGGTACCGATCACGAGCCCGGCACCGAGGTATTTCGCGAGCTGAACACACTGCAACCCGACAGAGGACGCTGCGGCGTGCACCAGCACGGTCTCACCGGGCTGCAACCGACCGTGGGTGCGGAGCGCGTTGTGTTCGGTCAGGAGTCCGAGAACGGCCGCCGCCCCCTCGGCGTAACTCCACCCGTCGGGAATCGGAATCGGCAGGCCCGCATCGACGACGATGTGCTCGCTGAGTCCCCCGCCGACGATGGTCATGACGCGATCGCCGACCCGCAGTGAGGTGACGTCCGAACCGATCTCGACGACTTCACCGGCCGCGTCGAGCCCGACCACCGGCGGAGGGCTTCCCGGAACCGCCGGCTCAGGGGTTCCGGAGCGTTGGGCCAGATCCGCCCGATTCACCGATGCCGCGTGCACGAGAATGCGCACGTCGCGCGATCCTGGAACCGGTACCGCGCGTTCACGCAGCATCAGTTGCGGTCCGTCAGTCCCCGGTTCGACCAGAATCGCTTGCATCATGGACGTGTCCTTTCGTGGCCAACATCGGGCAGTCTGAGGGCCCCTGCTCGTCTCGTTCGATTATCGCCTAGGCAAGCCTTGACAAGAATTCGGCCCGGCGGTGTGGTCGACGGTTTACTGCTGCTCATTGTGCCCGAGGAAGCCTTTTGCTCGATGGTGCCGTTTTTACTGTTGCTGGCCGCGGTGCTCTTGGCAGTCCAGCCTCGCGTGGCGCGTTACGGCACCGGGGTCTACGGCGGATACTTCAGCTCCGCTCAGGGCGTGGTCCTGCTTGCGCTGCTGGGCATACTCTGGTCCACCGACATGCACCGAGCCAACGGGGTGAAAAACGTTCTGGCCGGCATGGCAAACCTGGACCGCGGGGTAATCGCCGAACGGGGCGCAACCGACACCATGCGCCACACCGAAATGACGAGGGGTCAGCGACCGAGGGAGTGGTACCGGGCCAGGCGGCGCGGAAGTAGCTCATCAACGGGCACCGTGGAGAGCGCGGACAGCTCGTATTCGATGGCCGACGCCAAGCGCTGGCAGAACGCCCGTCCCTCGTCTGCGGCGTCGGGGCGCTCGTCCACGATGTGGTCGACGATCCGATTGGCGTACAGCGAGGCCACGTTCACGCCCTGCGCCTCCGACATGGCCGGCGCGAAATCAGTGTTGTGGTGCACGATGGCACTGGCCCCTTCGGGAGGAAGCGGCGACAGCCAGGAGTGCTGGGCGGCGATCGTACGATCGGCGGGCAGCAGCGCGAGCGCCCCACCGCCGGCACCCTGTCCAAGCAGCACGGACACGGTTGCCGACCGCAGGCCGATCAGCTCGTGCAAAGATCGGGCAATTTCCCCGGCCATGCCGCCCTCCTCGGCCTCCTTCGACAGCGCGGCGCCGGCGATGTCGATCACGGTGAGAAGCGGAAGCCCGAGTTCTTCCGCAAGGCGCATGCCGCGGCGGGCCTCCCGCAGCGATCCGGGGCCCATCCTGGTGTCTTGCGACGGCCGCGGCCGGATGTGCCCGAGCACGATGCAGCTCTGCTGCCCGAACCGTGCCATGGCGAGCATGAGCCCCGGGTCCTTCTCACCCTGGCCCGTGCCGTTCAACGGCAGCACGTCGTGCGCGCCGTAGGCGAGCAGCTGGCGCAGGTCCGGTCGCCGCGGGTTGCGCGAAATCAAAATGGATGACCACGCGCCGCTCGCTGCCGGCCGCACGTTCAGGGTCTCCGGTGCCGCCACCGGCGTAGAGGCCCGGTCGGTAAGGATTGTGAGGGCGCGGTGCACGATCTCCGGCAACTGCTCCGGCGGCACAACGGCGTCGATCAGCCCTTGGTTGAACAGGTTTTCGGAGACCTGCACGTTTTCCGGAAATTTCTTGCCGTACAGCGCCTCATAGACCCGAGGGCCGAGAAACCCGAGCAGCGCGCCCGGCTCGGCCACCGTCACGTGCCCGAGTGAGCCCCATGAGGCCATCACCCCGCCCGTGGTGGGGTGCCGCAAGTACACCAGATACGGATGCCTCGCCTCGCGGTGCGCGCGCACGGCCGCGGTGATCTTCACCATCGACAAAAAGGCCAACGTGCCCTCCTGCATGCGGGTACCGCCGGATGCCGGTCCGGCCAAGACCGGCAACCCCTCGCGTGTGGCCCGTTCGATCGCGTTCACAATCCTGTCGGCAGCAGAAAGCCCGATCGATCCGGCGAGAAACGCGAACTCGCTCACCACGATCGCCACCCGGCGGCCGCGGATCAGCCCCTCGCCGGTGAGCACCGACTCGTCGGTGCCGCTCTTCGCTCGGGCCTTCACGAGGTCGGCCCGGTACTCCTCGTTCGGGGCGGGGTCGACCACGGGCTGATCCCAGCTCGTGAAGGAGCCGTTATCGAGCACCACGTCGATGAGCTCCGTGGCGTTCAGGTGGCGAGTTGTGAGCGCGGATTGAGAAATCACAGTGAGATACCTTCCAGTGAGCGGTTGAGCCAGGTGCGAATGTCGGTGCCGTGCTGGTCGAGCACCGGCGGAGCGGAGTGCATCGTGTTCGTTGTCTCGACCGTATCGGCGGGTCCGAAGAACCGAAGCGGTGGACCGGGGAGGCTGATCCGGCCGAGCACCTCGTGTTCAACGTCGATCAGCAGCCCCTGCGAGAGCACCTGATCCCATTGATAGACCTCATCCAGGGAACGCACCTTGCCGGCCGGGATTCCGGCGTCGGTCAGTTTCTTCAGCAAGGTCGCGGCATCGAAGTGGGCGAAGGCATCCGCTATGGCCTCCTTGAGACCCTCCCGATTGCGCACGCGCTGCGCGTTGGTGGCCCACTCGGATTGCGCAGCATCGAGCCCGAACTCGGCTGCGAAGGTGGCCCAGAGTTTCTCACTGCCGATGCTGATCTGCACACTGCCGCCGCGGCAGGGAAAGAGCCCGTAGGGAGCGATCGACGGATGGTGGTTGCCCTGGGCCTCCGGCACCTCTCCGGCCACCGTGGCGCGGGTACCCTGGAAGGCGTGCACTCCCACCAGCGCGGCGAGCAGTGAGGTGCGCACAATCTGTCCCTGACCCGTGCGCTCGCGCTGAAGCAGCGCGGCGAGCAGTCCGAACGCGCCATACATGCCCGAGAGCAGATCGGCGATCGGCACGCCCACACGCTGCGGGTCGTCGGGGCCAGAGCCGGTGAGGGACATCAGGCCGGCCTCGCCCTGGAGAATCTGGTCGTAGCCGCTGCGGCTCGATTCGGGGCCGTCGTGGCCGAAACCGGTGATCGAGAGAATCACCAGCGCCGGGTTGAGAGCGTGCATCGCCTCGGGCGAGAATCCGAGCCGGTCGAGCACCCCTGGACGAAAATTCTCCACCACAACGTCCGCGCGCAGCAGCAGCTCGCTGAGCACCTCCCGGCCGTCGTCACTCTTCAGATCGAGGGCGATGGATTCTTTATTGCGATTGCAGGAGAGAAAATACGTGGATTGCGGATCGTTCGCGGGGCCCACGAAAGGCGGGCCCCAGCCGCGGGTATCGTCTCCCGTGATGGGGTTCTCCACCTTGATCACGCGCGCGCCGAGATCGGCGAGCATCATGGTGGCGTGCGGGCCGGCAAGCGCGCGGCTCAGGTCTACGACGAGATAGCCCGACAGCGGGCCCTGCATACCGGTTTCGGAGCGGATGTTGGTACTCATGTTCGGTCCTTTCTCAGTATTACGGCAGGTGGCGGGTTACAGCCAACCGGGCAGCACGAGCACGGCCCAGGCGATGGCCGGCCCGGCCACGACGACGATTCCGCTGTAGGCGAGAATCTGCTTGTAGAAGCGGTCCTTGTCCACGTCGTCGGGGGCGTTGGCAAGCACGAGAGCACCATTGGTCGAGAACGGCGACACGTCCACGATGGTCGACGCGACGGCGAGCGCGCAGATCACGCCGATGGCGCTGATATCCCCGGTAGCGAGGAACGGCACGGCGAGCGGAATCAGCGCAGCCAGAATGGCCGTTGACGAGGCGAAGGCCGAGACGACGGCACCGATGTAGCAGATCAAGAGTGCCGCAAGCAGGGGCATGCCGAGGTTGGCCACCGCTCCCGATACGTATTCGATGGTGCCGGCCTCTTCGAGAACACCGACGAACGTGAGCATGCCGCAGATGAGCAGCACGGTCGACCAGCTGATCTTATTGACCGCGCCCTTCTGCGCCGCGGGCGAGACGAGGGCGAGGATGACGGCGATTGTGATGGCAACGAAGCCCACGTCAACTTTGAAGCCGAGCGCGATCACGGCGAGGGCGATGAGGCCGGCCACCGTCACAAGCTGAGGGATGCGCTCTCCTCGGGTGGCCGTGGCCTCGACTCCGTCGCCCGCGGGGTCGCGGGGGCCGTAGATGCCGGAGCCGAAGCCCTTGAACGCCACATCACCGCCGGCGCGCGCACCGACACTTACGGCCATGCGCGCTTCGGCGGCTTGCTCCACGAAATGTCCGACCCGGCTCGACATAAGGTTTCGGCCACCGAGAACGATGAACAGCACGACGGCGATCAGAAAGTTGAAGATGAGGCTCGACAGAAACACCGCTGTGGGGCTCGCGTCGAGCCCGGTGGTCGAGATGAGGCTGTTCACGATCACGCCGTAAACGGCGATCGGCGAGAATCCGCCGCCCTGCGCGCCGTGGATCACCATCATGCCCATCAGCAGCGGGCTGATCTTGTACCTGCGGGCAAAGCCGAGCGCAATCGGCGCCACGATGGCCACCGCGGCCGGGGAAAGCGCACCGACGGCCGTGATCACGGCGGTGATCACGAACATCACCCAGGGGATGAGGGCCACCCGACCGCCGACGAGCCGCACTGCGCCGCGCACCAGCAGGTCGATCGTGCCGTTGCCCTGCGCAATCGCGAACAGGTACGTAACCCCGACGAGCGTGAGGAACAGTCCGCCCGGGAAGTTGGCGAGAATATCGGTGGTCTCCATGCCGAGAAAGACGGCACCGAGCAGAAAGGCACCCACGAAGGCCAGCGCACCCATGTTGACGGGCAAAAGCGTGGCGATCAGAAACATCACCGCCAGGATGATGATTGAGATAACGGGAGCGGACATCGTTGTTCCTCCATAGGTTCAGGTGAATGTGGGCTATTGGCTCACTGGACTAGCCTCCTAGACAGTAGGCGACTTTGTCAAGAGCCGTGTAACCTTGGGTCGAATACTGATGGGGAGGCAGACATGACGAGGGATGCAATACCCCAGCCGCTCATGCGCGTCACGAAACCACGCCTGTACGAACAGCTCGTGGCCCAGCTTCTCGCCTACATCGAGTCCGCCCGCCTCGGCCCCGGCGACCTGTTACCCGCCGAGCGCGACCTCGCCGAACGCCTCGGCGTTTCCCGCGCCACGCTCGCCCAGGCCCTCGTGGCTCTCGAAGTGCTCGGCGTCATCGATGTTCAACACGGCACCGGCGCCGTTCTCGTCTACCGGCCGAGCATCGCAGCGGTGATCAGTGGGCTGCGGGAGCACCGCAACCGGCTGCCCGAGATTGTCGAAGCCCGCACCACCCTCGAGGTCAAACTCGCCGAGCTCGCCGCGGAACGCCGAACGGATGCCGACCTGCTCGCGATCGAGGATGCGCTCCGGGCGATGGCAGAGGAAATCGCCGTCGGCGACCGCGGGGCGCACGGCGACGAGCTCTTCCACCAAGCCGTCACTGCGGCGGCTCACTCCCCGGTGCTCGCCCAACTCATGACGTTCATCGCAGAGATGATACTCGAAACCCGGCTCGAATCCCTCGCTCAGCCGGGCCGGCCGGAGCAGTCCCTCGCCTCACACCGCACCATCACCGAGGCGATCCGGGCGCAGGACGCCACAGCGGCGACCGCGGCGATGCTCTCGCACATCGAGCTCGTCTCCGACGTAGCCCTGCTCAAGTAGGGGAGAACGGGCGTCCCGCCGCAGCCCGATCAGAGCGAGAGTAATCGAATAGTGGGCGCCACGGCCCAAGGTCACGGCATCGAGTCGGCCAGACGCGTCCAGCGCTGGCCGTGACCCGTGAGGGTCAGGGTGCGCGGTTCGTCAAGGTCGTGATCAAGGTCGAGAAAGGATGCCGCCGCATCCGTTTCACGCGCTGCCTCCGCGCGACCCTGCGGTCGCTCGATCTCGATGTCCAGCCAGGATTCGGTGATGCCGTCGAGCAGGCCGCGGCCCCACTCGACCACCACGATGGAGCGGGCGAAATCAATGTCGAGGTCGTCGAGTTCCATGGCACTACCGAGGCGGTAGGCGTCGACGTGCACGAACGGCGGCCCGCCGACCAAGCTTGGATGCGTGCGGGCCAGCACGAAGGTGGGGCTGGTGACGGCTCCGCGCACCTGCAGCCCCTCGCCCAGGCCGCGGGTGAGGGTGGTTTTACCCGCCCCGAGTGGTCCGGTGAGCACGACGAGGTCCCCGGCCTGCAGGATGCCGGCGAGGATCACGCCGAAGCGATGCATCGCCGCTGCATCCGCAATCGTACGAACGAGCTCAGCCATTGAGGTGCCGCCGGATCACCCGGTGCCCGATGCGGGTGACGATCTCGTAATTGATCGTGCCCGCTGCATCGGCCCAGTCGGTGGCGCTCGGCGCACCGGTGGCCGGGTCGCCGAACAGCACGACCTCATCGCCGACGGCGACGCCGGGGTTGTCGGCGCCGAGGTTGACCACGAACTGGTCCATCGCGACCCGACCGACCAGGGGATAGTTCTCGCCGTTGATGTGCACGAGCGCCGTTCCCGACGACTGCCGGGGAATGCCGTCGGCGTAGCCGAGCGGCACGAGCACGAGGGTGGAATCCTGCGGCGCCCGCCAGAGGTAATCGTAGGAGACACCGGCGCCGGCGCTCACCCGGCGTACCAGGGCCACCCGGCCGCGCAGGGTCATCGCCGGAACCAGCCCGAGGTCGTCGCTGCTCGCATCCTCAAACGGCGACAGCCCGTACAGGGTGATGCCGAACCGCACCATGGTGAAACGGGCGGCCGGCAACCGCAGGGCCGCAGCCGACGACGCGAGGTGCACGAGCGTGGGGGTCAGGCCGGCGGCGCGGGCAGCCGCAACGCCGCGTTCAAAACAGTCCAGGGCGTTCTGGTCGTCCTCGGCCGAGGCGTTGGCGAGGTGGCTCATCACACCGTCGACGCGCAGCAGGCCGACCCGCTCTAGGGCGGCGGCGAGCGCGAAGACGGCGGCCCAGTCGTATTCGTGCACGCCGTTGCGGCTCAAGCCGGTCTCGAGTTTCAGGTGAACGGATGCGGCCCTGCCGAGTTCCGCCGCTGCATCCGCTACCTGCTGCACCTGACGCACAGACGACAAGGCCAGGGTGACGTCGTCGTCGATGGCGGCGCTGAAATCAGCGTCGGGGTCGTGCAGCCAGGCCAGAATCGGTGCGTCGATGCCCGCGTCTCGCAGGGCCAGGGCCTCGTCGATGTCGGCGACGCCGAGCCAGTCCGCCCCGCCGGCCAGGGCTGCGCGCGCCACCGGAAGGGCACCGTGCCCGTAGGCGTTGGCTTTGACCACCGCCATCGCGTGCGGGGTGCCGGCTACGGCGCGCAGGTGGGCCATGTTGTGGCGAATGGCGGCGAGGTCGATCACGGCCTCGCGAAAGCCGGTCACGCTTCACCCTCCGCGACGACGAAGGCGCAGGCCACGCCGGCGTCGTGGGTCATAGTGACGTGCACCCGGCTGATGCCGCGGCCGGTCAGCGCGTGCAGGGCAGCCCCGCTCAGCTTGAATTCGGGGTTGCCGTGCGGGTCGTTCACGATTTCCATCTCTTGCCAGGTGGCCCCCGCGCTGTCGCCGAGGGCCTTGATCAGGGCTTCCTTGGCGGCGAAGCGCGCCGCGAGGGAATGCACCGGCAGATTTCGTTCGTTTTCGGTGAACAACCGCGGCACGAGGCGCGGTGTGCGTTCGACCTGGCGGGTGAAACGCGCCAGGTCGACCACGTCAACCCCGATGCCCTTGATCACGCTGCTCGATTCAACGTGGCTTATTCGACCGTGACGGACTTGGCGAGGTTGCGCGGCTGGTCGACGTCGAGGCCCTTGGCAATGGCCAACTCCATCGCGAACATCTGCAGCGGCACCACAGCCAGCAGCGGTTCGAACAGGGGGGCCGCGAGCGGAATGTGAATGACGGTGTCGGCAAACGGCAGCACGGCGGCGTCGCCGACCTCGGCGATGGCGATGATGCGGGCACCGCGGGCACGGATCTCCTGGATGTTGGAGACGACCTTCGGGTGCAGGTGGGCGGAGCCGCGCGGGCTCGGTACCACCACGAACACCGGCTGGCCGGGTTCGATCAGCGCGATCGGGCCGTGCTTGAGTTCTCCGGCGGCGAAGCCTTCGGCGTGGATGTAGGCGAGTTCCTTGAGCTTGAGCGCACCCTCGAGCGCGATCGGGAACCCGACGTGACGGCCGAGGAACAGCACAGCGCGGGTGTCGCTCATCCAGCGGGCCAGCTGACGCACCTCGTCTTCGACGCCGAGAACGGCCTGGATCTTCTCCGGAATGGCCTGCAGTTCGGCGACCTGCACGGCCTGTTCGGCCTCGGTGAGGCTGCCGCGCACGCGGGCGAGGTGCAGGGCGAACAGGTAGAGCGCGGTGATCTGGGCGACGAAGGCCTTGGTCGAGGCC
This sequence comes from Cryobacterium sp. N21, assembly GCF_002929575.1. Taxonomy (NCBI): domain Bacteria; kingdom Bacillati; phylum Actinomycetota; class Actinomycetes; order Micrococcales; family Microbacteriaceae; genus Cryobacterium; species Cryobacterium sp. N21. The sequence continues at coordinate 48,658 of NZ_PJJQ01000033.1, read as the reverse complement.
ACTGCGACCTCGGGGCCGGCGTGCGTGTAGATGACGGCGTCGCTCTCACGCGGGATGGTCGCACCTTGCGTGTTGCAGATGGAGATGGCCTTGGCACCGAGCGACATGGCGTACTTGACGGCCATGAGCGTGTCCATGGTCTCGCCGGACTGGCTGATCGAGATCACCAGGGTATCGGCGCTGAGCACCGGGTCGCGGTAGCGGAACTCGTGGCTCAGTTCAACGTCCACCGGCACCTGCGCCCACTTTTCAATGGCGTACTTGGCGGTCTGGCCGGCATACGCGGCCGTGCCGCAGGCGACGATGACGATGCGACGGATGCCCGCGAGCACGTCATCGCCGAACGCGGTCAGTTCGGGAACGACGACCTGGTCGTCATCGATGCGGCCGCGCAGGGTGTTGGCGACGGCGTCCGGCTGCTCGGAGACTTCCTTGGCCATGAAGCTGGACCAGCCGCCCTTTTCGCTGGCGGAGGCATCCCAGGCGATGTCGAACTCTTCCGTCTCGACGGGGTGACCGTCGAAGTCGGTGACGGTGACGGCATCCGCTGTGATCGTGACGATCTGGTCCTGGCCGATGGCGACGGCGCGGCGGGTGTATTCGACGAACGCGGCCACGTCGGAGCCGAGAAAGTTCTCGCCCTCGCCGAGGCCGATGACGAGCGGGGAGTTTCGGCGGGCACCGACGACGACGCCGGGCTGGTCCTGGTGCACGGCGAGCAGCGTGAAGGCACCGTCGAGACGGGCGACGATGATGCGGAAGGCTTCGGCCAGGTCGCCGACGCGCTGGTATTCGCGGCCGAGCAGCACCGCGGCGACCTCGGTGTCGGTCTCACCCAGAAAGGTGTATCCCTCATTGAGTAGTTCCTCGCGCAGGGGGGCGAAGTTCTCGATGATGCCGTTGTGGATGAGGGCGAGCTTGTTGTTGTCGCCGAGGTGCGGGTGCGCGTTTTCGTCGTTGGGTCCGCCGTGGGTGGCCCAGCGGGTGTGACCGATTCCGGTCGTGCCGTCGTTGATGGGGTGAGCCTTCAGGTCATTGGTGAGGGCCGACAGCTTGCCGGCCTTCTTGGCGGTGTTGAGTACACCGAACTCATCGATGACGGCTATTCCCGCGGAGTCGTACCCACGGTATTCGAGCCGTCCGAGCCCGCCCATGAGAACGTCAACGGTTTTATTGCTTCCGACATAACCTACGATTCCGCACATGGAAGTCGATTTTAGTCGGACTAAGCTTGGGGGAATGTACGATCCGGTGCTGGCCCCTGTATTGAACGGTCACGGTACCCCTTTTGTGGAGCTCGACCGGGCCGATTGGGCGGCCCTCGCGCCGACCACTCTGCTGCCGCTGAAAGAAACCGAGATCGTGCAATTGCGCGGCATCGGCGAGCCGCTCGACATCAACGAGGTGACGGATGTCTACCTGCCGCTGAGCCGCCTGCTCAACCTCTACGCGGCCAATGCCCGCACACTGCACCGCGCGACCAGTGGATTCCTGGGCGAACGCGCCCGCCCGACCCCGTTCGTGATCGGTGTGGCCGGCTCCGTCGCGGTCGGTAAATCCACGACCGCCCGATTGCTGCGGAAGATGCTCGCCCGCTGGGACGACACCCCCCGGGTGGAACTGGTCACGACCGACGGGTTTTTGTTTCCGAACGCCGAGCTGAACCGCCGCGGGCTGATGGAACGCAAGGGTTTTCCGGAGTCCTACGACCGACGGGCCCTGCTGCGCTTTGTGAGCGCGGTAAAGAGCGGCGCCCCCGAGGTGCGCTCACCGTTCTACTCGCACCTCAGCTACGACATCGTGCCCGACGCGCAGATTGTGGTGCGCCAGCCCGACATTCTCATTGTCGAGGGTCTCAACGTGTTGCAGCCGCCCGGCCCTGGGCACGGCCTCTCGGTCAGTGACCTGTTCGACTTCACCATCTACGTGGATGCCCGCACGCAGGACATTGCCCGCTGGTACGAGGAGCGTTTTCTCAAGCTGCAACGCGGCGCGTTCGCCAACCCCAACTCGTTCTTTCACCGTTACGCCGACCTCACCGAAGATGAGGCTCGCGGCAAGGCGCGCAGCATCTGGACCAGCATCAACCAGCCCAACCTGCTGCAGAATATTCGCCCCACCCGGTCGCGGGCGACCCTGGTGCTGCGCAAGGACCCCACGCACGCGGTCTCCACGGTGCTCCTGCGCAAGGTCTGACCCGTCCTGACACGGACGGGGCCCGGGCCCGAGCCGTGGGCCCAGTTTATAAACTGGTCCCGGGGACGGGGCCTGGGCCCCGTCCCCGGGACGGACTAGAGGGCCAGGCGCTCGCGGACCACGTCGGCCAGGGAGTGCGCCAGGCGGTCGGCGGTGTGCTGGTCGGCGGCTTCCACCATGACCCGCACCATCGGCTCGGTGCCCGAGGGGCGCAGCAGCACGCGACCGGTGTCGCCGAGTTCGGCTTCAGCGGCGAGCACGGCCTCGGCGATGACGTCGTCGGCGCCGAGACCCTTGTGGTTGACTCCGCGCACGTTGACCAGAATCTGCGGGTACACCGTCATAACGGATGCCAGTTCGGCCAAGGTTTTACCGGTGCGCGCCATTTCGGCCACGAGGTGCAGCCCGGTGAGGATGCCGTCACCGGTAGTGGCGAACTTGGTCATGATGACGTGACCGCTCTGCTCGCCGCCGAGGGAATACCCGTGGGCGTTGAGTTCTTCGAGCACGTACCGGTCGCCGACCTTGGTCTGCACCATGGCGATGTCGTTGGCCGCCATCGCCTTGCGCAGGCCGAGGTTGCTCATGACGGTCGCGACCAGCGTGCGGTCTTTCAGCACACCGCGTTCGGCCATCGACACGGCGAGAATAGCCATGATCTGGTCGCCGTCGACGATGTTGCCATCCTTGTCCACGGCCAGGCAACGGTCGGCGTCGCCGTCGTGGGCGATGCCGACGTCAGCGCCGTGCTCGAGTACGGCTTTGGCGAGGTTGTCGAGGTGGGTGGAGCCCACACCGTCGTTGATATTGAGGCCGTCGGGGTCGGCGCCGATCACCGTGAGGCGAGCACCGGCATCCGTGAACACCTGCGGTGACACACCGGCGGCGGCGCCGTGCGCGCAGTCGAGCACGACGTGGATGCCGTCGAGGCGGTGCGGCAGGGTGGTGAGCAGGTGCACCACGTAGCGGTCTTCGGCGTCGGCAAAGCGACGAATGCGTCCAACGTCGCCGGCGATCGGCATCAGGGTGTCGCGACCGATGTAGCTCTCGATGCGGTCCTCGACGTCGTCGGGAAGTTTGGTTCCGCCATAGGCGAAGATCTTGATGCCGTTATCGGGGGCCGCGTTGTGTGAGGCAGAAATCATCACACCGAAGTCGGCCCCGATGTCGTTGATCAGAAAGGCTGCAGCTGGCGTGGGGATGACCCCGGCGTCGAGAACGTCGACACCGCTGGAGGCCAAGCCGGCCGAGACGGCGGCGTTCAGGAATTCACCGGAGATTCGCGGGTCGCGGGCGACCACGGCGACGGGCCGGCGGCCCGCTTCAAGACGTGCTTGGGCACGACGTCCCTTGGTCAGCACTGCGGCGCTGGCCTGGGCAAGGCTCAGGGCCAGGCCAGCCGTGAGATCACGGTTGGCCAGGCCCCGAACGCCGTCCGTGCCGAACAGACGAGTCATTTCGTCGTCGGCTATCGGGTTAGCGCTTGCTGAACTGAGGAGCCTTACGGGCCTTCTTGAGTCCGGCCTTCTTACGCTCCTTGACTCGAGCGTCGCGGCTGAGGAAGCCGTTCTTCTTGAGGATGGCACGGTTGTTCTCTTCGTCGATCAGGTTCAAGCAGCGTGCGATGCCGAGGCGAAGCGCGCCGGCCTGGCCGGACGGGCCACCACCGGTGATGCGGGCGATGACATCGTACGAGCCGAGCAGGTCGAGAACCTTGAACGGGTCGTTGATGAGCTGCTGGTGCAGCTTGTTCGGGAAGTAGTCAGCGAACTCGCGGCCGTTGACAACGATCGTGCCGGAGCCGGGGACGATGCGCACGCGGGCGATGGCCTGCTTGCGACGGCCGACGGCTGCGCCGGGAACGTTGAGGACGGCGCGGGGCGCCTTGGTTACGGTTTCGGCCGGAGTCTCGGTGGAGTAGCTCTCCGGAGCCTGGTCAATCTGGTCTGCGATCTTCGCCACGATGATGGGAATCCTTTTTATCTAAGAGTCGAGAAGTCTGGTTGCCGGCGCTACTGCGCGACCTGGCTGAGGGTGTACGGCTTGGGCTGCTGAGCGGAGTGCGGGTGCTCAGGGCCGGCGTAAACCTTCAGCTTGGTGAGCTGGGCGCGGCCGAGCGAGTTCTTCGGCAGCATGCCGCGGATCGCTTTTTCAACCGCACGGGTCGGGTGCTTCTCGAGCATCTCGGAGTAGTTGGTCGCCGTGAGGCCGCCCGGGTAACCGGAGTGGCGGTAGGCGATCTTCAGGTCGAGCTTCTTGCCGGTCAGGGCAACCTTCTCGGCGTTGACGATGATGACGAAGTCGCCACCGTCCATGTGCGGGGAGAAGGTGGCCTTGTGCTTGCCGCGCAGCAGGATTGCCGCGTGGCTGGCCAGACGTCCGAGGACGATATCGGTGGCATCGATGACAACCCAGTCGTGCTGGAGTTCGCTTGCCTTGGGGGTGTAAGTGCGCGTCACTGTTGTGCTGCTTTCTTCTTTTTCGAACGGAGGTGTTCGTGAATCCCGCTCCGGGCGTGTTCTAAAGGAGAACACTGTCGATGGAGGGCTCACGTTCGGGTGCCGCGCTGCAACGCACAGACACCAAGGGTCAACACTAGTCGGAGGCGACCGCGGACGCAACTTGCCCAGGAAGCGAGCGCCGGTTGCGCGTGTCGATGGCGCGCTGCGCCAGGGACGCGTCGTCGGGGTAGCCGACGTCGATCAGGGTGAGGCCGTGCGCCTGCATCACCTTGAACTCGCTGATGCGGTGCTTGTCGAAGTGCAGGTGCGCGAGAGTGCTGCCGTCGAGGCGCCCCTCCCCCACGGCCACGCAGGCGCCGACCATGGCGCGCACCATGCTGTGGCAGAAGGCATCCGCTTTGATCGTGGCGATGATCAGGCCGTCGTCATCGCGCGACCAGCTAAAGTCCTGCACGGTTCGGATGGTCGTCGCTCCGGGGCGCGGCTTGCAGTAGGCGGCGAAGTCGTGCAGGCCCACCAGCGTCGCGGCTGCGGCGTCCATGGCCGCGAGGTCGAGTTTAAACGGATGCCACGTGGTGCGCAGCCGCTGCTGCGGGTCGCGTAGGGCGAGGGGGTCGCTGATGCGGTATTCGTAACGGCGCCACATGGCCGAGAACCGGGCATCGAAGCCGCCGGGCACGACCGTGGCGCGGCGCAGCACGATGTCGGGCTTGGTCACCAGGATGCCGCCGAGGCGGCGCAGCACGGCAGTGCCGAGGTCGACCGGCGGGCGGTTTCCGGTACCGCGCTGGATGCGCACCAGGGAGTGCGCCTGCTCGGCGGTGAGGTCGAAGTGGGCGACCTGCCCGCGGGCGTGCACCCCGGCATCCGTTCGGCCGGCGACGATCAGGGTGGGGTGCGGGGGAAAGCTCTGCAGAATGCCGGCAAGGCCATTTTCAATGTCGGCCTGAACGGTTCGAAAGCCCGGTTGGCGGGCCCAACCGGTAAAATCAGTGCCATCGTAGGAGAGGTCAAGACGGATGCGCGTGGAGCCGAGCGCAGCGTTCACGGCGCGGGGCACAAAAAGATTCACGAGGGTAAGCCTAGGCGGCGCGCTCGGGTTATCGTTGAAACCGGCCCATGGCCCACCCCCATAATGAGTGCCAAAGAAACCCTGTGTTGCCCATGACTCGTTCCCCGCGTTTGTTCCCATTCACCGGGAGAACTCGGCCAGCGACCGCAACACTCGGGCCGGTCAACACTCCCCTGCTGGGGCCGACGAACGCCCCGCGCAGCTCTCGCCTGGCCGGCCTCGACGGCCTGCGCGCGCTCGCCGTCATTGCCGTCGCGCTCTACCATTTCTTTCCGGCGATGCTGCCCGGCGGTTTCATCGGCGTTGACGTTTTCTTCGTGATCAGTGGTTTTCTGATCACCGGACTGTTGGTCTCCGAGCACACCCGCACCGGGCGCATCTCGCTCCACCGGTTCTGGCAACGCCGCGCCCGCCGGCTGGTGCCCCCGCTCATTCCGGTCGTGCTGATCAGCTGCACCATCGCCTTCGTGATCGGCGGCGACGTGCTGGTCGGGCTCGGCGCGCAACTCGTCGGGGCCAGCACCTTCGGCTACAACTGGGTGTCGATCGCCAATGATGCGAGCTATTTCAGCGTCAACGAACCCGAACTGCTGCGCAACCTGTGGTCGCTCGCAGTGGAAGAACAGTTCTACCTGGTCTGGCCGCTGCTCCTGCTGGGCGTTCTGCTGATTCGCCGGCCGCGCGTTCGGCTGGCCATCGTCACCACGCTGTTCATCGCCTCGGCCCTGTGGATGGGCGTGCTGTACCAGCCCGGAGCGGACCCGACCCGGGTGTACTACGGCTCCGACACCCACAGTTTTGGCCTGTTCGCGGGCGCCGCCCTGGCCCTGCTGCTCCGTCGACCCAGCGGACAACGCAACGAAGTGCCCCGACTGCGTCCGTGGCTCGGCGGGGCTGCCATCCTGACGATCATCGCCTTCGCACTCTGGCTGCCGGAAGACGGCACCGCCACCTACCGCGGCGGCCTCGTCGCAGTCTCCGTCGCCACAGCCGTCGCCATCTGGGCGGGAGTGCGCGGCGGCCGGTTCGGGCGTCTGCTCGACGCGGCCCCGCTCCGCTACCTCGGAGAGCGCTCCTACGGCATCTACCTGTGGCACTGGCCGATCCTCGTACTGGTGCAGCTGCTCTGGCCGGCATCGTCCCGCGCGAGCAGCCTGCTGCCGATCGGCCTCGTTGCCACGGTCATCACCCTGGTCTTCGCCGCAGTGTCGTACCGCTGGCTGGAAGTGCCGATCCGGCAGGTCGGCGTGCGCGGCAGCATCCGTCAGATCGGCGCGCTGTGGACCGGACCCACCCGTCGCCGCCGCCTGATCGCGGCGACGTCCGCCCTGTCGCTGCTACTGGTCGGCGGCACCACCGCCGCCGTCGTGGCCGCGCCGGCGCAGACCTCGGCGCAACTCCGCATCGAACGGGGTCAACGGGCAATGGATGCCGCGGCCCGGGCCGCCGCGCAGGCTGCGGCCTCCGAGGCTGCCCGCCAGGCCACCGCGACCCCAGCCCTGGTCGACGGACCGATCACCGCGATCGGCGACTCCGTCATGCTGGCGTCGGCTCCGGAATTGCAGGCAACCTTCGCGGGCATGACCGTTGACGCGTCGGTCTCCCGCGGGATGTATTCCGCAGATGACATATTGCTGGCGCTGCAGGCGGCGGGCCAGTTGCAGCCGGTTGTGGTGATCGGGCTCGGCACCAACGGGCCGATCACGACCAGCGAACTCACCGAGATTCTGCGCATTCTCGGGCCCGACCGGCAGCTCGTGCTCGTGAACGCCTACGCCGAACGGGATTGGACCGACGGCGTCAATGCCAGGCTCGCCGAGTTCGCTTCGGGCAATCGCCGGGTCGAACTCGCGAACTGGCACGACGTGATCGCGGGGCGACTCGACCTGCTGGCCGGCGATCACGTGCACCCGGGGCCGACCGGCGGCCAGCTCTACGCCGACGAGGTGCACGCCGCGGTTCAGCGTCTGGCGGCGGTGCCGCCGCTGCCGGACACCAGCTGGTTGATGCGTGATTCCGACGCGCCAAGTTCGCCGCCCTACCGCTGACACTTCAGAACTCGAGCACGTAGGCGAGCTCCCGGTTGGTGGCGAAGAAGCCCATGCCCGTATACAGGTCGAGCGCGCCGGTCGGGCTCGCCGAGTCCACGTCGAGGGTGGCCCGCTCATGCCCGGCGGCCCGGCTGGCGGCCAGCTGCGCGGCCAACAGGGCCTGCGCGATGTGGCGGCCGCGCCATCCGCTCAGCACGCCGACCAGTCCGATGTAGCTGCTGCGGTAGCCGGCCGCCGCCCAGTCGTCTTCGTTCACGCTCGACATGACAAAGCCGACGACGTGTTCACTGCCGTCGGGCTCGGTCGCGAACGCGACGAACGAAAGGTCGTTGGTGAACGACGGCCCGGTGACGTAGGCGTTCCAGCTCTCGTCGGGAATGGGCTGGCTCGACCAGTGATCCATGAAGGCGGCATCACGCGCGGCGTGCACGGCCGCCGACAGCTCGGGCGTATACCCGGCCACGCGGATGCCCGCGCCCACCGTGACCTCGCGGATCGGGTCGGCGAGCAGGCGGTCGAGGGTGAGAAAGTAGCGCGTGCAGGCCAGACCGAACCGTGCGTAGAGGCGCCCGTTCTGGGGTGCACGCTCGTCAGAGAACGTGGAGATCCAGCCTGGGAGCATCTTGCCAGAGGTGGCCAGTTGCTGGTGGGCGCGGGCGACCTGCCAGCCCAGCAGCTCACGGCCGATGCCCCGGCCGCGCAGCGCGGGCAGTACCCCGCCGCTCAGGTTGGCTTTCACCAGGGTTTCCTGCCCGGGCTGCAGCACGACCAGGCCGTCGGCGACGACGTGACCGTCGGCGTCGAGAGCGACGAGGGTGTCGGTCGCCGGGTCGACGAACGAGAAGTCGAAGATCTCGGCGATCTGATCCCGCTCCAGCACATAGTTGGGGTGGTCGGCCCGGCCGATTGCCTTCTCCAGCTCCCAGATGGCGTCGATATCGTCGGACGTCGCCGGGCGCCACAGTGCGACCTCGGCATGCTCAGGAACGGGCAGCTGCGCGGGAGCGGTCACGCGCGCAGAGAGTGGAGTCGTGTGATCGGTCATGCTTCACCCTATCCGCGCCGTCCCGAACGGGGCGAGACTCAGAACTCGAGCGTGTACGCCATCTTCTTGTGGGTGGGCACGAAACCCATGCCGGTATACAGGCCGAGGGCACCGGTGGGGCTGGCAGAGTCCACCGCGAGGGTCACTCGTTCGTGGCCGAGTGCCTGCCCGGCAGCCAGCTGGGCGGCCAGGAGGGATTGCGCGATGTGGCGGCCGCGCCATCCGCTCAAGACGCCGACCAGGTCGATATAGCTGCCGGTGAACCCCTGCATGGCCCAGATATTCTCATTCGCTGTCGAGAGCACGAAGCCGACGACCTGCTCGGTGCCGGCCGCGTCGGTGCCGTAAGCCACGAATGACAGGTCGGGGCGAAACCATTTTCCGCCCACGAAGGCATTCCAGTTTTCGTCACTCATCGGCTGGCTGCCCCAGTGGTCCATGAAGGAGTCATCTCGGGTGCGGTGCACCTCGGCCGAGACCGCCGCGGTATACGCGGCGACACGGATGCCGGCGGCCGGGTCGATCACGCGCACCGACGCATCCAATGGGCGTTCGAGGGTGAGAAAATAGCGCGCGAGGCTGAGGCCGGCGTGCTCGAACAGGGCGGCGTTCTGCGGGGAACGTTCGTCGGCGTAGCTGAGGATCCAGCCGGGCAGCGTCGTGGTCGAGCTCGCTAGCTGCTGTTTCGCCCGGCCGAGCTGCCACGCCAGCAGCTGGCGGCCGATGCCCCGGCCGCGCAGTCGGGGGTGTACGCCGCCGATCGGCATCGAGCGCACGAGGCTGACCTGGCGGGGCGGGAACATGACCATGCCGACCGCAAGGATGCTGCCGGCGGCGTCGATGCCCACGAGCGAATCGAGCTCCGCATGAAAGTGGGAGTAGCCGAAGTCGGCGGCGATCGCACCGCGAGCCGTGAGGTAGTTGGGGTGGTCGACTTCGCCCATGGCCCGGCGCAACTGCCAGATGCCGTCGATGTCGGCGGTGGTGGCGGGCCGCCACGCCGCGACATCCGGGTGCTGCGGAAGAACCGGAGCCGGGGCGACCCCCACGCGTTCGGCCAACGAAGTCTCGTGTAGATCCATCCCCCAACCCTATCTTTCGTCGAGAGCGCAAAAAGTGCCCGATTGAGCGATCCAATCGGGCACTTTTTGCGCTCTCGCGAGCGGGGGTGATACTACTTCTTGTCGGCCTCTGCTGCAGCGTCTTCGACGGCTGCATCTTCGACGACAACATCGTCAGCGACGACGTCCTCGACTACGACGTCCTCGACTACGACGTCCTCGGACCCGATGGGGGTCGCGGCAACGGTCGCGGTCTTGGAGCGCTTAACCTTGGGGGTCAGGGGCTCGAGAACGAGCTCCATCTGCACCATGGACGCGTTATCACCCTTGCGGAAACCGAGCTTTGTGATGCGGGTGTAACCGCCCTGGCGCTCGTTGACCTGCGGGGCGATGACCGTGAACAGCTCGTGCACGACGGTCTTGTCGGTGATCGTCGCGAGAACGCGACGACGGGCGTGCAGGTCGCCGCGCTTGGCGAACTGCACCATGCGCTCGGCGAGCGGACGCAGGCGCTTGGCACGGGTCTCGGTCGTCTTGATCGACTTGTGGGTGAACAGGGCCGCGGCCAGGTTCGCAAGCATGAGGCGCTCGTGCGCCGGGCCGCCACCGAGACGGGGGCCCTTTGTGGGCTTAGGCATGGGTAATCTCCAGTATCAAAAAATCGAAAGGCAGCGTTGAAGCGCGAGCCTTAGTTGGTCTCTTCTTCGTAGCCGCTGTAGAAGTGCGCGCCGTCGAATCCGGGAACCGAATCCTTCAGGGACAGGCCGAGCTCAACGAGCTTGTCCTTCACTTCGTCAACCGACTTCTGCCCGAAGTTGCGGATGTTCATCAGCTGGGTCTCCGACAGGGCGACCAGTTCGCTGACATTGTTGATGCCTTCGCGCTTGAGGCAGTTGTACGAGCGCACCGACAGGTCGAGGTCTTCGATCGGAATCGAAAGCTCGGTCGAGAGCACAGCGTCAACCGGCGCGGGGCCGATCTCGATGCCCTCGGCGGCGGTGTTGAGCTCGCGGGCCAGGCCGAACAGCTCGGTCAGGGTGCGGCCAGAGGATGCGATGGCGTCGCGCGGCGAGATGGCCGACTTGGTCTCCACGTCAACGACGAGGCGGTCGAAGTCAGTGCGCTCTCCGGCACGAGTTGCCTCGACGCGGTAGGTCACCTTGAGCACGGGCGAGTAGATCGAGTCGACCGGAATCTGGCCGGCTTCGGAGAACTCGTTGCGGTTCTGGGTGCTGGAGACGTAACCACGTCCACGCTCAATGGTCAGTTCGAGTTCGAACTTCGCCTTGTCGTTGAGGGTTGCGATGACCAGTTCGGGGTTGTGCACCTCGACGCCGGCGGGAGCCGAAATGTCAGCGGCGGTGACCTGGCCGGCACCCTGCTTGCGCAGGTACGCGGTGATCGGCTCGTCGTGCTCGCTCGAGACGACAAGTTGCTTGATGTTCAGGATGATCTCAGTGACATCTTCCTTCACCCCGGGAACGGTGCTGAACTCGTGCAGCACGCCATCGATACGGATGCTGGTTACAGCAGCGCCCGGGATCGAGGAGAGCAGGGTACGGCGAAGCGAGTTGCCGAGGGTGTAGCCGAAGCCAGGTTCGAGCGGCTCAATAATGAACCGTGAACGGAACTCCGAGATGTTCTCTTCGGTGAGCGTTGGACGCTGTGCAATAAGCACTGTTGATTCCTTTCGGCTAAGTGTCCGCTATATGACACTTGCAATGACGAGAGAGTGAAAAGTTGAAAGAAAAGAGTCCCGACGAGGCTCGGCAGCAACGAAGTGCCGAGCCCGTCGAGATACAGCGAGTGCTTTAGACGCGGCGGCGCTTCGGCGGACGGCATCCGTTGTGAGCCTGGGGCGTCACGTCGTTGATCGAACCGACCTCGAGGCCAGCGGCCTGCAGTGAACGGATCGCGGTCTCGCGGCCTGAGCCGGGTCCCTTGACGAACACGTCAACCTTCTTCATGCCGTGTTCCTGCGCCTGGCGGGCGGCCGACTCGGCGGCCAGCTGTGCGGCGAAGGGGGTCGACTTGCGCGAACCCTTGAAACCAACCTGGCCCGACGAGGCCCAGCTGATGACGGCACCGGTCGTGTCGGTGATCGACACGATCGTGTTGTTGAAGGTGCTCTTGATGTGGGCCTGGCCCACAGCAATGTTCTTCTTTTCTTTCTTACGCGGCTTCCGTACGGCCGACTTGGGTTGTGCCATGAATTTCTCCTGAATCCTAAAGGCGTTAGCGGGCTAGGCCGAGGGCCTAGCGCGCCTTCTTCTTGCCGGCTACGGTGCGCTTCGGGCCCTTGCGGGTGCGAGCGTTGGTCTTGGTGCGCTGTCCGCGAACGGGCAGGCCCTTGCGGTGGCGAATGCCCTCGTAGCTGCCAATTTCAACCTTGCGGCGGATGTCAGCGGCAACCTCACGGCGGAGGTCACCCTCAACCTTGAAGGAACCCTCGACGTAGTCGCGGAGAAGGACGAGCTGGTCGTCGCTCAAATCCTTGACGCGGATGTTTCCGTCGATTCCAGTGTCGGCGAGGGTCTTGAGGGCCCTCGTACGGCCAACACCGTAAATGTAAGTCAATGCAACTTCCACGCGCTTATCGCGCGGGATGTCGACGCCGGCTAGACGTGCCATTGTGTCTCCTGTTAGTGATGGAGGTCTGTAACAGCTCCTGTACACCGGCCTCCAACCGATGGTGTCACCCTCACGGGCTCCCGGAACTGCTAGTAAATATTCAGTTATTCAGGTAAATCTCGAAGGGAGACTTAACCCTGGCGCTGCTTGTGACGCGGGTTCTCGCAGATGACCATCACGTTGCCGTTACGGCGGATGACCTTGCACTTGTCACAGATCTTTTTGACGCTGGGCTTGACCTTCATGGTGATTCCTTGTTTTTCGCTGTCTTCGTACCCGCGGGATGCCGAGGGCCGTTACTTACAGCAGTCGTTACTTGTAGCGGTAGACGATCCGGCCGCGGGTCAGGTCGTACGGGCTGAGTTCTACGATCACGCGGTCCTCCGGGAGGATGCGGATGTAGTGCTGGCGCATCTTGCCCGAGATGTGGGCAAGAACTCGGTGGCCGTTTGACAGCTCAACGCGAAACATCGCGTTGGGCAGAGCTTCGACTACTGCGCCCTCGATTTCGATGACACCGTCTTTTTTGGCCATACCCTCACTGTCGCTCTGTATTGATTGCTGGTCATGCGGGATTGATGCCTGACACGCCACAAAAGACGACACCAGACACCAAGGATCAATCCTATGGTATGAGATTGCCTTTTGGCAATTCAGTCCTATAATCTCCCGCGCACCAGCGTCCCCGACTCGGCGGAAGCAGGTATGGCCGCAGGAGTCAGGGGCGCCGGTGGGCGCGGCTCGGGTTCTGGTTCAGCGGCTCACCCGCTGGGCTGCGGCGATGTCCCGGGTGACCGCGTCAAACAGTGGATGCCCCGGCGCCAGCCCGCAGACCACCTCCGCAATCCGAGGCGCAGCTTTCCCGGCCAGCAGGCGCTGAAGCTCGGCGGTCTGCGAATCGCCGGGTACGTCGAAGCGGAAAGCCGCGCGAATCGCCTCCAGCAGGGACACCGCGCTGCCGCCGCCTTCGGCGAGCTCCGCCGCCGGCCCGATGAACCGCTCAGACCGGCTGAGTGCGCGCATCGGCTCTCGCCCGGCCCTGCACGACCGTCCAGCCGGTGCGGCGACTCATTGACGGAACGGCGTCTGACGACCCGGTCGGGCTCGACCTCTAAGCCCCGCCGGCCGATCTCCCGCCGGAACTGGCGAGCACCCTCGCCGACCGAGCCGACGGCCACTTGATGGACCAGTAGCTACGCGATCAGCCAGCTACGGAATTGGGACGGGAACGATTCCGAACTGGGCGAGGCCGGAAGCTCCGCCGTCCTCGGCGGTGAGCACCCAGATGCCGTCCTTGTGCACGGCGACGCTGTGCTCCCAGTGCGCTGCGGCCTTGCCGTCGCTCGTGGCGACGGTCCAGTCGTCGTCGCGGGTGTAGGTGTCGATCGAGCCGAGCACGACCATCGGCTCAATGGCTACCACGAGGCCCGGCTTCACATCCGGGCCCTTCTGGCGCACGCGGTAGTTGAACACCGGCGGGGCTTCGTGCATGGAACGGCCGATGCCGTGGCCGACATAGTCGGTGAGGATGCCGTAGGTGCCCTGCGACTCGATGTAGTCCTCGATGGCGTCGCCGACCTCGTTCAGGTGGCGCGCGGTGTGCAGTCGGGCGATACCGTGCCAGAGCGACTGCTCGGTCACGTCGGAGAGCTTCTGGCGTTCGGCCACGAGCTCGGGGCGCGACTCGTCGGGGAGCACGAAGCTGAACGCAGCGTCACCGTTCCAGCCTTCGATGATCGCTCCGCTGTCGATCGAGACGATATCGCCGGCGCCGAGGCGACGTGCAGACGGGATCCCGTGCACGACGTCGTCGTTCACCGAGGCGCACACAGTGTGGTGGTAGCCCTGTTCGAGTTTGAAGTTCGGCTTACCGCCGAGCAGGGCGATGGCGGCCTCAGCAGCGGCATCAAGCTCGAGCGTGGTCGCGCCGATGACCATGGCCGCGCGGGCAGCTTTGAGCGATGCCGCGGTGGCCAGACCCGGTGCCACCATGAGGCGCAGCTGGGCTGGGTTCTTGTAGATGGAACGTCGAAGACTCACTGATTTCCTACAAACTAGCTCCGAGAACGGGAGCGATTATTCAATTGGTGGTGCACATGATGATGGGCCGGGCCTTTCGGCCCAGCCCCAAACTGTTGCTAGAGAGTGCTGCTGCCCTGGAGCAGGCCGCGTTCGGCCAGCGCAGCGAGAATGCGGTCGGTGACCACTTCAACGGCACCGAGGCCGTCGATGGTGACGACGAGGCCGCGGGCGCTGTACACATCGATGAGCGGAGCGGTCTGCTCAGCGTAGACGTCAAGACGGTGACGGATGACCTCGGCAGTGTCGTCCGCGCGGCCCTGCTCGGCTGCGCGCTTCAGCAGTCGGGCGACAACCTCGTCGGTGTCGGCGGTGATCAGAACGACCACGTCGAGCTGGGTGCCGCCAGCAACGAGCAGGCGGTCGAGCTCAACGACCTGATCGGTTGTGCGCGGGTAGCCGTCCAGCAGAAAACCGTTGGTGGCATCCGATTCTTTCAGACGGTCAGCGACGATCGCGTTGGTGAGGGTGTCCGGCACGTAGGCGCCGGCATCCATGAACGACTTGACCTCGAGCCCCAGCGGGGTGTTGTTGGTCACGTTGTAGCGAAAGATGTCACCGGTGGAAATAGCGGGAACGTCGAAGGCGAGCGCCAGACGCTCCGCCTGGGTGCCTTTGCCCGCGCCGGGCGGGCCGATCAGTAGTAAGCGCGTCATTTAAGAAGCCCCTCATAGTGTCGCTGTTGCAGTTGCGAGTCGATCTGCTTGACCGTCTCGAGCCCCACGCCGACGACGATGAGAATGCTCGCGCCGCCGAACGGAAAGTTCTGGTCGGCGCCGATAACCGAGAACGCGATCAACGGGATGAGCGCGATCAGGCCCAGATAGATCGAGCCGGGGAGCGTGATTCGGGTCAGCACGAAGTCGAGGTACTCGGCGGTCGGGCGGCCGGCGCGAATGCCGGGAATGAACCCGCCGTACTTCTTCATGTTGTCGGCGACTTCTTCGGGGTTGAACGTGATGGCCACGTAGAAGTAGGTGAAGCCGATGATGAGCAGGAAGTACATGGCCATATACAGCGGCTGGTCGCCGCCGGTGAGGTTCTGCGAAATCCAGACTACCCAGGCCGGCGCTTCGGTTCCGGCGGCCGGCTGGTTGAACTGCGCGAGCAGGGCTGGCAGGTACAGCAGCGAGGAGGCAAAGATCACGGGGATCACACCGGCCATGTTGACCTTGATCGGAATGTAGGTGTTGTTGCCGCCGTAGGTGCGTCGGCCGACCATGCGCTTGGCGTACTGCACTGGTATTCGCCGCTGCGATTGCTCGACGAAAACCACGCCGGCGACCACCAATATTCCGACGATCAGAACGATGATCAGGGTGTCGGGACCCTGCTGCTGACCGATCGAGGCGAGCGAGCCGGGGAACAGGGCGGCAATCGAGATGAAGATCATGAGCGACATGCCGTTGCCGACGCCGCGTTCGGTGACGAGCTCACCCATCCACATGATGACGCCGGTGCCGGCGGTCATCGTGATGACCATGAGCATGATGGCATACCAGGCGTCGTTGGTGATCAGCTGCGTGCACTCGGTGCTGGCGGATGTCCCGAACAGGGCGCCGCTTCGAGCCACCGTGATCAGCGTGGTCGACTGCAGAATACCCAGGGCGATGGTGAGGTAACGCGTGTACTGGGTCAGAGTGCTCTGGCCCGATGCACCCTCTTTATAGAGAGTGTCGAAGTGGGGGATGACCACGCGCAGCAACTGCACGATGATCGAGGCCGTGATGTACGGCATGATGCCGAGCGCAAAGACGCTCAACTGCAGCAGGGCGCCACCACTGAACAGGTTGACGAGCTCGTAGAGGCCGCTCGTGCCCTGGTTGGCTGCGAGACACAGCTGCACATTGCCGAAGTCCACGAACGGGGCCGGTACGAACGAGCCCAGACGGAACAGAGCAATGATGCCCAGGGTGAAGCCGATCTTCTTACGAAGGTCGGGTGTGCGGAAGATCCGCGCAATGGCGCTAAACAAAAAGGCCTCCAGATTTTTACGCAGATCGACAGTGCATGTCGATGTAAAGCGGCAGATCGACTTAAAACGATCGAGCTTGTCGAATCACACCAAACGATTTACTCGATTGACGGATTCGACAAGCTCGATTGAGCGTCTTCGGACTTACTTTACAGATCCACCCGCGGCGACAATTTTCTGCTCAGCTGAAGCAGAGACCTTGTCGACCGTCACGTTCAGCTTAACGGTAATTTCACCGGTTCCAAGAACCTTGACTTTTTCGTTGTCACGAACCGCACCCTTGGCGATCAGGCTGGCAATGGTGACATCGCCGCCGTCCGGGTACAGCAGTTCGAGCTTTTCCAGGTTGACAACCTGGTACTCGACGCGGAACGGGTTCTTGAATCCACGCAGTTTCGGGGTGCGCATGTGCAGAGGCATCTGCCCACCCTCGAAGCCGACGCGCACGCTGTAGCGTGCCTTGGTGCCCTTGGTACCTCGACCCGCGGTCTTACCCTTGGATCCTTCACCACGGCCAACGCGCTGGCGGGCCTTCTTCGCTCCGGGAGCCGGGCGAAGGTGGTGTACCTTCAGCACGTGCTCGCGGGGCTCAGTCGGTTCTGCTGCAACGGCTGCCTTTTTGGGGGCAGTAGCCTTCTTCGGTGCTGCGGCCTTTTTGGGGGCAGCAGCCTTCTTCGTGGCGGGCTTGTCGGCTACCTTGGTAGCTTCCTTCTCGTCAGCCATTAGTCAATCTCCTCGACCTTTACGAGGTGAGCGACGGTGTTGACGTAGCCACGGTTCTGCGAGTTGTCCTCGCGGATGGTGACGGCGCCAATGCGTCGCAGACCCAGGCTGCGAAGAGTGTCGCGCTGGTTCTGCTTCTCACTAATTTTGGACTTGATCTGTGTGATCTTCAGCTGGGCCATCAGGCACCTGCCTTCGCGGTTGCGGCCGCTGCAGCTGCAGCGGCGTCGGCACGAAGAAAACGGGCCGGAGCCACGTCTTCATAGGCGAGGCCACGGCGAGCCGCAACCGCACGCGGCTCTTCGAGCTGGTGCAGTGCCTCGACCGTGGCGTGCACGATGTTGATGGTGTTCGACGAACCGAGCGACTTGCTCAGCACGTCGTGGATGCCAGCGCATTCGAGTACGGCGCGCACCGGGCCACCGGCGATAACGCCGGTACCTGCTGCTGCCGGACGAAGCAGAACGACGCCGGCTGCGGCTTCACCCTGCACGGGGTGCGGGATGGTCAGGCCAACGCGAGGAACGCGGAAGAAGTTCTTCTTCGCTTCTTCGACGCCCTTGGAGATAGCGGTCGGGACCTCGCGGGCCTTACCGTATCCAACGCCGACCAGGCCGTTACCGTCGCCGACGACGACGAGAGCGGTGAAGCTGAAGCGACGACCACCCTTGACGACCTTCGACACGCGGTTGATGGTGACGACGCGCTCCAGGAACTGGCTCTTGTCGGCATCGCGGCTTCCGCGGTCCTTGTTCGGGTTGCGCTCACGGCCACCACGACGAGCCTCGCGAGGCTCGTTCTGCGGCGGGGTCGTGGAGGCAGCGGTTTCAACCGGCGCCTCGGCAACGGCAGCAACAGGTGCTGTGGTTTCGATCTTTTCAGTGCTCACAGGTTCAATCCACCCTCTCGAGCTCCCTCAGCGATGGCTGCGACGCGTCCTGCGTACTTGCTGCCACCACGGTCAAATACAACGGCTTCGATGCCGGCGGCTTTCGCACGCTCAGCAACAAGCTCACCGACCTTGCGGGCCTTGGCGGTCTTGTCACCATCGAAGGTGCGCAAGTCCGTTTCGAGCGTGGATGCCGACGCAAGGGTGAAACCCTTGCTGTCGTCGACGACCTGCACGAATACGTGGCGAGCCGAGCGCGTGACGACGAGGCGCGGGCGAAGAGCCGTTCCCTCGATCTTCTTGCGAAGACGTGTGTGACGACGTCCGCGGGCTGCGGCCTTGCTCTTGCCTCTAGTTCCGAGTCCCATGGTTACTTACCGCTCTTTCCGGCCTTGCGGCGAACAATCTCGCCGGCGTAACGCACACCCTTGCCCTTGTAGGGCTCTGGCTTGCGAATCTTACGGATGTTGGCGGCAACCTCGCCGACGGCCTGCTTGTCGATTCCGCTGACCGTGAGCTTGTTGACGCTCTCAACGGTCAAAACGATTCCGACGGGCGGCTCGACGACGACCGGGTGCGAGAAGCCGAGGGCGAACTCAACGGAGGTGCCCTTCTGCGCCGCGCGGTAACCGGTACCGACGATTTCGAGACCCTTGGTGTAACCAACGGTTACGCCGATGATCTGGTTGTTGATCAGGGTGCGGGTCAGACCGTGCAGCGAACGCGACTGGCGCTCGTCGTTCGGACGGGTGACGAGAACGTGACCGTCCTCGATCGACACCGAGATGGGGTTGGAAACGACGAGCGCGAGCTCGCCCTTCGGGCCCTTGACGGAGACGGCCTGGCCGTCAGCCACAACCGTGACCCCAGCGGGGATCGGGATGGGGAGTCTTCCAATACGTGACATTCTCAGTTACCACACGTAGGCGAGAACTTCTCCGCCTACGCCCTTCTTCTCAGCCTGGCGGTCGGTGAGCAGACCGCTGGAGGTGGACAGGATGGCAACGCCGAGGCCGCCGAGAACCGTGGGGATCTCAGTCGACTTTGCGTACACGCGGAGGCCGGGCTTGGAAACCCGCTTGATGCCTACGATGGAGCGCTCGCGGTTCGGACCGAATTTGAGGTCCAAGGTGAGGGTCTTGCCTACTGTTGCATCCTTGACGGTCCAGGCGGAGATGTAACCCTGAGCCTTGAGGATGTCAGCGATGTGCGCTTTCAATTTGCTATGCGGCATCGACACTGTGTCGTGGTACGCCGAGTTCGCGTTGCGCAGTCTGGTCAGCATGTCTGCGACCGGATCTGTCATTGTCATTTTGTGGTGCCTTTCTCGCCTGGTTTCGCCCATCCGTTACACGAATGACGACCTGTGGTGGTGAGGAACCCGATCGGTTGATCGGATTCCGGGGTGAAAATCTGTGTGCGCCCAGTGAAAAACTGTGGGCGAGGCCAACCATAGTTGGGAGCTTGCAAGCGCAAGCTCCCAACTCTAGTTGAATTTGTTCCTCTGTAGTGAGGAACTGCTACTTGACGTCGTCCGTCTTGAACGGGAAACCGAGCGCCTTGAGCAGCGCGCGACCCTCGTCGTTGGTCTTCGCGGTCGTGACGACCGTGATGTCCATGCCGCGAACGCGGTCAATGCGGTCCTGGTCGATCTCGTGGAACATGACCTGCTCGGTCAGACCGAAGGTGTAGTTGCCCGCACCGTCGAACTGCTTGTCGGACAGACCGCGGAAGTCACGGATGCGAGGAAGGGCCAGGCTGAGCAGCCGGTCCAGGAACTCCCACATGCGGTCGCCACGAAGTGTGACGTGGGCGCCGATGGGCTGTCCCTCGCGCAGTTTGAACTGCGCAATGGACTTGCGGGCCTTGGTGACCTGCGGCTTCTGGCCGGTGATCTTGGTGAGGTCAGAAACCGCACCGTCCATCACCTTGCCGTCGCGTGCTGCTTCTCCGACACCCATGTTGACGACAATCTTCGTCAGGGTGGGGATGCGGTGCACGTTGGTGAAGCCGAGTTCTGCGGAAAGCTTGGCACTGATCTCATCGCGGTACTTCTGCTTCAGACGCGGCAGGGCCTTGACGGGCGCGGCTCCGCCTGTTCCTTCAACAACTGCGGTGTCAGTCATTAGAGGTCCTTCCCTGACTTCTTGGCGTAACGAATGCGGACCGTCTTGGAGACGCCGTCCTTCGTTACCTCTTCCTGGCGGAAGCCGACGCGGGTCGGCTTCTTGGTCTCCGGGTCGACGATGGCAACGTTGGACACGTGGATGGGGGCTTCGAAGGTCTCGATGCCGCCCGTCTTTGTGCCGCGCTGGGTCTGTCCGACGCGAACGTGCTTGGTCACGAAGTTGATGCCCTCAACGAGGACACGGTTCTTCGTGGCGTCGACGGAGATGATCTTGCCCTGCTTGCCACGGTCTCCGCCGCGAGCCTGGCTGCGGCCGCTGATGACCTGAACGAGGTCACCCTTTTTGATTCTGGCCATGATTAAATAACCTCCGGTGCCAGCGAGATGATCTTCATGAACTTCTTGTCGCGAAGCTCGCGACCGACCGGTCCGAAGATTCGGGTGCCGCGGGGGTCACCGTCTGCCTTCAAGATCACTGCAGCGTTCTCATCGAACTTGATGTAGGAGCCGTCTGGACGACGGGTCTCCTTCTTGGTGCGAACGATGACAGCTTTGACGATGTCACCCTTCTTGACGTTGCCGCCCGGGATTGCATCCTTGACCGTGGCGACGATGACGTCTCCGAGGCCGGCGTAGCGACGGCCTGAGCCACCGAGAACGCGGATGGTCAAGAGTTCCTTGGCACCGGTGTTGTCGGCAACTTTGACTCGTGATTCTTGCTGAAGCACTTTATAACTCCTTTACGTCAAGTAAGCGCGAGGCTTACTTGGCCTTCTCAAGAATCTCGACCAGGCGCCAGCGCTTGGAAGCGCTGAGCGGACGGGTCTCACTGATCAGGACCAGGTCGCCGATGCCGGCGGAGTTCGCCTCGTCGTGCGCCTTCAGCTTGGATGTACGGCGGATGACCTTGCCGTACAACGGGTGCTTCACGCGGTCTTCGACCACGACAATGATGGTTTTGTTCATCTTGTCGCTGGTCACGTAACCACGCAGCGTCTTGCGGTAACCGCGTACGAGCTCGGTGGCTTCGCCCGCGACGACCGTTTCGTCAGTCTTCGCCATGACTAGGCCTCCTTCGTCTCGACGGCCTCAGCTGCAGCGTCGTCGGTGGACTCCACTGCGGCCTTGGCCTTCTTGGTCTTTTTCTCGCCCTTTTCAGCCTTGGCCGGAGCCGGGGCTACGACCGGGGTGGCACGAATGCCCAGCTCGCGCTCACGGAGAACCGTGTAGATGCGAGCGATGTCGCGCTTGACCGCGCGGAGGCGGCCGTGGCTTTCGAGCTGACCGGTGGCCGACTGGAAGCGCAGGTTGAACAGCTCTTCCTTGGCCTTCTTCAGCTCGTCGAACAGCTTCTCATTGTCAAAAGTATCGAGCTCGACTGAGGCGAGCTCCTTGGTTCCGATCGCCATTATGCGTCGCCCTCCTCGCGCTTGATGATGCGTGCCTTGAGGGGCAGCTTGTGAATTGCGCGGGTCAGCGCCTCTTTCGCAACGGCGTCGGTGACACCGCTGAGCTCGAACAGAACGCGACCCGGCTTGACGTTGGCAACCCACCACTCGACCGAACCCTTACCGGAACCCATGCGGGTTTCGGCCGGCTTCTTGGTCAGCGGGCGGTCGGGGTAGATGTTGATCCACACCTTTCCGCCACGTTTGATGTGACGCGTCATGGCGATACGAGCGGACTCGATCTGACGGTTGGTCACATACGCGGGGGTCAGCGCCTGAATGCCGTACTCACCGAAGGACACCGTGGTGCCACCGGTAGCGTGGCCGGTGCGACCCGGGTGGTGCTGCTTGCGGTGCTTGACTCTACGTGGAATCAACATTATTTAGCCTCAACTCCTGCTGCGACCGGTGCCGCTGCCGGAGCATCTGCACGAGGTGCACGGCGCGGTCGATCGTCACGACGCTCGGGGCGGGACGACTTAGCGTTGGCCTGCTCGCGAGCGAGTTCCTTGTTGGTGATGTCGCCCTTGTAGATCCAAACCTTCACGCCGATACGGCCGAAGGTGGTCTTGGCTTCGTAGAAGCCGTAGTCGATGTTCGCGCGCAGGGTGTGCAGGGGCACACGGCCTTCGCGGTAGAACTCGCTGCGGCTCATCTCGGCGCCACCCAGACGACCCGACACCTGGATGCGAACACCCTTGGCGCCGGCGCGCTGTGCACCCTGCAGGCCCTTACGCATCGCGCGGCGGAAAGCCACACGAGCGGAGAGCTGCTCGGCAATACCCTGCGCGACGAGCTGGGCATCCTGCTCGGGGTTCTTGACCTCGAGGATGTTCAGCTGAATCTGCTTGGCGGTGAGCTTCTCAAGGTCAGAGCGGATGCGCTCGGCCTCCGCGCCGCGGCGACCAATCACAATGCCCGGACGGGCGGTGTGAATGTCAACGCGAACACGGTCACGAGTGCGCTCGATCTCGATACGGCTGACGCCGGCACGGTCAAGGCTGGTGCTCAGCAGGCGACGGATCTTGACGTCTTCTGCAACAAAGTCAGCGTAACGCTGACCTGGCTTGGTCGAGTCAGAGAACCAACGCGATACGTGATCGGTGGTGATTCCCAGACGGAAGCCGTAGGGGTTTACTTTCTGACCCATTACTTCGTACCCTCCTCAGGAGTGGTGAGCACAACCGTGATGTGGCTGGTGCGCTTCTTGATTTCGAATGCGCGACCCTGGGCACGAGCCTGGAAACGCTTGAGGGTCGTACCCTCGTCAACGAATGCCCGGCTGATGAACAGGTCCTGCTCGTCCAGATACGTGTTGGCTGCATCTGCTTTGACTCGGGCGTTGGCGATGGCCGAGGCCACCAGCTTGTAGACCGGGTCGGAAGCGCCCTGGGGCGCGAACTTCAGAATTCCCAGCGCTTCGTGCGCCTGCTTGCCGCGGATCATGTCAACGACGCGACGAGCCTTCTGGGGGGTAACGCGGATGTGACGCACGCGTGCGATCGACTCCACCATTTCTTCTCCTCCTTCACGTCCCCGCGTTAGCGGCGACGGCCCTTCTTGTCGTCCTTCACGTGTCCACGGAAGGTGCGGGTGGGCGCAAACTCACCGAGCTTGTGTCCGACCATGCTCTCGGTGACGAACACCGGGATGTGCTTGCGTCCGTCGTGCACTGCGATGGTGTGTCCGAGCATGTCGGGGATGATCATCGAGCGGCGCGACCAGGTCTTGATTACGTTCTTGCTCTTGGCTTCGTTCGCCGCGAACACCTTGCGAAGCAGGTGGTCGTCAACGAAAGGGCCTTTCTTAAGACTTCTTGGCATCGTCTACTCCTACTTACGCTTCTTGCCGACGGTGCGGCGACGAACAATGAGCTTGTCGCTTTCCTTATTCGGGTGGCGGGTGCGCCCTTCCTTCTGGCCCCAGGGGCTGACGGGGTGACGTCCACCGGACGTCTTACCCTCACCACCACCGTGCGGGTGATCGACCGGGTTCATGGCAACACCACGAACGGTCGGGCGAACGCCTTTCCAGCGCATACGTCCGGCCTTGCCCCAGTTGATGTTCGACTGCTCGGCGTTGCCGACCTCGCCGATCGTCGCGCGGCAGCGAGCATCCACGTTGCGGATTTCACCAGACGGCAGACGAAGCTGGGCGTAGACGCCCTCCTTCGCAACCAGGCGAACCGACGAACCGGCGGAGCGGGCCATCTTGGCGCCACCACCCGGACGCAGCTCGATCGCGTGAATGATGGTACCGGTGGGGATGTTCTTCAACGGCAGGTTGTTGCCGGGCTTGATGTCAGCCCCGGCTCCAGACTCGATGATGTCGCCCTGGCTGAGCTTGTTCGGCGCGATGATGTAACGCTTCGTGCCGTCGATGAAGTGCAGGAGCGCGATGCGCGCCGTGCGGTTCGGGTCGTATTCAATTTCAGCGACGCGGGCGTTGACGCCGTCCTTATCGTTGCGCTTGAAGTCGATCACGCGGTACTGGCGCTTGTGGCCACCACCGATGTGACGGGTCGTGATGCGGCCCTGGTTGTTACGCCCACCGGTCTTGGAGAGCGGACGCAGAAGCGACTTCTCCGGGGTGGAACGCGTGATTTCCGCGAAGTCGGCAACGGATGAACCGCGTCGACCCGGAGTCGTGGGCTTGTACTTACGAATAGCCATTAGTTATCCCTCTGCCTTGTCGCTTAGCCGACGGCCGTGAAGATGTCGATGGAGCCAGACTTGAGCGTGACAATGGCACGCTTGGTGTCCTTGCGCTTGCCCATGCCGAACTTGGTGCGGCGAGTCTTGCCCACGCGGTTCAGGGTGTTGATCGAAGCGACCTGCACCTTGAAGATCTTTTCGATCGCGAGCTTGATCTCCGTCTTGTTCGAGCGGGGGTCAACGATGAAGGTGTACTTACCCTCGTCAATCAGGCCGTAGCTCTTCTCAGAGACAACCGGAGAGATGATGATGTCGCGGGGGTCCTTGTTGGTCGCGATAGTCATTATGCGGCCACCTCTTCCTTCTTGGTCTTGCTCTCCACGAACGCGTTGAACGCGCCGGTGGTGAAGACAATGTCGTCGCTGACGAGCACGTCATAGGCGTTGAGCTGGTCCCACGAAAGGATGTGCACCGTCGGGATATTGCGAATGCTGCGCAACGTGGTCTCGTCGGTACGCTCGAGAACAACCAGCACGTGCTTGCTCGTGGCGATCTGCGTGAGCAGCTCCAGGGCAACCTTGGTGTTGGGGGTCTCAGCCGTGAACAGTGCCTCGACGATGTGCAGGCGGCCACCGCGGGCGCGGTCGCTCAGTGCACCCTTGAGGGCTGCGGCGATCATCTTTTTCGGGGTGCGCTGGTCGTAGCTGCGCGGGGTCGGTCCGTGGACGATTCCACCACCGGTCATCTGAGGAGCGCGGATGGAGCCCTGACGAGCGCGACCGGTTCCTTTCTGCTTGAACGGCTTGCGGCCGGCACCGGAAACTTCTCCACGGCGCTTGACCTTGCTCGTTCCCTGGCGTGCGGCAGCGAGCTGCGCAACAACGACCTGGTGGATGAGAGGAATGTTGGCGGGAACGTCGAAGAGCTCGTCGGGAAGCTCGGCAGAGCCTGCCTTCTTGCCCTTGGCGTCAATGATGTCGAGTGCTGTAGCCATAGTGACTAGGCTCCCTTCACTGCGTTGCGAACGAATACGAGGCGGCCACGGGCACCGGGAACGGCACCCTTGACGAGCATGAGGCCCTTGTCGGCGTCAATAGCGTGCACCTTGAGGTTCAGCACGGTTACGCGCTCGCCACCCATACGACCGGCCATGCGCATGCCCTTGAAGACACGGCTCGGGGTCGAGGAAGCACCGATGGAACCGGGCTTACGGTGGTTGCGGTGCGAACCGTGAGAGGAGGAGACACCCTTGAAGTTGTGACGCTTCATAACACCGGCGAAACCCTTACCCTTGCTGGTGCCCATGACATCAACCTTGGTGCCGGCAACGAAGACACCGTCAACGGTGAGTTCCTGGCCCAGGTTGTAATCAGCGGCATCCGCGGTACGGAGCTCGGTGATGTGGCGACGAGGCGTGACGCCGGCCTTGTCGAAGTGACCGGCAAGGGGCTTGTTGACCTTGCGCGGGTCGATGGGGCCAGCGGCGATCTGAACGCCGTTGTAGCCGTCGACGGCCTTGGTGCGGATCTGCGTGACAACGTTCGGCGCGATCTCGATGACGGTAACAGGAACAAGCTTGTTGTTCTCGTCCCACACCTGGGTCATGCCGAGCTTCTTGCCGAGGAGACCCTTGGTGGTCTTGGTATCGGAGTAAGACATCGCGGGCCCTAGAGCTTGATCTCGATGTTGACGTCGGCCGGAAGGTCGAGGCGCATGAGCGAGTCAACAGCCTTCGGGGTCGGGTCAATGATGTCGATCAGACGCTTGTGGGTGCGCATTTCAAAGTGCTCCCGGCTGTCCTTGTACTTGTGAGGGGAACGGATGACACACACCACGTTCTTCTCGGTCGGAAGCGGCACCGGGCCGACGACTGTAGCGCCCGCACGGGTCACTGTGTCGACGATCTTGCGCGCCGAAATGTCGATGACCTCGTGGTCATACGACTTAAGTCGAATGCGGATCTTCTGTCCCGCCATGTCGAACTCTCTCTCTGTCGAGGCGTCTTACAGACCACGGCAGGATTTGCCGAGGTTGCATTGGACGCCGTAGTAGCACTGCTGCTATTAGCACCACTGTTCATATGTCAATTTTGATTCACGCCAAATAATCGACGCTCATCGTCAACGCCGACTCCCAGAAGCAGAACCTGGGGGACGGCACGGTTTTACCCACGCCGACCAGATCGTTGATTTATGCTGCGCTCTGCTCCCTGCGGCCTAGCCTGCGATCTGCACAGTTCGACACGTGTTATTCGAAAGGGTGTGACGCGACTATGCACTGCCTGGCAGTGATTCCGGCGACGCGTAGCGCACGCCGAAAGTGTTGAACTAGAAGAGTCTGCCACACAGTTGCCATTACATGCAACCCGGGCGTGTCGCGCGCGGCGTGTCGCGCGATTTACCAGCGGATGCCCGCGGCCGACCAGCCACGAGCATCCGTTTTAGTGCGGCGGGTGACCTAGCCCTGAACGATTCCGGCGGCCACTCGCGGGCTTTGCTCCGGGCAGCTCTTGGCGGTGGATTCGGTCAGCACACGCTGGGCCATGATCTGACGGGATTGGTCGGACAGGCCGGTGGTCGGGTATTCGGCGAGCACCTTGGTGATGATCTCGGGAATCGACAGGGCGGCATATTGTTTAAGGCTGTCGCAGACCAGCACGCTGTAGACGCTGACGGTGCTGGTCACGATGCCGTCGAGAATCTGCTGTTCGGTCTGGGCTGTTGGCGCTGGTACGGGTGTGGACGTGGCAATCGCCGACGGCGTCGGCGTCTGCGTCACCCGGGCGATCGATGACTGGGCAGCGGGAGCGGACCCGGCCAGGCGGGGCACGATCACCACGGCGAGAATGGCCACCACAACGATCGCGATCCCCAGGAGGATGCGCATTTCCAGTTTCGATATCTGCATGCGCAGACCATAACCGGATATTCCCAATCCCGCGTCGGGTAGTGAGCGATCGTCATCCGCTTGAAATATTCGATTGCGTCAGGGGTGCAAAAAAGGGGCCGAACCCGAAGGTCCGACCCCTTTTCTTCAGATCTAAGTAAAGGAAATTACTTGATGATCTTGGTCACCGTGCCGGCGCCGACGGTGCGGCCACCTTCACGGATAGCGAAGCCGAGGCCCTCTTCCATGGCGATCGGCTGAATCAGCGCGACAGTCAGGTCGGTGGTGTCGCCAGGCATGACCATCTCGGTGCCCTCGGGCAGCGTGATGACGCCGGTGACGTCCGTGGTGCGGAAGTAGAACTGCGGGCGGTAGTTCGCGTAGAACGGGTTGTGACGGCCACCCTCGTTCTTGCTGAGGATGTACGCGGTGCCCTCGAAGTCGGTGTGCGGCGTAACCGAACCCGGCTTGACGACGACCTGGCCGCGCTCAACGTCTTCGCGCTTGGTGCCACGAAGAAGAAGTCCACAGTTCTCGCCGGCCCAAGCCTCGTCGAGCTGCTTGTGGAACATCTCAATACCGGTAACCGTGGTCTTCTGCGTCGGGCGGATGCCGACGATCTCGATCTCGGAGTTGATCTTGAGGGTTCCACGCTCGGCGCGGCCCGTAACAACGGTGCCACGGCCGGTGATCGTGAAGACGTCCTCGATCGGCATCAAGAACGGCTTGTCCTTGTCGCGGATCGGGTCCGGAATGAAGTCGTCAACAGCCTTCATGAGCTCAAGGATGTTGCCGGTCCACTTCTCGTCGCCTTCAAGCGCCTTGAGTGCGGAGACCTGGATGACGGGGGCGTTGTCGCCATCGAAACCCTGGCTGGAGAGAAGTTCACGAACTTCGAGCTCGACGAGCTCCATGATCTCTTCGTCATCAACCATGTCGGCCTTGTTCAGCGCGACGAGCAGGGTCGGAACGCCGACCTGCTTGGCGAGAAGAACGTGCTCACGGGTCTGAGCCATCGGGCCGTCAGTAGCGGCAACCACGAGGATTGCGCCGTCCATCTGAGCAGCACCGGTGATCATGTTCTTGATGTAGTCAGCGTGGCCCGGAGCATCGACGTGCGCATAGTGACGCTTGTCGGTCTCGTACTCAACGTGCGAAATGTTGATCGTGATGCCGCGCTGGCGTTCTTCCGGAGCCGAGTCAATCGACGCGAAGTCGCGCTGAACGTTGATCTTGGACGGGAACTTATCGGCAAGAACCTTGGAGATCGCTGCAGTCAGCGTGGTCTTTCCGTGGTCAACGTGACCGATCGTTCCGATGTTTACGTGCGGCTTTGTCCGCTCGAACTTGGCCTTGGCCACTGTGGGTCCTCCTCAGGACTCGCGTGCAAATTCACGGCCGCCGTTATGAGCGGCCGGTATGCGCTGGATGTGTCTACTTATGTTACTAGGGCCAGGTGGCCGAAGCGATTTTGGCCCGAAGGCCACCTTAGGGGCTATTCGCCCTTGTTCTTGTTGATGATCTCGTCGGCAACTGCCTTCGGGACCTCCGCATAGCTCTCGAACGTCATCGAGTACACCGCACGGCCGCTGGTCTTCGACCGCAGGTCACCGATGTATCCGAACATCTCCGACAGTGGAACGTGTGCGCGAATTACCTTCACGCCCTGCGCATCCTCCATGGTCTGGATCTGCCCACGACGCGAGTTGAGGTCGCCGATTACGTCACCCATGTATTCCTCAGGGGTACGAACTTCGACGGCCATCAGCGGCTCGAGCAGAACGGGGTTCGCCTTACGAACGGCTTCCTTGAAGCCCATCGAGCCAGCAATCTTGAAGGCCATCTCCGAGGAGTCGACGTCGTGCGCAGCGCCGTCAAGCAGGCTGGCTCGAACGCCCACCATCGGGTAGCCGGCCAGGATGCCTACGCGGAGCGCATCCTGAATTCCAGCATCCACCGAGGGGATGTACTCACGCGGGATACGACCACCGGTGACCTTGTTGAGGAACTCGTACGACTTCTCAGCAGTGATTTCCATCGGTTCGATCGCGATCTGAATCTTCGCGAACTGGCCGGATCCACCGGTCTGCTTCTTGTGCGTGTAGTCGTGACGCTCAACGGCCTTGCGGATCGTTTCGCGGTACGCCACCTGGGGCTTGCCGACGTTCGCCTCAACGTTGAATTCACGCTTCATGCGGTCGACCAGGATGTCCAGGTGAAGTTCACCCATTCCCTTGATTACCGTCTGGCCAGTTTCCTGGTTCTGTTCGGTACGGAAAGTGGGGTCTTCTTCGGCGAGCTTCTGAATGGCAAGGCCCAGTTTTTCCTGGTCCTGCTTGGTCTTGGGCTCGATAGCGACCTCGATAACCGGGTCAGGGAACGTCATGGACTCGAGTACGACCTGGGCATTCGGGTCGCACAGGGTGTCGCCCGTGGTGGTGTCCTTGAGGCCGATGACCGCGTAGATGTGACCGGCGGTGACGAAGGCCACCGGGTTCTCCTTGTTGGCGTGCATCTGGAAGATCTTGCCGATGCGCTCCTTCTTACCCTTGGTCGAGTTGATGACCTGGGCTCCGGAGTCGAGACGGCCCGAGTACACGCGCACGTAGGTGAGGCGACCGAAGAACGGGTGCACCGCAACCTTGAACGCGAGCGCCGTGAAGGGCTCCTCGGCGTCGGGGTGACGCATGATGACCTTTTCTTCGTCGCGCGGGTCGTGGGCCTCAATGGCAGGCACGTCGAGCGGCGTCGGAAGGTAATCGATGACAGCGTCGAGCATCGGCTGAACGCCGCGGTTCTTGAACGCAGAACCACACAGAACCGGGTAGATCTCACTGTTGATGGTGAGCTTGCGGATGGCGCCCTTGATCTCGGCAACCGTCAGCTCTTCGCCGGCGAAGTAACGCTCCATGAGGTCGTCGTCGGTTTCGGCAACGGTCTCGAGCAGAAGCTTGCGGTACTCGGCAGCCTTCTCCACGAGGTCGGCGGGGATCTCTTCGATGGCGTACTTCGAGCCCATCTCCACGTCACCCTTGGAGTCGCCGCGCCAGGTCAGTGCGCGCATCTGAACGAGGTCAACGACACCCTCGAACTCAGACTCTGCACCGATCGGCAGCTGGATGACCAACGGCTTCGCGCCGAGGCGCTTGATGATGGTGTCGACCGTGAAGTAGAAGTCGGCGCCGAGCTTGTCCATCTTGTTGACGAAGCAAATGCGGGGCACGTCGTACTTGTCGGCCTGACGCCACACGGTTTCGGACTGGGGCTCAACGCCCTCCTTGCCGTCGAACACGGCAACAGCACCGTCGAGAACGCGGAGCGAACGCTCCACCTCCACGGTGAAGTCCACGTGTCCGGGGGTGTCGATGATGTTGATCTGGTTGTTGTCCCAGAAACAGGTCGTCGCAGCGGAGGTGATCGTGATGCCACGTTCCTGCTCCTGAGCCATCCAGTCCATCGTCGAGGCGCCGTCGTGGGTCTCGCCGATCTTGTGGTTGACACCCGTGTAGAACAGGATGCGCTCAGTCGTGGTGGTCTTGCCAGCATCAATGTGAGCCATGATGCCGATATTGCGGACCTTACTCAGGTCGGTGAGCACGTCAAGTGCCACGGGGGTCCTCCGGAAGGGTAGGGGTGGGAATGCGGAACAAGGCCTTGAGCATCCGCTTAGCAGCTGGGCAGGCGCGTGTTTCACACGCGCCTGCCTGCTGATCAGGAATGCTCGATGGTTCTAACTACCAGCGGTAGTGCGCGAAGGCCTTGTTCGCTTCAGCCATCTTGTGAGTGTCTTCACGACGCTTGACAGCGGCACCGAGGCCGTTGCTCGCGTCGAGGATCTCGTTGGTGAGGCGCTCGGTCATGGTCTTCTCGCGACGCGCCTTGGCGTAGCTGGTCAACCAGCGAAGGGCCAACGTGTTGGCGCGGTGCGGCTTCACTTCGACGGGCACCTGGTAGGTGGAACCACCGACACGGCGCGAACGCACCTCGAGGGTCGGACGAACGTTGTCGAGTGCCTTCTTCAGCGTGACGACGGCATCCAGCTCGTTCTTGGCGGAGACTCCCGCGAGGGCATCGTAAACGATGCGCTCGGCGAGGCCCTTTTTGCCATCGAGAAGGATCTTGTTGACGAGCTGGCTGACGATGGGGGCACCGTAAACCGGGTCGGCAATGACAGGGCGCTTGGGAGCGGGTCCTTTACGGGGCATTACTTCTTCTCCATCTTTGCGCCGTAGCGGCTGCGGGCCTGCTTACGGTTCTTGACGGCCTGGGTGTCCAGTGCGCCGCGAATGATTTTGTAACGCACACCGGGGAGGTCCTTAACACGGCCTCCGCGCACGAGCACCATGGAGTGCTCCTGCAGGTTGTGGCCCTCGCCGGGAATGTAGGCGGTGACCTCGGTGCCGTTGGAAAGCTTGACGCGGGCGACCTTGCGAAGAGCCGAGTTCGGCTTCTTCGGGGTGGTGGTGTAGACGCGGGTGCAAACGCCGCGCTGCTGCGGGTTGGACTTCAGGGCGGGAGCCTTGGTCTTGGTGACCTTGGGGCTACGGCCCTTCCTGACCAACTGCTGAATGGTGGGCACTAATTACTCCTTGATATTGCTGCACGGTGACAGCTTTGTGATGGTTAGCATTCGATCTTGTCCTGACGGGTGGGATCGAGTTCATCTGGACCCGCTTGAACCCACACGATTGCTCGCGCGTGTTTTGGTGGGTATGCCGTGGGGGCGTGGTCTTTGACCAGCCCTACATGTGTGGAATCTCGCACCTGTGCTCTCAAGAGGGCATAATTCAGGCGCACGACAAAGCGCACACCGGGTAATTCTAGCCCGGCTGAGCCTCCATGGTCAAATGGGTTGCGCCCCGCGTCAGGCCCGCCGCCGCGCGGCCCTTTTCCCCGTTTAGCACTGTCAGAACAGGCCCTCTGCGGACGGGGCCCGGGCCCCGTCCGTGGGCCCAGTTTATAGACTGGGCCCGCGTTCACAAGGTGGGCCCGGACCGAGAACGGATGCTGCGGCTCGGCTAGGGATTGCGCGGCCACAGCGGCGAGTCGAGGGTGCTCTCGAGGTCAGCCAGCAAGGCCTGCACCTGGGGCTCGACGAACTCCGCGATTGCGGCGAGCAAGCGGGGCTTTTGTTGGGCGAGCTGGGCGCAAACCCGCAGGCCGACCTGGGTGGCGAACTCGTCAGCGAGGGCCATCTCGGCCTTCAGGGCGGCCTTCTCTTCGGGGCTGAGCGGCGGAAGCGGTTCGAACGGTGTCGGGGCGGGGAGCTCGAGCTGGAGTTCCTGCTCTGCGGCATCGAGCGAGGACGGGGGTGCCGGCTGGGGTTCGGCGGGCTGCTGGTCGGCGAGTTCGCTGAAGGTGAAGAGGTACGGGGCATCCGCTGCGGGTTGCGGGTCGAGATCGAGCCCGCGAAACTCCGGTTCGAGGCCCTCAGCCGGCCGATAGGCCTGGGCGGATTCGCGGCGCTCGCTCAGGTTGAGCTCGTGCGCGAGCAGCGGCAGATTGCGCTCGGTATATTCGTCGACCGAGGCGTCGATGACGATCTTCATGCGCATGGAAAGGGCGTGCTGAACGACGTGGGGAACGTCGACGGCGAGTCCGGCGGAGGCGATGATCGGGGATCCGAAGCATCGGCGGCACAGGCGGGCACGGCCGCGGTGCGTTGCGGGGCGCCACCGGGTGATCCAACGCAGCCAGTTCTCAACCTCGTGGTTGACGCGCGACTCGATGGACCTATCCATAATTCATAAGGTTACTCGTACGCGGGTCGTGCGCGAGATGCCAACATCGGCCCCATGAATGGGGCTGCTGAGGGTGCCGCGCGCGCGAGACGTCACGAAACGCCCCATCAGCGCGCTAGTTGTCGTCGTTCTTCTCCCAGGGCCACTCGGGAGCGCCGGAGCCAGCGGGTTTGGCGAGCAGCACCACGAAGAACAGAAAGGCGATGAGCCAGCCGCTCACGGCGACGGCGATCGCGAACGGGCCCATCATTTCGCCGCCGATGAAGATGACCGAGCGAAAGAGTTCGCCGGCGCCGAGGCTATAGACCACTCCCCCGGAGACGCAATAGCCGAGGTAGGCGGCGACTCCGGCAATGAAGATCGGCAACGGCGGAACCTGCGTCAGCCGTTCGGGCGAGCGCAGCACCGCGCTGAGCATGACCCAGACCAACGCGAGGGCCGCTGTGGTGACCATGATGGGGCCGAGGAGGGCGCCGGCATCCGTTTCGTTGATGACGTCACGATTGAGCAGCAGACTGAGCACGCCGAACGCCGCGACGATGAAGGCAACGTAGAGGGCGACCGAGAAGGCTGCCATGGTGATCGCGTACTTTCGATATTCCCGCATGGCTCCAGCGTAGGCCCGCCCGCCGGCTACCGGTGCCGGACGGGGCCTGGGCCCGAGCCATGGGCCCAGTTTATAAACTGGGCCCATGGACGGGGCCTGGGCCCCGTCCGCAAGGAGCTAGGGGCGGGAGACCTGGGGGCCGTCGGCGAGCAGGCGCTCATACTCGGTGCGGGCCTCGAGGTTCTTCGCGGTGACGCGGCGTCCGCGGCGGGCGATCCAGGCTCCGGCCCAGATCGGCACCTCGCGGGCGATGAGCCCGGCAGCGATGGCGCCGGGGTTCAGCCACAGGGTCGATACGATGCGGCTGAGTTCGGTCGGGGTCAGGCCGTCAGACTGGCCGTCGATCACGAGGCCGAGCATGGCCCCGCCGATGTAGGAGAAGTACACCACGACGCCGACGAAGAAACCGAACAGCACGTACGCCCACCAGCCGCCGCGGTTGACCAGCACAATCAGGGCGGCATAGGCCAGGAAGAAGAAGATGACCGGAATGTAGAATCTCGGCAGCCCGACGAAGGACGTGAAGGTGCTCACGGTGACGGCCATGGTCGCGCTCGTCACGCCGATGATGATGAACGCCGCGACGGCGTACAGCACCGCGAAAACCACCGTGGCGAGCAGGGCGATCAGAATGCCGCCGCCCCGGTTGCTGCGGTCCTTGGGCTTGGTGGGTGCCTGCACGTAGATCGGCGACTGGGCCGGGGGCGTGTACGACGGCGGGGTCGAGACCGGCACGTCACGGGGGGCCTCGACGACGGAGTAGTCGATCGGCGTCTCCGCGGCGGCGGCCGTTCCCACGGCGAGCGCGACCGGCACGACGGGCGACGCCGGCTCTGACTCAATGGCTGTGCTCGTGGCCGGAACCGTTTCGGCGGGAGTATAGGAGTCGGAGTAGTCGTCGGCAAGGCTCGGTGCGTCGGCATCGCGGGGCGCGACCGGAGCGGCCGTTGACATGGGGGCCAGGTTGCGGGCGTCGGCCGAAGCGGATGCCACGTCGGCGCGCTCGGCAGCGCTCAGGTTGGCGTTGATGGCGTCATAGTCGATGACGATGGGTTCCTGAACGGGCTCGGCGAGCGAAGCCGTTGGCTCGACCACGACCGCGGCGTGCTCGGGGGCACCGCTCTGGTCGGTGGAATCCTGCTCGGGCGCGCTCGAATCGGGCGCTGCGGCAGCATCCGTTTCCGGGTTCTTCTTGCCGTCGGTTGGCGTGTTGTCGCTCATGCTGAACTCCTCGTGGCCTTCGCCGTGACTGACCTCTACTGTACCAAGGGCACAGCAAATGCCACGGAGACTCGGCGCGCCGCCGCATTATCCAGCGGATGCCGCCGCCGGCGCCACCAGCGAATACGCCTGCCCCGAGTTGAGCACGTCGACTCGCCCTTTCACGTTCGTACCCCGGGTGTCGCGACCGGTGTAGCTGAAGACCAGTGTCTCCGGCATCAGAGAACCGCGCGGGAAAAGCCGGCGTCGTAGTCGGCAGCGCGGCCGGTGTCGTAGCCGCCGCTGCTGTACCCGCTCGCGCCCGCGAAGGCGAAGGCTCCGCCGCCCGCCGCCGACTCGGTGCGGTGAATGAGCAGCTCAACGCCGATGACATCGTGGGCCTTGGCGAGCGCGGCCGTACGGGCGATCTGGCCGGCGTTGACCAGTTCGGCGAGGTGCTGGTCCATGGTGTGCATGCCCTTGTCGCGGCCGCTCTGCATCATGGATTCGATCTGGTGCGTCTTGCCCTCGCGAATGAGGTTGGCAATGGCCGGCGTGGTTACAAGCACCTCGGTCGCGGCAACCCGGCCGGAACCGTTCGCCCACTTCACCAGGGTCTGACAGACCACGCCCTGCAGGGTCTGGGCGAGCTGCGCCCGCACCTGGTTCCGCTGGTGCGGCGGAAACACGTCGATGATGCGGTCGATCGTCTGGGCAGCGCTCTGCGTGTGCAGGGTCGCGAAGACGAGGTGGCCGGTTTCGGCGGCGGTCAGCGCTACCTGAATCGTCTCAAGGTCCCGCAGTTCGCCGATGAGAATCACGTCGGGGCCCTGCCGCAGCACGTGTTTCAAAGCGGATGCGAAACTCGCCGTGTCGTGCCCCACCTCGCGTTGGGTCACGATTGACTTTTTGTGCGCGTGCAGAAACTCGATCGGGTCTTCCACGGTGACGATGTGGTCGGCCCTGGTGCTGTTCACGAGGTCGACGAGGGCGGACAGGGTGGTGGACTTCCCAGAGCCGGTAGGCACGGCCACGAGCACCAGCCCGCGAGGCAGCGCCGCGAACGTGGCCACCGATTGCGGAATTCCCAGGGCCTTGAGGTCTTTGATCTCGCTCGGAATGAGCCGAAAGACCGCACCGACTGCGCCACGCTGCTGGTGCACGTTGACTCGAAAGCGGTTGGACGTGCCGCTGACCGCGGTGTCCTCGAGCGTGTACGCGAAGTCGAGTCCGTGGTCGCGATCGAAGCTGGTCTGCTGGGCGCGGGTGAGAATGCTGCGGATCGCGAGGTCTGCCTTTTGGCGCGACCAGGCCGGGCCAATGCCCACCGGGCCCAGATCGCCAGCGCGGCGAATGCTCGGCGGAGCTGCGACGGAGACATGCAGGTCGGAAGCCTTGCGTAGCACAACCTCGGTGAGCGCTTCGATCAGGTCGGTGTCTGGAGCGCCGAGCACATCGGGCTCCGCCTGGCCGACGCTTCGCAGAATGCGGTCGCCGGGAACACTGCGTAGCGCCATGCGCGTGCGCCTGCGGTTCGTGGGAAGCACGCGAATTTCGTCGCGGTGGGTGGCGTTCACTGCGGCGGAGGCCGAAACCGGGGTGAAGCCCACCAGATCGGCGTAAAGCAGGCCAGCGCCTGGCGACGCGGTGTGGTCGATCAGCGCAGAGTTTTTCGGGCCGTCCATGAGGAATCCTTTTCGCAAAGCAAGTGTCGGGTACTGACTGCCGCGGAACAGGTACGGCCGTGCGGGTAGATCACGAGCGGATGCCGAGGGTGCGGCACACGGTCGAGGCAGGCCTCGCGAGTGGAGCCAGAGGGTAAGTCTTGTTCGCGAGAGGCCTACGTGACTCGCAACGCTATTGAGACTGGCGGTTTAGCGGTAGTCCCGCGATCTGGGGGTCTGCGGGCGGGCATGGGCAGCCGCCTACAGACGCTGGCAGGAATGCGAAAGCCCCCGATACTGGAGGTATCGGGGGCTTTGGAGTGCTGCGCCAGGTTACTCGGCGGCTGGTGCGGTGGGGTCGACCAGCACGTAGATCTCGGCCGCAATGGTGACGGTGGCCTCCCCCGCGCTCGCTCCCGCGCCGGTGGAGAAGGTCTTGATGGCAATGATGCGATCGCCGTATTGCAGCCCGGAGAGAAAGTCGAGCACACTGGCATTGGTGCCGCTCGCCTCGATGGAAACCGGCACCGAGATGTAGTTCGCGGGCGACAGGCGCGGGCTCATCGTTGGAGCCGAGTCGGCGCCCGCTAGGTCGGCAGTGGCCGCGTCGGTACTAGCTGCGGCGGCCTCGGGAGCGGCGACCGGTTCGATCGGCACGTAACCGGTGCCGTCGCTGATCGAAATCTGGTCGAGCGTCACCTGGTGCTCGGCGGCAATGGCGTCGAGCTGCGCCACAAACGCGGGAATGTCGGCGGTCAGGGGAATGCCGAGCTGCAGCTCAGCCAGATTATTCTTGAGCACATCGATGTGCGCGAACTCGTCCTTCAGGGTGGCGAGGGCCAGCTCGTGCTGGGTGTTCTGGGCTTTCACGTTGGTCAGTTCGCGGGCGGCAGCACTGGCCTCTGCTACTTTCGGCGCGATACCGAGCAGCGTGCCGAAAACCACGACGGCGCCCACGATAGCGACCCAGGTGAGCCCCCAGAGTCGGTCCCTATTCATCTCTCTACTCCTCTGCGGCAAAGCGGTTCGACAACGCGGCCGCGTTGATGTTGAGTGCGAGACTCACGACATAGCTGCCGTCTTGCGAGCGAGAAATGGATCCAGGGCTCGCGTCGGCATAGCCGGGCAGGTCTTTCAGGCCGACCAGCCACTGCGGCACCGTGGGCAGCCCCGGGCTGGTGGTTTCCAATGCGAGTGAAGCAGTTCGGGGTTGAGTGAGTGGCACCGCGCTCTGAACAAAGCCGGCCCAGGGTGACGACGTGGTCACAGTGACTGAATCGATCGTGACGTCGGCCGGCAGGATGGCGCGAATATCGGCGAGGTAGGCCTTCCAATCCACCTCGGTCGACAGGCCGAGACCACGCACGGCCAGGGTCGTGTCGTACTGGTCCTGCACCCGACTCACCTCGGCGAATTTGGTGGTCTCCATGAGGATCGCATCGGTGCGCAGCGTGGCTTCCGCCAAATCGTTCTGGTTTAATGCCGCCGTCACGGAGACCGCGCCGATGCCCGCGCCCATGATCACAACGACACCCATGAGGGTGATGGTCAATGCTCGGTGCAGTGCTCGGTTCGCTCGCCGGGCCAACAGATCCGGGGGGAGCAGATCTGCGCGCGGCTCCCCGCCGAGGATCAGCTCCTGCATATCCGTTGCCCGTTTCATGCTTTGCTCCCCAATGCCAGTCCTAGTGCGGCAACAAAGGTGCACTGGGAATTCTCCAAGTCTGTTTGATTGACGTCGGGTCCAAGTTCCAGCCCGCCGTAGGGCTGCGCCGGAACGACCGGGAAACGGGTCAATTCGCTGAGCGCGGCACCGAATCCGTCGAGTCGGGCACCACCGCCCATGAGCACGATGCGGTCGATCGGTAGCTCCGGCCGGTTATTGGTGAAATACGCGACTGTGTTGCGCAGGCTCTCCAAAAGTTCCGAGGTGATCTCCCGAATGATCGTGGTGGCTATCTCATCTTCGGGTGCCGCCTCCTTTGGCAGACCCAGCCGCTTCTTGAGCACCTCGGCCGCCTCCTCGTCGATGCCGAGGCGCACGCGTAGCGCTTTGGTGAGCTGATTACCGCCGGAGGGAATCACGCGCACGAACTGCGGCACGCCGTTCGAGGAGATGAGCACGCTCGACGAGCCGCCACCGATATCAATCTGCACGATCACGTCGGGGGTGGTCACTGCACGGTGAATGGCACGACTGCGAGCGAACGACATAATGTCAACGGTGACGGTGTGCAGTCCGGCCAGCTTTACGGCCTTGATGTGCGATTGCACGACATCTTTCAAGGAGGCGATCAG
The DNA here is from genome assembly GCF_002929575.1 of Cryobacterium sp. N21. NCBI lineage: Bacteria > Bacillati > Actinomycetota > Actinomycetes > Micrococcales > Microbacteriaceae > Cryobacterium > Cryobacterium sp. N21. The sequence goes on along the minus strand of NZ_PJJQ01000033.1, from coordinate 9,848 downwards.
CAGGCCGGAGATTTGCGGGCCAGACTCACCATCACTGTCGACTTCGGCAATCGGGTAGAAGTCGAGCAGCGCCTCGGCGGTGGGAAATGACAGCAGGTCCTGCGCCTGAAAGGGCAGCGACTCGCGAATGCGGCGCAGCGACATCTTGGGCACGGTCAGGTTGCGCACGACCATTCGGTGGTAGCCCATCCCGAGCACGACGTCTTTGGTGGTGAAGCCGCCCCTCGCCCACATTCGCTGGAGCGCCGCGGCGACGACGGCCGGTTCCAGCACTTCGCCGCGGCTGACCGCACCGAATGGGAGGGGCTCTTCGTGGCAGCGCACGAGCACGGGGTGATCCGTCTCGCCATCCCGCAGTTCTACGGCCCGCACGGCGGTGGTACCGATATCGATTCCGACCACGCGTGTAGTCATTTGTTTCCCCCAGTGAGAAGTTGGTTCGTAAACGGTGGTCGAGGAGCGGGTCGAATGGTCGTGGCGGCAGCTGACGGTTAAGCGAGGCCGTACAGGGTGAGGTAGCCGATGGATATCTGGTCGCCGAAGAATACGCCGATCCAGGCGCCCAGCAGCATCCACGGGCCGAACGGAATACTGCTGCGGCGCTTGGCCTTTCGGCTGAGGAGCAGAAGGAGTCCGAATACACCGCCGAGCAGAAAAGCGCCGAAAGCGCCCACGATGAGCGGCGCCCAGCCCAGATAACCCAGGTAGAGACCGAGCAGGCCGGCTAGTTTCACGTCGCCGAGGCCCATGCCGCCGGGGCTGATCAATGCCAAGGCCAGGTAGAGGCCGAACAGTGTTCCGGCCCCGATGAGGGCGGTGAGCAGGCGACCGGGCTCGCCGGCCACGAGGGCGGCTGCCCCGAGCAGTACCGCGGCCACCGGATACGCGGGCAGCAGAATGCGGTTCGGCAGGGTGCGCGTGTCGAGGTCGATCATGGCCAGGGCCACGCTGATCGCCGCCAGGTAGAGAAACGCCGCGAGCACGATGAGCTGAGTGGCCAGGGTGTTGGTGGCGGTCGTCACGGCCGCCCAGCCGAAATTTGCGGACGCGAACACCCAGAGAGCGACGACAGCGAAGAACACCGCGGTGCCGAGTTCGATCATGGGGTAGCGGGGCGGGATGAGTGCCTTACAGTCGCGGCATTCGCCGCGCAGCACGAACCAGCTCAAGACTGGAATATTGTCATACGGCCGAATGCGCGCACCGCAACTGCCACACGCACTCGGCGGGGAAACGATGGAGCGGCCAGCCGGTATGCGGTAGATTACCACGTTGAGAAGTGAGCCGATTACGGCGCCAAGAATACCGAAGATCCCAGCAACGGTGCTAGCCATTCAGGTCTCGAATCGACTCCCGCGCACCTAAGGCAGGCGTCCCTCCACCGGTCGATGTCGCGCCTGGAAAGCCGACCTCAGCGTAGGTGTAGACGCCGGATGTAGCCAGTTTCACGGTACCGCCCCAAATCTGACCACGCCACTGGGACGAAGTGGAAATGTTTACGTTGCACGGCGTATAAACCATCACATCAACATTGAAGTTGACTTTAAATGATTCGATTACCGAAAAATCCTCGGCCTTTGCGTTACATTTTGACTTGCTGTTTGGCGACTTGTCAGAGGTTACCAACCACAATTTGTGCTTCGAAGCAGCATCGATCTGAGCGCTGTTACGAAATTGAAAGTTGTCCGCGATAATTGCGATGTCACTGCCAAGATTCAGTATCCCCGTACCTGAGACGTCAACCCCATTCGCGCATTCAATGATCCCAGGAGCGCCAGTCAGCGCATCGGCAGCAGCTTGCAGGGCGGCCAGATCACAGATCCCTCCAAGAACGACCTTATTTTCAAAGTAGTTCCATGCCATATCCTTTTGGCTTTTATCGTTCACGAACGTGCCGATTGTCGATGAATACTTGTACTTCAGGTCGTACCATCCCGGTGCGGCGAGGCCGGAAACCGGTCCAGGTTTGGTCTGCGATGAATTTCCGATCAAGCTGCCGAGAATACCGCTCGTTTCACCCGCCGTGAGACTTCCGCCGACGACCGTACCCGGACCAATCGCGGCAAGCCCTGAAACCCAGACATTGCCGCTAACCTGCGCGGTCGACGATGTGGTCAATCTGGCAGCAATCAGGCTTTGGTGGACAAGTGCGGATCCACCGATTGTGGCATTGCCCGATGCCCACACGTCTCCGAACAGACCGCAGGATTCTCCGAGGATGACGTCGCCCGCATGGACTATCAGATCCACGGTGTTTGCGCCCGAACTGATGCAACTGGCGTCACCCTGACGCACATAGATCGCAGCACCCGGTGCATGGATGGTCACGGACTCGATGATGGAAAAGCCGAGGTCAGCGTAGATCGCGATGCCGGCGCTCGGGCTGCTGCCCGATACGGCCACAGAGTAGACAGCCTCGACGCTGCGGGTGGTGCCCGCCGCTTTGCCACCGAGGCCGGCAGCCCCTGCGGTACCCGTCGAAACCATCTTGACCTGTCCCATCGCCGCTGGGCAACCCTCTTCCCACACCGGAGCCCCGCTATCCAGATGCGAGAAAATCACCTCGAATTGAGGCGCAGACCTCCTGAGCCGGTTGTCTTCGACGAGGGGGCAACCAGTGCTGAGCTGGACCACTCCGGCAGCGATCCCCGCCTCGGCCGCAGCCTGCGCCTGCACGCCGGCGAGGACCGAGGTTGTCAGTCCGAGCGATTGCAACGACGAAGAGGTTACGGTAAGGGTAACGATCACGAGCACGGCCATCACGCCAATCACAGCGATCAGCACGCTCCCGCGCTCGCCAGCGCCAGACTCCGGGATCACCCTGCGAAGCATGTTTGTCCTATCTCTAGCGTTCCTTGCGGCTTGATCGTCGTATCTACTCGGTCCGAAGTAGCTGAGCCGACTCCAAGGGACAACTCGACTTCGTCTCCGTTAAATCCGACGGTCGCCTCATTAATTAAGATCCTGTGATTGGTCCAACTGACAATCTCACTACTATTCGGAGCCTTCAATGGCGTCCCGGTTGCGGTTTCCTTGGAGTAGACCGAGCCGTCGTGGAAGAACCATGCCTGGCATGTCCAAGTGAGGTCTGTGTTTCGCCCTGCCGTCTTCACAATTAATAGATCCTGGCCTCGAACTGTGATCTGGTTTGCATTGCGCACGTCGGCCCTAATCGCTTCAACGATCACCTGCGTCGTGTTGGTCGTCTGTACGGCTGAAACGAGCTCCCGTTCCGCGCGCAAAGTAGTGACCAGAAAACCGCCAACCAGGGTGAGGATCACCCCTGCCAGCGAAGTGTAGATAATCAACTCGACCAGCGACATACCGTCCTGGCCTGGCGCGCTTGCGGTTGCAAGCTTCTCGGCCTGGCCAACAGTCAACCTTTGTGCCTCTGCACCACGGTACCGGGCCAAGAACCACGTGGTCACGGTGAAACCAGAATGAGCGTAACGACCTGAGCGAGCACACTGCGGTCTGTGCGATCGATGACGGTGCTGGTGTACTTTACCATCGCGGAAACACCCGTCGAGCATCCGTCGGCGAGTTCCCACTCTCCGGTAACGGCTAATCCATCGTGCACTGATGCGGTGCTTGCGGGAAGCGGATTACAGGTGACTGCCAGTGGTCGCGCCTGCTCCAGATCCGCGCTAAGTAGCTGAGTTGCCGTTGCGATCGACGCGTTGGACGCAGTGAGGTGCATAGCCTGCGTGAGCACCGGCAGGAATACCAGTGCCATAAGGCTGAGAAGAAACATCGACACGATGACTTCAACCAGGCCGAAGCCGTCGGAACGTCTGCTGGACTCAACGCCGAGCACAGTCATTCAACGTTCCTTTCACTTATTCATTCTGATATCTCCAGCACGAAGCGAGAGCGCCAAATTATCGACGCCCCCTACTCGAATTTCTAGCTCTTTTTAGCCGAGGTTGATTCCGTGATTGTGTGCTCGTTTGTGCCGGCTTGCCCGGCAGTGTCCACGTATGTTCCAGTCAGTAAGAATGCGTCCGGGGTGGCTGCAACGGGCGCAGCGGCTACAACGCTAATTTTCTCGCTGGCGGAGTACCCGGGAAGGGTTTCCAGTGCAGCTACGGCGGCGTCGACCGTTGAACCTTCAGCCACTGAGACGGAAATTGCGGCCTTCGCCTGCGCCAGTTGAGTAGCCACGGCGCTGTCCTTCGCGGAATCCTGCTGGCCGATGTAGATGGGAATTGCGATCGCGGAGAGAATGCCGAGGATGAGAACGACCACGAGGAGCTCGATGAGCGTGAAGCCCTTCTCCTTGTCGCCGAGGGCCTTGCGCTTGGCTAGGACGGTCGTGAAGAAGCGGTTCATGTGTGTGTTTCCTTTGAGTGATTCTGCAAGGAGTAAATCGGCGGAGTTACTCCGTTGTCAGCTTAGATTCAAGCCCCAGACCGAACCTTGTTTTTTCGGGGGGCTGACTACCCCCACTGGGAGTGCAGCCCAAACGGGGGCTACTTGCCTCGCCGGCTATTTGACGTAGTCGAAAACACTGAACATGGGCAGGTACAGCGACACGACCATGCCACCGATGATCACGCCGATGACGGCGATCATGAGCGGCTCGATCAGTGCCGTGAGCTGCTCCGTGGTCGACTGCACCTCCTGGTCGTAGAAGTCGGCGATCTTGGTGAGCATCTGCTCGAGCACGCCGGCACCCTCTCCCACCGCGATCATCTGCGTGACCATGGCCGGAAACACCGGCTCGAGTGCGAGCGGGGTCGCCATTGAACGACCCTGGCTCACCGATTCCTGAACTTTGATCAGGGCGGACTCGATGACATAGTTTCCCGAGGTCTCCCCTACGATCTTGAGCGAGTTCAGAATGGGCACACCGGCACCGATCATCGTGGCGAAGTTGCGGCTGAAGCGAGCGATGGCGAGCTTGATAAGTAGCTTGCCAAACACCGGCAGTTTGAGCTTGAACGGGTCGAGTACCCGCCGCACGGCCAGGGTGTGCTTGTTCTTGCGCCACCAAACGGAGAACACGATGACGGCAATGAGCAGCACCGGGGCCACCCAGACCATGCCGTTGGAGAGCGCGACGAGCACCCGGGTGGCCGGCGGTAACTCGCCACCTAGATCAGCGAACATCTTCTCGAACACGGGAACGATGAAAATGAGCATGCCCACCACGGCGAGCACGGCCATGATCAGCACGATCACGGGGTAGGCGAGCGCGCTCTTGATGGTGTCGCGCAGCTTCACCTCGCTTTCGAAGTTGTCGGCAATGGAGTTGAGGGCGTCTTCGAGAAAACCACCGGACTCGCCCGCGCGCACCAGGCTGATCATGATCGGCGGAAACACCACGTCCTGCTTATCGAAGGCTTCGGAGAGCGACACGCCGGTTTCGACGTCGCTGCGAATGACAGCGATCACCTGGGCGAGCTGCTTGTTCTCGGTCTGCTCCGACAGAATATTGAGCGTGCGCAGCAACGACAGCCCCGCCGCGGTCATTGTCGCCATCTGACGGCTCATCACGGAGAGGTCGCTGAGTCCAATGTGCTTTTGAAACCCCGGAATGCTCAGATCTGCGTGAAGACCCGTGAGTTTATGGGCCGGCGTGATCGAAATGGGCGAGAGCCCCATGGTGCGCAGTTGCAGCAGCACTGCCCGCTCCGACGCTGCGTCCATGCGGCCCTTGACCACGCGGTCGCGGGAGTCCCTGCTGGTGTAGCTGAAAGAGCTTTCGGTGGACATCTAGCGCCTTCCGGACGAGAACGAGTCATTGAAGTCAATTTCGCCGTTGCTCAGGCCGCCCACCGGGGTGTCCGGGGGATCAACCCTGTGCACGAGTTGCTTGAGCACGTCGACGTCCATGGCCTTCTCCTCTGCGGCCTGCCGAGTGATCTGGCCGGCCTCGACGAGTTCAGCGAGGTGCTGGTCCATGGTGTGCATGCCGAGGGTGCGCCCGGATTGCAGGGCTGAGGCAATCTGGTGGGTCTTGCCCTCCCGCACCAGGTTCGCGATGGCGGCGGTGGTCACCAGAATCTCGGTCGCGACCACACGCCCACCGCCGATCTTGCGCACGAGGGTCTGGCAGACCACCCCGCGCAGCGTCGCGGCGAGCTGCGCGCGCACTTGCGCCTGCTGGTGCGGTGGAAAAACGTCGATGATGCGGTCGATGGTCTGGGCAGCATCCTGAGTGTGCAGCGTGGAAAACACGAGGTGACCGGTCTGGGCGGCGGTCAAAGCCACCGAGATCGTCTCCAGGTCGCGCAACTCGCCGATCAGAATGACGTCGGGGTCTTGGCGCAGCACGTGTGTGAGAGCGGATGCGAAACTGTGCGTGTCCTGCCCCACCTCGCGTTGGCTGATCATGGATTTCTTGGCCTCATGAATGAACTCGATCGGGTCTTCCACCGTGACGATGTGGTCGTCCCTGGTGCGATTCACCAGGTCCACCATTGCGGCCAGCGTTGTGGTCTTGCCGGAGCCGGTGGGACCGGTGACCAGAACGAGGCCTCGCGGCAGGTGAGCGAACCGCGCCACCGATTCCGGAATACCCAGCTCGGCCAATGATTTGATCTCATTGGGAATGAGCCGAAAGGCGCCCCCGACCGTGTTGCGCTGCTGGTAGAAATTGACTCGAAAACGCGTGCCCTCCACCGTGTGGGCGAAATCGAGCTCGAGTTCCTGGTCGAATTCTTCGCGCTGCTCCGGCGACAGAATGCTGTTGAGTGCGGAAGCGACCTTCTCCGGCGACCAACGATCCCACCCGGGAATCGGCCGCAGGGAACCGTCCACCCGGATGCTCGGCGGTGCACCGCCAGAAACGTGCAGGTCGCTCGCTCCCTCGTCCAGCACGAGACGGAGCGCCCGGAGCAGGTCGGCATCGGGCATGGGTGCGCTGAATTGGGCTGATGATTCGGAACGCATAAGCCTCCTCGAACGGATATCAACGGTGGAGGCGGGCGGGTCATCGGATTCCTGGACGGCATAACCGAGATCGGGCGATCTCACTGCGGGACCTGCGCGGTCCGTCGGGGGCGAACCGGGGCATCCCGGAAATTAGGAAACAACACGGAGCACCTCGTCGATCGAGGTCAGCCCGAGGGCGACCTTGGCCCAGCCGTCTTCACGCATGGTGATCATTCCCTGCTTGCGGGCGGCGGCTCCGATCTGCGCGCTCGAGGCGTGCGCCACGGTCAGCCGCTCGATCTCTTCGGACACCGTCATGACCTCGTGAATACCAAGCCGTCCACGGTAGCCGGTCTGCGAGCAACTCGAGCACCCGGTCGGCTTGTAGATGATCGTGCCCGTCGTGGTGGGGTCGATGGCCGGGCCGAGATCCGGCATGACCGTCGAACGGTTCGAGACGTAGCCCACCGTTGGGTTGACTACAAAACCCAGATAGGCCAGGTCGGTGCGCTCGTCGGGCACCTTGCAGCGGTCGCACAGACGCCGGGCCAGTCGCTGGGCCACAACGCAGTCCAGGGCCGACCCCACGAGAAAGGGCTCGATGCCCATTTCGATTAGTCGGGTCATGGCGCTCGGCGCGTCGTTGGTGTGCAGGGTCGACAGTACGAGGTGACCGGTGAGCGAGGCCTCGATGGCGATCTTCGCGGTCTCCTGGTCTCGAATCTCACCGAGCAGCACGACATCGGGGTCGGCGCGCAGAATGGAACGCAGCGCAACGGCGAAGGTGAGGCCCGCCTTGCGATTCACCTGCACCTGGTTGACCCCTTGCATGCGGTATTCCACCGGGTCTTCAACGGTGATGACGTTGATCTCCGGGCGATTGATGGCGTGCAGGGTCGTGTAGAGCGTGGTCGACTTGCCCGACCCGGTCGGGCCGGTGACCAGAATCATGCCGTACGGCTTGGTGTACGCCATCTCGTACTCGTTGAAGTTGTCGGTGAGCAGATTGAGGCCGTCCATGCTCATCGACGAGGTGGCGTTGTCGAGAATTCGCAGCACGACCTTCTCTCCCCACACCGTAGGCAGAACGGCGACGCGCAGGTCGACGGTGCGCCCGTTGTGGTGCACCGACATGCGGCCGTCCTGCGGTTTGCGACGCTCAGCGATGTCGAGGTCGCTCATGATCTTGATGCGCGAGATGACGCCACCGGCGATGGTCGACGGAGCTCGCTGCATCTCGTGCAGCACCCCGTCTATGCGGTAGCGCACGCGCACATCGTTCTCACCGGGTTCGATGTGGATGTCAGAGGCTTTGTCTTGAATGGCCTGGCTGACCAACAGGTTGACGAAGCGCACGATCGGAGCGGCGTCATCCGTTTCGTTGGGACCGGCAAACTCCTCGGGTTCTTCGCTGTCGGCGGTGAGAGTGGTGCTGAGGTCGATCAATTCGTTGTCGGCGCGGTGATAGCGGGCGATGGCCGCCTGCAGGTCGGACAGCTCGACGACAACCGGGCTGACCCGCATGCGCGCTGCCTCGCGCACGTCGTCGACGGCGAACACATCGCCGGGGTTGACCATGGCCACCACGAGGCGACCGTCTTCAAAGGCGATCGGCAAAACATTGGCCCGGTGGCAGACGGTGGCCGGCACTTTGGCCACGGCGAGCCGGTCAACCGGATAGTCCAGCAGCTCGACGAAGGGCAGGTTTTTCTGCTCGGCGCGTGCCCTGGCGAACTGCAGCTCGGTGATGGTGCCGGCCTCCACCAAGTTGCGCACGGCGGCTTCATCGGCGCGATCGCTCAACCGAACGGTGTCAAGTCCCTCCACCGGCAGCAGTCCGTGCACGATCAGAATTTCGGTCAGGCTGGTCACGTCTGCGCTGCTCCCCCGGTTCTCAGTCATCTCAATGCGCTCGTGTGGAAGCACACCGCAGTCACGGCACGAGACTGACTCTTTACGTTATCGCGGCGGGTAAAGGCTGAACCAGTTCCCGCCGATGGTACCCGTGCTTTTGTCGACCCCAGTTCAGGGGGAAACTTTGCCCATAATTGATGATTATGCCTCTACTGCGGCCGGGTTACGCCCCACGAAAGCGGGTGAACGGCTATTACAGGAGGGCCGAAGTGACCGTTTCCCGCACTTGGCTTTCAGAAGAAACTTTTGAACTTTCGTTTGTATTTGACTGAGGTTTACTCGTCTTTAGGGGCGATTCGGGCTATACTTGTGGGTGAAGGAGGCACCGACGCCATGACCATCACCGCCCCGCCCGCCCCGCCCGCCACAGCCGGCTCGATGCCGCAGGGTTCTCGCGTTGAAGCGGTGGCTCAGGCCGGTGCCATTCTGGCGGCAGCGTTGGACGATGTGCGGTTCGGTCACCTCGACGATGCTGAAGCTGTTGCGGTTCTGACGGCCCTCGAAGAACTCGGCCGCAAGGTCGATGGTGCCCAGTACCAATTAACCGCGCACGCGCCACCACCGACATCGGTGTGCGCGCCGAGATCGACCTTGGCAACGGGTCGCTGGCGTACCGAAACGGATGCCGCAACCGGGTCGAGTTCATCACCCAACTCGCCGGCATCTCGGGCCGCGAAGCCAAACGGCGCCTGAAACTCGGTGAGACCGCGGTGGAACGTACCCCGCTGGGCCTGCCTGTCCCGGCGCGGTACCCGGTCATCGCCGACGGCCTGACCAGCGGGGAACTCGGGGTGGAATCGGCCGAGATCATCGCCAGCACCCTCACCGCGTTGCAGGGGAAGGTCCTGCCGGATGACCTCGAGGGGGTTGAGCGCGCCCTCGTCGCGACCGCCACCGGGGCCAGCACCGCGGAAACCGCCGGGCTCCCCGGCGCAGGCATCCGCTTCGCGCCCGACGTACTGCGCGTGCAGGCAATGGAATGGCAGGCCCGCCTCGACCCCGACGGCACCGCCCCCAGCGACGACGTGACCGAGGCCAAGAGCACGCTGACGTTC